>JAYWCI010000062.1:0-19440 GCA_043780895.1 Kofleriaceae bacterium | reverse complement strand
TGCTGCCCGCGATCGAGGACCGTGTCACGCCGATGATCACCGCGCTCGCGTCATAGAATTCCTAGACCCGCTGTCTCAAACGCGTTGACACGTTCCGGTTTGTTGGTTGCGCGTTCTGCGTGTTGACTGGCTGCTACTACATCTACCCGACGAAGATGCCGCCGATGCATCACGGCGTGCTTGCCGTCGCAGGACAGCCGATCGAGATCAAGACTCGGGAGGTCAAGACGTTCTTCGCGGCTTGCTCGGACTCCGACGCTAAGGATGGCCACTGCGAAATGCATCGCGACAAGCTCACGAATTGGATGAGCATCGAGCACACGCAATTCTCGTACGGCGGGCATAACCTGACCTACGCGGAGCTACGCGAGCTGACGGATCCAAACTGGACGAAGGTGATCGAGCAGGTGCAGCAACTCAAAAGCTCGTGCGGAGTCTCGATCGTGCCGTCGACCATCGCGCTTGCCTCTGCCGCAGCAGCGCTCATTCCTCTTCTGTTCTCCAGGAACTTTAGCGACGACCAGCAAAAGTACATATACATCGGCAGTGCCGTGGGCTTCGTCGGGTTCTCTGCGCTCAGCTACCCGATCGGTGGCCACGCCTGCCGCAAGTCGAACGAGAGTACCGGTGCGCAATACGACTGGGACCTCGACGACTGGGAGAGGTATCCAGGCAGCCAGGAACTCAGCGATGAGGTGCTGAAGTTGGCTTCCGACTTTAACGATAGAGTTGGCGCGACCCCAGAGGACTCCGGAACGACCGCGCCCACCGCTGACCCGAGCGGCACGTCCGCACCGGTGCCAACGCCCACGTCAACGCAGCCGCGACCACCGGCGGGTAGTGATGCGCCGCTCGGCACGATCAACCTGGTCGCGGCGCTCAAGGCCGAGCGCCGGTTCAAAGATTTTCTCAAGGTCGTGGCCGCAGCAGGCATGGAGAACGAGCTCGCGACCGGTGGCCCGTTCACGCTGGTCGCGCCCAACGATTACGCCCTCCAGCTGAGATCGCGGGAGCTCAAGCAGCTAACTGCAGACAAGGGGCACTGCCTCCGGATCTACAAGCACTACGTCGCCAAGGGGGTGACCACGAAGGCCTCGCTGACCGCACACAAGGCGGCGACCGTGACGATGCTCGACGGGTCCGCGATCAAGCTCACCTTCGAGGAAGGCGAACAGAAGGCGGATGGCGAGCAGATCGAGGATCAGGTCCTCGACGCGACCAACGGCGCGGTCTTCATCCTCGACAAGGCCGCGATCCCGAACTGAGGGGTGTGATCCATCCTGATCACGCCGCGACCGCAGCGACCCGGACCGACTTTCGCAGCGTGAGCGCCATGGCGTCGCTCCACCGGTCGCTGGTGGCGAGCGCGCGGAGGTGCACGACGTGCCGAGCGGTTTTGATGTTCCAGCGTGAGCCGGCGCGCTTCATTCGGACGTCGACGAGTGTCTTGCACGTCGCCTCCGTGTTGCCGCTGCCGATCAGCAATCCTGCGGCGCGGAGGGCGGCGTAGTTCATCTTGCCGTGGTGGTTGGCGAGGTAGGTGATCGCTTCGTGGACGGGGGCGGTCTCGCCCACCTGCACGTGCGAGCGGCCGGACGCGCGAAGCTCGTGGAGGATGTCGCGCGCTGCGTGCTCGACGTCGAGCAACCGGAGGCGCCATCGCGCCAGGTGCCGATCGTGATCGAAGCGGCGCGTCGTCGCTGCGCCGGTCTCGCGAACGTCACGCTCGCTGTCACCGCGGGCAACAGCCTTCGCGCCTACCCCGACGCCCGCTTCGATCTCGTCCACGCCATCGACACGTTCCCCTACCTCGTCCAGGCGGGGATGCCGCTGGTCGAGACCCACATGCACGAGGCTGCACGGGTGCTCGTCTCCGGTGGCGATCTGGTGATCGGCAACTGGTCATACCGCGCGGACCTGGAGCGCGACCGCGCAGGTGTGGAGCGACGCGCCAGGATCGCCGGACTTACCGTCGTCTCGGCGGGCGAGCACCCGCTCGCCTTCTTGTAGAACGGCGCACTCTTGTCGTGGATCCACTCCATCCTTCATGGGAAGCTCGCTGGATGTCACAAGACGAGCATTCTCGAAGACCCGGCGCGATGCTCGTGCGCCAAGCTCTCGTCTTGTCGATCACGCTGCTGGCGGCGTGCGGTGGCGGCAGCAAAACGGCGCCCTCAGCGTCGACGCAGAGCCAGTGCGAAGCGGCCGTCCGCGACCTCGGGCTCGGTACCCTCCGCCCTCCCTACAACGAAGCCGAACGAGACGCGCAGGTCGCGCTGGTCTCGAAGTCGCTCGCATCGTGGGAGACCAGTCGCGCCGCCATCACGGTGCCCGGCGTCCGCGACCGCGCTGTCGCGATCGCCGCCGCACTGACCGAGCGCGAGAATCTGCTTGGCGCCAAGGCGACCGACAAGGCAGCCGAGGCCGCGCTCGACGACAACATGCACAAGTACTTTGCTGCGATCGGCGAGCTCGCCGGCTACTGCGCCGAGCACCACTAGCGCCGACCGAGCAGAAAGATTTGTTCACAGCAGGGAACGAGCGTCCAGCCTCTGCTCGCGTGCGTTCCAGCTTCGTTACTCTGTCGTCGCTCAGCGCTCGCTGTCTGCCGGCCAGCATCGCCTCGGGATACCGCGCGCCCGCGACAGCCTCGGCCGGCACCGCGCGCTCGAGCTGCGCGAGATCGTCGGCCGACAGCGTGATGCTCAGCGCGCCGAGCGCGTCGTCGAGCTGGACGCGCGTGCGAGCGCCGACCACCGGCACGAGCGCGATGCCTGCAGCGGCTCTTTGGCGCGTGCCACGCGATCGCGAGCTGCGCCGCTCTGGCCTATCGACCCGTCGTTGTCTTCACGGCGCATCACGTGCCGATTATATTTGTGCGCGCGCTCGACGGCGGTTCGTAGGCTACGACGCATGTCACGTTCGATTGCGATCATGGTCTGCGTTGTCTCCACCGCCGCGTACGCCGGTCCATCGGAGCGCGACAACTACGTCGATGGAAAGGTGATCCTCGGATACGAGGAGCTTCCCGGTATCGCCAGCATGCTGATCACAGGCGCGGGGCTCGAGTTCGGGCGCCGCGTGACCGGACACGTGTGGTTGCACGGAGCGCTGGGAGCTGGAACCGCTGCCAGCTTCGACCGCTACCACGGCGATTACCTCGCGGCACAAGCCGGCCTCGAGGGCCGCGTTTGCGCCGACGTGGTGTGTGGCACGGTCGCCGTCGACGCCGCGGCCATCCACATCACGCAAGTGTACGATCCGGTCCACACCGGCGTCGACTACACCGCTCCGGGTGGATTCGTGCGTGTTGGCGGGGATGCAGGTGGTCCGAGAGTCAGGGCACGCCTCATACTCGAGGCTGGCCACGCGCTGTCGCACGCCGGTTATGTCGCGGATCTTTCGCTCGGCCTCTCGGTTCACTTCTGATCGCGATTTATTGTCAGGTTCGGTGATAACCGAGCAAGTAGAGACCATGCGGCGAGTCGTCCCGCAGCGAGCGATCGCGGCTCGGATCGCGGCTCGGATCGCTTTGCCCGCAGCGACTCGGCTGCGTCGCGCATCGACGATGCTGCGGATTTTCTGGAACGATAGCGGGAGGTCGCAGCGCCTCGGGCACGGCACGAAGCGATCGAACGCAGCGCGCTCGGCCAGCAGTCGCCAGTCGGTCATAATCCCCACGCCTATGCTGAACGAGTCCTCGTCCGCTCCGGATCCACGCGCTGATGGACGATGCCTCAGGATACGTGGTCGCGCTCGAAGCACACCACACCGAGCGCGAGGCCGACATGCTCGGACTGTTTCTCGGCACGCTGGGCCGCGTGGGCGCGCCCGACGGGCTCTACCTCGACAATGGTGAAGTCATGAGCGAATCGCACGACCACGATCACGACGGCGCACACGCGCACGACCCGAAGTCAGTGCCGCAGCCTCGCGCGAAGCCGGATCACGATCACGGCGGTCATGATCACGGCGGCGGGGGACACAGTCATGCGCCGCCCGATCGGATGAACCTGGCGTTCGGGGTCGGGATCCTGTTGAACCTGATCTTCGTGGTAGTCGGCATCATCGCCGGCATCGCGGCGCATTCGACTGCCCTCCTCGCCGATGCCGCTCATAACATGGGCGACGTGCTCGGGCTGAGCGCGGCCTGGGGCGCGACCGTGCTCGCGAAGCGCGCGGTCACCCAGCGTCGAACGTATGGCCTTCGCCGGACCACGATCTTTGCGGCGCTCGCGAACGGAGGGCTCGTGCTGTTCGCGATCGGCGGCGTCGTGTGGGCGGCGGTCCAACGGCTCGATGCTCCGACGGCCGTCGATGGTGCGATCGTCGCGATCGTGGCTGCGATCGGCGTCGTGCTCAATGCGGCCGCGGCGCTGATGTTCGCGAAGGGCCGAAAGGGAGACATCAACATCCGCGGTGCGTTCCTTCATCTCGTCGCCGATGCCGCGGTCTCGGCTGGCGTCGTGGTGTCGGGTGTCATCGTGTGGCGCACTGGCTGGGCCTGGATTGATCCGGTGGCGAGCCTCGTGATCTCGCTGATCATCTTGCGCGGTACGTGGCGGCTCGTGCGGGAGGCGATGGACCTGCTCCTCGATGCAGTGCCTCCACACATCGACCCTGTGGCGGTCGAGCAGTACCTCGCTGCACTTCCGCACGTCACGGGCGTGCATGACCTGCATATCTGGTCGATGAGCACGACCGAGGTCGCGATGACGGCGCACCTGGTCGCGCCATGGGAGAAGTGCTCGCCGCGGATGCTCGCGGACGTCGCGAAGGACATGGAACACAAGTTCAAGATCGGTCATTGCACGATCCAACTCGAACCCGTTGCGCACGGCGACGACTGCGAACAAGCCGTGGTCGGGTCCGTCTGATGAGCGCCCAGGTACCTCGCGCGCTGCGCCTCGAATGCGTCACCGTCGGCTGGAACCTGGTCGAGGACGCGCTCGCGCTGATCGCTGCCGGCGCAGCCACCAGCGTCGCGCTGCTCGGCTGGTGGTGGGCGGATCCGATCGCCGCCGTCGCCCTGACGTGATTCATTGTCTCCGAGGGGCGCGAGGCGTGGCGGGGCAAGGATTGCTGCGACGATGACAACTGCGCTGCCGGTGGCGCAGTGAAAGGCATTGCGACACCCCCCGGTAACCCGTAAGGTCAAGCCCTTGCGTCGCGTCGTCCTCATTCTGCTCGCTCTGGTCCTGTTCGTGCCTTCCGTGGCGCGCGCTTCGACCTGGTACCGCTGCGCGCATGATGGCGAGACGCGCTCCTCGTGTTGCTGTCCGCCTGACGCGAAGCACCACAAGGCGCCCGCATCGAACGCCGCGATCCGCGCCGCTTGCTGCTGTTCCGTGACGCAGCTCGCGCCGTACGAACCAGCGGAGCGCGCGGTGTCTCCGATCGCGGTCGACCTGGCACCCACGATGGTGACTGTAGCCATCGCGACCGCGCCGATCGAGGCACCTGTACGTATCGCGACGCTCGACTATGCGCGCCCGCAGCGCGGGCCACCCGAATCGTTGTTCGCTCGGTTCTGTTCGCTGCTGCTCTGATCGCTGGCTCTCGACATCGTTGATCGAGCCACTCGTTTGCCGCGCCGATGCGCGGTGAGTTCTCGCCCGTGCGGGCAGGAGTGATCCCATGCGCAGCTGTTTTCCCATCTTGTTGATCGTCGTCGTGCCGGCATGTGCCGGCGGGGCGGGCATGCGCGACCACGACGCGATGATCGCGACGCTCGGACGGATCGACCGTGACCGACCTGCGCAACTTGTCGATGAGGTCGTGCTCGGGCCGACGTCGCTCGACCGCGCGCAGCTCGTCGCCACGGTCCTCGCGCGGAATCCCGACCTCGACGCGGCACGGGCCACCTGGCGCGTTGCGGTTGCGGCGTACCCGTCGGCTGTCACGTTCGAGGATCCGCGGCTGACCTACGAGGCCGCGCCGTTCAGCATCGGCTCGACCGTCCCGTTCGGCCAGCGCGTCGAGCTGAGCCAGAAGCTGCCGTACCCCGGCAAGCGCGCTGCGGCCGGTGATGCCGCGCTCGCGAGCGCCGATGCCGCCGAGGCCGACTACGACACGCTTCGCCTGGAGCTGGCGGAGGCGACCGTTCACGCCTTCGATGACGACTACGTCGCGGCTCGCGCGCTGGAGGTCAACACGCACCACCACGAGCTGATCGAGCGCATCCACAAGAGCGCGACCGCGCAGTACACGGTGGGCAAGGCATCGCAACAGGATCCGCTGGAGGCGGAGGCCGAGCTGATCGCGCTCGACCGCGAACGGCTGATGTTAGAGACGCAGCAGCGCACCGCGACCGCACGAATCAACCGGCTGCTGCGGCGACCGGCTGACGCGCCGCTTCCGCCACCACCGGCGAAGCTGGAGATCGCCGTCGAGGCGAGCGCTGGCTCGACGCGCAATCCGAAGCTCGTTGCAGCCGATGCACGGATCCGCGCTCGCGCGGCGGAGATCGCGGGCTCCAGGCGCGACTTCTATCCGGATCTGGAGCTGATGGCTTCGTATGACTCGATGTGGAGCGATTGGCAGCATCGCTTCATGATCGGCGTGGGAGTCGAGATTCCGCTCCAGCGCAGCGGCAGGCGCGCGTCCGTCGAACGTGCCGAGGCCGAGCAAGCCAAGGCCACGGCCGAGCTCGCGTCCGTGACGGACATGCTCGCCGAAGATCGCGACGTCGCACGCCGTGCGATCGTCGAGGCAAGGGCCGATCTCGAGCTCGACGAGAAGCGAGCGCTTCCGACCGCCCGCGCGCGCGTCGATGCCGGTCTCGCGGGGTTCACCACCGGACAGACGCCGTTCTCGACGGTCGTGATGGCCGAGCATGCGCTCCGCGACGTCGAGCTTCGCGTGGAACAGACGCGCGCCGACCTCGACCGACGGATCGCGACGCTCGATCGCCTGTTGGGGCGGATCGCGGGAGGTGCCCGATGAGCGAGTCGACGCCGGGACCCGCACGCCGCATTCACGCAATCCCGGCGATCCTCGCCGCGATCTTGATGGTCGTCGCGCTGATCTTCCGGCACGACCTCGTTGCGTGGTTCACGGGGGCGCCCCTCGAAGGCGGCTCGACCTCGTCGGGCTCGCGCGTGAGCGCTGGAGCGCTGACGATCGAAGTCGCGGTTCAGCCCGATCCACCACGCGAGAAGGGCAATCGTGCTCGCGTCAAGGTCAGCACATCAGCCGGAGCGCCTGTCACGGGCGCGACCGTGCGACTCGATTACGTGATGCCCGCAATGGGGGGCATGCAGGAGATGCGCGGAGGCGGCGACGGGACCGACAACGGCGGCGGGCGCTACTCGATCCCGTTCGATCTTCCGATGAGCGGAAGCTGGACCGTCGAGATTCACGTGGCATCCAGCGCCGGAACTGCGAGCGCTCGCTACACGCTGCGCGTCGGGTCGTCCGGGCTCACGCCGCTCGGCGGCACGGGTGACGTCACGGCGGGATCCGGTAGCGTCTCGGGGAGTGGGGTCGATGTCGCGTACTACACGTGCTCGATGCATCCGCAGGTGCACGCAGATCATCCGGGCACGTGTCCGATCTGCTCCATGCCGCTGGTGCCGGTCTCGCAGACCGAGCAGCAGACGGGCGTGGTGCGAGTCGATGTGAACCGCCGCGCCCAGCTCGGGATCCGGACGGCAAAGGTCGTGCGCGGCCCGATGACGCTCGACATCCGCGCGCAAGGCCGGCTCGTGGTGGACGAGACACGCCTTCACGATGTCACGCTCAAGATCGGCGGCTACGTCTCGTCGCTCGCCGTGAATGCGACGGGCCAACGGGTCAACAAGGGAGATACGCTGTTCACCCTCTACAGCCCCGAGCTGTATGCGGCGCAGCAGGAGTACCTGATCGCCCGCACCAACCGCGACGCCATGCACGAAGCCGGGGACGCGACACGGAGCGACGCGCTCGTTCGCGCTTCGGAGACCAAGCTCAAGCTCTGGGGGCTCGACGACGATCAGCTCCACGCCATCGTCGCGAAAGGTGAGCCGATCGAGCGCCTGCCGTTTCGGTCTCCGGCCAGCGGCTTCGTGATGGAGAAGTTCGTCGTCGATGGGGATGCGGTTACCGCCGGTCAGCGACTGTTCCGGATCGCGGACCTCGACCAGATCTGGGTCGAGGCGGATGTTTACGAGGCGGATCTCGGACGGATCGCGAAGGGGCAGCCGGCGACGGTCACGCTCACGTACCTCCCGGGGCGGACGTTCGAAGGCAAGGTCGCGTTCGTCTATCCGTACCTCGATCCCACCTCGCGCACGGGCCGCGTGCGGATCGCGCTCCCGAACAAAGGGATCGAGCTGAAGCCTGACATGTTCGCGACGGTCACGTTCGATCTGCCGCTCGGCGACAAGATCCAGATCCCCAGCTCGGCGGTGGTCTACACCGGGCCACGGCGCTTGGTGTTCGTCGACCTGGGCGACGGACGGCTCAAGCCGCAGGAGGTCACGATCGGCGCACGGAGCGGCGACCTCGTCGAGGTGCTGAGCGGGGTCAACGTAGGCGACTCGATCGTCACGTCCGGGAACTTCCTCGTCGCGGCAGAGAGCCGCGTTCGCTCGGGCGGCGTGCTCTCGGAAGGGGGCAGCGATGCCCGCTGAGTCGCGACGGCCAGGCGCGATCGGCTGGATCATCGCCGGCAGCGCGCGCAATCCGCTGATCACGATCTTGCTCGTCGGTGGCCTCGCGGTCTGGGGTTGGTTCTCGCTGCGACGCGCACCGCTCGACGCCATCCCGGATCTGTCCGATGCGCAGGTGATCATCTTCACCGAGTGGATGGGCCGCAGCCCGGATCTCGTCGAGGATCAGATCACGTACCCGATCTCGTCCGCGCTCGTGTCCGCACCGGGCGTGAAGTACGTCCGCGGTCAGTCGATGTTCGGGATGTCATTCGTCTACGTCATCTTCGACGATGGGACGGACATCTACTGGGCGCGCAGCCGCGTGCTCGAATATCTGAATCAAACGCAAGCGCACTTGCCGGCGGGCGTCACCCCGCGGCTCGGACCGGATGCGACCGGGGTTGGATGGGTGTTCGAGTACGCGCTCGTCGACCGGACCGGGAAGCACGATCTCCAGCAACTGCGCGCGCTCCAGGACTGGAACCTCCGCTTCGCGCTATCGAGCGTGAAGGGCGTGGCCGAGGTCGCGTCCATTGGCGGCGCGGTCAAGCAGTATCAGATCAGCCTCGATCCCGCGAAGCTGCTCGCGCTCAAGGTCCCGCTCCACGACGTCGCGATGGCCGTGCAGCGCTCGAACGAGGACGTCGGCGGCAGCGTGATCGAGGTGGCCGGGCACGAGCACGTGATCCGTGGGCGAGGGTATGTCCACAAGACCGCGGATCTCGAATCGGTTCCGCTCAAGACCACGCCCGGAGGTGTGCCCGTACGCGTGCGCGATGTCGGCGAGGTCTCGATCGGTCAGGACATCCGGCGCGGCGTGGCGGAGCTCGACGGTGAAGGCGAGGTGGTCGGCGGCATCGTGATCATGCGCTACGGCGAGAACGCGCTCGATGTCATCGACGGCGTGAAGGCACGCCTCGCCGAGATCGAGAAGACCTTGCCGGAGGGTGTGCACGTCGAGATCACCTACGATCGGTCCGAGCTGATCCGCGCGTCGATCGCGACGCTGACCGGGACGCTCGTCGAGGAGATGATCGTCGTCGCGCTGATCATCTTCATCTTCCTGCTTCACGTGCGCAGCGCGCTGATCCCGATCCTGACGTTGCCGCTCGGGGTGTTGCTCGCGTTCATCCCGATGGGGCTTCAGGGCCTGACGGCGAACATCATGTCTCTCGGCGGCATCGCGGTCGCGATCGGCGCGATGGTCGACGCCTCGATCATCATCATCGAGAACATCCACAAGAAGCTGGAGGACTGGGAACGCGATGGGCGGACGACCCCGAGGGTCGACGCGATCATCGCGGCGATGCAGGAGGTAGGGCCGTCGATCTTCTTCTCGCTGCTCGTCATCACGGTCTCGTTCATTCCGATCTTCACGCTCGAAGGCACGGAAGGCCGGCTGTTCAAGCCGCTGGCGTTCACGAAGACGTACTCGATGGGCTTCGCAGCCGTGCTGGCCGTGACCCTCACGCCCGCGCTCGCCGCGATCTTTATCCGAGGGCGCCTGTTCGGCGAGCACCGGCATCCGATCAACCGCCTGCTCACGCGCGCCTATGCGCCCGTCGTGCGCTGGGTCGTGCGCTATCGTGGGACCGTCATCGTCAGCGCGCTGCTCGTCGTCGCGTTCACGGTGCCCGCGTGGTTCCGGCTCGGCCGCGAGTTCATGCCGCCGCTCAACGAGGGTGTGATCCTGTACATGCCCACGGCGCCGCCGGGGATGTCCGTTGCCGAGGCATCGCGCGTGCTCCAGGAGATGGACCGCGAGTTAAAAGCGTTCCCCGAGGTCGCGTCGGTGTTCGGCAAGAACGGGCGGGCCGAGACGCCAACCGATCCGGCGCCCCTCGGCATGGTGGAGACCACCGTCGTGCTCAAGCCTCGCGAGCAGTGGCGTGCGGGCATGACCTGGGATCGCCTGCTCGCCGAGATCGACGCGAAGCTCCAGTTCCCCGGCATGCCGAACATCTTCTGGATGCCGATCCAGACGCGCACCGAGATGCTGTCGACGGGTGTGCGCAGCCCGCTCGGCGTCGAGGTCTATGGCGACAACATCGACGACATCGAGCGCAGCGCCATCGCGATCGAGAAAGCGGTGGCCCAGGTCCCCGGCACGCGCAGCGCGTTCGCCGATCGATCGACAGGCGGCTTCTACATCGATCTGGTCGTCAAGCGCGAGGAGGCCGCGCGGCTCGGGCTCACCGTGGCCGACGTCAACGAGGTGATCCAGACCGCGATCGGCGGCATGAACGTCTCCGAGACGGTCGAGGGTCGCGAGCGGTACTCGATCAACGTGCGGTATGCGCGCGAGTACCGCGACGATCCGTCGGTGCTGGACAAGGTGCTCGTCCCAACGCCGTCGGGTGCGCAGGTCCCGCTCTCCGAGGTCGCCGACGTCAAGACGGTGACCGGGCCGCCGATGATCCGCTCCGAGGATGGCAAGCTCGTCGGGTTCGTGTTCCTCGACACGACGCGCGCGATCGTCGACTACGTCAATGACGCGCGCGCCGTGATCGCGCGAGACGTCCAGCTCCCGAAGGGCGTCCGGATCGCATGGGTCGGGCAGTTTCAATACAACGAGCGCGCGGACGCGAAGCTCGTCGTGATCCTGCCGCTCACGCTCCTGATCGTGTTCGTCCTGCTGTTCCTGAACACGCGCTCGCTCGTCGAGACCGGGATCGTGCTGCTCGCGGTGCCGTTCTCGCTCGTCGGGGCGATCTGGCTCCTCTACTTGCTCGACTACAATGTCAGCCAGGCGGTGAAGGTCGGGATGATCGCGCTCGCGGGGCTCGATGCAGAGACCGGCGTCGTGATGCTCCTGTACCTGACGCTCGCGCACCGTCGCTGGGTCGCAGAGGGCCGACTGCACACACGCGATGACCTGCGCGAGGCGATCGTCGAGGGTGCCGCGCACCGGATCCGGCCCAAGCTGATGACGGTGCTCACCATGATGATCGGCCTCGTGCCGGTGCTGTGGAGCACCGGCGCGGGCGCTGACGTGATGAAGCGGATCGCCGCGCCGATGGTCGGCGGCCTCGTGACGTCGTTCATCCTCGAACTGCTCGTCTACCCGGCGATCTTCGCCGTGTGGAAGGGCCGACACCTCCCGCCGGCGACCGTGCCTCTCGCGACTACCGAACTACCACCGAAGAAAGAGACCCCATGAAGATGCTCGTCGTGCTCGCGCTCTCCCTCGCCACTGCCGCTTGCAACAAGGACACGGAGGCCAAGCCCGGGACCTCGGCGCCCGTTGCCGCGAATCGCTTCGAGATCACCGTCACCGAGAAGGGGTTCGAGCCGGACGACATCAAGGTCCCGGCCGGCAAGCCGGTCACGCTGGTCTTCAACCGCACGACCGACAAGACGTGCGCGAAGGAGGTCGTGATCAACCTCGGTGGTGACAAGAAGATCGAGAAGGCGCTCCCGCTGAACACGCCCGTCGAGGTCGCGGCAACATTCCCGACCGCCGGAAAACTCGCTTACGCGTGCGGGATGGACATGGTCCGCGGCACGTTGACCGTTCAGTGAGCGCGCAACAGAGACTTCGGCTTGGGCCCCGCGCGGATCGTGAGCGTGGCGATCGATTCCGCGTCGCCGTAGCCGAGCAGCCGCAACTCGTGTAGCCATGGCGTCCGGTATGCGGACTGCAAGCGGCCCTCTCAGCCTCTCTGCTCTCGCAGCGCCGAAAAGCCGCATCGTCCGGCCCATTCTCATTCTCATGACACCGTTCGGGCGATGCGCATCGCCGCGATCGTGATCGCAATGACTGCCACGGCGAGTGCCGGGCCTGCCACGCTGAAGGACACGTTTGCGCGGATCGCTGCACGTCAGTCGCTGCCGCAGCTGTGCTTCGCCGCGACGGCCGATCGCAGCCTCGTCGCGTGCCTGGGCACGACCGACGGGAAAGACAAGGCGCTTTGCTTCTTTCACGTGATCGGCCCGACCGCATCCGATGGCGCCGTGTGGCACTGACGCGCGACCAGATGCTGGTGGTGACAACCGAGCATGGTCCGCGCACCACGGGTCGCGAGGCGATCCGATTCGATGCCGCGGCGATCTGTCGCGCGAAGTGACGGCAGATCTCGGCGACGCGCTCGAATCGGGACGTTTCGGCGGAAACGATTCCACCGATCTCGCTCAGTCCACTCGCGCGACGCTGCCAGGACCTGCGACTTCGTCGACGACGTGGAGGAGCAGCTGGAGCGAGTCGGTGGGCCGAAGATTCGCGCGCATGCCGTTGCCGTCTGCGACCCCGTAGATCTTGCGCCGCCACGGGAAGATGCCTGCTCGCACGATGATCGCGACGCGCGCAGCCGGCCTTGCGGGCATCGATCGAGATCGCGCGCGTCTGATCGAGCGCCATCTCCGGATGGATGTGGAGTGCGACGACAGTGTCGGCGCCGGGCAGCTCCTTGAGAACGGCGATGCGTGGGCGTTCGGGCCGTAGCTGCGGCCGCCGGTGAGGAGATCGCCGCGCGCGGTGAACTCGGCCTCGGGCACGCCAGGATCGTCTCGACACCTGGATCCGCGAGTCGGTGCCCGTGCTCCCTAGCGTGTCAGCGACAGTGCGCGCACCACCACGCAAGTCGATGTTTCGCGCAGCACTGCCATCGCATCGAGATCATCGGCGAGTCCGGGCGAGACAAGCATCGACTCGATTCAGATCGTCGGGCGCCGAAACCGAGCCGGTCACGCCGCAAGCGGCCGTGAGCCGTCGAGGGTCAGATCATGACGGAAACGCGGGCCGTTAACACG
Source organism: Kofleriaceae bacterium (assembly GCA_043780895.1). Taxonomy (GTDB): domain Bacteria; phylum Myxococcota_A; class Polyangia; order Haliangiales; family Haliangiaceae; genus JABFXX01. Next base: position 6,058 of record JAYWCI010000062.1, on the reverse strand, counting down.
TGGGCGTGAGGTGTTCGACTGCGAGTACATCCGCTTCGCGTTCCTCGTTCCGATCGCGCTGAGCGCAGCACGTCGGGATGCGCATCACCGTCACAGGGGACCTCGACTTCGCTTCCGATCCGATGGCTGCCCCAATTTTGCGCCACCAACTGGCGAACGCGAAGTGTTCAGGGCTGGGGGCGACGTCGCCGGGTTCTCGGCGCTCATGTCGGTGCGGCGTGGCCCCTGCTGCCTCCGCGATTGGACGGCGGTTTGCCAAGGCATGAGAACGCCGCGATGCCTGTTTTCGCAGTGGCGAGGCGTCAGTTAGTTAGATGGAGGCCTCAAACCGGCGGATCACCCACTCGAAAACGCGAGACATGATAATATTATATCTTTACGGCCTGTTACCCGACCCCATCAACTTTGTTCTTCTCGCGAGTTGGTGGTTGATTCCGGCTCGTAAGTGGCGTTTATAGAAACGTGTTTGGATCTGACGCACGCTCCGTAACGGTCACAGGATCGATACTGTCGGCGCATACACGTCGGCCCATGATCGCGTCAGTCGTGTGAGCCGATCAACCCCGGCGCAGGTCGACCTGGCTCGGCGCCTGCTGGCGCTCGAGGCGGCCGCCGGTTCCGCAGACCCCAATGCTACGACTGCCGCCGGCCGAGTCTACGACAAGCTCCATGCGCACATGGCTCCCCTCGTGGGAGTCGCGGGCGTTCAGATGCTGTTCGTGCGTAGCGCGAAGCTGGCGCAAGGCGAGTTCGCCCAACTCTCTGACGTGTCGACCCCCGAAGGCTCGACAAAGGTGCGCGAACGTTTGCAGGCGCAAGATCCCGCGGTCGCACCCGAGTCGGCTGTGACCCTGTTTGCAATCTTCTTCGCGCTCCTCACAAACTTTATCGGAGAGCGCCTGACAACCGAGATCCTGCGCCGCGCATGGCCGACGAACAAAGAGACCGCACCAATGGAGCCCAAACCATGAGCGACCGCGTTCCGATTCGCAAGTTGACCACCGGCGTACCGGGCCTCGACGAAGTCCTCGGCGGCGGGGTTCCTGAATTTTCGTTCAATCTGATCGCCGGTGGTCCAGGCGGCGGCAAGACGACGATGGCGCATCAGATCATGTTCGCGAATGCGACCCCCGAGCGGAAGGCGGTGTACTTCAGCATCATCGGCGAACCCCCCATCAAGATGCTGCGCTATCAGCAGCAGTACGACTTCTTCGACGCTTCTAAAGTGGGCGACGGCACGGTTCGCTTCGTCCACCTCGGGCAGGAGGCGCTCGACGGAGGGATGGCGAAGGTGCTGGAAGCCATCGTGCAGGAAATCCAGAATTCGAATCCGGGGATCGTCGTCGTGGATTCCTTTCGAGCCATGGTGCGAAGCACGCTCGCCGCAAATCCGGATGGCGGCGAGCGCGAGCTGACGGACTTCATGCAGCGCCTCGCGCTCGTGCTCACGAGCTACGAAGCGACCACGTTCCTCATCGGGGAGTATGCAGACGGCGAGCACGACACCGCCGTGTTCACCGTGGCCGACGGGCTAATCTGGCTCTACCAGGCGATCGAGCGCAACTCCGTCGTGCGCAAGTTGCACGTGGTGAAGATGCGCGGCCAAGGGCAGATCCCCGGACTGCACATGGCCCGCATCACGGATGTGGGCTTCAGCGTGTTCCCGCGACTTCTCAAACCGGCAGAGACGATCGCCGAGCACCCTCTGAAACATCGGCTCTCGACCGGTGTGCCCGGGTTGGACGAGCTGCTCGACGGCGGCATCCCGAGCGGCTACTCCGTCCTGATCGCCGGTCCATCAGGCTCGGGCAAGACCGTGCTCTCCAATCAGTTCATCATCGAGGGAGCCAAGCGCGGCGAAAAAGGGATCGTGGCCATCTTCGAGAAGCGGCCCAGCGATTACCTACAGACCACGCCGCGCGGCGAGGAATTCGCAGAGCTGGTCCGCGCGAAACAGTTGGAGGTCATTTACCTGCGCCCGCTAGACCTCTCGATCGACGAGACGCTCGTGGAGATCCAAGACGCGGTGAAGCGCATCGGCGCGAAACGCGCGGTGATCGACTCGCTGTCGGGCCTGGAGCTCGCGCTCGCGCCGACGTTCCGGGAGGACTTCCGCGAATCGCTCTACCGGATGCTGGGTGCGTTGACCGGGCTCGGCGTCACGGTGATGGCCACGGTCGAGCAAGCAGACTCGTACACCGATCTGCGATTCAGCCCGTATGGCGTCGCGTTTCTGACCGACGCCATCATCATCCAGCGCTACCTCGAGCTCGACGGGCATCTCAAGCGAGCGATGTCCGTCGTCAAGGTGCGCTCCAGCCAGCACAGCAAAGAGCTGAGAGAGTACGAAATCACTTCCGATGGCGGGATCACCGTTGGCAAGGTACTCCAAGGGTTCGAGGGCCTCCTAACCGGGCGTCCCACCGCGGGATGAGCGTGGGAACGAGCAATGGCAAATCAAAGCATTACTGTGGAGCTGGATGAGGAGACGATCCGGTGCCTGACTGCGGTCGGCAAGCCGATCGACGTGCTCGCGCACCTCGCCCGTTCGACAGCCGACGGCGTCCGCAACCGTTACCCACAAAGAGACCAGACCGACGTGAGCCTGCGCATCGAGCGCGCGGAAGCCGACGACTACGAGACGAAGGAGAGCAAGGCCAACGAGAAACAGGTGGACGCGCTGGTGCTAACCGGTCGCCACCGTGTTGACGAGATCGCTCAGGCCGCGCGAGACGACGCTGCTCGCCAGCGCGACCCGCAATCAATAACCAGCCAAGCAGACTCCGAGTTCGACCGCGCGCGCGCCGTTCTCGAGGACCAGCGATCCAGCTCCGATGTCGCGCTTGAGCACGAGCGCTCGGAGCGGAGGCGATCGCGAACCAATATTCGCGCGGCCGAGCGCCAAGCCACCGACAACGAACTGACCGGCGAGCGAACCAACACCGATACGTTGATCGTCGACTTGCGCGAAGCGAACGAGCAGATGGTCGCCACAACGATTCGGGCCCAAGAGCTGACGGAGCGAGCAGAGTCCGCGCGAGTGCAGGCCGAGACGATGACGAACGAGCTGCGGGCGAGCGAGGAACGCTATCGAACCTTGTTCGACTTGTGCCCAGTGGCCGTCTATTCCTGTGACGCGTCGGGGGTGATTCTAAAATTCAACCATCACGCGGCGGAGCTGTGGGGCCGCGCGCCTGCGATCGGGGATACCGATGAGCGGTTTTGTGGCTCGTTCAAGATGTTCCGACCAGACGGCACGTTCATGCCCCACGAGCAGTGTCCGATGGCCGACGTGTTCAGCGGCACGATCTCCGAAGTGCGTGATTCAGAAGTCATCATCGAGCGGCCCGACGGGTCGCGGGTTACCGTCGCCGTAAATATCCGTCCGCTGAAGAACGCGCACGGAGAAATCATGTCGGCGATTAATTGCTTTTATGACATCACCGAGCGTAAGCAGGCCGAGAATCAGCTGGTCGATTCATTGAACCGAGAACGCGAGCTGGCGGAGTTCCGGGAGAGGTTTATCGGCATCCTCGGACACGACCTTCGTACCCCGCTCGCGTCGATCGTCATGGCGGCCGGGATGCTGCTTGAGCGCGGCCAGCTCGACGAGCAAGACGCAAAGACGGTCGCGCGCATCATCCGAAGCGACCAACGCATGAGCGAGATGATCGCCCAGCTGCTCGATCTCACGCGCGCTCGTCTGGGCGGTGGGTTGCCGATCGAACGGAAGCCGACAGACATTCGCGAGATCGTTCGACACGTGGCCGATGAATTCGGCGCGACCATCCAGCAAGAGATTCATGGCGACGTGGCAGGTTTCTGGGACCGCGGCCGTTTGGCGGAAGCTCTCTCCAACCTCGTGGGGAACGCTATCGAGTACGCCACGCGGGGGACGGCCGTGGTCATCAAGGCACATGCCGAGGACGTGGATATTGTGGTCGAGGTCAGCAACCAAGGGGATCCCATTCCCGCGGACGTCCTCCCTTTCATCTTCGAGCCATTCCGCCGAGCGCGACCGCACGAAAAGTCTGCAACCGGAAATCTCGGGCTCGGCCTCTACATCGCCCATGAGATCGTGCTCTCGCACGGCGGTACGCTCGAGGGACAATCCGTCGGGGGAACGACCACCTTCGTAATGCGGCTGTCGCGCCGGCCGGTAACCGGGCTGCACCCGACATCGTAGCTTCATGTCGCTGCTGCAATTCCGAAGTGGCAGAATGTAGCTGTGGCACAGCTCCTTCTCGTCGATGACGACAATGACCTTGTAGACGCGCTCGCAGACCTGCTGCGAAGCCGGGGACACGAAGTGCGCACCGCTGCGACGGGAGAAGAGGGGCTGCAAGTCCTCAGAGCAGCAACGCTGCCTGATGCGCTCATACTCGATGTCGACATGCCCGTGTTGGGTGGCCCGGGAATGGCTCACGAGATGCTCCTGCACGACGCCGGAGAGCAGAACATTCCGATCTTCCTCATGTCCGCGAGGGACGACCTTCCAGCGATCGCTGCTCGAATGGGTACTCCGTATTTCCTCCGCAAACCTGGAAGTATTGACGCGATTCTCAAGCTACTTGATCGCGCACTTCGTGAACGAACGGCACCATCATCCGCCTGAGGTTCCCAACGGCCAGAGTCGAGTCACCATGCGCCCACTCGTATTTCGTCTAAGGTTGATATCCCTGGCGCGGCCTTCGCGGATCACCTCAGCTCCTCCTCTGATGAGTGCTGCGCGCATGATTCACCGTGCTGCCCGCGCTGCCCCTTGTGGACAACCTCACCAGCGAGGTTGACGCAGCACGGCTGATGGATCCCCTCATTTTGGCGGCGTAGGTACGCGGAAGCGCTCCGGATTTTTTGCTGGCTGAGTCGGAATTTCGGGCATCGCGCGTCGGTTTGGGCAGCATGATGCCTCGCCGATCGATGACGGATTTCGTTCGAGACCCGCTGGAAGTTGCGAAGACGGTCAACCAGATCTTCGGTAGCGATCTTCATGCGAAGCGCGTGCTGTCGTTGGCGAATGGCGTCGTGGGCACCGTCGACGCGGCGGTGCTGTCGATCCATGCGATCGGTCGTGGATACGCGCGCATCACCAACAACGATAAGAAGCACGGGGTGAAGCAGACCGATCGGTTGCTAGGGAACCTGGGCATCGATGTGTGGACTCTGTTCCGACCGTGGGCGCAGTTCGTTGTCGCAGAGCGCAAGGAGATCGTGGTCGCGCTCGACTGGACAGAGTTTGACGGTGACGACCACGCGACGCTGGCCGGCTACTTGATCACCACCCACGGGCGGGCGACGCCGTTGATCTGGATGACAGTGAGTAAGACCACTCTCAAGAACAAACGGAACGACCACGAGTACCGGCTGATCGAGCGACTGCACGACTGCGTCGCCCCCGACGTGAAGCTCACGCTGCTGGCGGATCGTGGCTTTGGCGATCAGAAGCTGTATCGGTTCCTGCAGACCCTTGGTTGGGATTTCGTGATTCGCTTTCGAGGCGCGATCCAGGTCGAGGACGCCGATGGCACCCGCAAAACGGCGAACGCGTGGGTGCCCGAAAACGGTCGCGCACTGATCCTGCGAGGGGCGCGAGTCACCCGCACACGTGCCGAAGTTCCCGCTGTCGTCGTCGTGCACGCCAAGAAGATGAAGGAGGCTTGGTGCCTGGCGACGACGCTGTGCGAGCTCAAGGCAGCCGCGATCGTGAAGCTTTATGGCCGACGGTTCACGATCGAAGAGACGTTTCGCGACCAGAAGAACTTTCGATTTGGAATGGGCCTGTCGGCGACGCATATCGGCGCAACCGACCGGCGCGACCGCTTGCTGCTTCTTGCTGCGATTGCGCAGGCGTTGCTTACGCTGCTCGGCGGCGCAGGCGAGGCGTGTGGACTCGATCGCCTGATGAAAACTAACACGTCGAAGAAGCGCACCATGTCGCTCCTCAACCAAGGCATTCACCTCTACGACGCCATCCCGTACATGGGAGACGAGAAGCTCGCGCCGCTCATGAAATCGTTCGACCACATCGTTCGGCAGCAGGGAATTTTCCGCGCTGTGT
>JAYWCI010000061.1:0-5399 GCA_043780895.1 Kofleriaceae bacterium | reverse complement strand
GCGCAGATGGCCGTCGTGATTGCCTCGCCATGCTTCGTCCAGACGCTGCGCACGTCGGTCACTTGAGGAACGCCCTGACGATCTCGAGCAACTGCTCCGACGCTTTGCGCTGTCCTGCGGTGGGTTCCTCGGCTGGATCGAGGATGTGATCGCGCACGTGCCCTTCGATGATCTCCGTCATCAAGCCGGTCAAGGCGCCACGGCACGCGGCCACCGTTTGGAGAACGATGAAGCAATCCCCATCGGCTTCGAGCGTGCGCTGGATGCCTTCGACCTGACCTCGGATCCTCTTGATCCGGAGAAGCAGCTTTTCGCGATCGCGCGCCGTATGGCCCATCCGCGCAACATACCATACCCGAGTATAGAGTAAGATGGCCGACGGACCTGTTGTTCGGACGCTGGAAGACCCGATCGGCAAGCTCGATGAGCTGCCCGCCATGCGTCGACTTTTTGTTTCGTAACTTGAAACAATCATCAACTCTTCACTCGACGAATAAGCGCGCCGGTTGCTAGCTTGTCGGTCGTGACGGTCGCCAAGCCTGCTTTGCCTCGCGCTCGCGACGCGCGGAAGATCAAGCTCACGACCGCCGGTCTGCCGATCGAGGACGCGGTCCAGAACGCGTGCGAGGTTTTTCAGGCGCTCGCTAACCCGACCCGGATCCGCATCATGCATGCGTTGGCGCACGAGGAGATGTCTGTTGGTGATCTGGCGCGTGCGCTCGGCCTCTCGATGTCCGCGTTGAGCCACCAGCTAGCGTTGCTCCGCTTGCTGCGGCTGGTCGCGGCGCGCGAGGAAGGGCGGACGACATGCTATCGCGTGGTCGATCACTTCGTCGGTGACCTCGTCCACGATTGCCTCGCGCACGTCGAACAGGGCGGAGGCTCGCGGCCGGGCCACCAGCATCCTCACAAGAGGCGGCGATGACGCCGTACATCTACGCTCACCGCGGAAAGCGCTGCCGCCGGAGGAGTGCCGTGAAACGTCTACTCCTCGCGGGCATCGTGTGCGGCGCGAAAGAGAGCTACCTCTATGCCTGAGCATCCGGATCACGATCACGGCCACGCAGGGCACGTTCATGACGAGAAGCCGCACGGTGATGGGGCTCCGCGGCCCGTCCATGACGGGCACGCAGGGCACGATCATGGCGACGCGCATCAACACGCGCCGCCTGACCGCATGACGCGCGCCTTCGTCCTCGGGATGCTCCTGAACCTGGCCTTCGTCGTGGTCGGCGTCATCGCGGGGTTCTCTGCGCACTCGACCGCGCTGCTCGCGGATGCCGCCCATAACATGGGAGACGTGGTCGGGCTGGGGATGGCATGGGGTGCGATGGTGCTGGCTCGACGCGCACGGACCGCACGACGCACGTACGGTTTGCGCCGCACCACCATCCTCGCCGCACTCGCGAATGGTGGCCTCGTCTTGTTCGCGATCGGCGGGGTGGTCTGGGCGGCGATCCAGCGGCTCACCCAGACACCCGCAGTAGACGGCGGCATCGTCGCGATCGTTGCCGCGATCGGCGTCGTGCTGAACGTGCTCGCCGCCATGTTGTTCGCGAAGGGCCGCGAGGGCGACATGAATATTCGCGCCGCCTTCTTGCACCTCGTCGCAGATGCCGCGGTATCAGCTGGTGTGGTGGTGGCCGGCGTCATCGTGTGGAAAACCGGATGGTCATGGATCGATCCCGCGACGAGCCTCGTCGTCTCCGCGGTCATCTTGGTCGGGACCTGGAAGCTGGTCCGCGAAGCGATGAACCTGCTGCTCGACGCAGTCCCGGACCACATCGATGCGAATGCCGTGGAAGCGTTTCTTGGCGCAACGCAGGGTGTCACCGGCGTTCACGATCTTCACATCTGGTCCATGAGCACGACCGAGATTGCGCTGACCGCACATCTGATCGTGCCCTGGGATACCTGCTCGCCCACACTTGTCGTCGACCTCTGCTCGCGGATCGAACAGCGGTTCAAGATCGGCCACGTGACGCTCCAGCTCGAACCCGCGGATCACGCGGAACACTGCGAACAAGGAATCAGAGGCGCTGTCTGAAGGGGCAACGGCGAGAGCCCGGTCCCCCAACCTCGACAGCGAGGCGAGCGAGACCTTCGGACCCGTCATGATCGTGGCGGCCACCTCCGCCGATCACGCGTTCGGGGCACACGACCCGCTGGATCCTCGCACTTCCATATTTGCGCGCTCGCGCGCGTCGTGACCGCGCAGGTCCGAACGCGAGAATGACCATGTCTCCACTCACGCCAGAATCGAAGCGACCCGCCACACGGATCGGGGACGCGCTGATGTCGATGACCCGGATCATCCCTCGGCGCGGGGGTTGGATCGATCTACTCGTATTCGGCCTGCTGATCCTCCTGCTCTACGGCTTGTACACGGTCGAGACCCAGTGGCGCTCTCCGGTCAACACGTCGTTCGAGATCGATCTCTCGATCGGCGCGCTGCCGCGCTACACGTTTTTCTCGTTGTGCCGCGGGCTCGCCGCGTTCGGTCTGTCGTTCTTCTTTACCCTCGTGTATGGCTACGTCGCCGCGCGGGTCCGCGGCGCTGACCGCGTGATGCTGCCGTTGCTCGACATCCTGCAGAGCATCCCGGTACTCGGCTTCATGCCCGGCGTGGTACTCGCGCTCGCCGCGCTGTTCCCGAACACCAACGTCGGCCTCGAGCTGGCCGCGGTTCTCATGATCTTCACCGGTCAAGTCTGGAACATGACGTTCAGCTTCTATCACTCGCTGCGCGCGATTCCGAGCGACCTGATCGAAGCGTCGGCGATCTATCGCTTCGGGTGGTGGCGGCGGTTCAAGCGCGTCGAGCTCCCGTTCTCGACGGTGGGGCTCGTGTGGAACGGCATGATGAGTATGGCGGGCGGCTGGTTCTTCCTCACCATCAACGAGGCGTTCCGGCTCGGGGACAAAGATTTTAGACTGCCAGGCGTCGGCGCGTACATGAGCGTCGCGATCGATCGCGACGACTACGGCGCGATGGTCGCTGCCGTGATCGCGATGATCGTGATGATCGTGATCGTCGACCAGTTGTTCTGGCGACCGCTCGTCGCGTGGTCCAACAAGTTCAAGTTCGAGGACACGGCCGCATCCACCGTCACGAAGTCGTGGGTCCTCGAGTTGATGCGGCGAACGCGGCTCTATGTCTGGGTGCGCGAGCACGGCGATCGGATCAAGCAGACCTCGCGCGAAGCGCCGGCCGCCAAGCTTGTGGCGCGCGAGCAGCGGAGCAGAGCACCGGGCGTCGGCAAAGCGATCGCCTCGATCGCCCTCATCGCGTTCATCGCGTTGTGTGCGTGGGGCGGTTGGAAGCTCGCACATCTCCTCGCCGTGCTCGACACCGACGATTGGTCGTCGATCGGTGTTGCGAGCATGTACACCCTCGGGCGCACGACCCTTGCGGTCGCACTCGGATCGATCTGGGCGATTCCCGCGGGTATCTACATCGGCACGCACCCTCGTACATCGCGAATCCTCCAGCCCATCGTCCAGATCGCCGCGTCATTCCCCGCGCCGATGCTGTTCCCGATCGTGCTGCTCCTGCTCGCGCGGTTCGACATCTCGCTGTCGTGGGGTTCCATCGTTCTGATGATGCTCGGGACCCAGTGGTACATCCTTTTCAACGTCATTGCCGGCGCGATGTCGATCCCGAACGAGTTGCACGAGGTGGCCACGGTCTACCGGTTCACCCGCGCGCAGCGCTGGAAGCGTGTGCTCTTGCCGGGCGTATTCCCACACCTCGTGACGGGCTGGGTCACGGCGGCGGGCGGCGCCTGGAACGCCAGCATCGTATCCGAATACATCCGCGCAGGCGGGAAGTTGCAAACCACGAAGGGCCTCGGGGCCCTGATCAGTACTGCGGCGGAGAGCGGGCGCTTCGCGCTCCTCGCCGCCGGCGTGCTCGCGATGGCGATCGTCGTCGTGCTCATCAACCGGACGTTCTGGAAGCGTCTCTACGATCTCGCCGAGCGCAAGTACGCGCTGGGCCGATAGGATCTGCCATGGCCATCGAGAAAGCCCCGTCGAAACCCGCGCTGCTCTGCGACCTCCAGCACGTCACCAAGACGTACGCGATGCCTAGCGGCGCGACCGTCAAGGTGCTCGAAGATGTCTCGCTCACGGTGAACGAGCAGGAGATCCTCGCCCTGCTCGGACCGTCGGGCTGCGGCAAGTCCACGTTGATGCGCGTACTGGCCGGATTGATCCAGCCCGAGAGCGGGACGGTGCTGTACCGCGGCAAGCCGTTGCCGGCGCTGAACCCGGGCGTCGCGATCGTGTTCCAGAGCTTCGCGCTGTATCCGTGGCTCACCGTCGCCGAGAACATCGGAGAGGCGCTACTCGCGCGCGGGATGAAGGCCGGCGACGTGCGCGCGTCCGTGGAGAAGGTCGTGCACCTCGTCGGCCTCACTGGCTTCGAGGACGCGTATCCGCGCGAGCTCTCGGGCGGCATGAAGCAGCGCGTTGGCATCGCGAGAGCTCTCGCAGTGGAGCCCGAGATCCTGTGCATGGACGAGCCGTTCAGTCAGGTCGACGCGCTCACAGCAGAAACATTGCGCGGCGAAGTCGTCCGCTTCTGGAGCGACAAGGCGACGAACCCCAAGACCATCTTCATGGTGAGCCACGACGTCAAGGAGGTAGTGTTCATGGCAACACGGATCGTCGTGATGGCCGCGAAGCCGGGCCGCGTGCGACACATCTTCGAGAACCCGTTGCCCTATCCGCGCGACTACCGCTCGCCCGCGTTTCAGCGCTTGGTCGACGAGATCCACGCCCTGATTACCGAGATCGAGATGCCCGATCACCCGGTCGTCGAAGTGGCGCGCAAGAAACCCGCATGGGAGCCGCTACCAGACGCCACCGCGAGCGAGGTGATCGGGCTCCTCGAGGTGCTCGACGATCACGGTGGCCAGGACGACGTGTTCGACCTCGTCGAGCACATCGGCCGCGAGTTCGGCAAGGTGCTCGCGGTGGTGAAGGCGGCCGAGTTGCTGGATGTTGTCGACACCCCGAAGCAGGACGTGGTCTTGACCGACTCGGGGCGGCGGTTTCTCAAGCTGAGCGTACCCGAGCGCAAGACGTCGTTCCGAGAGTTGGTTGTGAAGCTCCACATCTTCAAGGACGTCCTCGAAATGCTCGCGCGCGCCGATCGCCATGAGGTGGACGAGGAGATAATCACGTCGAGCCTCGCGTTGCGCCTACCCTACGAAGACCCGGACCGCTTGTTTCGCACCTTGGTCAACTGGGGCCGGCACGCAGACCTGTTCGATCACGACGTCGAACGCAAGAAGCTGTTCGCCGAGCCACCGCCCGGTGCCGCGTCGACCGAATTGCGGGCGGCTGAGTCGTGAAGGCAGTGATCGGCGCATCGTCTATATCGACGTCCCGAT
>JAYWCI010000060.1:0-11353 GCA_043780895.1 Kofleriaceae bacterium | reverse complement strand
GGATTGCCGCGGCTCTGCTTCACCGCTTCGATCCGGCGCTTCACCATGCGATCGAGATCGCTCTGGCGCAGGCCCGGCGAGCGCAGCGTCTCGGCGAACAGCGCGAACGTGGTCGGCAGGTGCTTGGTCAGGCTCGCGAGGCCCAGGCCCTGCGAATCGTCCGTCGCGTAGGCATTGATCGAAGACGCGACATCGGCGAGCGCCTCGCTGTACTGGATCTTGTCGAGCTTCTCGGTGCCCTCGGTGAGCATGCTCGTGCACACGCTCGCGAGGCCGTCCTTCTCTTTCGGATCGGTGAGCCCGCCACCGTCGAAGTTGAGATCCATCGAGACGATCGGCAGCGTGTGCTGCTCGACGAGATAGACCTTGATGCCGTTCGGCAGCGTGAACGGCTTCATCGCCGGAAGTGCGAACGGACGCACGGCCGACGCGGCGGGCTGCTTCGTGCGGAACTCCTCGTTCGGGAACTCGAGGTGTTGCGGTTGTGCGGTCTGGGTGGTTGGCGCCATCGGGGCCTCTGCTTTCATCGGAGTCGGGTCAGCTGCATTCGATGGCGGCGGCGCCGCGACGGTGTATTGCGGCTTCGAGCTGCCACACGCAGCGACGAACAAGATCAGCGCGAGGCGGTTCACTTGGCACCAGCCTTCGCCGGGGCCTCGGCGGGCTTCGTCACCACGGTCACGAGGTGCGCCGGGCCGAGGTACGCCGCGGTCGCCGCGCGCACTTGCTCGGGCGTGGCCTTGCGATAGCGATCGAGGTCGAACGTGATCTTGTCGGGATCGCCGAGGTACTGGTTGTACATCTGCAATACGTTGGCGCGACCGTTCACGCTCTCGAGCTCGCGGATCGCGGTGGCTTCTTGCGCCGTCACCAGGCGCGACATCTCTTTTTTGGTCAGGTGCTCTTTCGTCACCTTGGCGACTTCGTCGAGGACGATCTGCTGGACCGCCGCGAGATCCGCGCCGGTGCGCAGCGCCACGGTGATCTGGAACGTGCCGGAGAAGGTCTGGCCAGCCTGGTTCGCCCGCACGCTCTGCGCGAGCTGCTTGTCGAACACGAGCGCCTTGTAGAGCCGGCCCGTGCCCTCGCGACCGAGGGCGGTCGCGACGAAATCGAGCTCGGCATCGCCGGGCGCGAACATCGCCGGCGAGTGCCACGCGAACGTGATCTGGCGGAGCTTCGCGAATGAATCATCGACCGTCAGCTCCGCAGCCTTGGCCACCGGCGCCGGAATCGTCACGCTGGCCGGCTTCACGCTCACCGGGAACGAACCAAACCACTTCTCGACGAGCTTCTTCGTCGCGGCGACATCGAAGTCACCGACGAGTGTGAGAGTCGCGTTCGCGGGCACGTACCAGGTGCGATAGAAATCCTTCACGTCCTCGAGCGACGCGGTCGTGAGATCCTCGTGCTTGCCGATCGTGAAGTAGCGATACGGATGGCCCTCGGGATAGAGCGCCGCCTGCAGGGCGAACCGCGCCTTGTTGTACGGCTGGTTGTCGTAGTTCTGGCGGCGCTCGTTACGCACGACGTCGATCTGGTTGTCGAGCTCGGCCTTGTCGAGGATATCGAGCAGGTGGCTCATCCGATCGCTCTCGAGCCACAGCCCGGTCTCGAGCTGGTTCGACGGCACGACCTCGAAGTAGTTCGTGCGATCGGTGTTCGTCGTGCCATTGACGAGATCCGAGCCGAGCTTGCGCAGGATCGGGAAGTGCTGGTCGGCGCCGACGTTCTTGGAGCCCTGGAACATCATGTGCTCGAACAGGTGCGCGAAGCCGCTCTTGCCTGGCACCTCGTCGCCGGACCCGACGTGGTACCAGACGTTCACCGCGACGAGCGGGATGCTCGGATCGGGCGAGAGGATGACCTCGAGGCCGTTCGCGAGCTTGTACTTTTCGAATGGAATCTTTGGATCGTCGGCATGCACGACGGCACTGCTCCCAACGAGCAGCGCGATGACCAGGGCCCGTTTCATGGGCCGGACGGTAGCCCCAGCTCCGATCACGATCCAGCGCGGAGGCGTCGGTACACCGGGCTCAAGTCACTTTGGCCGAGCGCTTCCTCGAGCACCGCGAGCAGGGCCTCGACCCGACCGTGATCGACCTCTCGGATCGCTATCAACTCGCGCACGTCCTCGAGATCCTTCGGACGCGCCGCGAGGAGCTTGGTCACGATCAAGTTCTCGACCGAGAGCACCGGAATCTTCGCGCGCCCGATCGAGTGAAAGACGACTTCGTCGAGAAACTGGCCTTCGAGGCCCGGTCCCGCGAGCACGAGATCGATCGGGAAGGCTGTCGCACCATGAACCACAGGGATGACCCGCGTGGCAGCGATGAATGCAGGATCGACGAACCGCGAGGAAAATCCGGCCTTCGCGAGCTTCGCGACGACCTCGATCGGATCTCGGTCGCCGAGCTCGATCGTGAGATCGAGATCCGCGGTCGTCCGAGGAAACCCGTGCAGGTTCACCGCTTGTGCCCCGAACACGTACCAGCGGATACCGAGCTGCTTGGCAAACCTAGCGAACGCGAGGAGTGCGTGCTCTGGCTGATGCAGAGCGGCGCTTGGACGGCGCGGTCGAGGCGAGCGCTTGCGCGACACGCTGGTGGGTTTCGATATCTTTTTCACGGTCCTGCTCGGTCGGCCACGCCGGATTCTCGCTCGCCGCATGCACACGGAGTTGCTCGCTCACCCGCAGCGCCTCGGCGAGACCACCACGCTCGAGGCGGTCGCGCCAATATCGTCGCTTCGCTTCGCGCACGGCGCCCCAATCGCGCGCCATGTACGCGCGCAAGGCCGCCGGATCGAGCTGTCCTCGCACCCGACAAAGATAGCAGGCCTCAGAGCTCGAGGGGCTGAACGCCGAGGACGACGTGGTCTCCCGAGACGGCATCTAGCCACAGCAACAGGCGGCGAACCTCGGTCGGGCTCACGTCGATCTCGATGATCCGGCGGATCGGGTTGCCGGCGAGCGTGCGGGTGATGTCCTGCTCGGCGGTCGACCACGCATTCGCGAGCGCGGTCGATTTGACCGGCAGCCCCTCGACCTCGACGGAGACGCCCATCACGAACTTCGCGAACGCGGGGTTCGCCGAAACGATCAGGCCCTGCGGCGTGAGCAGCGCGAGCGGCAAGCGGCAGCCATCGAACGCCATCCGCGCGAGCTCGTCGCGCGGAGAGCGCGGCTCTTTCGGTTGCTCGACGAGGACCTTGCGCGACGGCCCCGCCGCCTGACGCCGGCGGCCGTAGCCGAGCATGTCCATCACGGTGCGGAGCTCGTAGATGAACGCCGCCATGTCCTTGTGGCGCTCGGCGGGGCGCTTCGCGAGCGCGTGGAGCACGAGCCGCTCGACAGCCGGATCGAGCCCGTCGGCGATCAAGCTCGAGGGATTGCGCGGCACTTCGTCGAGGTGACCCGCGAGGATCTTCTGGACCGGCCCATCCCACGGCACCTGGCCGGTGAGCAGCTCGTACATCAGGATGCCGACGCCGTAGACATCGCTCGCCGGCGACGCGGGCTCGCCGCGGATCCGCTCGGGCGCGACGTAGTGGGGCGTGCCCGACAGCGAGGTCGAGGCGCGCGAGGCGACGAGCGACCGTGCGAGGCCGAAATCGAGGAGCTTGACGACCATGCGCGTGCGCTTGGCCTCGATCTCTTCTTCGCCGATCAAGATGTTCTCGGTCTTGATGTCGCAGTGGACGACGTTCTGGCGATGGATGTAGTGGAGCGCCTCGGCGACCGCGAGGATGATCTCGAAGGCCTTCCTGAGGCTCATCTGCTTCTCGCGAAACAGCATCTTGTTCAGGGGTTCGCCATCGACGAACTCCATGACCATGAACATCCCGACCTTCTCGTCCTCACCGAAATCGACGACCGAGGTGATCGCGGGATGCGCCATCGCCGAGGCAAACCGAGCCTCGCGATAGAACAGCTCGCGCGCCTCGTCGGTCTCGGCGACCTGATTCGAGATGATCTTGAGCGCGAACTTGCGGGCGAGGTGGATGTGGTTGACCTCGTAGACCTTGCCCATGCCGCCCTGGCCGATGCGCTTGACGATCTGATAGCGCGCGCCGATCAGCGACGAGAACTGGGCGGTCTGGACGCGAATCGCGGCGCTGCGCGCGGGCGGCTGAGGTCCGGGAAGCGCGTTCGCAGGTGGCCGCGGCTTGGCCGGGACGAGCGGCGGGGGGATGTTCGGCTTGCCGACCTTGGTCTCGATCTTGTCCCGATCATGGCGCAGCCGAGCCGCGGTGATCGAATTGCGGTTCGGGGCGAGCGAGCGATGATCGATCCGGACTTCCTGGGAATCGTCGAGATTGACCTCGGGAAGCCGCGGCAGGTCCTCCGGCGGCGGTGGAAGCGGCAACGCCGGGGGCCTGCGCCCCGAAGGGTTCCGCTGATCCGCCACGGCTCGAATGGTACACGATACAGTCAGGACCGTCGATGCACGCCCTGTGGTCGAGCGCGAGCTACGACGCGCACCTGTTATCGCTCCCGTTCGCGTTCGCTCCCGCCGCGATGGCGGTCGTGATCGCGTACGGCGTCGCCATGCGTGGCGAACCGGTGCTGCGCGCGTGGATGTTGCTGCACTTCGCGTCGCTGATGCCCTATTCGATCTGCATGGCGATGTCGCCATCCGTGACATCGCCGGCAGCCGCGGAGCACTTGTTCCGGATCGCTGCCGCCTTCATTCCGATGGCCGCAGCCTCGGGCGCCGGCTTCCAGCTCCGCCTGCTCGGCAACCGTCACTGGTTCGTGTGGGTCGGTGTGGCCATCTCGGTCGTCTGGGTGATCCTGTCGGCCTCGAGCGAGGTCGTGGTCTCCGGCGTCCATCGCCTCGGCTTCGGGCTCTGGTATGCGGACGCCGGTCACTACGCGTGGCTCGTGCTGCTCTCGATCGTCGTGATCTCGGCGCCGAGTTTCCTCATGTTAACGCTCGCGGCGTATCGCGCCCCGCCCTCTCACGAGCGCCGCCAGCTGCGCGCCGTGTGGCTCGCGAACATCATCACGTACTCGGGCCTCACCGATGTCGGCCTCGCGTTCCACATCGGCATGTTCCCGCTCGGCTGGTTGCTCTCGGGCCTCGGCAGCGTGCTCGTCGTGCGCGCGCTGATCGTCGACGATCTCCTGCGCGTGCGTGCCGTCGACGACACCATGCCGCGCGTGCTGCTCCACCTCGCGATCGCGACGCTGCTCGGCTGGGTCGCGCTCTCGCTCCTCGGCACCACGCTCGTGTGGTGGGGCGGCGGCCTCGTGATGCTGTGCGTGTTCGCCGGTGCACGGGTCTCGATCTCGGTGTTCTCGCTGGTCAGCCGCGGCGGCCGGATGACCGACAGCACGCTCGACCGCTTGCTCACTCAGCTGGTCACGCGGGCACGGACGCTGCGCGACGAACGAGCGATCGCGCAGCTCGCGATCGACGTGATCGAGCTCGCGATCGGCGTGGGTGTCGAGGTGTTGATCGCCGCGGAGACCGACTACAGCTGGACCTCCTCCACCGGCCAACGCCTCGACGACGCGGCCGCACCGGATCCATTGCTCGGGGCATGGCTCGCCGAACATCCCGGAGCGGTGTTCGAGCAAGCCGCGATCGTGCCCGAAGATCTGCGCGTGCTGCTCGGCGCGGTGCTCGCCGGTACGAAGGCGCGGACCGCGATCCCGGTCATCAGCCGCGATGAATTGCTCGGCATGATCACCGTGCCGGCCGGCGCGCGGCGCCTACGTCTTCGTCACCTCGCATTCGTCGAGCGCGCCGCCGATCGCCTCGCCGAAGGCCTGGTCCACGCGCGGATGGCACGACGCGCGGCCGAGCGCGCCACGATCGCGCGCGAGGTCGAGCTCGCGGCGACCGTGCAGGCGCAGCTCTTGCCAGGGCGCGGCCCGCACGTCCACGGCGATGTCACCGTCGTCGGATCGTGGCAACCGGCGACTCGCTGCGCCGGTGATTTCTGGGGGTTCTTCCCGCTCGGCCCCGATCGCTTGCTGCTCGCGATCGGCGATGTCACGGGTCATGGCGTCGCCTCGGCCACCGTCACCGCCGCCGCCGCCGCCGCCGCCGCCGTCGCGGTCCGGCGCCATGGCAACGCGCTCGATCTGGTCACGTTCGTCGCGGCGATGGATGCGGCGGTGAGCCGGGTGGGTGGCGGCCTGCTCGCGATGACGATGTTCGCCGCGATCTTCGAGGCGGCAACCCGCACGATCAGCTACGTGTCGTGCGGCCATACCTCGCCGTATGTCTGTCATGCGGGCGACAAAGACGTCGAGCTCCACGCGCTGGTCGCCCGCGGCAATCCCCTCGGTTCGCCGAGCCATTCGGTTCCGAAAGTTCATCAGCGTCCCCTGCGAGCCGGCGATCTCCTCGTCTGGTATACCGATGGCGTGATCGAAGCGCAGGATCCCAACGGCGAACCGTTCGGCGATCGCAGGTTGCAGCGGTTGCTTCGCCGCCTCGATCGCAACGCGCTCGCGCCAACGTCGGTCCACGATCTCGTGCACGCGAGCGTCGCCGCGCATCGCGCTGGCCGCCCGCACAATGACGACGAGACGCTCGTCGTCGCGCAGTGGCTACCGCCCACCGCCGCCTCCATCGCCCCCGCCCACACCACGCAGTCGCCGCTATGAGACTCAGGCTCCTCACCTACAACATCCACAAGTGCATCGGCGGCGTCGATCGCAAGTACGATCCGCAACGCATCGCCACCGTGATCAACAACCTGCACGCCGACGTGCTGTTGCTCCAGGAAGTCGATCACGACGTACCGCGCAGCAATCGCGATCGCCAGGTCGACGTCCTCGGCGACCTCGTCGGCATGCGCTATCGCTCGTTCTTCCCGAACGTCGATGTCCGTGGCGGTGGGTGCTACGGCAACGCGATCCTCAGCCGCTATCCGATCGTCGAGACCTCGAACATCGATCTCTCGATCCGGTTCAAGAAGAAGCGCAGCGTGCTCCACGGCGTGATCCGCGTGCGTCAGGATCACGATGGCGAAGAGATCGATCGCACCGTGCACGTGTTCAACATGCACCTCGGCCTCGCGCGCTACGAGCGCAAGCTCCAGCTCGCGAAGTTCCTCGACGCGCAGCCGTTCCAGCACATGCAGCACGAGACCCCGGTGCTCGTCGGCGGCGACCTCAACGATGTCTACGGTGGCCTCGGCGACCTCCTCCGTCCCGCCGGTTTCCGCGGCATCGAGAAGCGTCCGTTCACGTTCCCCGCGTGGGGTCCGGTCCGCGCGCTCGACGGCGTGTTCGTGCGCGGCGGCGTCGACTTCATCAAGCTGTCGCGATGCGATTCGGATGTCGCACGTCGAGCGAGCGATCATCGCCCACTCGTCGCGGATGTCCGGCTCCATCCGAATCAGCGCGCTGCTTAGTTAGTCCTCGCCGAACACGGCGCGACCGACCAGGATGCCTAGCCCGAAGGTCAGGGCGACGCCAATCAGCACCGCGTGTTCCTTCACGAACGACACGGGTCGCTCCACCACCTCGATGATGTGCTTCGGCGTCTCGAGCTTGTCCTCGATGATGTGCTTGAGCTCGGCGACGGACTTCTGGAGATCCGCTTGCGCGGCATCGAGGTCTGCTTGGAGTTCTTTCGTGTCGCGCATTAGCTCTTCAATCCATTGGAGATAGCGTCGAAGGTCTGGCCGACTTCTTCGACCTCGTTGTCGATGTCCGGGCCACTCGCGACCCGGCGCGCGTAGATCCACGCGGCGCCCCCCCCGACCAGGATGTACACGCCCGACATCATGAGCAGGCGCACCCACAGGAGGTGAATCACCGGCTGCATCGCGAGCACCGCGACCACGCAGAGCATCGCGAGCCCGATCAGCGCGATGAACGCGCCGATGATGATCACGCTCGCCCGCATGAGGGTGCGGTCGAGGTACTGGCTCACCTTGTTGCGGGTCAGCTCGAGCTCGGTGGTCGCGATCATCTTGAGATCATCGCCGACGTGCTTGAGAAGATCACCGACCTTCGGGGGTTCGCTAGTCGTAGCCATGCGGGACGCAAGTGCAGCCAGCGTGCCCTGTCAAAAGCTCGCTAGCCCCCGTCCAACGCAGCGCTGGCCCTGGCTAGCGCGCGCGAGCGCTCAGCGCGCGATCGGCTTGTACTTGATCCGGTGCGGCTGGTCCGCGTCGGTCCCGAGGCGACGATGACGATCGGCCTCGTAGTCCGCGAAGTTACCCTCGAACCACTCGACGTGGCTGTTGCCCTCGAACGCGAGGATGTGGGTCGCGATGCGATCGAGGAACCAGCGATCGTGGCTGATCACGACGGCGCAACCCGGGAACCTGATGAGGCCATCCTCGAGCGCGCGCAGCGTATCGACATCGAGGTCGTTCGACGGCTCGTCCAGGAGCAGGAGGTTGCCGGCGCGCTTGATCATCTTCGCGAGGTGGACGCGATTGCGCTCACCACCGGAAAGGATGCCGACGCGCTTCTGCTGATCCTGACCCTTGAAGTTGAAGCTCGAGGTATACGCGCGTGCCGGAATCGTGCGCGACTCGCCCATCGGGAGGTTCTCGACGCCCTCGGAGATTTCTTCGTAGATCGTCTTGTCGTCGGAGAGCGCATCGCGCGACTGGTCGACGTAGCCGAGCTTGACCGTATCGCCGACCTTGACCTGCCCCTTGTCGGGCTTCTCGAGACCCATGATCATGCGGAACAGCGTGGTCTTACCCGCGCCGTTCGGCCCGATCACGCCGACGATGCCACCACGCGGCAGCTTGAACGTGAGGTTGTCGATCAGGTTGCGCTCGCCGAACGACTTCGACACGCCTTCGAACGAGACGACCTCACCACCGAGACGCGGGCCCGGCGGGATCATGATCTCGAGCGAGGGATCGATCTGATCCTTCTGCGACTCTTCGAGCATCTCTTCGTAGCGGTTGAGGCGAGCCTTGCTCTTGGCTTGACGGGCCTTCGGCGACAAGCGCACCCACTCGAGCTCGCGAGCGAGCATCTTCTGGCGCGCATCGGCCTGGCGGTCTTCGTCCTTGAGGCGCTTCGCCTTGAGCTCGAGCCAGCCGGAGTAGTTACCCTCGAACGGGTGACCCTCGCCGCGATCGAGCTCGAGGATCCACTTGGCGACGTTGTCGAGGAAGTAGCGATCGTGGGTGATCGCGATGACGGTGCCCTTGAAGTTCTCGAGCGTCTTCTCGAGCCACGCGACGCTCTCGGCATCGAGATGGTTGGTCGGCTCGTCGAGCAGCAGCATGTCGGGCTTGGACAGCAGCAGGCGGCACAGCGCGACGCGGCGCTTCTCGCCACCCGAGATCTTGGTGACATCGGCATCGCCAGGCGGGCAGCGGAGCGCATCCATCGCCATGTCGACCTGGTGGTCGAGCTCCCAGGCATTGACGGCTTCGATCTGATCTTGAAGCCGCGCCTGCTCGTCGAGCAGCTTCGTCATCTTGTCCTCGGGCATGTCCTCGCCGAGCTTGTTCGAGACTTCTTCGAACCGCGCGAGCAGGGCGCGCGTCTCGGCGACGCCTTCGTCGACGTTCTCCTTGACTGTCTTGTTCGGATCGAGGTTCGGCTCCTGCGCGAGGTAGCCGATCTTGAGCCCCGGCGCCGGCATCACCTCGCCGAGGTACTCCTTGTCGACGCCCGCCATGATCTTGAGCAGCGTGCTCTTGCCGGCGCCGTTGTTACCGAGGACGCCGATCTTCGCGCCCGGATAGAAGGACAGCCAGATGCCCTTCAAGATCTCGCGCCTCGGCGGCACGAGCTTGCGGAGATCCTTGATAACCATCGAGTACTGGGCCGTCATGGCCGGGGGTTATACCCTACCCTCCAGCCATGGCGTATCGCGGCGATGATGCCAACCTCGTGTTCGAGGCACCGACGGCCAAAGGGCCGTTGCGGATGGAGCTCGCCCCTCGCCAGATCACCCTCTCGTCGGGTGGTCGAACCCTCCAGATCACCGATCAACTGGTCACGATCGGCGAGGCTAAAAACCAGGAATCGCTACGCATCCCGGGCCGCTTGCTAGTCGCGCGCGACGTGCCCCACGACGACCTCGCGGTCTGGATCGAGCTGGCCGACAAGCAGCCCGGGATGCGCCGGATCTTCGGGGTCGAGCCACTCCCCCTGCTCGAGCCGGGCGGCCTGGAAGCGCTCGAGCGCCTCGATGCCTTGTTCCACCAGCTCCGCGCGGCCGTCGCCGATCTGTTCTTGGGCTCGGTCGACCGGGCGATCGAGATCGGTCGGGGGCTCGACAAGATCTTGTTCGTCGACCAGGGCGACCACCACGCGGTCTACGCGCGGAAGCTGTTTCGCGATCGCGCGCGGCTCGTGCTCTCGATCTACGAAGGCGGTCGGATCCTGATCTCCGAAGGTCCGGAGGTCACGATCACCTGGCGGCTCGGCATCACCGTCAGCGGCGATTACATCCGGTTCATCGACGAGAGCGGCACCGATCTCGCGAGGCTCGCGATTCCCTGGATCACGCGCGAGGATCGCGAAGAGCTGGCCAAGCGGATCGGCGCGCTGGTTCCGGTCTAGGGCTGGACCAGGTTGTTGAACGTGATCACGCCATCGACGCCGGCCGTGGTGCCCGCGCCGCCCGGAGCCGCGAGCACACCGGTGTTCGTCAACGCGCTCGAGCTGTAGAACGCGATCTGGTTGCTATTACCGCCCGCGCCCGTCGTCGACGAGCCACCGGCCTCCGTGATCGCACCGGTGTTCGTGATGGTCGAACCGTAGAACTGCACGCCGTCGCAGTTGCCACCTTGACCACTGTCCGAGTCACCGGCGACGAGATCGATCGCACCGCTGTTGCTGACCGGCCCGAACGCATAGAACTGCACGTTCTGGGCATCACCCCCGGGTTGATCGTGGCCCGCGCCGGCGTGGCTGGTCAGCGCGCCCACGTTCGCGATGCCGGATTGCCCCTTCATTTGGATGATGCCGCTCGCGCCGCCGTGGTGATTGCCCGCACCACCGTTCGCGGTGATCGAGCCGCGGTTCTCGACGAGGCAACCGAAGCCCAGGTAGGAAAAATAGTCGCACGCGCGCAGCGAGATGTTGCCGGCGTCACCGCCACTGTTCGCCGTGCCCGTGCCGCCGTTCGACGATACGTTCGCGAACCACAGGAGTGCGGAGCCAGTGACGTTCGAGACGAAGCCGAATCGGAGATCGGACGGCTGCTCGCTGACTTGAACGTCACCGCCGCGGCCGCCACCCGTGCCCGGGCCACCGTTGGCCGTCACGTCCGTGTAGCCGAACAGCTGGAACTGCGCGGCCGAATGGGTGTAGTCCGCGTTGCCGTACGCGCCCACGCTGCCACCAATGCCACCCGCCGTGCCTCCGCTGCCGCCTTCCTTGCGATAGTTGCCGGAGATCGAG
>JAYWCI010000059.1:0-23373 GCA_043780895.1 Kofleriaceae bacterium | reverse complement strand
GCGACGTTCGATGCGGTGATCGTCTTCGACGTGCTCGAGCACGTGCCGGATCCCGACCACCTCGTTCGCGAGATCGTGCGCGTGTTGAAGCCGGGTGGGCGCTTCGTCGGGTTCGTGCCGATCGAGGGCGAGAAGAGATCGATGTACACGGTCTACCGCGCCCTCCTCGGCGACGACCTCTACGTCAAGACCAAGCACCACGTGAACGCGTTCAGCTACGCGGACATCGCGCAGCTGCTCGCGAACCGGTTCGAGGTCCGTGACACGAGCCACGCCTACCACTGGCTCGGCCACGCGATGGACGCGACGTTCTTTGCCGCAGCGCGCCTCCCGCAGCTCGCGAAGTTCTGGTGGCAGGACAACACGTACTACGCCGGCAAGCAGGCCACGCAGAGCCCGCTCGTCTACGGGCTCAACCGGTTGCTAGAGCTCGGCAATGCCGTCGCTTATTGGGAATCTCGCTTACTCGCCAAACATCGAATGGGCCTCGCCGGGCTCCTCTTCGAGGCCCACCTTCCAGCCGCCATGTGATATCTCCGGCTCGTGTCCGAGATGCGCCTGGAATTCACGTCGACTCCCGCGGTGGTAACGGCGCGGTCTCACAGCCGTTACGTCGTGTGCCCGGCGTGCCAGCGCGACGTGCCGAAGTACCTGTTCTACAGGGCCGGCGTGCGCTTCGTGCGGTGTGCGAACTGCGAAGCCGTGTACGTCAATCCGGCGCGCGAACAGCCCGAGAACAACCTCGATGTCGAGGCGCTGCATCCGTTCACGAACGATCGCGATCGTCAGCTGATGGTCGAAGACTTCAAGGCGCTGCTCCACCACGTCGCGACGGACTTCGGAAAGCAGACCGGGAAGCCGCTCGCGCGCACGCTCTTGATCGGTCGCTACCTGCCGGAGTTCGCCGAGGCGGGTGCGAGTGTCGGCCTGCAGGTCGCGACGATCACCGACGAGGTCTTCCAGAAGGTCGCGGTCGATTCGGAGATCAAGTGGGCCGCGCCGCTGCTCGAGAAGCAGCCGCAGGTCGTGATCCTCCAGGAGCTGCTCGAGAGCTGCAGCGATCCGGGCGCGGTCGTCGCGAAGCTCGTCGCCGCGCTGCCGCCGAGCACCCAGTTCGTCGTCACCTACACGAACGCGGACTCGCTGCCCGCGCGGATCCTGCGCCGCAACTGGGCGCAGTTCTTCGGCACCAAGTCCGCCTATCTCTCGACGGGCAACCTCTCCTCGATGCTCGGTCGCCACGGCCTCGTGCTCAAGGCGCAGTACCCGCTGCCGGTCACCCGGACCGCAGGCTACGTCGCCGAGATGGCCGAGCGGCTCGCGCCCAACCTGGGGTTGGCGACGATCGCGAATGCGACGCCGCTGCGCAACGTCCGCGTACCGGTGCGCGCGGGCAACCGCGTCGCGGTGTTCGGCCGCAGCCAGCTCTCTGCCGATCGCGCCGAGAAGGTCTCGATCATCCTGCCGGTGTTCAACGAGCACCGGTTCGCCGCGCAGGTGATCGATGCCGTGCTCGCGAAGCAGCTGCCGGTCGATCGCGAGCTGATCATCGTCGAGAGCAACAGCACCGATGGCACGCGAGAGATCGTCGCGAAGTACGAAGGTCGCCCGGGCGTCCGCGTGGTCTACGAGGACAAGCCGCGCGGCAAGGGCCATGCGGTGCGCACGGGCCTCCAGCACGTGACCGGCACGATCGTGTTGATCCAGGACTCCGATTTCGAATACGACATCGACGATTACGACGCGCTGCTCGAGCCGCTGCTCCAGCACAAGACCATGTTCGTGCTCGGCTCGCGCAGCCTCGGGCTCGACGACTGGAAGGTCCGCAAGTACGACGCGACGCCGATCCGGGGCGTGCTCCTCAACTTCGGTCAGGTCATGTTCGCGAAGACCTACAACGTGCTGTACCAGCAGCGCGCGACCGACGTGAACACCATGTTCAAGGTGTTCCGCAGCGAGTGCCTCGATGGGTTAGATCTTCACTCCAATGGCTTCGAGCTCGACATCGAGCTCGCGTGCAAGCTCGCTCGCAACGGCAACTCCCCGATGGAAGTGCCCGTGAACTACGTGGCGCGCGGCTTCGCCGACGGCAAGAAGATCCGGTTCTGGCGCGATGCGGTGCCGTCCTACTTCGCGCTGTATCGCTACCGCTTCTCGAAGTGAGCGCGCGGAATCAGCGCATCGCGTTCTTCGCCGCCGTCGCGGTGATGTGGGCGTTCTTCTTCCTGCAGGCGGTCCACACGCCGACCTTGCTCGACGATTGGTACCAGCTCACGTGGCATCGCCACCACGCGTTCGGGCTGAGCTCGATCTGGGAGTACGGCCACTACAACTACTTCCACTTCAATCCGCGGATTGGAGATGTGTTGCTGTTGATCATGAACGGGCCGCACTGGATCCATCTGGTGGCCACGCCGATCGTGCAATTGCTGCTCGTGCCGCTCGCGTTCGTCGTCGCGTTCGCGCGGTTGCCGCGAGCGACCGTGCGGGACCTGCAGCTGCTGATCGTCATGCAGCTCGCGATCTGGTTGATCATGCCGATTCCCGGCATCGTCTACTTCTACCGGCCGTTCGCGACGAACTATCTGTGGTCGTTCGCGACGATGCTCGCCTTGTTCGCGCCGGTCCGGCTCGCGATCGCGCACGACGATGGCAAGGCGCGCGTGTGGCTCGCGCCGATCATGTTGCTCGTCGGGTGGTGTGCGGGCATGGGCAACGAGCACACCGGCCCGACCGCGATGCTCGCGATGGCATGCCTGTTGTTCTACGCGCATCGCCAGGGCCGGTTGCGGCTGTGGATGATCGCGGGCGCGGTCGGGTTGTTCATCGGCTATCCGATGCTGTTCCTCGCGCCGGGCCAGACCCAGCGCTACGCGGGCATGGCGACGAAGAGCTCGCCGCTCAAGGTGCTCGCGGAGCGCGGGCTCTCCGGCAATGGCGAGATCGTGCTGGATTTCCTGGGCGAGGCGCAGCTCGCGCTCGATCTCGTGATCATCGGCGTGTTGATCGCGATCCGGCGCAAGAAGATCGGCGCGTTCGCGAAGCCGCACTACGTGGCGGTCGTCGCGTTGATCGTCGCGGCCGGTGGGATGGTGTGCACCCAGTTCGCGTCGCCGACCGTCGGCGAGCGCTTGTTTTTAGCGCCGGCCGTGTTGTTCTCCGCGGCGCTGGTCGTGGTGGTCGAGTGGTTGTTCGAGGATCAAAAGCTCCGGCGCGGCGTGATGATCGTGGTCGGGTTGTTGTTCGCGTATCACCTCGTGCGGTTCGTCGACGTGCTGCGCGATGGCTACGCCGAGAACCAGGCGCGTATCGCGATGCTCGCGAAGGCGCCGAACGACACGGTCGTGAAGGTCCCGCCGTACGCGCTGTGGAAGCGCTCGCGCTGGTGGTGGGGTGATGATTTTCAGTACGCGTCGCTGCGCGAGTACGTCGCGAACGAGGTGTATGACCTCGCGGGCATCGAGTACGACCGGCCGCTGCACTGGGTCGAGCCATCGCCGCCCGATCGCTTCGTCGCGACACGCACGTTCGTGCCGCCGCTCGCTCTCGAGGAAGAAGATCAGATCACGCCCCGCTACATCCCGACTTACTGGGAGTGGGCGCTCGTGCAGCTGCGGCGCAGCCTCGTGCTCGGGCCGAT
This sequence comes from Kofleriaceae bacterium, assembly GCA_043780895.1. Lineage (GTDB taxonomy): Bacteria > Myxococcota_A > Polyangia > Haliangiales > Haliangiaceae > JABFXX01. Next base: position 19,733 of record JAYWCI010000059.1, on the reverse strand, counting down.
CGGGACCTTGAAGGGACATGCGTTGACCCACTACACGGTCGACATCGTGGACTCCGGGTTGGACGATCCGAAGCATCGCGCCGTGCGCGTGTTCGATTGGACGCCGGTGAAGCTGACGTTCGTCGACGGCCGCCAGTACGACGACCCGGCGGGGCGGCCATGGGTGCGCGTGTGGAAGGACAGCGTGCCCGCGGGCACCGAGGATGCGTTCGTGGTCGCGTGCGGCAAGACCGCGCGCGTGATCGCAGAGGAGGACATGCTCGAGCACGTCGGGCCGAAGCTGCCGGTCACGCTCGATTGTCGCGGCACGTTCACGGCGTTCCTGTGCGATGACAAGGTGTGCTGGCTCGCCGGGCGGTACTGGCGATGAAGCGCGTCGTCGCATTCTTTATCGCGATGGCGGTCGTGTTCTCGATCGTCGCGGCGTGGACGCCGGTGCAGGGCGATGGCTGGTTGCACTGGGTGTGGGCGGGGCGGCATCCCGGGGCCAGCACGGGTACGTGGTTGCTCGCGCACTCGAGCTCGGCGGATGCGTTCGGCTACGTGCTCGCGCGCGTGCCGAGCGTGCACGTGCTGTTCTCGCCGATGACCGCGATCGCGCTGGTTGTCGGCCTGTTCGTCGTCGCGATGGGGCGCACGCCGAGCGGCGAGGATCTGCTCGGCCTCGCGCTGGCCTCGGCGCTGATCTGGATCGCGCAGCCGCACCCCGGGGTGACGTGGTTCTACACGCCGAGCACGGCGATGCACATCTATGGCGCCGCCGCCGCGGTGTGGTTGATCGCGCCGCTGCGCTGCGGCTGGGAGGTGCCGAAGCTCGCGTGGCCCGGCCTGGTGCTGCTCGCGTACTGCGCGGGCACCTCGACGCGCGCGATCGCGGTCGTGACGCTCGTCGCGATGGTGTGGATCGCGCGGGGCCGGTGGAAGCCGGTGACGGCGGTGCTGTTCGTGGCGACCGTGCTCGGGTTTGTCCGGTCGCCGTACCTCGAGGTCGGCAAGGTCGCGCGCCGTGGCATCGATCCGAACTTGTTCGTGCTCAAGCTGCCGATCGAAGAGGTCGGCAAGGTGGTGGCGCTGGTCGCGATGTTCGCGCTGATCGAGCTCGGCCGGCGGGTCTATGGCAAGGCAATCTCCGACGAGGAGCGGCCGGATTCGCGGACCAGCGCGCGGTTGCTGATCGCGTACCTGGCGATCTCGGTGTTCTGCATCTTCGGGCCGAAGTACTACGAGGCGACGCTGTTTCCGGCGACGTGCGTGCTCGTGATCGCGGCGCTGCCGTGGCTGCTGTGGTTCGCGAAGCTGCGCGGGTTCCGGATCGCCTTGGTGGTGTTCGCGGTCGCGGTGCATGCGATCGCGTGGGGCGTGTCGCTGAAGACGTATCGCTGGATCGGGAAAGAGGGCGCCGCGCGGTTCGCGGTGATCTCGAAGGCGGCGCCGGGTTCGAATCCGACGGTCGCGCCGTACTCGGAGATCCTGCAATCGGCGTGGTTCTTCGGCGAGGATTTCAGCACGACACGATTGCGCCAGCTCGTGGCGATCGAGGTGTTCGGGTTGCGCGACATCTCGGTTGCGCCGGCGTTCCGGCGGCTCGAGGTCAATCCGATGATCCAGGTCGCGTTCGAGCAGGAGGGCGCGACACCGGCCGAGATGACCGCCGCGCTGCCGCCAGCGACGTGGAGCACGGTGCCCTCGGTCGCGCGCGAGCAGTTCGAGGCGTTCACGAAGCGGCTGAACAAGCATGTGAAAGCGCGGCTCGTGGTAAAGAATCTCGGGTTCGCAGACCTGAAGGGGCGACCGTTGCTCCTCGCGTGGACCGAGGATGCCAAGCCCGTGTTAGCGCGAGCGCAGGTCTCGACGCTCGACGAAGAGAATCAGTACACGATCAAGATGTCGGGCGTGGACACCAAGCGGTTCGCCGAGGCGTGGTGGATGCAGGGCGACGTCACGACCAAGACCCCGTACCGCAACGGCTCGCCGCGCATTCGTCCTACGCTGCCGCTACGAACGGCGATCGTGTTCTGCGACGCCGAGCGGTGTCTGTTGCTCGACGCGTTTGTCCCGCACTTCTAGCGCGACGAGCAACGCCGCCAGGCAGGTCGCGGCCATCATCCAGTACGAGTCGCGATATTCGGGCACCGCCGTGACGATACCTAGACCGAGCTCGTAGACGAGGCCGCTCACGAGCAGCATCGCCGCGAGCCCGTTGCGCCGGACGAAGGCGATCGGCACGAGGACGAGCGCGAGCAAGAAGTAGAGGTACGGGGCGAAGAGCGGGGTGTGCGAGAGGAGCTTGACCGGCCAGATCAACACCCGCTGGACGAGCGAGTGATGCGCGGCGTGCGCGATGCCGATCCGCTGGTTCGGGTTCGGCACGAAATCGGTGTTGAGCGTCCGCCACTGCTTGTCGCGCGAGAAGCCGAGCAGGCGCTCGAACACGTTCACGCGTGCGCCGAGATAGGCGAGCGGACGAGCGGCAGCGATCGAGTCGCGGCCGGCGATCAGCCCATCGCGTTCGGTGCGTGTGGTTGGCGTTTCGAACACGCGGTTGCCACCGGCATCCGGCGACGAGTGCGAGGCCTTCCGCGCGTGCTGCTGAAGGTCCTTGGCGACGGCGAATGAGACGCCAGGGAGGATCTCGTGGACCTCTGCGTCGTCGATGTGGCGCGCATGATCGAGCGTGCCGGCGATATCGATCATCGCGAGCGCGGCTTCGCGGCGATGGGTACGCTCGTCGATGAAGAGCTGCGTGAGGGCAAAGGCGAGCGCGGTGACCGTGGCCCACGCAGCGAACGCGGTCGCGAGGGCGCGCCAGCGAGGTGCGGGCCAGCGCAGCGTCGCGACGATGATCGGTAGAACGGCAAGGGCGGCGCCTTCCTGGAGCCCGGCGGCGACCACGAGGAGGACGAGGCCGGCGATGCGGCGCTTCGCGAGCAGTAAGGCGGCGCCGCAGATGAGGAACGCAGTGAGCGTCGCGTCCTCGGAGACCAGGGCGGTGGTCGAGAGTAACGGCGGGAACAGCAGCACGGTGGCGGCCGCAGCGGTCGCGCGGCGCTCCGTCAGCACGCGGCGCGAGAGCGAGTACGTGCCGAGCAGCAGCATCGTGCCCTGCAGGAGGAACAGCGGCGCCGGACCAGCGACCACGCGGCCGAGCACGCGCCACAGCTCGGTCAGCATCGGCGAGTGCCAGTCGGTGAACGTGCCGGTGCGAGAATCGACGAGCTCGTCGAGCGCGTCGGGCCGCATGTAGCCGGGATAGCCGAATAGGACGAACAGCACCCAGGCAGCGACGAGGATGCGGCGAGGTGTCAGCTTCATCGGCGTTGCCGCCTCTGCACGAACAACACGACGGTGCCGATCACGATGCTCGTGACCATCCAATGCGAGTAGCGAAACTCCGGCTCGACGCCGACGGGGAAGAAGCTGAGCTCGTAGAGAAAGCCGCTGAGGAACAGCGCGAGCGGCAGTGCGGTCCGGCACAGCAGGACCAGCAGGATCAGCGCGATGGCGACGTAGATGTAGGGCTTGAACAGCGGGGTGTGGCGGTCGAGTGGATAGAAAACGCCGATGCCGAGTTTCTCCTGGTACCAGGAGAAGCTCGCGTCGTGATCGATCCAGTCGAGCTGGACGTCGGCTTCGAGGAACCGATTCCAGACCGCGCCTGGCAAATCGTTGTCGGTCATGTGGAGCAGGCGGGCGAATTGATCTGCGTGGAACTCGAGGTACGCGACCGGATCGCCAAACACGAGCTCCTTCCACGAGCGGGTCACGGCATCCCACTGCTCTTCGGATCCCGGCGAGCGGAAGAACGGATCGGGCCCGACCATCACGAGCCACCCGTGCTGCATGGCGACGAGCATTCGACATTGGGTCTGGAGGCCGTGATCGACCGCGAGGGGCACATCGCGCAGGACCTGTTTCAGGTCGTCGTCGGAGCGATCGTGCGTGTACGCGATGACGCCCGCGATGTCGTTGAACATCGGCGTGAGCTTGACGTGCTTGCCGGCGAGGACTCGGGTGATACCGAAGCCACCGATGCCGACCACGATCGTCACACCGACGACGATCAGCAGACGCTTGGTCCAGGGCAAGCCCTGCCGCCACTCGAACAAGATCGCGATCAGCGGCACGACCGCGGCGACCGCGTTGTGGCGTAGCGAGCACGCGGCGACGAGCAACCCGACGCCGATCAACCGCGTGCGGAGCCGGGGCTGGATCAACGCCGCGAGACCCGCGACGAGATATGCGGCCATCTGCGAGTCCTTCCAGATCACGGCCATCGTCACGAGCACGGGCGGGAACAACAAGATCGCGCCGGCGGTCCAGGCAGCAGGCTTCGCGTCGAGGAATCGGCGCAGCAGCACGTACAGCCCGCCGAGGAGCAACGCGCCTTGGAGCGCGAGCATCAACACCGGTCCGCAGATGATCTTGTCGAGCACCCACCATTCGGCGGCCATCAAAGGAGGGTTGCCGTCGGAGAAGTGGCCGGTCCGCGCCTCGGTGAGCTGGAGCACCGAGTCGCTGCTCATGTAACCGGGGAAGCCGTAGAGCAGGAAGCCGCCGAAGGCGACGAGCAGGACGGCCCGGGGCGAAAGCGAGCGCAGTACTCGCTGCACCCTGTGTAACACCTCCCACATCGCAGCGAATCTATACCAGCGCGGGGCGTCCTTGCTCGATCCCCTCGGCCATGGTTCTCTCGCCGCGGATGGCCCGCGCAGTGGTGACCGGTGGCGCCGGCTTTGTCGGCAGCGCAGTGGTCGACGAGCTATGCCGTGCGGGTGATCATGTCATCGTCGCGGGGCTCGGTACCACGAACGATCCGCTGAACGCCCGTCGGCTCGCCGAGGTGATCACGTCGAGCGTCGACCTGATCGTTCATAGTGCGGGCTCGGCGTCGGTCTCGGCATCGGTCACCGATCCGGCGGGCGAGCACGCCAAGACCGTGCCGGTGTTTGCGGCCCTGCTCGAGCGCGTACGCAGTCACGCGCCGAACGCGCGCGTCGTGTTGATCTCGAGCGCCGCGGTCTACGGCAACACCTCGCTCGTGCCGACTCCGGAGACTGCAGCGCCCGCGCCAGTCTCGCCGTATGGCGAGGACAAACAGGCGTGCGAGGAGCTGTGCCGTGCTCACGGTCGGGCCACTGCGATCGTGCGGCTGTTCTCGGTCTACGGCGCGGGGTTGCGCAAGCAGCTCCTGTGGGATGCGTGTCGTAAGGCCACCGCCGGCGCACCGATGTTTGCGGGTAGCGGCGACGAAGAGCGCGACTGGTTGCATGTCAGCGACGCCGCCGCCTTGATCGTGCGTGTCGCGGCCCACACGGCGAGCGACGCGCCGGTGATCAACGGTGGAGCGGGGCTCGGCGTGAAGGTGCGTGACGTCGTCGGCCAGATCTGTCGCGAGCTCGGCACCGAGCCGCTGTTCACGGGCGAGGCGCGCGCCGGTGATCCGTCGCGCTACGTCGCCGATATCGCGCGCGCACGCGCGCTCGGATGGCAACCGCGCATCGAGCTCGTCCGTGGCATCAGCGACTACGTCACCTGGTTTCGGGCGCACGCGTGATCCGCGTCGGCTTTCGCCTGATCGGTGGTGCTGCCTGGCAGGGCGGGCGCAACTACCTGTGGAATTTGCTCGCAGCGGTGACGGCGCAGCCCGACCGTCAGATCCAGCCGGTGCTCCTGGTCCGCTCCGACGAGGATCCTGGCGATCTGCGCATGGAAGGCGTCGAGGTCGTCGAGACCGATCCGCGCTGGGACAGCGGGCGTGCGCGCACGATCGGCCGCGTGCTCGAGCTCGCGGTGCGGCGCAATCCTTTCGAACAACACTGGTTGCGCCGCGCGGGGATCGACGTGCTCTCGCACGCGCCGCCGACCGGCACTCCGACGGTGTCGTGGATTCCGGATGTCCAGCACCGTCACCTGCCGCACATCTCGTCGCGCCGCGAACGTTTCATGCGCGATCTGCTGTTCCGCGAGATGCTGCGCGACGCGACGCTGACGCTGGCTTCGAGCGATAGCGCACGCGGTGACTTGATCCGGTTCTACCGCGCCGACCCTGCGCGCGTGCGCGTGCTCCAGTTCGTGAGCCAGCCGCGACTCGCGTCCGACAAGATGTTGCCGCTCGCGTCGCTCGCCGAGAAACTGAAGATTCCGCGGCGTTATCTTCATCTGCCGAACCAGCTTTGGAAGCACAAGAACCACGCGCTCGTCGTCGAGGCGCTGAGATCTGCGCCCGAGGTCACGATCGTGGCGACCGGGCCGCGCGAGGACTATCGTCACGCGAACGTGTATGCCGAGTTGCTCGCAACGATCGACCAGGCCGGCGTCGCCGAGCGTTTCCTGCACGTCGGACTGGTCTCGTTCGCGGAGCTGATCTCGCTGATGCACCACGCGGTCGCGGTCGTGAATCCATCGCGGTTCGAAGGCTGGAGCACGACCGTGGAAGAGGCGAAGTCGCTCGGCAAGCGCGTGCTGCTCTCGGACCTGCCGGTCCATCGCGAGCAAGCGCCGGCGCGCGGTAGCTACTTCGGCGTTGACGATCCCGAAGCGCTGGCCGCGCTCATGCGCGACGCGTGGGCCTCGTTCGATCCAAACGGCGACGCGCGAGCCGCAGCCGCGGCGGCCGCCGCGTTGCCCGCACGCACGCGCGCGTTCGCGAAGGTCTACGAGCAGATCATCAGCGAGGCGCGGCGATGAAGATCTCGTTCGTGATTCCGACGAGGAATCAGGCGCAGTTCATCGCCCAGTGTATCGATGGTTGCCTCGCGCAGAACGTCGCCGACTCCGAGGTGCTGGTGATCGACGGTGCTTCGACCGACCACACGCGCGACGTGCTCGCGAGCTACCGCAATCGGATCCGCTGGGTGTCCGAGAAAGATCGTGGTCAGTCCGACGCGATCAACAAGGGTGTCCGGTTGGCGAGCGGCGAGCTCGTCGCGTGGATCAACTCCGACGACTACTACGCGGGGCCCGGAGTCATCCAGCGCCTTGTCGACGCGTTCGCCGCCGATCCGCGCCTCGATATCGCGTACGGGGACGGCGAGCGTGTCGACGTCGAGGGGCAGCGTCTGGGGGCCTATCGGTCACGAGCCATCACTCGGGTCGCCGAGATCGTGACCCATCCGGCGAGCTTCGTCCTTCAGCCTTCGCTCGTGTTTCGTCGCCAGCTGTTTCTCGATATCGGTGGTCTCGACGCCGAGCTCCACTACACGATGGACTACGAGCTGTGGATCCGGATGTTTGCGGCCGCACGTGCGACGCGGTATCTGCCGGAGGTCATCGCACTAGCTCGGTATCACACCGATGCGAAATCGATCGCAGCGATGGGCAAGCAGATCCGCGAGGCCCTCGCCGTCAAGCGCCGCAATGCACGGACGCTGCGGCTGGGCCCGATCGACCAGGCGCGGATGTATGCAGGCGTCGCGTCTCTCGGCGCCTACTGGCTCGCGGTCCGGCTCGGTCTCAAGCGCGCCACGTGATGTAAGCTCCGCGCCGTGAGCGAGAATCCCGAGTCCACCCACGACGACGTCTACGGCCGCACGTTTGCCCTCTACGATCGCGATCAGTTGCTCGCGTTCATGCAACCGTTTGTCGACCGCTTCACGGCGAACGAGCTCGATGCAACGGCGCTGTTTCGCGGCAAGCGTTGCCTCGACGCCGGGTGCGGTGGCGGTCGAGGCACGTTGTTCATGCTCCAGAATGGTGCGGTAAGCGTGACGTCATTTGACTTCAGCGCGCGCAACGTCGAAACCACCAAGCGCAATGCAGCCAAGTTCGGTTTCACGAACGTCGAAGTCCAGCAAGGCACGCTTGAGCAGCTGCCGTTCGCCGCCGACACGTTCGATGTCGTCTGGTGCAACGGTGTGCTGCAGCACGCAGCGCATCCCGACCTTTGTCTCGATCAGATCACGCGTGTACTCAAGCCAGAAGGCCGTGCGTGGATCTACGTCTACGGCTCGGGCGGCGTGTACTGGTACGCGGTTCGGCATTTCCGCGAGTGGTTTCGCGATACCTCGAGCGAGGAGCTGATCTCGCTCTTGCAACTTGCCGGTCTCGAGCCCCGTTACATCGGCGAGTACCTCGACGATTGGAAGGTCTCGTACCTTCGTGCCTATCGCGCCGCACCCGTGGTCGCTCGTTTGCGCGAGCTCGGGTACGACGGTGCGACTCCGCTTCCGATGGGTGTTCCCTACGACACCAACCACCGGAACACGAAGTGGCCGACGGAACGACCGTGGCTCGGCGAGGGCGATCTGCGATTCCTGCTGACCAAGCACGCGGTTCCCACTTCGCCATCGCGCACAGATCTTGGTGGCGATGACTGCTTCACCGACGGCGCATTTGCCCCCGAGGTCGAGGCTCGCTATGGCAAGGTCTTCAAGGCGCTCGGCAACGCCGTGGCCGGGCAACCGGTGATCGCAGCGCTTGCTGCAGCACGCATTCAGCGCGCGATTCGAGATCGGCTGACGCTCGCAGAGCCCTTCGACAACGAACTCGTGATCGCAGAGCTCGAGACCACGCTCGCGTTGGTTACGTCTCTCGACCGAGGAGACGCCGCGCGACGAGCTTGAGTCCCTCCTGGACGTAGAGCACGCGCTGCACCTTCTTGCCGTAGTTCGCAAACACGGGCGCAAACAGCAAGCTTCGAACGGGATTGACCCAGTTGACGAACCTGGCGACCTGATCCGGTTCTTCGTAGAACTGGGTCGGATCGATGGACTTGCCCGTGTATCGGGCGAGATGCCAAACGTCGTCGATCTCTTTGCGCCAGCCACGGTACGTGCTCGTCACGGGTTCGAAGCCGTAACGCGCCATCATCTGATTCAGTGAGGCGCGGGTGAACAGCGAGTAATGTGCTGAATTCATCCATCGCAAGGACATCGAAGAACGGTTGGATGCGTACGTGGGCACCACCGTGAAGATGTGGCCGCCGGGTTTCATGATCGAACGCAGGCCCATCATCACGGCGTGCAGGTCGGCGACGTGCTCGAACGCGTGATTCGAAAAGACAAGATCGACTGGTGCGGTCCGCCCCATGTCGGCTTCGACGAGGCCCTGTTCAGGACCGACGAGCCCCAGGGTTTCGCGCGCGAAGGCGGCGAGTCGAGGATCGGGCTCTCTTCCTGCGACGCCCCATCCGCGCTCGGCAAACAGCTTGAGCACTCCGCCATAACCGAAGCCCATGTCGAACACGCGACCACGAGGAATGGTGTTGGCGACGGCGTACGCGACCTTGTCGTCGTAATACCAGCGCGCGAACTTCATATACTTCGCTTCCTGGGTCCAGGCGGGCGGCGTTGCGGTCGCGTGGTACTCGCCCGCCGAATAGAACTCGTTCAGCGCTTTGGCCGATGGCCGCGGGTTCTGGTGGACGAATCCGCACGTTCCACAAGCTTTCCACTCGCTCTTGGTCTGCGAGCCGTAGAGGCTCCCGTAGTCGGCGATGTGATCGTCGTGATACGGGACGCGCAGCGCGAGGCGCTGGTGGGATTCGCCACACAGAGGACACGGGATCAATGTCAGGCTCATCGCTCGACCTCGAATGCGGAAAACGTGCGCGGGTAGGCTGCGAGTCGTTCGCGAAGTGCATCACTTCGCAACTTGTCGAGACGAAGCGGCGAGAGCGAGCCGCCAAAGAGCGTGTTCGTTAGCTCGAGCTGGAACACCAGGCGATCACCAGAGAGCACGTGTTGGCCTTTGTGCAGGCCGCGTGTGTCCTCGGCGATGATCGTGCCACGAGGCCCGGTGAAGCAGATGTGATCCGGCGCCGGGTAGTGCTCTGCCACCGCCTCGTCCGTGAGCCGCGCGTAGCCACGCGCCAACAGATCACTGGCGATGCCACGCGAGCGATGCGAGCCCCGAATGAAACAATGCGGGCCGTTGTCGCTGTCGACATCGGTCAGGTAGAAGAAGAACTTCAGCCATCGCGGTCGATCCATGTCGAAGTGATAGAACTGCGCCGCCCGGGCATCGGGCGTGTCCTTGAAGGCGGTGTGCCACCACATCGTCACGATGTCGAACACGGGCAGTGCGTGCAGATAGTCTTGCGCGACCGTCAGGAGTGACCAGTCCGCGACGAGCTCCTGCACCGTCTTGTCGGCGAGTAGATCCTCGGGTCGCAGCTCGTAGCGCACGGCGCGAGGCGTGTGACGGGCGTACGAGAGCAGGGCATCCGCACCGTTCGACCCAGCGCCCTGCGCGACACTCGGTGTTCCGAGCGCGAGCTCGGTCAGGCGATCGCAGGTAGCCTCGGACAGTCGCTGCGGAAATACGTAGTAGCCGTCACGCTCGAGTGCTGTCGAGATCGTGCTCCGGTGTGATGGGTCGAGCGTCCCTAGAACGCCATCATGGCGCGGGAATTCGGCCGGTGGCCGCAATGCGGAGATGCCACGCGAGATCAGATCGTTCGACCAACCACCTGTGCGGCAGAACAGCCGGACCATGCTCTGGTACGCGCGCTCGGGGGTGGAGCGACGCAGCGTGTAGTAGGCAAGACCGCTCAACAGATAGGCGGTGTCGCGAACGTCGAGTGCGCCCTCGAGGAGACTGGAACGGAACGAGCTCATGGCTGATTGACGTAAAATACTGAATTGAAGGTCTTGGCGATGATTCGATAGCCACGGTCAGTCATGAAGCGGTGGGTCTGCGAATCGAGCAGCCCGACGAGGTCTCGCGAGAACTGCTCCGTGAGGACGACCCTCGGTCGGCTCGCCTTCCAGTCAACCGTGGTCAGCACCTGGTAGTCAAAGCCCTCGACATCGATCGTGAGCAGATCGATGGGACCGATCGAATGCTCTCGAAGAATCTTGGCGAGAGGCATGCACTTGATCGAATCCACACGGACGATCCGGTAGGGAGGCTTTTCGATCGACTTCGCACGTTCGGCATCGAACGTATTTAACGCGGGTTCGTTGAAGACGTAGAAGTCGCGCGTTTCGGCGGTCGCTGCAACTCCGAGCTCGAGATTGATATCGCGCGAGCGGTGGAGATCGAACAGCGCCATGCTGCCCGGTGCGGCGTCGATGTTCACGCCGCTCCATCCGCGGCGATACAGCATGTACGTGTTCGAGAACCGGCGCGGGTGATGCGCACCGACGTCCACATAGGTCCCACGGCGCTGATCCCCGAAGATCCGCGCGAGGATCAGATCCTCACCTTCCTGTGCGAACGAGACGCGGCCTCCGCCGAACGGTAGAGCATCGCGCACTTGCCGGATTCGCATGCGGAGTTGGTCGATCACGCTGGCCGACGTTATCCGCTTCCGTCGGCAAAGACATGTTAAGACCTTGCCGATCGTGTGACGGCCTACGCACCCATCGCGCTGTTTTTGTATCGTCGCCCGGACCAGGCACGCCGGACGCTCGAGGCGCTCCTGCGGTGTCCCGAGCTCGCGACAAGTCCTCTGTATATCTACAGCGACGGGCCTCGGACGCCGGACGCCGCCGCGGATGTCGCGCGTACACGAAACGTCGCGCACGAGCTCGCTCCATCGCACGCCCAGTTTGTCGAGCGCGATCAGAATCGTGGGCTTGCTCGCTCGATCATCGCCGGCACTACCGAGCTCACCTCGAAATACGGTCGCGTGATCGTCGTCGAAGACGACCTCGAGGTCGCACCTTCGTTCTTGCAGTTCATGAACGCGGGGCTCGATCGCTATGCCGGCGACGACAACGTGATGGCGATCTCGGGATATCAGTTCCCGCTGGACCCGGCCCTCTCTGCCGAGAGTGTCTTCCTTTCGTTTCCGTCCTCGTGGGGATGGGCAACGTGGCAGCGCGCTTGGCAGCACTTCGACGTCGATGCTCGAGGCTATGCCCAGCTCCAGCGAGACAGGTCGATGCGCAGGCGGTTCGACCTCGATGGTTCGTATCCGTACTACGCCATGCTCGAGCGCCAGCAGCGGGGCAAAGTCGACTCGTGGGCGATTCGCTGGCACCTGAGCGTGTTCATGCGCCGGGGGTTGGTGCTCTACCCGGGGCAAACCCTCGTTCGCAACACCGGGTTTGACGGTAGCGGCACCCACGGCGAGGTCGGCTTTGCGAGCGAGGATGTCGGCGGCCGTGTGGGCTCACGGACGTTGCCTGTAGCCCTGCTCGATCTCGAGGCTCAGCGCCGCGTGTTTTCGTACCTCGCAGACCAAACCGCCCGTGATAGGACACGACGCGTGAAACATCTCGCTCAAAAGCTCACCAACGTCGCGCTGTCGAATCGGTTCGTTCCAGCGCAGGTGCGCAATCTCGGTGGTCGGTTGCTCGCGCGTGCAGGCATTTCGGCCGAGTCCGGCAAGCAAGATCTCGACGTGTACTGGGATCCGAAGATGGCCGCGCTACTCGAGACCTGGGGTATCGGAAATGCCTGGAACGAGATCCAGCTCCTGCTCGCGAACGTCCACGGGAAGGTGATCGACATCGCGTGCGGCACGGGCAAGGTCATGACGATGCTCGACGCGTATCCCTCGCTCGAGGTCCACGGCTTCGACATCTCGGACTTCTTGATCCAGAAGGCTCTCGATCGCGGCATTCCTGCGGCTCGCCTCAAGATCGCAGACGCGACCAAGACGGACTACGCGAACGACGCGTTCGACTACGGGTATTCGATCGGGTCGCTCGAGCACTTTACCGAGGACGGTATCGTCAAGTTCGCCGCGGAAACCCACCGGATCACGCGCTACGCGTCGTTCCATCAGATGCCGACCTCGCGCAGTGGTCGCAACGAGGGTTGGATGAAGACCCTGCAGAGCTTCCACAACAACTCCGTGGATTGGTGGGTCGAGCATTTCAAGACCGCGTACTCGACGGTGCACGTCCTCGATTCCGCGTGGAACGACAAGATCTCGGTGGGGAAGTGGTTTGTCTGCGTGAAAGAGCAACCCTGAGATGTTCGGTCTCCCGTTCGGGCAGTTAAAGCACTGGCGCAATGCCCAGCTGCTCGATGCGCTCGGAGAGAACTCTCGCGTCGAGGGCGCGATCGAGAAGCGAGGTTCGAACTCTCGGATCCGGGTCGGTCGCGACAGCATCATGGACGGGCGGCTCGTCACCGAGGCCCCCAACGCCACGATCACGATCGGGTCGAATACGTCGATCGGCGGCGAGACGTTGCTCGCTGCGGTGCAGTCGATCATCGTCGAGGACGACGTTCTGATCTCGTATCAATGCATCATCACTGACAGCGACAATCACAGTGTGAGCTACAGCCGCCGCAAGCACGACCTACACGAGTGGCTGGAAGGGCGTCACGACTGGAGCAAGGTGAGCACGTCGCCCGTTCGGATCTGCAAAGGCGCGTGGCTCGGCGCCCGTACGATTGTCACGAAGGGCGTGACGATCGGTGAAGGGGCGGTGTGCGGTATGGCGAGTGTCGTCACCAAGGACGTCGCTCCCTACACGATCGTCGCCGGAAATCCTGCTCGCGTGATTCGCGAGCTCGGTCCCGACGAACGCTAGTCGAGCGCTGCAGCGAGCCTGGCGCGCAGTGTGCCTGGCTCGATCTCGCTCGTATCGGTCGCATAGAGTAGCCGTGCGATGCGCACGAGCTGTGCCCGGATCGCGGCTGTCTCCACGAACGTCGTGTCGGCAGATGCCGCTACGGGTTCGGGTACGAGCGTTTGTGCGCCGCGATGAACGACATCGGCGAGCTGCGATTCCGCATCCAGGTGGCGTGGTCGGCGCACGAGATCGAGATGTTCGCGCACGAACGGCAGCCGCTCGATCCGACCCAACAGGTCGGTGGGCGCACGCTCCTCGAACGCATAGCCATCGGAGATATCCGCCACGCTGCGCACTAGCTCGAGGACCCACCACCGAAACGCTTGCTTGCAACGCTCGAAGCTCCAGCCGGCAGCGAGCGCACGCTCGATCGCTGCGAAGTAGTCTTCGATTGTCGCGCCGACAAAGTTGAGGTCGGCGGGATACAGCAGCATCTCGGGGCAGTAGGTCACGACCGGAATTCCGAGCAGTGCCATCTCTTTGCCTGCACTCGACCATGCGTTGAGGACGACGTCGGCGTGTTCCGCGAGGTCATAGATCGATAGCTTGTCTGCGGGCCAGTTGATGCGAACGTTCGGCGGAAGGTCGATGAACAGGCGTTCGAGCTGGAGCGCGTGCTCTGACGTTGTCGCCTCGCGCTTGTTCGGAAATTCACGAGGGTGGACTCGGATCACGAGTGCGAGATCCGGGCGCTTGGCGAGCCACGAGATCAGCGTCCGCAGCCACTCGATCTGCGTCAGGAATAGCTGCGAATCCGTCGCCGGCATCTCTCCGATCGCGGCTGCCGCAAGATATTCGTCGCAACTACTCATCGTCGCGACGACGAGCTTCTGGTCAGGACGAACGCCGAACTGCGCGCGGATCGCGGGTCGTACGGTTGCCTTCGCCGCCGAGTAGGCGAAGACGCTCGTCCCTGCGAACAGCTGCTCGAAGTGGTCGCCAATCGCGCCGAGCTCCGCGGGCGTCGCGGGTTGGTCACGATGTCGTGGCCACGCAGCGATCAGGCGGTGCGACCACGCGAGCGGTGAGTCACGAGCCACGATCATCGTCTGTAGCCGATGCGCGAGGTTCGATCCTGCGTGCAAGAAGTAGTTCGGAATCCCGCGTTGATCCGCAACGGCACGCCACATCGCGTTCACCGAATACAAGCTGTTGTAGGTGAAGACGCGGTCCGGACGTTCGCGATCGAGGATCCGGGTAGCGGCGGTGAGCGAGCGCAACGTGTTCGCGAGGCGCAGCTTCACTTCTGGCCATTGGTCGCTGTCGACCTCGAGCCGGGTCTTCTTGCGCTGGATCAGATACTCGTAGAGCGTGGCGCGGCCTGCCGCGACGCCGCCGAGCTCGAAGTCCGCTACGTTCCGGGCGTCCAATCCCTCGAGCATTCGCGCGATCTGCGCCTCGTCGTCGGGCACGAGCACCTCCGCCATGTCGTAACCCGGCAACGCGAAGCCGCGGCGAAGCCGGCTCCGCTCGCGGCGGCAGCTTCGACACACCGACTCGCGATCGGCGCTCGTCGAGTCGGGCGTTAGCCCGTGAGATGCCATCGTAATGCAGAACGACGACAGCGTTCCATCACAGGTGATGTAGACGAGGTCATCTCCACTCGACCGCAGCGCATCGGCAATCAACGCTTCCGGGAACGCATGGACCCAGATGCCTGCATGCGGTGCGAAGAACAGCGTGCGCATCAGCTCGTCGCGAGGTCTTGCAGCTGGACGAGGCGCTGGAAGCGCGAACCGGGACGACCTGCGAGCTCGGCGTACGATCCTTGCTCGACGATGCGACCTTCGTGAAGGACGCACACGTGCTGGCAATTGCGGATCGTGGAGAGTCGGTGCGCGATGATGAAGATCGTAAGCTTGCCGGCGAGCCCGTCGATGCTCTGCTGAATTGCGCGTTCGGATTCTGAATCGAGAGCGCTCGTGGCTTCGTCGAGTACGAGAATATCCGGCTTCTTCATCAGCTCGCGCGCGATCGCGATGCGCTGGCGCTGCCCCCCCGAGAGTCGAACACCGCGATCTCCGATGTTGGAGCCGTACTGCTCGGGACTCGCCTCGATGAAGTCGCTCGCCTTGGCGGCACGTGCGGCCTCGGCGATGGTGGCAGGATCTGCATCGGACCACATCGCGATGTTGTTCGCGATCGTGTCGTCAAACAGAATGGCGTCTTGCGGGACGAAGCCTACGCGCGGCCTGAGGGTCTCCAGGTCGAGTTCGGCGAGCGAGACGTTGTCGTACGAGATGACCCCGCTGGTCGGCTTGAGCGTTCCCAGGATGAGATCGACGAGCGTGGTCTTGCCCGAGCCCGATTCCCCCACAAAGGCGACCGTCGACTTGCGATGGATCTCGAGATCGACGTTGCGCAAGATCTCGCGCTCGGGCGTGTACGAGAAGGAAAGGTCATGCAGCGAGATCTTGTCGGCGAGTCCGGCAAAGACCTTGGTGCCCATGTGCTCGGTCTTGCCGTGATAGGCCTCGAGCGAGTCGTAGACCATCTCGATCGATCCCAGGTAGCCGATGAACGACTGCCAGTTCGATTGGAGGGCCCAGAGCTCGTTCATGATCCGAACGAAGTACAGCAACAAGACGAACAACGAGCCGAGGGGGCGGTCGTTGATGACGGACTGATAGTAGAGAATTCCTGCGAGGAACAGGATCATCAGCGGTTGGGCGACCGACTGAGAAAGCGCCATCGCCGTGTTGTTGTGAAATTCGGCGCGCGCGGAGCGTTCGGCTGATTCGCTGATCTTCTTGTCGAACACTTCGAGGCCAGCGGTGGCACGGAGATACTTGAATGCCTGGACCATCTGGATCAGCAGGCTCGAGAGCAGCGCATTCTCTTTTGCGAGGACGCGCGACGCCCGTTGAGCGATCGCACCGGTGAATCCAATGAGCGCGACCGCACACAAACCCATCAACCCGCAGACAACGGTGAGCCGCCAATCGAGCCACAGCACCATGGCCGAGAAGATCACGATGTTGAAGGTGGGCGCGAACGTGCGCACGAAGCCAACGAAGCCGTAGTCGACCTTGTTGACCTCGTTGACGAGCAGGTTCGACGCAAAGCCCGCGTTCGTCCCTATGATGGTCCGGTAGTCGGCGCGGCGTAGCGACGTTACGATCTCGCGGCGGAGCTGCAGCGGGATGCGAGCTGCGAGATAGCCCTGATAGGAGTAGGTGGCAAACGAGAGACCGCCCTTGATCACGAACACGATGACGATCAGGGGGAGGACTGCACTCGGAGTCGGAGGGATGTGCAGCGTGTGCAGCACGGACGTGAACGCCGTCGACAGAGGGTCGTGCTGATCCGCGCCGCTGAGCAGCGGGAAGAACAGCGCGAGCCCGATGCCCTCGGCCCAGCTCATCAGGATGTTCAGCGCGGTGAGCGCGAACATGTGGCGACCGGTGTATCCGCGAAACTTTCGAAAATGCCGGACGAAGGTTCGCGGCAGATCGCTGACCAGACGCCAAAACATTCAGCGCGCTTGGCTCGTGAACTTGCGATACCAGTCGATGTACTTCGGGATCCCGATCTCGATCGGGTTCTTCGGCTCGTAGCCGAAAAGTCGTCGCGCTTTTTCGACGCTGAGCGTGCCGCGGAACGGCATCAGGTTGTCGCGCGTGACGTTCTCGGTCTTCACGTTCGGGAAGTCCTTGCGAATGACCTCGACGAGCTCTTTGATCGAACGCGACCCACCGTTCGTGAGGTTGAAGATCTGGTTCTCCGCCGCCGGGCTCTCGATCGCGCCACAGAGGCCCGCAACGAGATCGTCGATGTACGTGAAGTCGATGCGCTCCGCACCGTCGCCGTCGATCCGCAGCGTGCCGTCTTTGATCGCGGTCTCGATATAGACCTGGCCGACACGACGGCTCACGCACCGCGCACCGTAGAGCGCCGACGGACGAATGATCGTGTACGGCAGGCCGAACACCTGCTGGTACGCGATCACGATCTTTTCGCCTGACAGCTTGAGCGCGCCGTAGATGCCGATCGGGTTGAGCGGATGCTCTTCATCGACCGATTCGGTCATGAAGTTTCCGTACGCCATGCTCGACGACAGGAACACGAACCGCTTCGTGCCGATGCCGCGTGCGACGTCGAGCGCGTTCTCGAGCGTACGCAAGCTGTGATCGAACGTGCTGAATGGATCTTTGTTCGAGCGGCCCGCGTGAGCGACCGCTGCGAGGTGGACGATCACGTCCGGCTTGAACGTGTCGAGGAGACGCGACATCGCGTGGTAGTCGCGCGCGTCCTGCGGGTGGAGGTCGATCCCAGCCTCGCGCAGCAAGTCGAGGCGCTCGTTGACCATCCGCGTGTAGAGCTCGCGGTTCTCGGCACCGTCCGTCATCAACGACAACAGGTTGTTCACCTGAAGGCCATCGATGACGTAGACGTGCGCGCCGCGGGATTTGAGCTCGAGAGCGAGGTGGTGGCCGATGAAACCGCCGCCACCAATGATCGCGATTCTCCGACCTTGCATACGCTCCATGCGATCGCCGAGGTACACTGCGATGTTCTGGTCTGTCAACTGTTACGAGGGGTTAGGAAGGCTCGCAGGGTGTACTTCGAGCTCGGTTCACGCAGTCGTTCCACAACCCGGACCTCGAAGCCCGCACGCTCCGCGAGGCGTGCGATCGAGGCCAGGCTGAACACGTGAAAGTGTTCGACAAAGAACTCCTCGCGGTCAAATCCCTCCTCACGTGCCGCAGCCTCTCCGTCCGGCAGCTCGACATACACGAACCCGTGAGGCGCGATGTGGGGGAGGGCGCAGGCGAGCAGCGCGATCGGATCGGGGACGTGCTCGAGGACCTTGTTGAACGTGATGACGTCGAAGATGCCGAGGTCCGGTTTCGGCAACGAGCCTGCGACTCCGGTCACACCGGCAACATCGGAGGCGTGGCGCGCAGCACGAGGATCCGGGTCGAGTGCCGTGCCTTGCCAACCGTACTGCTTCATTCGCGCGAGGAACACGCACAGGCCGGAACCGACATCGAGGACGCTGCGGGCACCGCTCGGCAAGTGTGCCGCCGCGTATGCCTCGATCCGCGCAACTCGACCGACGTTGTCCGAACGTTCCGGTGGCAGCGCCATGATCCGGTCGAACGTCCTCTTCATGCCGGCTGCATCGCCATACGTCGCGTCGACGTACTCGCCAGCGTAGAACGCGTCGGTCAGTGCGAACACCGAGATGAAGTGCCCGCACAGACTGCACCGATAGATCTCGCGTCGATAAGAATCCGCCGGCGCACTTGCGAATCGAACTTCGCCAGCGGGTGGCGCGAAGTACGTGTGCATGGTGGTGAAGCGATCGCCGCTGCACGGGCAGTGCAGCGGTAATCCTACCGTGATCGTTGCCTCGGTCGACAAGGCGCGTAGATCGTCGTCGTTGTCGAGCCAACGCACGATCTCGTTCTGCTCGGCTGCGAGATATATCTCGAACTCCGCTTCGCGGCCGCGCTCGACGAGAAACACGTAGTACTTGGCAGCAGGTCCACGCGCGATGACGGCGCGTAGATTGTAGTTCAGCAGACGACCGTTGAGCGACGGCGTCGCGTAGAACCCCCAATTCTTGCGGGTGACGTCGTACTCGCCGCCCGCTGGTGTCGTGAACGTGATCTGCTCGTCGGGATCGAGCTCGAGATGGGCGACGTCCGAGATCGTGATCGGCTCACCACGGCCGGTCGCGAAGGTGCGCGGTGGAGCGTTCGGGCTCCACTTCATCGCCACGCCCAGTCCGGCACGATGAAGTCATCGATCTTCCAGGTGCCATCCGCGCGCATGGTCCAGACGTCGTGGTTGCGAAACGTCTCGGCGATCTCGAAGAAGCGCGGTTCGGTGATGCCTGCCCAGTTGCAGAACTTCGCGATGTCCTCGCGTGGGGTTTCGTCGCCGCGCTCGCGCAGGATCTCGACGGCGTGCTCGCGGGTCAGCCGACCATGACGAATATCGACGGAGAGATTGTCGAAGGTGCGCGTGAACCCGAACTTGTACCACTTGAGCCAGTGGTGCAGCGAGATGAAGTCGTCGTCGATATCGGCGTAGTCCCAGACGCCGGTTCGCGCCTTCGCGGCTCGCACGAAGCCGTGTTGTTCTGCGACCGCGAGGCTGTTCTCGGGATCCCACGAGAAGTAGTACCCGAGGAAGACCGCGGCGACGCCCGCGCGTTCGAGCTCCGCATCGTCGGGTCCGAAGTACGGAGTGAGGTCGCGTTCGGTCAGCCCCGCGACGCCAACCCAGTCTCGCGCGGTGGTTCCGTGG
>JAYWCI010000058.1:0-4873 GCA_043780895.1 Kofleriaceae bacterium | reverse complement strand
CCGCGCTCGCTGATCGAGCGGAACTCGGCGAGCACCGCGGCTTCGACCATGTCGGTCAGCTGCTCGATGATGAACGAGCCCTGGTTCGGGTTCTCGTTCTTCGAGAGCCCGAACTCCTTGTTGATCACGAGCTGGATCGCGAGCGCGCGACGAACGCTTTCTTCCGTCGGGGTCGTGATCGCTTCGTCGTACGCATTGGTGTGCAACGAGTTGCAGTTGTCGTTGAGCGCGAGCAGCGCCTGCAACGTCGTGCGGATGTCGTTGAACGAAATCTCCTGCGCGTGCAGCGAACGGCCCGAGGTCTGGATGTGATATTTCAGCTTCTGCGAGCGGTCGTTGCCGCCGTACTTGTCGCGAATCGCCTTCGCCCAGATCCGCCGAGCGACACGACCGAGCACGGCGTATTCCGGATCCATGCCATTCGAGAAGAAGAAGGACAGGTTCGGCGCGAAGTCGTCGATCGCCATCCCGCGCGACAGGTAGTACTCGACGAACGTGAAGCCGTTCGACAGCGTGAACGCGAGCTGGCTGATCGGGTTCGCGCCCGCTTCGGCAATGTGATAGCCGCTGATCGATACCGAATAGAAGTTGCGAACCTTCTTCTCGATGAAGAAGTGCTGGATGTCGCCCATGACGCGGAGCGCGAACTCCGTCGAGAAGATGCACGTGTTCTGGGCCTGATCTTCTTTGAGGATGTCGGCCTGGACCGTGCCGCGCACTTGCTGGAGCGTCGTGGCGCGAATCTTCTCGTAGACATCGAGCGGCAGTACTTCATCGCCAGAGACGCCGAGGAGCATCAAGCCGAGGCCGTTGTTGCCCTCGGGGACCACGCCTTGATAGCGAGGGCGGGGCGTGCCGCGCTGTTGATACAGCGCGACGACCTTCGCCTCGACCTCGGCGACGAGGTCCTGCTTCACGATGTACTTCTCGCACTGCTGATCGATTGCCGCGTTCATGAAGAACCCGAGCAGCATCGGTGCCGGGCCGTTGATCGTCATCGATACCGACGTTCCCGAATCGGCGAGATCGAAGCCGGAGTAGAGTTTCTTCGCATCGTCGACGCTCGCGATCGAGACGCCGGAGTTGCCGACCTTGCCGTAGATATCGGGGCGGTGATCCGGATCCTCGCCGTACAACGTCACCGAGTCGAACGCGGTCGAGAGCCGCTTGGCCGACAGGCCTCGCGAGACGTAGTGGAAGCGCTTGTTCGTGCGCTCAGGACCGCCTTCACCGGCGAACATGCGCGCCGGATCTTCACCCTCGCGCTTGAGCGGGAACACGCCGGCCGTGAACGGGAACTCGCCAGGCGGTGCTTCGCGCAGCAGCCACGTGAGGATGTCGCCCCAGTCTTCGTACTGCGGCAGCGCGACCTTGGGAATCTTCAGGTGCGACAGCGACTCGGTCGTGAGATCGAGCTCGATCACCTTGTCGCGAACCTGGAATTGATACTTCGCCGCGGCATAGCGCCGCTTCACGGCCGGCCACTCGGCGAGGAGCTTGCGCGACTCGGCGGTCAGCCGGGTCTCGAGATCGTGATACAGCGCGACGAGCTCGCCGACGTAGGCGGGTTCGCCCATGACGACCTGCGTGACCTGCACGGTGCCCTCGTGATCCGGGCTCTCGACGATCTCGAGCTTCTTCTTGCCGACGTTCGCGCGCAGCGCCTCGACCGTGCCGTGGAGCTGATACATCCGGCGCGCGATCGCGGCCTGGTTCTTGACGTGCGCGTCGTTCGCGTTACAGGCCTCGGCGATCTCCGCGAGGTAGCGCGTGCGATCGGGTGGGATGATCCACTTCTTCTCGCTCATCCCGTCGGAGATCTCGAACTTCGAGTGCAGCGGCGCCTGGGTGCGCGCGACGAGGAGATCCATCAGTGCCCGGTACAGCGTGTTCATGCCCGGGTCGTTGAACTGCGACGCCATCGTGCCGTAGACCGGCAGTTGTTCGTCGGCGACGTTGAACGCGTTGTGGTTGCGCTTGTACTGCTTGCGCACGTCGCGCAGCGCATCGAGCGAGCCGCGCTTGTCGAACTTGTTGATCGCGATCGCATCGGCGAAGTCGAGCATGTCGATCTTCTCGAGCTGCGTGGCCGCGCCGTACTCGGCGGTCATCACGTAGAGCGCGACATCGGCGTGCTCGGTGATCTCGGTGTCGCTCTGACCGATGCCCGACGTCTCGACGATCACGAGATCGAACCGCGCCGCGCGACAGATCTCGATCGACTCGCGCACGTGCTTCGAGAGCGACATGTTCGATTGCCGCGTCGCGAGCGAGCGCATGTAGACGCGCGGGTTATCGATCGAGTTCATCCGGATCCGATCGCCGAGCAGCGCACCGCCGCTCTTGCGCTTGCTCGGATCGACCGAGATGACCGCGATGGTCTTGTCCGGAAAATCGACCAGGAAGCGACGCACCAGCTCGTCGACCAGCGACGACTTGCCGGCGCCGCCCGTGCCGGTGATGCCGAGCACGGGGACCTTCGCGGCCTTCTCGAGGATCGGCTCGAGGGCCTTGCGCAGCTCGTCACCGGCATCGGGATGATTCTCGGCGGTCGTGATCAAGCTGCCGATCACGGACGGCGAGCGCTCGGGTAGCGCAGAGACGGCCTTCGCGATCGCGGGCGGCGCCTTCTCGAAGTCCGACCGCTGGAGCAGGTCGTTGATCATCCCCTGTAGCCCCATCTTGCGACCGTCGTCAGGCGAGTACAGGCGCGTGACGCCGTACGCGTGCAGCTCCTCGAGCTCGCTCTGCAGGATCGTGCCGCCGCCGCCGCCGAAGACCTTGATGTTCGCGCCGCGCTCGCGCAGCAGATCGATCATGTACTTGAAGTATTCGACGTGGCCGCCCTGGTACGACGTGATGGCGATGCCTTGCACGTCTTCCTGGATCGCGCAGTCGACGATCTCCTGGACCGAGCGGTTGTGACCGAGATGGATGACCTCGGCACCGGCCGCTTGCATGATCCGGCGCATGACGTTGATCGCCGCGTCGTGACCATCGAACAGCGAGGCCGCGGTGACGATACGAACGTGATGCTGTGGCTTGTAGGGCGCGAGCGCGACTGGACGGTTGACCACGTCCGCACCTTAGCACCGGCGCGGGATGGTTTCTTTGGTGATGGTCTGCGCCGGCTGCGAGCTAGCGGTGGTCGCGAACGTGCGGGTCTTTTTTCGGAGCCGGAGCCGGAGCCGGAGCCTCGGTGCGGTGATCGCGAACGTTCGGCTGCGGCTGCGGCTCGGGCTGCCGCGCTTCGGGCTCGCGATGATCGCGAACGTTCGGCTCGGGCTGGCGCTGCGGCTCGGGCTGACGATACGGCTCGGGCTCGCGATGATCGCGAACGACTGCACCGCCTTCGGGTGCGCCGCCACGACGGATCGGCTCCGGCTGGCGATACGGCTGGTGGCGCGGCTGATAACCGTTCGGGCGATAGTTGCGATAGCGATACGGCTCGTTGATCGAGATGATCGCGCGCGGCGGTGACGCGTAGTAGCCCCAGCCACCCGAGTAGTAGGTCGACCGGTACCACATGCCGCCGTCGTTCCGCCAATAGTAGCCATCGCTGTAGAACACCGAGTCGTCGTAATCCGCGACGACCTGGACGCCCGGGCTGACCATCACGAGATCGGGGGTGACGACTCCGACGCCACCCCCGTACGAGACATCCGCACTACCCGAGGCGATGCAGCCACCGAGGGCGCCCGCCATGATCAGAGAAACGAAGGTTAGACGCATACGGGGTAGGGTAACTCACCTGGCCTGCGGTGCTCGCGGGGCTTCGCGATTCACCACAGTTTATTTTGGCGCACGCAGCAGCGCGGCTTTCTGCCCAATCCGCGCGATCTTGGCGAACTGCTCGTCGCTGAGTGTGACGCCCGCCGCACCGATATTCTCGCGCAGGTGGGTGGGATTCTGAGTGCCGGGGATGACCACCATCTGTGGCGACCTTCGCAGGTACCAGGCGATCGCGGTCTGCGCGGGCGTGAGCCCGAGCTCCTTCGCGACGTGGATCAGGATCGAATCGGGCGCCGCGAGCGCGCCGGTCGCCAGCGGGAAGTAGCCGATGAACGGAATGCCGTGCTGCTCGCAGTACTCGAGCACCGGCTCGTTCTTGCGCTCGATCAGGTGATAGCCGTTCTGCACGCTCGCGACCGGGAAGTGCTGCTGCGCTTGTTCGATCACGGCGATCGAGACCTCGCTGAGCCCGGCATGACGGATGAGGCCCTCCTGCTGCATCGCGGCGATCGCGCCGAACTGTTCGTCCATAGGCACGTTGGGATCGACGCGATGGAGCTGCCACAGATCGATGCGCTCGACGCCGAGTACCTTGCAGCTCGCCTGGGCCGCGGCTCGCAGCGCCTCGGGCCGCCCGTCATGCGCCCACTGGTTCGGGCCAGGTCGGGTGTAGCCACCCTTCGTCGCGATCGTGATGCCCTGATACGGGTGCAGCACCTTCTGCACGAGCAGCTCGCTGATCATCGGACCGTAGGCGTTCGACGTATCGATGAAGGTGACGCCGAGCTCGCGCGCGGTCTGCAAGGTCTGGAGCGCGGCGCCAAGGTCTGGTGGCGGCCCGATGATGCCGGGGCCGGTCAACCGCATCGCGCCGAACCCGAGCCGGTTGATCACGATGTCGCCGATGGTGACGGTCCCTGCCGCCGCAGCGTTCGTCATGCCGCGAGCCTTGCGCTGATTGTTGCCATCACCGGGCGATGATCGCTGGTCCCGGAATCGAGCACGATCGCGTCGCTCGCGGCCAGCTCGCCGCTGATCACGATGTGATCGAGATCCATCTTGAGCACGTCCCACGAATCTTCCTCGTAGTGCCACGTTCGCGGCCCCGCGGTCGGGACCCGCATCGCACCCTGCTTCTCCA
>JAYWCI010000057.1:0-35237 GCA_043780895.1 Kofleriaceae bacterium | reverse complement strand
GTTCGGGTTCGGGTTCGGGTTCGGGTTCGGGTTCGGGTTCGGGTTCGGGTTCGGGTTCGGGTTCGGGTTCGGGTTCGGGTTCGGGTTCCGGTTCCGGTTCGGGTTCGGGTTCGGGTTCCGGTTCGGGTTCGGGTTCCGGTTCCGGTTCCGATCCGAGTCGCTCGGGTCGAGCACCGTCGATCTCGACGGAGGGGTGGGCGATCTCGGCATGCGTGCCGGTGGGCGACCGGCCGACCCGGGCGGGTGTCACCGGCGCTTGAGGCTCCAGAGGATGCCTGCGAGGCGGTCGCGCTCGGCGGCAAACGGCGGCTCGCCGAACCAGCCGTGAGCGGCGGCGATATCGAGCACGGCGCCGACCTCGCGCAGACTGCCGAAGGCGATGGCGAAGTGCTGCTGCCGATCGCCTCCATTGCGCCCCGAGCCCTCGTTGAGATTCAAGGCGATGGAGTTGAGTGCATCGCGACCCTGCTCCGGCGAGTGCAGCATCGTGGCGTCGAACCAGAGCGAGAGGCTCGCGAAGGTTGCGAATGAGATCGATCGAGAGGTCGTAGGCGAGAAAGCGCATGGTGGTGGTCCTTTCGCCGGTCCTGAAGCGAAGGAACGCGAAGGACCGCCACCGTGCGCGGCTCGCCGCGTGACCTCGCTCGCTCATTCGCAGGTGTGAGCCGCGCGTTTCGGCGCCGCTGCACTCGCCGCGGTCGTGATGCACGAGGCGCCTGAATCTCAGCGCGGGCTCGGCCATGGAAGCGATCGCGCCGGTGCTCGGCGCCGCCGGCACTCGAGCGCGACGCGCAGTGCGCCGGAGGCTGGTTGCGATCGATCCAAAGCTCGCCGATCAACTCCGGCGCGCTACTCAGAATGTCGCGCTCGATTGCCAGGAGGCGAATCGGCGCCGATGCCGGTTCGTTCCTGCCCCGATGCTTTCTCGATCGCGCGTTTCCGAATCATCAGGAACACGATCGGCCCGGGACCCAGGTCGCCGCGATCTCAGATTGGTTCCGCTGCTCCGATCGAGGCTGCGCCTAGCCCTTCCACAGCACGGCGTGGCGACGGACCGGCATCTGCGTTCGCCTCTTCGCGACCGCTTCACCATCGAGGGTGTGCACGAGGACGCCATCGCCCTCGGCGCGTTCGGCGACGACTGTGCCCCACGGATCGACGATCAACGAGTGTCCGTAGCTCTCGCGCTTCTCGTTGTGCTTGCCCCACTGCGCGGGCGCGACGATCCACACCTGGTTCTCGATCGCTCGTGCCCGCATCAGCACGTGCCAGTGCGCGACGCCGGTGTGCGCGGTGAACGCGGCCGGAATCACCACGACCTGCGCACCCTGATCGACGAGCTTGCGATAGAGCTCCGGGAACCGGAGGTCGTAACAGATCGAGAGCCCGACCGTGACGCCATCGATGTCGACGACCTCGAGGCCCGAGCCGGCGACGGTGCCGTCGCTCTCGCGGAGCGTCGCGCCCCCCGGGATGTCGACATCGAAGAGATGAACCTTGCGATACGTCCGTACGAGGGCCCCCCTGGGATCGACCACGACCGCGGTGTTGTAGGTGCGTTTTGGATCTCCGGGGACGGTCTCGGGCGTGCCGCCTCCGATGATCCAGACATCGTGTTTCGTACAGAGCTCGGCGAGGACGGTCATCACCCGGCCGTGGCCATCGAGCACCTCGGCGGCCTGCATCTTGTCGCCTTCACTGCGGCCAAGAAACGAGAAACATTCGGGAAGTACGACTAACCGAGCGCCGGCGGACGCGGCTTGCGCGACCAGGAACCGGCAGGTGTCGAGGTTCGCAGCCAGATCTCCGACCGAGCGCATCTGGACCGCGCCGACCTTTAGCTGCCATGCCATCTGACAATTTCTACCACGCCGAAACTACGAAGGAACCACCACCCGATCGGCGACCCACGGTAGGTGGACCGCTGCCATAAACCACTTGCTCTCGGATCAAGCGAATGGTACCCATCGCGCAGCTGAAATCGCTCCGCGGTTGAGGTGGCCACCCGGCCACCTTTTTTTATCCCCAAATATGTCCCGCAATCCTCTCCAGACTCGTCTGATCCAGATCATCGAGCCCGTGGTCAACGCCGCGAAGCTCGAGCTGGTCGACGTGCGCTTTCTGCTCGAGCAGGGCGGCTGGACGTTGCGCGTGCAAATCGATGTGCCCGTCGCACAGATCGATATCCACGAAGTTCCGACGGAGCGCGTCTCGCTGAGCGAGTGCGAGAACATGTCGCGCGAGCTGTCGGCCGTGCTCGATGTCGAAGACCCGATCAAACAGGCGTACTCGCTCGAGCTCAGCTCGCCGGGCATCGATCGTCCGCTCCGCACGCCAGGTCACTTCGCGCACTATCTCGGCGCGGAAGCGAAGATCACGCTCGGCGTACCGATCCAGGTCAAGAGCCCGAACGGCGACGAAGTCGAGCGCAAAAACTTCAAGGGCAGGCTGCTCGGCGTTTCGCCGGACCAAGACAAAGTCATGATCGACTGCGATGGCACGCAATTCGAGCTCGTCATCGACGACATCGATAGCGCCAAGCTCGTGCCGGACTGGGACGCCGTCATGCGCGGCCAATCCGGCGTGTCTTCGGGAGCTGTGGTTACCGGTGCTTCCGGAGCCGGTGCTTCCGGAGCCGGAGGTTCCGGCTCCTCAGCGAAACCCATCAAGCCCGGACATCGCCCTGCGGCGAAGCCCAAGCACAAGCAGACCTAGAGGGACGACATGGAAGCCAAACTCGACATGGTTCTCGAGCAAGTCGGCCGAGACAAGAACATCGACAAGAGCGTGCTGATCAGCGCGCTCGAACAAGCCATCCTCACGGCAGCCAAGCGGACGTTTGGCATGAACCGCGAGATGGAAGCGAAGTTCAACGCAGAGTCCGGCTCGGTCGATCTGTTCCTCATCGTCAATGTCGTCGAGGACGACGGCGATGCGATCGAGGGTCGCGAGATCACGGTCACCGACGCGCACAAGGCCGGCCTCGAAGCCGAGCTTGGCGACGAGCTCTTGTTCCAGGTGTTCTATCGCGCCGAGGACGACGACCGCGCGAAGGAGCAGGACGAGAAGTTCGGCATCATGATCGACCTCAAGAATGCGTCGAAGAAATTCGGCCGCATTGCCGCGCAGACCGCGAAGCAGGTCATCTACCAGCGCGTCCGCGAGGCCGAGCGCGATAACGTCTTTAACGAGTTCAAAGATCGCAAGGGCGAGATCATCCCGGGCGTCGTGCGTCGCTTCGAGCGCGGTGCGCTCGTCGTCGATATCGGCAAGGCCGAAGCGGTCCTCCCGATGCGCGAGCAAGTGCCGCGCGAGAGCTATCGCGTCGGTGACACGATCAAGGCGTACTGCCTCGATATCGATCGCAACGCGCGTGGCCCGCAGGTCATCCTGTCGCGCACACACAAGGGCCTGCTCGAGAAGCTGTTCGAGCAAGAGGTCCCCGAGATCTACGAGAAGATCGTCCGCAACGAGAGCTCGGCTCGCGAGCCGGGCGCTCGCGCAAAGATCGCCGTGTCGTCGCGCGATCGCGATGTCGATCCGGTCGGCGCCTGCGTCGGTATGAAGGGCAGCCGCGTCCAAGCGGTCGTCCAGGAGCTTCGCGGCGAGAAGATCGACATCGTGCCGTACGATGACGATCCGGCGCGCTTCGTCTGCAACGCGATCGCCCCGGCGGAGGTCAAGCGGGTCATCATCGACGCCGAAGGCCATCGCATGGAGCTGATCGTACCCGACGACAAGCTCTCGCTCGCGATCGGCAAGAAGGGCCAGAACGTTCGGCTCGCGTCGCAGCTCACGGGCTGGCGCATCGACATCCACTCGGAGTCGAAGATCTACGAGCTCGAGCGCCGCGCGAAGGAGCAGATCGCTCACGCGATCGCTCCGGATTTCGACATGCCGATCGCAGAGGTCCTGTTCAAGCTCGGATGGCGTTCGGTCGGCGAGCTCGCTCGCGCCCACGTCGAAGAGCTCGCGGGCCTGCCGGGCATCGGTGGTCCGGATGGCGCGCACAAGGTCATCGACGGCGCCAAGGCGTACGTCGCGGGCGGCGGTCGCAAGTCCAAGGACGACCTCAAGAAGGAATCGGATCGCCGCGCCGAGATGTCGGGCGATCAGCAGCTGATGGAGCTCGATGGCGTCGACGAGAGCGTGCTCGTGGTGCTTCACACCGCGAACATTCACTCGCCCGAAGACCTCATCAAGACGCCGATCGATCAGGTCGCGACCGCGACCGGCATCGACATGGGCGACCTCGCGCGGCTCCGCCAGCGCGCGATCAGCTGGCTCTCGGAGGTCTCCTCCTAGTGGGTCAGATCCCCCTGCGGACCTGTACGGGCTGTCGCGCGGTCGAACCGCAATCGGCACTCGCACGCGTGATGTTGCGCGGCGATCAGCTCGTGGTTGGCAAGGGGTCGGGTAGGGGTGCGTACGTTCACGCGCGACCTGCCTGTTTGGACGGGGCCGCACGTGGCGGCATGGCTCGATCGTTCCGTCGTGGGATCTCCCCGATGCAGCTTCGCGGACTTGCCGCGCAGCTGTCATCAACCGACGACAATCACGGGCAAAAGTTGGCTGGCCAGCCGACCGCGGAAGCTGTAAGAACTGTGGCCCAGGCCCGGCGGCCAGGCGAAGGATGACCGGAGAGAAGATGCGCGTTTACGAGATTGCCAAAGAGGTGGGGATTCCGAACAAGGATCTCATCGCCAAGATCCGTGCGCTCGGTCTCGAGGTGAACAACCACATGTCCTCGCTAGACGCGGACGATGTGGCTCGCATCAAGCGGTCACTCGAAAAAGAGAAGACCGGTGGTGCCGCACCGACGGTCGTGCAAAAACTTCCGACGGGCACCGTGCTTCGTCGCAAAGGCCCGGCTGAAAAAGCCGAGGACGAATCGGCTCCGCCGGCTCGTACTGCCGCGCCCACTACATCCGCGCCCGCTCCGGTGATTCGTCGCCGCGTCGAGCCCGCTGTAGAGGCCGCACAAGCGGCCGTGCCGAAGCCGGTCGTTCGCGCTCCGGTGGCCGAAGCGCCGAAGCCGGTCGAGGTCGCGCCCGTCGCGAAGCCGGTCGAGGTCGCGCCCGTCGCGAAGCCAGTCGAGGTCGCGCCCGTCGCGAAGCCGATCGAGGTCGCTCCGAAGCCGGCTGCGCTCGTCGAGACCGCTCCTGCACCTGTCGCCGCAAAGCCGGTCGAGGCTGTGAAGCTCGTCGACGTTGCTGCACCGCCGAAGCCCGTCGACGTCGCGGCCCCGAAGCCGCCCGTTGTCGTCGCGGCCCCCCACCCTTTGGAAACCAAGCCTTCCGCGGCGTCCCCGACGACTGCTCAAGCCAAGCCTGCAATGCCACCTTCGACTGTCACGCCGGCGCCACACGCGCCTGCCGTGGGCGCCGCATCGTCGACGCCAGCTCCGGTGGTGGCAACGCCGCCGCAACGTTCGCGCGTGATCGTCGCGGGACCGCAAGTGGTCAATCGCCACAGCGCGGAGAACTCGACCCACGGTGGTCAGCGCATCGTCGATGTGCAGCCGCCTCCGTCGACGCCGCTCCCACCGCGCGTGACCCCGGTCCGCCCGCAGTCCGGTACGAATCCGCCGCATCAGCAAGCGTCGGGTCCGACCCCGCTCCCGAACGAGCAGCCCGCGGATGCGCGGAGCCGGTTCGAGATGGAGCTCCAGCGGGCACGTGCTCGTACCGTCGACAAGCCGCGCGTGATCGACATCGACATGACGCAGCCGCGCACCAACTCGAATGGTTCGGGCCTCTCGCAGAGCGGTCAGAACCTCGCGGCTCACGCGCAGGAGGACACGGGCGCCCCCGCGCAACCGGCTCGCGATCCGTCGCGCCCGGCCGTCGGTAGCGTCATCGCGCTGCCGCCGCGGATCAAGATCACCGAGCGCACGCCGCTCTCGGGTCGTCCGGCGCCCGGACCGCAGCCCGTCAATCCGATCCGTGGTCGCTTCGCGCAGCAACAGCAGCGCGGTGGTCGTCCCGGCGGTGGCCATGGTGGCGGCCGGTTCGACATGAAGAACAAGCTGCCCCTCGGTAAGAAGGGCAAGCAGACCACGATCACCACGCCGGCCGAGCACAAGCGCGTCGTCCGTATCGAGGATACGATCGCTATCAGCGAGCTCGCGCGCAGCATGGGCGTGAAGGCTCCCGAGGTGCTCAAGAAGCTCTGGGGCATGGGCATGACCGGCGTGAACATCAACGCGTCGATCGATTTCGATACCGCGCAGCTGCTCGCGAGCGAGTTCGGTTACGAGGTCCAGAACGTCGCGTTCAAGGTCGACGAAGCATTCACGACCAAGACCGAAGAATCCGGCGAGCGCGTCACGCGCGCGCCGGTCGTCACGATCATG
This sequence comes from Kofleriaceae bacterium, assembly GCA_043780895.1. Classification (GTDB taxonomy): domain Bacteria; phylum Myxococcota_A; class Polyangia; order Haliangiales; family Haliangiaceae; genus JABFXX01. Next base: position 28,882 of record JAYWCI010000057.1, on the reverse strand, counting down.
GGTCACGTCGATCATGGCAAGACCACGCTGCTCGACGCCATCCGCAAGACCAAGGTCGCGGCAGGCGAATCCGGTGGCATCACCCAGCACGTCGCCGCCTACAAGGTGAAGGCGCCGGGTCACGGTGACATCGTGTTCCTCGATACGCCGGGCCACGAAGCGTTCACCGAGATGCGCGCTCGCGGCGCGCAGGCCACCGACATCGTAGTCCTCGTGGTCGCGGCGAACGACGGCGTCAAGCCGCAGACGCTCGAGGCGCTCAACCACGCCAAAGACGCGAAGGTGAAGATCATCGTCGCGGTCAACAAGATCGACATGCCGGACGCAGCTCCCGAGCGCGTCAAGCAGCAGCTTGCCGATCAGCAGTTGATCGCGGAAGACTGGGGCGGCGATACGATCTTCGTAAATGTCTCGGCCATCAAGAGCGAGAACATCGACAAGCTGCTCGAGGCGATCGCCGTGACCGCCGAGGTCATGGAGCTCAAGGCCGATCCGACCAAGTCGGCATCCGGTCTCGTCATCGAAGCTCGTCTCGATCGCAACCGCGGCCCGATGGCCACGGTGCTGGTCCAGGAAGGCACCCTGCGCGTCGGCGATGTCGTCGTCGCAGGTCGCACGTTCGGCAAGGTCCGCGCGATGCTCGACGATCTCGGTAAATCGATCACCGAAGCTGGTCCCTCGACACCGGTCGAAGTGCTGGGCCTCGACGGCGTCCCGGATGCCGGCGATCAGATGAACGTGGCCGAGGACGACAAGGTCGCCAAGCAGGTCGTCGAGCACCGTCGCCAGACGTTCCGCAAGCGCGAGCTCGCGTCGACCGGTCGCGTCTCGCTCGAGACCCTGATGGAGCGGATCTCCGAGGGCCTCGATCAGAAGGAGCTCAAGATCGTCCTCAAGGCCGATGTCCAGGGCTCGACCGAAGCGTTGAAATCCGCGCTCATCAAGCTGACGACCCCCAAGGTCAAGGTCAGTGTGATCGGTGCAGGCGTAGGCGGTATCACCGAGAGTGACGTGAACCTCGCGAAGGCGGGCAACGCGATCATCGTCGGCTTCCACGTTCGTCCGGCCGGTAAGAGCGCGAAGCTCGCCGAGCAGGAAGAGGTCGAGATCCGGCTCTACGACATCATCTACGACGCGCTCGACGACGTGAAGGGTGCGATGGCGGGTCTGCTCGCGCCGATCAAGCGCGAGATTCCGATGGGCAAGCTGTCGGTCCGCGACACGTTCGCGATCCCCAAGATCGGTACGGTCGCTGGCTGTATGGTCACCGACGGCAAGATCACTCGCAAAGCGCACTTGCGGCTCATCCGCGATGCCGTGCAGGTCTACGAAGGCAAGATCGGTTCGCTCCGTCGCTTCAAGGACGATGTCAGCGAGGTCGGTACGACCTTCGAGTGCGGCGTGATGATCGCTGGCTACAACGACATCAAGACGGGCGACATTATCGAGGCCTACGAGGTCGTCGAGGAAGCCGCGAAGCTCTAATGGGAAACTACGCGTACCTCGACAGCTTCGAGCACATCGATCGGATCCTGAGCGCACGTGCGCACCAGGTCGAAGCCAAGCACTACATTCCGATCTACTGGCTCGCCATGTACGAGCCCCAGGACGTCCGGACCGAGCCCCTCAGCGGTGTTCGTTACGCGAAGGATCCGGACAAGCACTTCCACGTGCAGCCGCCGTATCTCATCGCCGACGCGACGACCGCGATGGCAAGGCTCAAGCGCCGCACGCCCGCACTCGCGACGCTCGGTGGTGAAGGACATCGCAAGATGCTCACCGAGTTCGGCGCGTTCGCACGGCGCTTGAAGCCGTCGATCATGGTGCGTCTCGATGACCTCGTCGGCGGCAAGCCGAAGGAGTACATCGAGTCGCTCCGCGGCACGCTCGAGCTTTGCAAGAAGCTCGACGACGCGACCGTGCATCCCGATAGCTACTTGATCGAGCCGCTAACCAAGATCTGGGCGGATGCCGAGTGGAAGACTAGCGACCACGCGGAGCACTTGCTCGGCGGGTGGGGCTGGCGCGTTTCGCCCGAAGAGCGCGTCAAGAACTCGCAGGCACGCAAGTGGAACAAGCTCGTCGGCGATGCCGAGAGTGCCACGCTGCAGGCCTACACGGTCAAGAAGTCGTTCGTCGAAGAAGAGCTGTTCACGCACCCGACGCTCGGCGCGGGAGTGGTGATGCGCGTCGTCGATGCGAACAAGATCGAGGTCTTGTTCCGCGAGGGCCTGCGCACGCTCGTCCACGGCCGTACGTAGGGTACGGTGCAGGCGTGTTCGTAGGGATCGCCAAGATCAGCCTCGTGATCGGCGAGAGTCATTCGCTCAAGGACAAGCGGATGGTCCTGCGACGCATCAAGGATCGCGTGCGCGAGCGCTTGAGCGTCGCGCTCAACGAGGTCGGCGAGCACGACATCTGGCAGCGCGCCGAGCTCGGCTGCGCGGTGGTGTCGGCGGAGCGCCACAAGGCGCAAGCGCTTCTCGATGCGGTGGCGAACGTCGCGCTCGCGGCAGGCGGCGCGCAGATCGTGGCGATCGCAACGGATGTCCAGCGTTTCGAAGCAGTGGCGGAGCCGTTCGTGATGGTCGATGACCGCACCGGCGCAGGCGACAAGGCGCAGGCCGCGGGTGACTGGATTCCCGACGAGTGGCGCGAAGAGGCACAGACGTAATGGCGAAGCCCCCCCCCGGAAAGATCGCGAAACCGAATCCGCGCAAAGAGCGCGTCGCGACCGCACTGCGCGAGGCCCTGACCGGCGCGATCAAATCCGACGTTCGGGATCCGCGCGTCCACGCCGCGGATGTCTTCACCGTGACGCGCGTCGAGATGAACGTCGACATGGCGGTCGCGAATGTCTACGTCTCGGTGATCGGTAGCGATCGCGTGGTCGATGGCGTGATGACCGGCCTCCACAAGGCTGCGGGCTTCTTGCGCGGGCCGATCGGTCGAACCGTCGGCATGCAGCACGCGCCCGAGCTCCGGTTCATCCTCGATAAGTCCGTCGACATGAAGGACAAGCTCGCGGAGATCCTCCGCGAGGACGAGATGAAGGCCAAGGCAGTGGGGCGCATCCCAGGCCAAGCGGAGCCGGAGCCGGTGCCCGAGCCCGAGCCTGCAGCTAACGCGGCTGTCGAACCTGCGATCGCCGAGGCGCAGCCAACGTTGCTCCCGGAGCCGCCGCCCGAGGATAAAGCGTGACCCTCGCCGAAGCGTTCGAGCAAAGCTGCGAGCGCCTGCGCGACGCCAAGCGCGTGCTGCTGACGAGCCATCGCCGTCCCGATGGCGATGGCACCGGTTCGATGTGTGGTCTCGCGTCGCTCCTCCGCGCGCGCGGGATCGAAGCGGTGATCTACTCGCTCGATCCGATCGCGCGGCGGTATCGCTGGTTGCCGCTCGCCTCGACGACCGTCCACACGATGGCGTTCGACGCGCGGTTCGATTGCACGATCGTCGTCGATTGCGCGGACATCTCGCTGCTCGGTGGTGCGTTGCCGCCCCCCGAAGTGTGCGGCACGTTGATCACGCTCGATCACCATGCGAGCGGTCGCCCGTTCGGCGACATCGCGGTCTGGGATCCGGCGGCCTCGGCGGTCGGCGTGCTCGTCCATCGCATCGCCGTGCACCTCGGCTGGCCGATCACGCCCGAATGCGCGGTGCCGCTCTACGTGTCGCTGATCAGCGATACCGGCGGCTTTCGCCACGCGAACACGAACGCCGAGGCACTGCACGTCGCTTCCGAGCTGGTCCGCGCCGGGGTCGTGCCGGCGACGATCGCGGCGAGCCTCGAAGAGCGCCCGAGCCCCGCCAAGCTGCGCCTGCTCGGCTCGGTGTTGTCGTCGCTCGAGCTCCACTGCGCGGGTCGCGCCGGCGTGCTCAGCGTCACGACCGAGATGGTCGAAGGCGCGCGCGCGTCGTGGGAGGACATCGAGGGGATGGTCAACTGGGGCCGCAACGTCGATGGCGTCCAGGTCGGCGTGCTGCTCACCGCGGCGAAGGGCGGAGGCGTCCGCGTGTCGATGCGATCACGCAGTGAACGTTTGGACGTAGGAAGAGTTTGCATGACCCTTGGTGGCGGCGGCCATCCGGGTGCAGGTGGATGTCACATGTTGGGTGACCTGCCGACGACAAAGTTGAAGGTCGTCGCTGCGCTCGATCAAGCGTTCAACAAACGCTGATACGCTGGCTCGATGCGACTCGTGGTCTCCGCGGCACTCTCGATCGCCGCTCCTTCCCTGCTCGGCTGCGGCGATAGCCGGAGCTCGACGACCGATGCGGCGCCCACGACCGATGCGGCGCCGACGGCCGATGTGAAGGCCTTCGAAGATGCACCGATCGACGCCGCCGATCCGAACAGCCCGGCGACGCTGTTCGATACCGGCCTGTGCATCGATCGCGCGTGCACGGCGATCAGTCCAGACGTCCACGAGTACACGCCACAGTTCGCGCTGTGGGCGGACACCGCGACGAAGCGGCGTTGGTACTGGCTACCGCCGGGCACCACGATCGATACGACCGACATGGACCACTGGGATTTTCCGGTCGGCACGAAGTTCTGGAAAGAGTTCTCGCGCAACAGCGACGCCGACAACACGCCGGTGCGGGTCGAGACGCGGCTCGAGATGCGGATCGGCGCCGGCACCACCGCGCAGAGCTGGTTCTACGTGTCGTACGCGTGGAACAACACGCAGACCGATACGACCGCGGTTCCCGCCGGCGTGACGAACGCGAACGGCACGCAACACGACATCCCGTCGCGGTCCGCCTGCAAAGGCTGTCACGAGAACTTCGTTCCGACCCGCGTCCTCGGGTTCGGCGCGATCCAGCTCGATCACGCCGCGGTCAACTCCGGCGACACCACGCTCGCGTCGCTCGTCGCCGCGAACACGCTGACCACGAACCCGACGCCACCGACGACGTCGGGCGCGCCGTACTTTCCGATCCAGGGCAGCGATGCGCAGAAGGCCGGCCTCGGCTACGTGTTCGCGAACTGTAGCCACTGCCACAACCCGACCTCGTCGGTGCACAACAACGTGCCGATGGAGCTCCGCATGACCGTCGCCACCGTCGGCAACAAGCTGGCGTCGCCGCCGTACCTGACGGCCGTCAACCACTACGCGAACCAGCCGACCGGCCACGTGACGACGGATTGCGTGGACGCGATGAACCTCGCGGCCGAGTGCATCATCAAGAGTGGCGACCACGCGAACTCCGACATGATGTTTCACTTCAACGCGCCGGTGAACACCGGTGCTCATATGCCCCAGCTCGGCTCCGAGATGATCGACCCCCTCGGCGTGATCACGCTGAATGCGTGGATCGACGCGCCCTTCTGAATGTTGAACGGGATCCTCGTCGTCGATAAGCCGCCGGGGATGAGCTCCGCGTTCGCGGTGACGCACGTCAAGAAGCGGCTGCGCGCGAAGCGCTGCGGCCACGGCGGCACGCTCGATCCCTTCGCGACCGGCGTGCTCGCGATCTGTGTCGGTGAGGGCACCAAGATCGCGCAGTACCTGCTCGCGGATGACAAGGCGTATCGCGCGGAGCTCGTGCTCGGGCGCGAGACCGACACGCTCGATCGTACCGGCGTCACCACCGCGGAGCGCGATGCGAGCCACATCACGCGCGAGATGATCGAGGCGGCACTCGCGGGCCGGCGTGGCGAGCAGGAGCAAGTGCCGCCGATGTACTCGGCGCTCAAGCGCGATGGGGTCCGGCTCTACAAGCAGGCGCGCCAGGGCATCGAGGTCGAGCGCGAGCCACGGCACGTGCGGATCGACAAGCTCGAGCTCGTCGCGTACGAGGGCACGCGCGTCACGCTGGACATCGCGTGCAGCAAGGGCACGTACGTGCGCAGCCTCGCCGACGACCTCGGCCGCGACCTTGGCTGCGGCGCCTATCTCTCGGAGCTCCGCCGGACCCTGAGCGGGTTGTTCTCGATCGAGCAGGCCGTCGAGCTCGACTCGGTCGATTTTTTCCACAGCCGCCCCAAGCTCCTGTCGATCGAGGCCGTGCTCAAGCTCCCCGTCGTCGCCGCGCCGCCAGAGCTCGTCCCATTCATCCGATCTGGGCTCCAGCTCAAGCTCGACCAGCTCGTGAATGTCCCGCCGGAACCGACGCAATTCCAGTTACTTGACGCCGCGGGCAAGCTCGTCGCGATCAGCCACGCGGAGGGCGGCAAGATCCTCTACGACCGGGTGTTTGGCGGCCGGTTACCGCTCGATACGCCTTGACCTCGGGCCGGCAAATCAGCAAAGTGCGCGCGACCACGGAGCACGTCCCACCATCCCGGAGGGGCGCGACCGTCGGCGACCAAGGTAGCAAATGCCCGTTTCGACCGTCCGCAAGCAAGAGACCATCAAGAAGTTCCAGCAGCACGAAGGCGACACTGGTTCGCCCGAGGTGCAGGTCGCGCTCATCACCGAGCGCGTCACCCACCTCACCGAGCACCTGAAGAACAACAACAAGGATCACCACAGCCGTCGTGGTCTCCTCAAGATGGTCGGTCAGCGCCGCGGCCTCCTCGATTACTTGAAGCGCATCGACCTCGATCGCTACAAGAAGCTGATCGAGACCTTGGGCCTCCGCCGTTAATGCTCGTCGCAGCGATCGTCGTGGGCGTGGCCACGGCGATCGGCCTCCTGGGCTGGCGATCTCGCCAGTTCGGGCGGAGCCACGCGCAGCAGCAGGTCCAAGCCTTGCTCGCGCAGCCAGATCTCGAAGCGCTGTTTCGAGCCGGCCTTCGCAAGCAGGCCCAGTCGGGTGAAGAGCTCGTCGTCGCCGTTCGTCGCGTCGCGACGCTCTACGTGCCGACGGGCAAGATCGTCTGCTGCGATCCGCTCGCGGTTCCCGACGCGGAGCCCCTCGAGCGTAGCGTGCCCGTGGGTGAGTATCCCGTCGATGTCGCGATCGCCTCGTCCGATGCGGTGCCGTCGCGCTCGAGCGACACCTGGGTCGCCGGCATGCGCGTCGTGTTCGCGGAAGGCACGCCCGTTCGCTGGGAGCGCACCGATGGCAAGGGCTATCGCGTCGTCAGCTGCTTCATGGATGCGTCGACCGGTACGCTGATCAAGCGGGAGAGCCCGGAGATCATCGACCAGCTCGATGACGCCTGGGCCGACCACCGTCCGGTGGCCGGTCGTCCCGAGAATTGCGTGATGGCGATGGCGGGGTGGGGGGATGGCCAGCACGACTCGTACTGGGGCCTCGATGCCCTCGACCGGCCTCTCCAATTGGTCACTGATTTCGCGCTGGTCGCGTGATTTCTGCCGCTTGGCTTTCGGTTTTTCCTGTGCAATAACGCGCGGGAGAAAATCCGTAACGTAGCGTCGCAGGATCTCTAGAGATCGAGCAGGTTTGATCGTTCCGTCGAGGTCCTTCACCACGGGGTGAAGGAATTGGGCCGAGGGTTCAGGCAGGCTGGTCATCAACGGACCGGCGACGTGACTTCCAAGAGGACACGTCTAATGCCTTTCGTTCGTGAATCCGCCATCGTTGGCGGAAAAGAAATTTCTATCGAGACCGGCAAGTGGGCCAAGCAGGCTTCGGGCTCCGTCGTCATCCGCTGCGGCGACAGCATGGTGCTCGTCACTGCCGCGGGCTCGCAGCATCCGCGCGACATCGACTTCATGCCGCTGACCTGCGAGTACCAGGAGAAGTTCTATTCGACCGGTCGCATCCCGGGCAGCTTCTTCCGCCGCGAAGGTCGCACCACCAACGCCGAGATCCTGATCTGTCGCTTGATGGATCGCCCGATCCGCCCGCTGTTCCCGAAGGGCTGGTTCATCGACACGCAGATCATCGCCAGCGTGATCTCGTTCGACAAGGAGAACCCGACCGACGTGCTCGCGATGACCGGCGCCTCTGCCGCCGTGCACATCTCCGATCTCGTCTGGGCCGGTCCGCTCGCCGCCGTTCGCGTCGGCCGCATCGACGGCGTGTTCGTCGCGAACCCCACGTTCGCCGAGCAAGAGAAGTCCGAGATGAACATCATCGTCGCCGCGTCGAAGGACGCGATCATGATGGTCGAAGGCGAGATGAAGGAGCTGCAGGAAGACGTCGTCATCGACGCGCTCCTGTTCGGCCACCAGGCCGTGCAGCCGCTGATCGAGATGCAGGAGCGTCTCCGCGCCGCCAACGGCAAAGAGAAGCGCCCGTTCACCCCGCCGGTCACCGACGCGTCGCTCCACGAGCGTGTGAAGGAGCTCGCGTGGGAGAAGCTCGGCGCCGCGCTCCAGATCAAGGACAAGAAGAAGCGCTACACCGCGACCGGCGATCTCAAGACCGCCACGCTCACGGCGCTCCAGACCGAGGGCAAGCTCTCGACGTCGGTGCCCGATGGCAAGACGTACGAGGCCGCGTTCGGCAAGCTCCACAAGAAGTGGGCTCGTGGTCACACGCTGTCGACGCGCAAGCGCATCGACGGCCGTGCACCGGACGAGATCCGCGCGATCTCCGTCGAGACCGGCGTCCTGCCGCGCGCTCACGGCTCGGCGCTGTTCACCCGTGGCGAGACCCAGGCGCTCGTCGCCGTGACGCTCGGCACCAAGTACGACGAGAAGAAGCTCGAGAACCTGCTCGGCGACTCGAAGCGCACGTTCTACATGGACTACAACTTCCCCCCGTTCTCGACGGGTGAAGTGAAGATGCTGCGCGGCCAGTCGCGCCGCGAGGTCGGTCACGGCTTCCTCGCCGAGCGTTCGGTCGAGGCGATCGTGCCGGTGTACGAGGACTTCCCGTACACGATTCGCGTCGTGTCGGACATCCTCGAGTCGAACGGTTCGTCCTCGATGGCGTCGGTGTGTGGCGGCTCGCTCGCGCTCATGGACGCGGGCGTTCCGACCAAGGCGCCGGTCGCAGGCATCGCGATGGGCCTGATGAAGGAAGGCGATGACTACGTCATCCTCTCCGACATCCTCGGCGACGAAGATCACCTCGGTGACATGGACTTCAAGGTGACCGGCACGCGTCGCGGCATCTGCGCGCTGCAGATGGACATCAAGGTCGACGGCCTCACCCGTAAGATCCTCGAGGAAGCGCTCGAGCAAGCCAAGCGTGGTCGCTTCCACATCCTCGAGAAGATGGATGCCGCGATCTCGATGGCGCGCGACGAAGTCTCGATCTATGCACCGCGCATCGTCACGGTGCAGGTCAAGCCGGACAAGGTTCGCGACATCATCGGACCCGGTGGCAAGACCATCCGCGCGATCCAGGAGCAGACCGGCGCGCAGATCGATATCAACGACAGCGGTATCGTCTCGATCGCGTCGTCGTCCTCCAAGGCTATCGAGCAGGCGCAGGCGTTGATCTCGGGCCTCACGATGGAGCCCGAGGCGGGCCTGTTCTACAACGGCATCGTCAAGAAGATCGTCGAGATCGGGGCGTTCGTCGAAATCCTCCCCGGCACCGATGGCCTCCTGCACATCAGTGAAGTCTCCGCCGATCGCATCCGCGCGGTCGAAGACGTGCTCAAGGAAGGCGATGAAGTCGTCGTCAAGTGCATCAAGGTCGACCGCGACGGCAAGATTCGCCTCTCGCGCAAGGAAGCGCTCGCGGCGAACCCCGGTCCGGAAGAGATTCACAACTACGTGATCTGAAGCTTCTCAGCTCGGAGAGCTGATCAGGCGCAGCCACCTCAGTGGTTGCGCCTTTTATTTCGCACGAATCGTGACGACGCAGCCGCGCTCGCGAGGCTGCGCCCGTCGCCGAACGAATAGAGTAAGCTTCGACAGAGATGGCGCCGCGAGTTCAGATCAAGAAGCTTCGTCCCGATGCGGTCGTGCCGCAGTACCAGACCGCGAACGCGGCGGGGCTGGATCTGTGTGCCGCGATCGATGCGCCGATCACGATCGCTCCGCATGCGCGTGCGATCTTCGCGACCGGGCTCGCGATGGCGATTCCGTCCGGCTTCGAAGGCCAGGTGCGACCGCGCTCGGGGCTCGCCAAGAATCACGGCGTCACGCTGACGAACTCACCGGGCACGATCGATTCTGATTTTCGCGGCGAAATCGGGATCCTGTTGATCAACCACGGCAGCGAGCCGTTCACGATCGAGAACGGCCATCGCATCGCGCAGCTCGTGATCGCGCCTGTCGTGCAAGCGGAGCTCGAGGAAGTCGCCGAGCTCCCCGAGACGGTGCGCGGCGGCGGTGGGTTCGGATCGACGGGGCGTTAGTTGGCCGATCGTCCTCAACATCCAAAGTTGCCGACCCAGCGCGGCCACGAGAGCACGTCGTACGACACGCCGTCGGCGCTGCGCCGCGCGCAACCTGCGTCCGATGCGCCGAATCGGTTCGTCGATGATACGGAGGACGCGACGTCGGTCTACGACTCGCAGAAGATCCCGAAGCCTGCCTTCAAGGTGAAGTCGATGAAGGCACCGGGCGAGCTGTCGTCGGGCCAGATTCCTCTACCCGACGATGTCCAACCGCGACCCGCGATCCCGCAGGTGAAGCTGCGTGCGATGTCCGAAGTTGCTTCGCACACGAGCGCGCCGCAGCAGTCGCTCGGGTTCCTCGCGCCGCCCCGAAATCCGGTCGATGTTCGCGCGCGCAAGACCCGAGATTTCATTGTCTGGGGTTCGGTTTGCGTGATTCTCGCGTGCTTCGTCGCGCTCGGGATCTGGTTCGTCGCGAAGTAAGCCCGGTGTGGTAGTAAGGACGCCAAAATGAGTGCGGGAAGCGCAGAGATAAAATGATCGCGCGCTACAGCAGGCCCGAGCTGGCAGCCTTGTGGGACGACGCCTATCGGTTCGAGCTCTGGCTCGCGATCGAGCTCTCCGTCTGCGAGGAGATGGAGAAGGCGGGGACCGTGCCCGTGGGCACTGCCGCGAAGGTTCGTGATGCGGCACAGGGCAAGCTGAACGCTCAGCGGATCCTCGAGATCGAACAGCAGACCCGGCACGACGTGATCGCGTTCCTGACCCACGTCGAGGAGCTCGCTGGCGAGCCCGCGCGGTGGCTGCACCTCGGCATGACCTCGTCGGACGTGCTCGACACCGCGATGGCGCTGCAGACCGGGCGTGCGTTGGATCGGATCAACTCTGGTGTCATCGGCCTCGCGGCGGCGCTCGCTGACAAGGCGCGCGAGCACGCGAGGACCCCGATGATCGGGCGCTCGCACGGCATCCACGCCGAACCGATCACGGCCGGACTCACGTTCGCGCGCTGGCATGCGGAGGTCGAGCGGGCGTCGGGCCGGTTGGTGCGCGCCCGCCACGCGATCGCGGTCGGCAAGATCGCCGGCGCGGTCGGCGTGTACGGCAACCTCGATCCCGCGATCGAGCGCGAGGCGCTCGGCAAGCTCGGGCTCGAGGCCGAGACCGTCGCCACGCAGATCGTCGCGCGCGATCGCCACGCGGATGTGCTCAATGCGATCGCGATGCTCGGCACCGCGATCGAGCAGATAGCGCTCGGCGTTCGCCACTGGCAGCGCACCGAGGTCGGCGAGGCCGAGGAAGGCTTCGGCAAGGGCCAGAAGGGTTCTTCGGCGATGCCGCACAAGAAGAACCCGATCCTCAGCGAGAACCTCACGGGGCTCGCACGGCTGCTGCGCGGCTACGCGCAGGCCGGGATGGAAGACGTCGCGCTGTGGCACGAGCGCGATATCTCGCACTCGAGCGTCGAGCGCGTCGCGATGCCAGATGCCACGATCCTCGCCGACTTCATGGTCGCGCGTGCGACCACGCTCGTGCAGGGCCTCGTCGTCAACACGGCGCGGATGCGCGCGAACCTCGATCGGTTCGGCGGCTTGTTCTTCTCGGAGGCCGTGTTGCTCGCCCTGATCAAGACCGGGCTCGCGCGCCAGACCGCCTACGAGATGGTCCAGCGCTCGGCGCTTGCCGCGATCCAGGAAGCGGCAGCCGAAGGCATCGCCGGCGCGAAGCCGGGCCGCTTTCGCGAGCTGCTCGGCAACGATCCAGCCATCAACTCGCGGCTCGATGCCAAGGCGCTCGACGCGTGCTTCGATCTCGAGCATCACCTTCGCTTTGCACCCGCGATCATGGAGCGCGCGCTCGGAAAGGCACCCCCGTGATCTCCGAAGACGTGTTGCGCGCGCAGCTCGCGCGGACGCTCGATGGCACACCGTGGACCGCCCTCGCGGGCCGCACGCTGCCGCGCTACGACGGCAAGGTCCGCGATTGCTACATCGATGCCGAGCGGGGCGAGCGCGTGATCGTCGTGACCGATCGGCTCAGCGCCTTCGATGCGGTCGTCGGTACGATTCCGTTCAAGGGGCAGGTGCTCAACCAGCTCGCACAGTTCTGGTTCGAGCTCACGCACGATCTCGCGCCGAACCACATGCTGCGGGTGCCCGACCCGAACGTGATGATCGCGCGCGAGTGCGAGCCGCTACCGGTCGAGCTCGTCATGCGCGCGTACCTCACGGGCGTAACCTCGACGTCGATCTGGTACGCGTACGAGCGCGGTGCCCGCGAGTTCTGCGGCCACGCGTTGCCGGCTGGGATGAAGAAGAACCAGCCGCTCGCGCGGCCGATCCTCACGCCGTCGACCAAGGCCACGAAGGGCGATCACGATGTCTCGGTGAGCAAGGCCGAGCTCCTCGCGATGGGCCGGATCTCGCCGCCGATGTTCGGTCGCGCCGCGGCGCTCGCCGAGAAGCTGTTCGTGGCAGGGCAGGCGCACGCTGCGAAGCAGGGCCTGATCCTCGCCGATACCAAGTACGAGATGGGCCTCGACAAGGCCGGCGACCTCGTCCTCATCGACGAGATTCACACGCCCGATTCGTCGCGCTACTGGCACGCCGAGGACTACGAAGCGCGCCTCGCGGCAGGCGAAGAGCCGCGCTCGCTCGACAAAGAGTTCGTGCGCCGCTGGCTCGCGAACGATGCGAAGTGGACCGGCGATGGTCCCGCTCCGGTGATGCCGCCGGAGATCCGGATCGAGGCCGCGCGGCGCTACATCGCGAGCTTCGAGCTCGTCACCGGCCGCGCGTTCGTGCCCGATACGCAGGAGCCGGTCGCGCGCATCGCCACGGCGCTCGGGGCCACGTGTTAGTCCTTCCCGGTCGCGCAGCCCTGAGCGTGGCCAAGCGGGCCGCCGCGCTGATCACCGCGCAGCGCGTGTGTCCCCACGCGACGTCGATCGATGCGCGCTGGGTCCACGTGATCGCGAGTTCGCGCGAGCTCGCGAACCCCGAGCTCGAGCAGCTCGGCGCGATGCTCAGCTACGGACCGAGCGCGATCGTGGCGCAGCCGGCGGGTAAGCTCCGGGTCCAGACCGCCGAGACCGATTCGTTCTACATCGCACCGCGGATCGGCACGACGTCGCCGTGGTCGTCGAAGGCGACCGACATCGCGCACGTGTGTGGCCTCGCGGCGGTCACGCGGATCGAGCGCGCGATGGAGTGGTCGGTCACCGGCCTCGGCATCGATGGTGGGTTGATCGGCGCGGCGCTGTTCGATCGGATGACCGAGTCCGTGATCCGGCGCGAAGCGGAGCTCTCGCAGCTGCTCGAGCCCGCCGCGACATCGCGGCCGCTCGCGAGCGTCGCGCTCGGTGCGCATGGTTCCGAGGCGCTGCGCGCGGCCTCCACGCAGCTCGGCCTCGCGCTCGCCGATGACGAGATCGAATATCTCGTGAAGAGCTATCGCGACCTCGGTCGCGATCCGACCGACGTCGAGCTCATGATGTTCGCGCAGGCGAACAGCGAGCACTGTCGTCACAAGATCTTCAACGCCGAGTGGTTCGTCCGCGGCGAGAAACAGGAACATTCGCTGTTCCAGTGGATCAAGCAATCCACGACCGCCGCGCCCGAAGGCGTGCTCTCCGCCTACAAAGACAACGCGGCCGTCGTCGAGGGCCAGCCCGCCGAGCGGTTCTTCCCCGATCCCGATGGCGTGTACCGCGGGCATCACGAGGTCTCGCACATCCTCGGCAAGGTCGAGACCCACAACCATCCCACCGCGATCTCGCCGTTCGCCGGCGCGGCCACCGGATCGGGTGGCGAGATTCGCGATGAAGGTGCGACCGGTCGGGGTGGCAAGCCGAAGGCCGGCTTGATCGGCTTCGCGGTCTCGGATCTGCGGCTGCCGGGGTTGCTCGAGCCATGGGAGGCGCCCGCCGATGAGTGGGTCGGCTCGCCGGCACGCATCGCGACCGCGCTCGACATCATGCTCGAGGGTCCGCTCGGCGGCGCCGCGTTCAACAACGAGTTCGGTCGCCCCGCGATCCTCGGTTACTTCCGTACCTTCGAGTACGCACCCGAAGCGGATGGCATCGGCTCGGTGCGCGGCTATCACAAGCCCGTCATGCTGGCGGGCGGCATCGGTGCGATCCGTGGCGCCCACGTCGCGAAGGCACCGGTTCCCTCTGGCGCTGCGTTGATCGTCCTCGGTGGTCCCGCGTTCTTGATCGGGCTCGGTGGCGGTGCGGCGAGCTCGGTCGCGCAAGGCGCTTCGCACGAGGATCTCGATTTCGCATCGGTCCAGCGCGACAACGCCGAGCTCGAGCGCCGCTGCCAGGAAGTCATCGATCGCTGCTGGGCGCTCGGCGATACCAATCCGATCCTCTCGATCCACGACTGTGGTGCGGGAGGGCTGTCGAACGCGTTGCCCGAGCTCGTCCACGATGCCGGCCTCGGTGCGACGCTCGACCTCCGCGCGATTCCGACCGGCGAAGCCGGCCTCTCGCCGCTGGAATTGTGGTGCAACGAAGCGCAGGAGCGCTACGTCCTCGCGATCGAACAAGCGCGCGTGCCCGAGTTTGCTGCGCTGTGTGCGCGCGAGCGTGCACCGTGGGCGCAGCTCGGCACCGCGACCGCGGAAGGCCACCTGCTGCTCGCGGATGCCGGAGGCCCGGCAGCGGTCGACATCCCACTCGATCTGTTCCTGGGCAAGCCGCCGCGCATGGTGCGTCGTGCCGAGCCCGTGACCACGCCGCGGTTCGCGCTCGAGCTCGGCGGCGCCACGTTCGCCGAAGCCGTCGATCGCGTGATCGGCTTGCCCACCGTCGCCGACAAGTCGTTCCTCGTCACGATCGGCGATCGCACGGTCGGTGGGCTCGTCGCGCGCGATCCGATGATCGGTCGGTTCCAGGTTCCGGTCGCCGATTGCGCCCTCACCACCGCGGGCTTCGACACCACCGCGGGCGAAGTGATGAGCATCGGCGAGCGCCCGCCGGTCGCGCTCCTCGATCCGGCCGCCGCGTCGCGCCTCGCGATCGGCGAGGCGATCACGAACCTCGCGGCCGCGCCGATCGGTCCGCTCGGTCGGATCAAGCTGTCGTGCAACTGGATGGCGGCCGCCGGTCACCCCGGCGAGGACGCCGCGCTCTATGCCGCGGTCGAAGCGTGCAGCAAGATCGCGGTCGCGCTCGGGCTCGCGATTCCGGTCGGCAAAGATTCGATGTCGATGCGCACCGTGTGGCCGAGCCCCGAGAATGCCGACGACATCCGCGTCGTCGTCTCGCCGGTCACGCTCGTGGTCACCGCGTTCGGTCCGTGCAACGACGTGCGTCTCGCGGTCACGCCCGAGCTGCGGGGCGGCGAGCGCGAGTTGCTGCTGATCGATCTCGCGGACGGCGCGGCGCGCCTCGGCGGGAGCTGTCTCGCGCAGGTGTTCAGCCAGCTCGGCGACGTCGCACCGGACCTCGACGATCCGAAGCGCCTCCATCGCTTCTACGAGGCGATCCAGCAACTCGTCTCCGAGCAAAAACTGTCCGCGTATCACGACATCTCCGACGGTGGGCTCGTCACCACGCTGCTCGAGATGTCGTTCTGCTCGGGCCTCGGCCTCGAGATCGATAGCTCGACCGTCCACGTCGATCCGTTCAGCGCGCTCTTCGCCGAAGAGCTCGGCGCCGTGGTCGAAGTCGCGATCGCCGACCTCGCGCACGTCCACGCGGTGCTCTCCCGGATCGGCGCGAAGGTGCACACGATCGGGCGCGCCGTGCCTACGGATCGTATTCGCATCACGCACGCCTCGCGCCGCCTCCTCGATGCGACCCGGGTCTCGCTGCGCGATCGCTGGTCGCACGTGACCCATGAGATGGCGCGCCGTCGCGACGATCCAGCGTGCGCTGACGAAGAGCACGACTCGCGCGTCGACGCGGGCGCGATCGGTCTCGCGGCGCACCTCACGTTCGATCCGACCGACGACATCGCCGCCGATCTGATCTCACCGTCGATCATGCGCGCGCGTCCTCGCGTCGCGATCCTGCGCGAGCAGGGCGTCAACGGTCAGATCGAGATGGCCGCCGCGTTCACGCGCGCCGGGTTCGATGCGGTCGATGTCCACATGACCGACCTCGTCGAAGGTCGCACCGACCTCTCCGACGTGCGGGGCCTCGTCGCTTGCGGCGGCTTCTCGTTCGGCGACGTGCTCGGCGCGGGGCGCGGGTGGGCCTCCACCTTCCGCTACAACACCCGCGCGCGCGACGCGGTCCAGGCGCTCGTCGCGCGCCCCGATACCTTCGTGCTCGGGGTCTGCAACGGCTGCCAGATGATCGCGGAGCTCGCGCCCGAGCTGATGCCGGCGCTCCAGACCTCGTGGCCGCGGTTCGTGCGCAACCGCAGCGAGCGGTTCGAGGCGCGCGAGGTCATGATCAAGATCGACGACAGCCCGTCGTTGTTCTTCCGCGGTATGACCGGCTCGTGGATTCCGATCGCGACCTCGCACGGTGAGGGCAGGGCGGAGCTCACCACCGAGAAGCTCGCGCAGCTCGAGAGCCAGCGCCTGGTCTCGGCGCGGTTCGTCGACGGTCGTGGCCACGTGGCCGAGACCTATCCGATCAATCCGAATGGCTCGCCGCGCGGCATCGCCGCGATCACGTCGCCGGATGGCCGGATCACCGCGATCATGCCGCACCCCGAGCGCGTGTTTCGCACCGTCCAGCTGTCGTGGCACCCGCGCGAGTGGGGCGAGGACAGCCCGTGGATGCGCATGTTCCGCAATGCGCGGGTCTGGGTCGATTAGTTAGATAAACGGCAGCGCGATCACGACCGCGCCGAGTGCGATCACGGCGGCGTGCACGCGACGCACGCGATGCTGCGTGCGCTTGATACCGATCAACAGCACGAGCGCGGCCGCCGCGCGGCGAATCTGCAGTAGCCCGGGCACGAGCATCAGCAACGCGGCGAACGCGACCAGGCGACCGGGAAACAACGCGAGTCCACCGCTGAACGCGCCGACCACGAGGGTGGGAGTCAGCAGGAGCTCGCTGAAGGCGACCAGGGCGATCGCCCACCGCTGACCCGCGAGCATGCACGTGGCGGCCACGGCGAGCGTCGCCGCGACCTCGGGACCGTTCCAGTTGGAGATCGCGAGTGGGAGGGCGAGCATCGAACCGAACAGCGCGGTCACACCGGTAAAGAGGTCTTCGCGACGGCGTCGCGTGAGGGCCCGGGTGTGGCGCGTCGACCGAACTGCTTCCGCCATGATGTAATTGTATTCGACCGCGGACAAATGTCGATAAGTTGTAATCTAATAAATACAATTGATTGGCACTAACAATACGGAATCAAACAGCTTTGTTGCTAAGTCCGGATCTTTGTACGCAGCCCGGTAGAGCGCGCCGCGCGCAGCCGATCGGCTAGCGGAGCTCGATCAGTCAGCGATTTCGCGGAGCTTACGGAGCAGCTCTCGCGCTTCATCGCAGTGCGACGCCGCGTCCTTCATCGACTGGCGGATCAGCTCGAAGCTCGCGCGCGGAATGTTGTGCGCGTACTGCTCGAACTCGCCCTCGGCCGCCATCACCTCGATGCGGAGCGACGAGAGCAGATCGTTGAGCGAGGCGGAGGTCTCGGACGTGAGGGCCGCGATCTCGAGCGCGCGCTTCACCTTCGCGCTGCCGGCTTCGGTCGCGAGCTCGCGATCGGCCTTGTCGAGGCGGTTCTTCAGGTTGTCGCGCTCGATCTCCATCATGGAGAGGTCGTTCTCGAGATCCTCCATGCGCCGCGCGTTCTCGGCGTTGAACTTCTGCGCGCGATAGACCCGGAGCTCGGTCTGGAGCTGCTCGACGCGCCGACGCAGCACGCGAATCTCGGCATCCGACTCGTGGGTCTGCGCGATCCCGAGGGCGGCCATCGCATTGCCATGGCTCGGGATCGGCAACGCAGGATTGCCACCCTGCATCGCGACATGTCCTGTCGGGCCCGAGGTCGGGACCGCGCCCATGCCGGGGTGCTGCATCATCAGGTGGTCGCCGGCCGGGGGCGGTGAGACCGAACCACCCGCGGCCGCGATCTGGTTCGTATCGACGAACCGCAACCACAGGCTACCGCAGCGCACTGCATCGCCGTGCTTGAACATGTGGTTCTGCACGCGCTGCTCCTGGAAGTAGACGCCGTTCGCCGAGGACAGATCCTCGAGCACGTAGCCACCACCGCCCCAGTAGATGCGGGAGTGATGGCGCGAGACCATCGCGTCGTCCGTGCGGATGGCACAATCCATCGCGCGACCGACCCGGATCTCGGCCGAGGTGAGGTCGAGGGAGCCTTCGATGCCCTGTGCATCGCGCCAGAGTAGTCGCGGCACGTCGCACAAAAATGTACGGCAAGTCTCGGGATTTCACAAGTTTGGTAGACGATCACGCGCGCCCGATGAGGTCGACCATGGTAGGAGGGGGCCATGTGCGGTGTGTTCGGCATCCACGGTCACGACGAAGCGGCCAACATCGCGTATTTGGGCATGCACGCCCTCCAGCACCGCGGCCAAGAGTCGGCGGGGTTGGTCGCGCTCGACGACGGCCGCATGCGTAAGCACGTCGGTATGGGCCTCGTCTCGGACTTATTTAACCGCGAGACCCTGGCCAAGCTGCCGGGTAGATCTGCGGTGGGCCACGTTCGCTACTCCACGGCAGGGAGCTCCGAGCTGCGGAACGCCCAGCCGTTCCTGTTCGAATACTCGGGTGGCGCGATCTCGATCGGCCACAACGGCAACATCGTCAATGCGACCGAGCTGCGCCTCGAGCTCGAGGCGCAGGGCTCGATCTTCCAGACCTCGAGCGACACCGAAGTCATCGTCCACTTGATGGCGAAGGCGCGCGAGACCGACGTGCTCGGCAAGCTGCAAGCTGCGCTGCGCCGCGTGCGCGGTGCGTACTCGCTGGTCCTCCTCACGAGTGACGGCAAGATGATCGGCGCGCGCGATCCGAATGGCTTCCGCCCGCTCGTGATGGGCCGACTCAAGGATTCGTACGTGCTGTCGTCCGAGACCTCATCGTTCGATCTCGTCGAAGGTGATGCGATTCGCGAGCTCGAGCCGGGCGAGATCGTCGTGATCGAGAAGGGCGGGATGTCCTCGCATCGCGTCCCGGGCGAAGCAGCTCCGCCGACGTTCTGCGTGTTCGAGCACGTGTACTTCGCGCGGCCCGATTCGGTCGTGAACGGCAAGAGTGTCTATCAAGCGCGCGAGAAGTTCGGCAAGCGCCTCGCGATCGAGGCGCCGATCGATGCCGATGCCGTGATTCCGGTGCCCGACTCCGGCGTGCCGGCGGCGGTCGGCTACTCCAAGCAGAGCGGCATCCCGTTCGAGATGGGCCTCATCCGATCTCACTACGTCGGCCGCACGTTCATCGAACCGCAGGATTCGATCCGCCATTTCGGTGTGCGCTTGAAGTTGTCTCCGGTCCGCTCGATCGTCGACGGCAAGCGGATCGTCGTCGTCGATGATTCGCTCGTGCGCGGCACGACCTCGCGCAAGATCGTCAAGATGCTGCGTGATGCCGGCGCCAAGGAGGTCCACCTCCGGATCAGCGCGCCGCCGACCACGAACCCGTGCTTCTACGGCATCGACACGCCGACCCGTTCCGAGCTCGTGGCTTCGTCACACACGATCGAAGAGATCAACAAGTACGTCACGAGCGACACGCTCCAGTATCTGTCCCACGAGGGCATGATGCAGGCGCTCGGCACCGACGGGCACGGCGCCGGCTACTGCTCGGCCTGCTTCACGGGTAAGTACCCGGTCGCACTCGGCCAGGGCGCCGACCTCGTCCAGCTTCGTCGCGCGCGGTAGCCAACCGCGCGCAGGCGCGGTAGCCGGGCGCGTGCAGGCGCGGTAGAAGGCTCGGGTATGGCGATCGAAGGCACCGATACCGGCGCGGTTCGCAGGCAGTTGAAGGAGCTCTCCGCGAAGGTGGACGAGCTCCGGAGGTTGCTTTGACGTCGAACACAAACGACTGAAGATCGAAGAGCTCGACTCGATCGCGGCGAAGCCGAGCTTCTGGGACGACCAGAAGAAGGCCCAGACGCTGCTGCGCGACAAGAAGCAGCTCGAGCAGATCGTGACCGGCTGGGATTCGCAGGTCCGGGCGATCTCGGATGCCGAGGTGCTGCTCGAGCTCGCCGAAGAAGCGTCCGACGAGGACTCCGCGAAGGAAGCCGCGACCGCGACCGCGGGCGTGCAACGTTCGCTCGACGAGCTCGAGTTCAAGCGCATGCTCTCGGGCGAGCTCGATCCGGGCGGCGCGATCATCCAGATCACCGCGGGCGCCGGCGGCGTGGATGCGAGTGACTGGGCGATGATGCTGATGCGCATGCTGATCCGGTACTGCGAGCGCAAGGGGTGGAAGGTCGAGGTCCTCGAGGAGACCTTCGCCGAAGAAGCCGGCATCAAGAGCGCGGCGTTCACCGTCGCGGGTGACTACGCATACGGCTTGT
The DNA here is from genome assembly GCA_043780895.1 of Kofleriaceae bacterium. Classification (GTDB taxonomy): domain Bacteria; phylum Myxococcota_A; class Polyangia; order Haliangiales; family Haliangiaceae; genus JABFXX01. The sequence continues at coordinate 8,263 of JAYWCI010000057.1, read as the reverse complement.
TGAAGGCCGAGAACGGCGTGCATCGGCTCGTGCGCGTCTCCCCGTTCGATGCGAACGGCCGGCGCCAGACCTCGTTCGCTGCGGTCACCGTGACCGCCGATATCGACGACGACATCGTCGTCGAGATCAACGATGTCGATCTCAGGATCGATACCTACCGCGCCGGTGGTGCCGGTGGTCAGCACGTCAACAAGACCGACTCGGCGGTGCGCATCACGCACATGCCGACCGGCATCATCGTGCAGTGCCAGAACGAGCGCAGCCAGCACTCGAACAAAGCCAAGGCGATGAAGATGCTGCGCGCGAAGATCTACGACTTCGAGCTCGCGAAGCGCGAAGCGAAGGCGCATGAAGATGCGCGCGCCCGGCTCAAGATCGAGTGGGGCTCTCAGATCCGCAGCTACGTGCTGTTTCCGTATCAGCAGGTCGCCGACCACCGCACCGATCTCAAGACCTCGGATGTCGACGGCGTGCTCGACGGGGACCTCGACGACCTGATTCGCACGCACCTGCTCCAGGCGGCGAACGCGCGCGCGAACTAGCGCTGCGGAATTTCAGATCGCGCGCGTGATCGCGGCCGCGAGCGTCGCCTGGTCGTAGTCGGCGCCGCCCATCCCTTGGGTCCCGATAAAGATCGTCGGCAGGCCACGCACGCCGGAGGACTTCGCGTCCGCGGCGTCGTGCTTGATGCGCTCGAGCGTCGCAGGATCGGCGAGCGTCTTGCGATACTTCTCGAGATCGCAGCCAACCTCGACCGCGAGCTGCTCGCACCCCTCCGGCGTGAGCTTGTCGACGGGCGCGGCGAATAGCGCCTTGGCCATCGCGTCGCCCTTGCCTTGCGCCTCGGCGCAGCACCACGCGATCGCCGCGGTCATCGCGTGCGGATGGATCTTGAGCGGCGTCATCTTGCGAACGAGTCGCACCGGGACCTTCACGCTCGCGAGCGCGGCATCGAGCGTCGGTGCGAAGCGACGGCAGAACGGGCACTCGAAGTCGACGAAATCGACGACGGTCGCGACCCCGGGACGCTGCTCGCGCGCGATCGGATCGGCCGTGGTCACCGCGAGCGCGACAGCGGGCTGCGGCGAGCCATGCCCGATCACCGCGAACACGATCGGTAGCGCAGCGATCGCAGGCACGGCGAGCGCGGCGACGCGCCACGACGGCTTCACGGTCTTCGCACCTGCGACGACCGTGATCGCCAACAGGATCGCGATCGGATCGACGATCATGCAGAGCTTGCACCACGCACCGATCACGAAGGCTTGCAGCGCGATCAGCGCGAGCGCCCACGCGCCACCCGCGATCGCGAGCACCATGCGGAGGCGAGGGCGAGGAACGAGCGCGAGGGCGACCATCACCGCGAAGAACACGAGCCCGAATACCGGCATGGGAATGCCGAGCGGGTGCGCCCACGCCGAGGCGCGGACGGTCTCGCAGCCCGACTCCGCGCAGAACGTCGGCTTCACGGCAAGATAGTCGAGCAAGCTCGCGCTGCTCGCGCCGAAACCGAGCAACGATAAACCGAGAGCGAGCCAGCTACGCATGACCCGAGGATAACCGGGTCTGTAACGGTCGCTATTCCTTCGTGGCGGAAGCCGGTCGTGAGCTCGAGCTCGGCACCACGAGCCGCGCCTGGGTCGGCCCGGCGAACCTGCAATCCTCGGCGTCGGTCTTAGCGAGTCGCAGAACCCGACGCCGAGCCTGAACCCGCCGCAGCTCCGCGTGCCTCGTCGAGCGCCGCACGCGCCTTCTCCAGCGCCTCCGGCGACTGCTGGCCCTTGGGTAGACCTTCGAACAGTACGACCGCTTGTTCGCGGAGCTTCACCTCGGTCGCCCGATCGTGCTGCGCGGCCGCGATCTCGGCGCGGAGCGTGAGCACGCGACCTTTGCGCGGACCGTAGACCATCGCGAGCGCTTGATCGGTCCACTTCGCGGCGTTCGAGTAATCCTTCGCCTGGAGGTAGATCCAACCGAGGCGCGCGCGCGGATCGTATTCCTTCGGCAGATCCGCGGCGGACTTCTCGAGCGCCGGCACGAGCTCGAGTGGCAGGTTCAGGTACGCGTAGACCTCGGCGCGTGGCCAGTTGTAGGTCATCGCGGCGAGCGGCGTCGGCGCCTTCGCAGCGGCGTCGTCGAGCAGCGCGAGCTGCCCGAGCGCGATCGTCTTGGCCCCCGCTTTGTCGCCGAGCTTCTCGGTGGTCTCGCGGAGGCTCGCCATCGCGTCGCTGCGATCATCGACCGAGAGAAGCTTACTCACGTCGAGCAGGCGCTTCCATCGCACGATCGCGGCTTCGCGCAGGGCCTTGACTGCCGCTCGCGCCGCGGGCTCCGGTCGGTGATCCGCATCGGCGCAGGTCGTGCCCGCGACGAGGAAGTCGCTCGTCACCGCGGCATCACCGAGCTGATCGAGATACTTCATGGTGACGTCCATGCACGCCGCGTAGTTCGCTTGCTTGAGCTTGGTGAGCACGAGGGAGCCGAGCAGCGCTGGGCGGCGTGGCCACGTTGCTGGTGCGGCGGCGAGTGCGGCGGTGAGCTCGGTATCGGCGGTCGCGAGATCCTTCACCGCGAGGGCGCGCTCCGCGCTCAGGAGGTGCGCGCTCGCTGCGTCGGCGCCGCCCTTGGTCGCAGCGAGGCCGGCATCGAGGAGCTCGTGAAACTGCGCGAGGCTCGCCGCCCCGACGAACCGCGCGAGCACGGCGCCATCGTTGCCGATCACGTAGTAGGTCGGCCACGAGGAGATCGCGAGCTTCTCCATCGGCCCGGCCGCCTCCGGACGATCGGTGTCGAGCTTCGCGAACACGAAGCGAGCGTTATCGGCCGCGAACGAGGGATCCACGAGCACCGTCGTCTGCATCGACAGGCACGTGTGACACCACGGCGCCCACAGATCGAGGACGAGCGGGACGTGGCGCTTCGTCGCGCATGCGACCGCGCTCGGGTAGTCGTCCGAGATCCACGCGAGCGGTCCTTCGAGCGTGGCCTTCGCGCACGGATCTGGTGAGCCGGAAGCTGCGGGACCCGGAGGTTCACGAGTCGGCTCCGGCGGCGGTGGCGGTGGCTCGTCTTTGCACGCGGTTCCGAGGACAAAGGCGCAAACGACCAGCCGTAACATGGCTGCGTGATACCACCAAAATGATAAGGTGCGCCGCGATGGCAACGCCGCCCGGACCCGCAGCCGGACACCCCCCCGAGAAGACGCTCGATCGCATCATGCAAGAGCGTCGCGAGAAGGGCCATGCGCTGCGCGCAGCCGGCTCCGATCCGTATCGCAACGACATCGGCCCCGCGATGACGCTCGCCGAGGTCCGTGCGCGCTACGAGAGCACCAAGCCGCCTCCCCCGGAACCCAAAGAGAAACCCGCGCCGGGCGCGCCCAAGGCTGCGGGCGCTGGCATGCACCCGATCGATGGCGACACCCTGCGCGTCGGTGGCCGCGTGATGGTGAAGCGCGGCATGGGCAAGACCGTGTTCGCGCCGATTCGCGACACCACCGGTGATCTCCAGCTGTTCCTCAACGTCGATCATCTCGATCCGAACGACTTCGCGAACGTGCTCGCGAACCTCGACGCTGGCGATCAAGTCGTCGCTGAAGGTCCCGCGTTCTGGACGCGCACGGGCGAGCTCTCGATCCTCACGAAGCGGCTGTGGATCGTCACCAAGTCGCTTCGCCCGCTGCCCGACAAATGGCACGGCCTCTCGGATGTCGAGGCGCGTTATCGCCAGCGTTACGTCGATCTCGCGATCGATCCAGATGTCCGCACGGTGTTCCGCAAGCGCTCGCAGATCGTGAGCGGGATCCGGCGGTTCCTCGACGATCGCCGCTTCCTCGAGGTCGAGACCCCGATGATGCACCCGATCATCGGTGGCGCCGCGGCGCGCCCGTTCGTGACGCATCACAACGCGCTCGACATGCAGCTCTTCATGCGGATCGCGCCGGAGCTCTATCTCAAGCGCCTGGTCGTGGGCGGATTCGATCGCGTGTACGAGATCAACCGCAACTTTCGCAACGAAGGGTTGTCTCGTCGTCACAACCCCGAGTTCACGATGCTCGAATTCTACCAGGCCTACGCGACCTACACCGACCTCATGGATCTGACCGAGCAGCTCGTCGCGACGCTCGCGCAGCAGATCAATGGTGGGACGAAGGTCACGTGGGATGGCACCGAGGTCGAGCTCGCCGCTCCGTGGCAGCGCCTGAGCGTCCTCGAGGCCGTGCGCACGCTCGGCGGCATCGCCGAGGCCGACGAGGTGTTCTCCGATCCGGTGGTCGCCGCGAGGATCGCGCTCGCCAACAAGGTCAACCCGAACGACATCGTGCGCGTCCTCCGCGAAGGGTTCACGCACGACGAGGCGCCGGAGGATTCGGCGCGCGCGCTCAAGGCCGATCCGATCGCGGTGGCACAGCGCCTCGTCGAGCGCTATCCCGATGCGATGCAACGGCGCATTCGCGCGGGTCACATCGGCTACTTGCTGTTCGAGGCCGTCGCCGAGGCCAAGCTCGTCCAGCCGACGTTTCTCACGCAGTTCCCGCTCGCGGTGTCGCCGCTCGCGCGGCGCAACGACAAGGATCCCGCGTTCTGCGATCGCTTCGAGCTGTTCGTGTGCGGTAAGGAGATCGCGAACGGGTTCTCCGAGCTCAACGATCCTGACGATCAGCGCGCGCGGTTTCAAGCGCAGCAAGATGCGAAGGCCGGAGGCGCCGCCGAGACCATGGACTACGACGAGGATTACTGTCGCGCGCTCGAGATCGGAATGCCACCGACCGCCGGCGAGGGTATCGGTATCGATCGCCTCGCGATGCTGCTCACCGGCCAGGATTCGATCCGGGACGTCATCCTGTTCCCGTTGATGAGGCCGGAGTAGCGTGAAGAACGCGTCCGCCCATCGCCGGATCGCGAAGCTGCAGATCGGGCTCGGCGCGATCCTCGCCATCGCCAGCATCGCGGCGACGCTGATCGCGGCGACCTATAGCTCGTCGACCTCGGTGTTGTATCTGTTCGGACCCGCCGGCGCCGGGCTCGCGCTGGTCGTCCGCGGCATGTTCCGGCTCGACGCCGCGAACCAGGCGCTCCGCGGCGAAGGCGGGCAGGTCGCCACGTTCTTCGACGTCGGGCTGATCGGTCGGTTGCTGATCGCGGTCGGCGGCTACAAGGGCTTCGTCGCGCAGCGCTACCTGCTCGTCGCCAAGCCGAAGGTCTCGAAGGTCACGGTCTACTCGCTCGTCGCGATCGTCGTGCTGCGCGTGGTCGTGCAGTTGCTGTACGGCGCGGGGTTCGATCACCTCAGCTTGAAGGACCCGGTGTTCGACGCGAATCGCGCGCTCGAGCTCGCGCTCGTCATCATGATCGTCGTGCGCGTGCTGATCTACGTGCGCCCCGCGCTCTACACGTTCATCACCGGGCTCACGCTGATCGGCATCGCATATGGTGTGTTCGAGCTCGCGCTCCATCGCATCGTGATCCACTTCAGCCTCGAGGCCGGCGTACCGACGTGGTTCCCGGTGGCGATCGTCGTCGTCGGCGCTGCCGGCGCGGTCCTCGCGGTGCTCGCGTTGTTCTTCGGCTTCTTGCGCGGCACGTTCACGTTCTTCACCACGGTACCGATCGGTGGCGTGTGGATCGGCACCGCCGCGCTCGTGTGCGTGCTCGCCGTGATGAGTGGCTTCGAGAGCGACCTGCGCCAGAAGATCCTCGGCTCGAACGCCCACATCCAGATCACGCGCGAAGAGGGCGACTTCAGCGACTGGCACACGATCTACGATCAAGTCTCGAAGCTGCCGGGCATCGTCGCAGCGACGCCCTACGCGGTGAGCGAGGTCGTGATCGCGTCGAACAACAACGGCCTCAACGTCATCATCAAGGGCATCGATCCCAAGACGGTCGGCAAGGTCACGGACCTCGTCCACGATCTCGAGGACAAGCACGCGATGGACGACCTCGAGGCCAAGCACACCGGTGACCTCGATCTCACGGTCAAGCCCGCGGGCGGTGGCGCGGTGGATCCGGCACCTTCCGGCTTGCCGTCCTCCGGCGACCCGATCGATTTCTCCAAGCCCAAGGACGAGCCTGCGGATACCGGCTCTGACGCGACAAAGCACATGGCGACCGGCATCGCGCCGAAGATCGTCGACGACCTCGGCAGCGATGCGGACAGCCCGTACCTCGTGAAGGACGACGCCGTCGACCCGCCGCCGCCGGAGCTCGTCACGAGCGACGCACCACCGATCGATTACTCCAAGCCGCGCGCGAAGACCGATCCCATCGATCCCGAGATCCGTGTGCTCGATCTCCCGAGCGAGACCCCCGCGGTCGTCAAGCGCACCGAATCGCTGCCCGGCGTCCTCGTCGGTCGGGAGCTCGTCAAGCAGATGCACCTGTACGTCGGGCAAGAAACCCGGCTCGTGTCGCCGCTCTCCGATCCCTCGAACCCCGATGCGACCGGCACGCCGATTCCGTTCAATCGCGACTATCGAATCGCCGGCATCTTCTTCACGGGGATGTACGAGTACGATCTGAAGTTCGTCTACGTGTCGCTCGATTCGCTCGACGAGTTCCTCGATCGTGGCGATGCGATCGACGGCATCGAGGTCCGGATCGGCAGCCCGGATGACACCGATCGCTACGTCAAGAAGCTGAGCGACACGCTCGGCCCGAAGTATCGCGTCGTCGATTGGAAGGAGCTCAATCGCTCGCTGTTCTCGGCCCTGAAGCTCGAGAAGATCGCGATGTTCCTCGTGCTCGGGATCGTGATCATCGTCGCGTCGTTCTCGATCATCGGGAACCTGATCATGGTCGTCGTCGAGAAGCAGCGCGAGATCGCACTGCTCAAGACCCTCGGCGCGAGTGACCAGGGCATCATGGGGCTGTTCGCGATCCAGGGGCTCCTGATCGGCCTGATCGGCACCATGCTCGGCGTCGCGACCGGCCTGGCGTTTTGCTACATCGGCAAGCGCGTCGGGATTCCGCTCAACCCGGACGTCTATTACATCGACAAGCTGCCGGTGAACGTCGACTACGGTAGCGTCGGCATGACGTTCTTCGCCGGTGTCGTGATCTCGATCGTCGCGACGTTCTATCCCGCGTTCCTCGGGTCGCGCGTGCGCCCGGCGACCGGGATGCGCCATTAGCAGCGCGCACTAGTAGCCGGACCTTCACGGTCCGCAACACAGCCGTCGCATGATCAGTCGGTTGGGGGTGGCACGGTTCTCGCTATTCACTACGCCATGCGCTCTCTCGTCATTGCCGCGGTCGTGCTTTCCAGCGGAGTCGCATCGGCCGGTACGTACATCGGACTCGGCGTCGGGACGGGTGGCAACGTCAGCGACTCGGCGAACGCGCGCTATCGCGCCGACGGGCGGTCCGCGCGTGGCGTCCTCGGCTATCGGATCGGGCCGTTCTCGATCGAAGGCATGTACAGCGGCTACGGCTATGTCGACGCAAACGCCGCCGGGACGGGGCAGTTCGACTCCCGGTCGGTGCAACTCGCTGGCAAGTACAACTACGCACTCGGGAACAACTTCGAGCTGTTCGGTCGGCTGGGCTTAGTTCGAACCGACCTCACGGCGGTCGACAGCCAGGTGACCACGACCGGTACCGGCTACACGTTCTCCCTCGGCGTCGAGTATCGGGTCGATTTGCTCCTGACTGGCTTCGGCGTCTACGTCGACTACACCCGCAACCAGGCCAGCTTTGATACGAGCAGCGGGACGCAGCTCGACCAGACCGCGTCGATGTGGACCGCTGGCGTGAACCTCGCGCTTTAGCAACGATCTCGCCGAAGTTCCGAGCAACCTTTTCGCGCCCTGCATAGGTCTCATCGCGCGTTGACACCTGCCGGAGCCATAAGTAAGGTCCCGCGCTCGTTAGAGATTCCCTTGAGCGACGCGCAAAACACCGGCGGCCGAAGTGGCGCGCACGTCGTCGTCAAGAACCTCTCGAAGGTCTACATGCACGGCGGCGTCGCGCTGCCCGTGTTGACTGACGTCAACGTCGAGCTCGCGGCAGGCGACATGGTCGCCGTCGTCGGCGCATCGGGCGTCGGCAAGTCCACGCTGCTCCAGATCCTCGGCACGCTCGATCTGCCGAGCGCCGGCACGATCACGTTCAACAACGAACAGCTCACGCGGATGAGCCCGTCGCGACTCGCGGAGTTCCGCAATCGTCGGATCGGCTTCGTCTTTCAGTTCCATCACCTGCTGCCCGAGTTCAGCGCACTCGAGAACGTGATGATGCCGGGCCTGATCCAGGGCATGCCGCTG
>JAYWCI010000056.1:0-13667 GCA_043780895.1 Kofleriaceae bacterium | reverse complement strand
TTGATTCCCGCGCGCTCGACCGCGGCCTTGATCGCGACCGCGCCCAGCCTCGGAGCGGGCAGCGAGCTGAGGGAACCGAGAAAGCTTCCAATAGCGGTGCGGGCCGCACCGACGATGACAACGTCGCGCATGAGGAGGGCTTACCGCTCTTCGAGGAGACCCGTCAACCTCACCCGATGTGAGTGCAGAAGCGGCCTCTTCAAACAAACAAATGCTTGATAGTTCAACGATGTTGACGTGCGCGCTCGACGATTCGTGGTAGCGCGCCGAGCACCCCCTCTACCTCTGAGCGCGTCGTGTCGCGACCGAGCGAGAACCGCACGGCCTCGCGCGCACGAGCGGCGGACAGCCCGAGCCCGAGCAGCACCGGCGACGGCTCGATGCTGCCGCTCGTGCACGCGGCGCCGGTCGACGCGCTGATGCCTGCGAGATCGAGCGCGATCACGATCGATTCGCCGAGCGCGCCCTCGAACGCGGCGTTGATCGTGCCGCCCGTGCGCTCGCGGTCCGCGCCATGGATCCGCGCGCCGAGCGCGCGCAGCCCGCGCTCGAGGAGCGCGCCGAGTTCGGCGATCGCGGGCCACCGCGCGAGCTCGACCGCGGCCGCGGCCGCGCCAAACCCGATGATGCCGAGCGTGTTCTCGGTCCCCGGCCGGCGACCGCGCTCTTGATGCCCCGCCTCGACGAGCGGCAGCGCTCGGTCACCACCTTCGTCGACGATCAGCGCACCGACGCCCTGTGGACCGCCGAGCTTGTGTGCCGAGACCGCGATCGCGTCGGCGTGGATCGTCGAGAGCGCGAGTTTGGTCGTCGCTTGCACTGCATCGACGTGGACGAGGACCCCGCGCTCGCGCAGCGCGGGGTCGAAGGCCCGGGGCTCGATCGTACCGAGCTCGTGGTTGACCGCCGCGAACGCAGCGACCCCGAGCGCTCGAGGATCGTCGAGCGCGGTCACCTCCCAGCCCTGGGCGCGCAACGCGTCGACCGCGCCGCGCAACGAAGGATGTTCGATGCGTGTGGTCGCGATCACGCGGGGCCGCCCGCGGGTCTCTGCCAGCCGGGCCAGCGCCAGCACGCCGAGCTGGTTTGCTTCGGTTCCACCGCTCGTGAAGATGACCTGATCGATCGGACGGTCGGCGAGGCTGGCGACTTGGGCCCGCGCCACGGCGATCCGGGACCGGATTCGCCGCCCTTCCTCGTGGATGGAGGAGGGGTTGCCGAGTCCACTCATAGCTTCGGTCATGGCGGTACGGGCAGCCGGCGCTAAAGGGCTGGTCGCGTTGTAGTCGAGGTAGATCCGCCGCTGCGTTGACATTGAAGTGCCGGAGTCGACATATGATTGCACGAACGTGGCCGACGACGCGGGGGCGCTCCTGGTTCGATCGGGGCTGGTTACCTCCAGCGCCCTGGACGGCGCCCGTGCGCGCGCTGTCGAGGTCGGTGGCACGATCGGCGAGCAACTCGTCGCGGATGGCACCGTCACCGACGAGCTCCTGACCGACTTCTACAAGTCGCGGTTGCTCGTCCCGCAGGTCAACCCGAACACGCTCGCGCGGCTGTCCGCGAAGGTCGTCGCGGTGATTCCGAGCGACATGGCGATCGAGCTCCGCGTGATTCCAGTCTCGCTCGATCCCGAAAACAACCTGACCGTCGCGATGAGCGATCCATCCGATCGCCACGCCGTCGACGAGATCGCGTTCTTCACCGGCGCGTACGTCGTGCGTGCGGTCGCGACTCAGATGCAGATCGCGTGGTGCCTCGCGCACTACTACGGGCACATCACCACGCTCGGTCAGCGGCTGCTGACTCCCGAGGCCTCGGCGACGCCGGTCTCGGCACCGCGCGCCCGCCAACGCGGCATCACCGGCGAGGTCGAGGCGATGCGCCATCGTGGGCTCGTGCCTGGCGAGACGTCCGCCCCCGTGGCGTCGGCCCCCGACCTCCGCACGGGCGGGATCAAGCTGCCGCGACCACGCAGCATCTCGGGCGAGATTCGCCAGCCGCGCGCGCAATCGGTGCGCCCGCCGATGCCCGATGACTCGGGGCCGGTGATCACGATGGAGCCCGACGACAGCGCGGGCGAGAGCGGTCCGGAGATCGCCGAATCGGCTGCGCTCGCACGAACGCGCACGCCATCCGAGGACGATACCGATCGTGCCGCGCGGCCCGCACCGAAGCGCAAGCGACCCGCCGAGCCCGATCCGCCGGAGCTCGCCGCCCGTGCCGGTGAGGTCGATCTCAAGAGTGGTGCGGACCGCGAGATTGGTTCGGGTCCGAGCATCGTGATCGATGACGGCGTGTCGCTCGATCGCGTGCCCGAGATGCGACCCGAGATCAGAGAAGAGCAGCGCGAGCTCAACATCGGGGGCTTGCGCGAGGTCTCGGGCGAGATCCGGATCGCCCCACGCGATCCTGCAAAGAGCCGCGCCGATATCGCGGTGTCGCAGAGCGACGACGACAGCGCCCCCGTGATGATCCACGAGTCGCTGCGGCCCGCGCGCATCGAGGACGAGCCCTCGGCCCCGATCCTGCTCGATCGCAAACGGCCGAGCGATCCTCCGCCGATCGCGGCGGCAGCGCCGGCAGACGACAACGCCGAAGTCGAAGACGACGGCGAGATCGTCGAGCTCGCGGCGAAGAAGACGATCCCGATCGCGGTCGTCGCGCAACCGCCGTCGAAGCGCCCCGAGCGTCGCACCGAAGTCGGGCTCGCGGTCGCCGGCGTACCGCGCGCGCATCGCGACACCGTCGTGGGCGCCCCGTCTCAGCTCGAGGATGATCCGACCGGCGAGCATCGGCTCGCCGCCGCGATCGATCGCGCGATCGACGGTGACCCGACGCGCGTCGACACGCTGATCGCGCCGGCCGACGATGACGCGAGCTCCGACGAGATCGCTGCTCCGCCCGCGCCGGTTCACGATCAAGACACCAGCCCGATCGCGTCACCGCCGACCAAGCTCGGAGCGACGCCGGTGCCCCCGCCGAGCGGGCGCGTCGAGCTCTCGAACGTCCAGCGCGCGCCGGCCTCGCACGAGGATGAAGAGGACGAGGCCGAGCCCGGCGACGTGCGCGGCGGAAAGCCGACGATCGTGATGCAGACGGTCCACGCGCCCCCCGATGACGCCGATGACGACGACGAAACCTGGGGGGCGCCCGGCACCACGATCCCGCCGCCGTTCCTGGGCTCGATTCCGGGGATCGTCGAGAAACGCTTCGGCGTCATCCCGATCGCGGATCTCGATTCCGCGCCGTTGATGGTCGCGCCGCCCTCGCCGCCCGAGCATCGCGCGCACACCAACACCGAGGCCGGCATCGCACGTGCGCTCGAGCAAGCAACGATTCGCGTACTCGACCTCATTCGCGACCTCGGTACCGCCGTGGATCGCGACGAGGTCGTCGCCGTGATGATCGCGCACCTCGCCGAGACGCATCGCCGCGCCGGGTTCTTCGCGGTGCGCAGCAACGAGCTATCGCTGTTCTCGATCACCCCGAACGTCGTGCCGCTGCCGATCGCGACCGTGCGCCTCGATCGGCCATCGACGCTCGCCGATGTCGTCGGCACCCGGCTGCCCTATCGCGGACCGATGCACGACGACACCAGCCGGATGTTCCTGCAAGCGATCCTCGGCGTCTGCCCACCGGAGATCTTGCTCGTCCCGATCACGGTGCGCGAGCGCGTCGTCGGCTTGATCTTCGGCGAGCACCGCATGCGCCACACGTTCGACGACCAGCTCGCTCTCGCGAGCCGCGCAGCCGGCGATGCGCTCGAGCGCATCCTCAAAGCGAAGCGCGGCTAACCTCTAACTGCCGCGCAGCAGCTTGTCGTACTGCCGGGTGCGGCGCTCGGCACTGTCCTTGAGCGCCGCCCACAACGCGGGGTACGCGCCCGCGAGCTCGAACAGCGCGTGCGGTGGCAGCGACAGCACGTCGCTATCGGTGACCGCGACGATGTTCGCCGGCGCTGGCGTGCGCGCGAGCAACGCGGCTTCGCCGATGAACTGGCCGGTCTCGATCGTATCGAGCGGCACGTACGAACCCTGGGTGCCATGCGGGCGATCGTGGCGAACCTCGAGCTGGCCACGGACGACGAGGATCAAGGGATGACCGGTCTCGCCTAGCCGGATCACCGTGGTGCCGGCGGTGACGGTGCGCGCGATGCAGCGCGCGAGCGCCGCGTCACGGCGCGGCTGGGGCAGCGAAACGAAGAACGCGTTCGCGATCGGCGCGGTCGCGAGCTTCTCGAGCGGCACGGTCAGATCCTCTTCATCCGAGGCTCGCCCACCGGGGCTCGTCACGTTGCCCGCCCAATCGGGAATTGGGGTCGGCGCGTCGTCGTCGAGATCGACGTGCTCGATCGGCACCGTTGGCGGTGGTCGCGACACGCGAGCGATCTCGAGGGCCGAGAGCCGCACGTGCTGACGCGTCTCGAGCTCTTGCGCCAGGTCCAGAGCCGGCGCCGGATTCGTGATCATGCCGGAGATCCGGCGCGCGGCCTGTGCAAGACCTGTGGTGCCGGGCTCGCTCGGTGGCCGGGCGATCGGACCCGGGCGGGTCTCGATGTTCTCGTCGAGATCCTCGATCGACACTAGCAGCTTCGCCGAGGTCGGATCCGCGATGTGATACGGGAGGGGATTCGGCAACGGCGTTTCGGTCTCGAAGGTCCCCGACTTGCGCACCGCTACGTTTGGAGACATCGCACGGGGTGCCGCGCCCCGCGTGCCGGCCGGTGACGGCACGATCTTCACGACCGGTCGTTTGATGTCGATCGGGCGCGTCGCGTCGTCGGACTCGACGGACTCGACGGACTCGACGGACTCGACGGACTCGACGGACTCGATATCGGGATCGAGCTGCGGCGCGAGGGCCTCGAGCACTGGATCCCGTGGCGCATCGCCGACCTCGGAGAACTCGATGTCGACGCCGTCTTCGTCGAACTGCGGCCGGGGTGCGGCCATCTCCAGCATCGCGGCCATCGTCGGCATGCGGGCTTCGAGATCCTTCACGAGCGCGTGGATCGCGATGTCGTCGGGCGCGAGCTCGAGGATGTTCTCGCACACGGCGAGTGCTTGCTGCGCTCTACCCTGCGATCGATACGCGATCGCGACCTTGCGGTAGTGCTCGACCGCCGCGTCGGCGCGATCGGCTTCGCGCAACTTGCCAGCGACAGTCACCCGCAGCGGCAGGTTGTCGGGCTCCCGCTCGAGGCGTTGCTCGAGCTCGCGGAGCGACGACGTCACGACGGCGTGAGGGACACCTGGGCCTTGAAGCTCATCGCCGGCGAGTTGGTCGGCAGGACCCACTTGGCGGCGATCGTCTTCATGCACGCGTCGAACGTCGCGTCGATCAGGGGCGAAAACGACGAGTCTTTGTACGCGCCCGAGGCGCCGAAGCTCGCCGAGACCGTCACCGTGACGGTCTTGGCCTGAAGCCCGGTGTTCTTCTTGAGCGCCTGCTCGTAACACTTCTGGATCGCGCCACGCGACTTGGCGACCAGATCGAGGAACTCCTTCGACGCCGCAGCCGCGACCTTCGAATCGATCGGCGGAGGCGCCGCGCCCTGCGCGCCGGGCTTGACGGTCAGCGCGTTGCCTTCGATCACGACCGTGATCTCGCCGCCGCTGCCTTGCGTCTTGCGCGCGACATCGGCTTCGTCTTGCAACGCTTTGATCAGCTTGTCCTTCTCCTCGCCGTTCTTGCGGCACGCTTCGAGATCCGAAGCGGTTTGAGGATCGGGAACGGTCTTCGTTTCGCCTTTGCATGCAGCAAGGGCGAGTGACAGGACGATCAAGATTTGGCGCTTCATGACTCAGTCGTCTTTGTTCTTGGTCTGCGGTGCTACGGGTACCGAGTGAAGCATACCGGGCCGCTCGATGAAATCTCGAACGACTCGCCCGCCTACAACGTGCTCTACGACGACACGCTCCACTCTCGATCCGTCCATGTGATTATACAGAGCTGTCGCGCCCCGAGGGCCCGGCATGGTCGCAAACCCACTGCCGATCTGTGGGCCCGAATCGGCCACGAGCTCGCGGACGAGGACGTTCGGACCCTGCGTACAGCGCCCGAAACAGCTCTGCCAGGCGACCTCGGTGGTCTCCCGCGCCTGATTCGCCTCGAGCGCCGCGTGAAACAGCGTTTGAAGCGCGCTCGATCCTTTGCGATCACCACACTCCGGCCCGCGGCAGATCACGATCTTGAAGCGCCGCGGCGGCAAGCCACGATGATAGCAGCCAAAGTCTAATCGAGGGCGAGGGCGTCGCGAATCACCGCGACCAGGTCCGGCTTGGTCCGCGGATCGGCCGCCACCTGACGGAGGAGCTCGCGCTCGCCGGGGCCACCGTGCGTCTCGAGCGCGACCACGATCGCCTTGCCCCACGCGACGTCGGTGCCGAGGTCATCGTCGGCGTGATAGAGCAGCAAATGCGAGCCGAGCGCGGGGCGCTCCTTGCCTCCACCGATCGCGGCCATCGCATCGATCACGAACACCAGGTCCGCGACCTGCGTCGTCGGTGCTTCGAGGTGGCTCTGCAGCGCCGCGAGCGTCGTCGCGACCTTGGCCGGATCGAGCTTCGCGCCGCCGAGTCCCGCGATCGCACGCGCGACAGGACCGAGTGCGAGCGGCGTGGTCTGCAGCAAGAAGTCATCGTGGGTCGCGAGCTGTTCGGCGAGCACCGAGAGGCTCGCCGGATCCTTCCGAGCGACGAGCAGATCGACGACGACGTCCTTGAGCTTCTGCGGTGCACGCGCATCCGCGAGCACGCCGAGCAGCTCCTTGGTGACCTCGCCACCGGGTCGCTGCGCGAGCACCTGGACCGCGAGCTCCTTCACGCGATCGAAGCGCGCATCGTGATCGCGCGCGATCGAGACCAGCGCCGGGACGGTCTCGACGCGCTCGCCTTGCGCAGGCGGTGACCAACCATCGGCATCGAACGTCGCACCGAGCACCGGCGCCGTGGTGCCGATATTCTTCTGCAACCGCACGCCGCCATTCTTCGGATCGAGGGCGACGAGCTCGCCGGTCAAAGACATCGCGAGGATCGCCCTGCCACTATCCTCGCTCGCGACCAGCTCGACCCGCGGATTCGAGTACGCCCACGTGAGCGCACCTTTCAGATCGAAGCCGAACACGTAGCGGAAGTAGTGGACCGCGTAGCCGTCGTCGGCGAGCTTCATCCCGTCGGTCGTCGAATACAAGATGCGCGAGCGATCCGCCGCGGTGTAGGCGAGCTGGACCGGATCGTACGCATCGCGACCGTAGGTCGTGTGATCGAGCTGCGCCGGCACGAGGACGTGGGCGTAGCTCGAATTCACGCGCGTGCCCGAGGAGCTCTTCGCATCGAGCTCGAACACGCCCTGCTTCGAGCCGTAGTACGCGGCGCGGCTGGTCGTGCGGACCACCGAGATTTGCTCGTCGATCCCGCGGATGCGCGCGAGCGGCTTGCCGGTCTTGCCATCGATGATCGACAACCACTGCGCGTTGTACGGCGCGTAGACCACGCCACCGTGGGCCGCCGGTGCGCCGAGCACGCCGTCGGCATCGGCCTTCCACAATTGCTTGCCCGAGGTGCCGTCGTAGGCCGCGAGCCACCAGGTGTGCGCGTCCTCCTTCCACACGAGATACGCGCGGTCACCATCGGCCGAGGCGCCGACGAACTCGCCCGGCACGCTGGTGGTCCACTTCACGGCGCCGGTCTGTTGATCACGTGCGACGAGCTGCTTGGCCTCGAGCTCGACGACGAAGTTGCCGCCGATCCAGATCCGCGATTGGACGTCGGCGTCCTGCTTCCACAAGATCGCCGACGCCGCGAGGTCGTACGCCACGATCGTGTTCTTGGGGCCGGCACCAGCTTCGAGCACGAACACCCGCGGCACGTGCGCGGTATTCACGGGCGAGGCCTCGGACGGCAGCTGGCGCTGCGCGAGCGCGGCGGACAACGCGTCGCGATCGTTGTCCGCTGCGGTGAGATGAAACACCGCGTTGCCGCCGCACGCGGCGATCAGTGCGAGCAAGGCAAGGCGGTTCACTTCGCTCCTCCTGAGAGCCGCGCTTCGACGACCTTCTCGGCCTCCGTACGCGACGGGCGCGGCGGGTTCTTCGGCGTCGCATCGAGATAGTCGGTCAGCGCATTGACCGCCGACTGATCGGTGATCTTCGCGATCGCGCGAACGACCTCGACACGCTCGGTATCGGGACCGAAATCCGGGCGACGCAACACGAGGCCGAGGCACAGCGCGAGCGCCGGATCCGGCACCTTGCCGAGCTGATCGCCGATCCTGCGCACGAGGGCGGCATCGGCCATCGCGGCGAGCGCACGCGCGGCCGATTCCTCGCCGCGCGCGAGCAGGGCGAGCAGCGGTTCGATCGCTTCGCGCATGTGCCCCTTCGAGGCGGCATCAGCCGCGGCGTTGCGGACGACGCCGGCCATATCGTGAAGGCCTTGCACGACGACCGCGTGGGCCGCCGGATCGGGATACTTGGCGAGCGCGGCGATCGCGGTGCCACGCACCGACGGATTGTGGTGACCGGCGTAGCGCTTCAGCGACGAGACATCGGGGGGTGCCGGATGTTTCGACAGGGCGAGCAAGGCCTCGACCGCCACCGGCGTGCGCAGCCCGAACGCGAGGCCATCGAGCACGGCCTCGTGCGCGGCCGGATCCGCCAGCTCGCCAAGCGCCGCGGCCGCCTTCGCCGCCGCTTCTTCATCGGATCCGGAGAGTGCGAGCGCGAGCGAATCGATCTCGGCCTTGGTCTTGTCGGCTTTCGTGATCGTTGCCGGTTTTGGCGCAGCACCAGCCACACTCGCGCATGCACATGCGAACGAGAGCACCCACATCTTCATCCGGCTCACCATCATTGCCGTCGTGGTAACCCAAACTCCCGCCCCGGTTCAACTGCGAGGATCCTGAGTGGGCTACAACCACGAACGTGGATCCTGCCGTCCTGCCGATCCTGACCTGTCCCCGGTGTCACACGCCGCATCCGTTCGCGGATCTGCGGCTGGCTCGGTGCAAGAGCTGCGGGCTCGAGCCCAACCACAACACGCCCGGCGTCCTCGACCTCATCGATCTCGAGGGCGAGCCGACCGCGCCGACCGCCGAGCAGCGGTTCATGGAGAGCGACCTGGTCGCGCGCCTGTACGAACGTTTGTGGCGCCCGGCATTCGTGCGCATGCTCGCGGGCAAGGGCGCTGGCGCAGCGGTTGGTGGCATCTCCGGCGAGCTGTACATCCACAAGCACAGCCTCAGCCTCGATGATCGTCCCGGGCCCTGGCTCGATCTGTCGTGTGGCCCCGGGGTGTTCGTGCGCGCTCTCGCGGCGGCGGCGCCCGGTCAGCTCGTGGTCGGGCTCGATCTCTCGCGCGCGATGCTCGAGGTCGCGGCGCAACGCACGGGGGGCTACACGAACGCGGTGCTCGTCCGCGCGGATGCGCATGCCCTGCCCTTCGCCGATGGTTCGTTCGGTGGCGTGAACAACGCGGGCGCGCTCCACGCGTACGACGATCCCGAGCTCGTGTTCCGCGAGATCCGGCGCGTGTTGCGCTCGGGAGGGATCTATGTCGGCTCGACGTTCGCCGAGGCGCCGTCGCTGCTCGGTCGGCTCGCGGCTCGCGCTGCGGGCATTCGACGGTTCGAGCCTGGCGAGCTGCGCGCGTGGTTGCAGCGCATCGGCTTCTCCGACTTCGAAGAAGTGAAGCTCGGCGGCGCGTTCGTGTTTCGCGTGCGCCGACCTTAGAACGTCGCGCCGACGAGCGTCACGGCGAGGCCCTTTTGGGGCGCGAGGCGCGGATCGAGCGGCCCGACCGCGATCCCATCGACCGCCCACCTTCCACTCGAGCTCCGTCCGAACATCGCGGTTGGCGCGTCGTCGTCTTCCTTCTTTTTGCGCGAGTTGACGTCGAGGCCGACGTCCATGTCGCGCGTCAGATAGAAGCCGAGCCACGTGCCACCGATCAAGCCGACCGACGACAACGCCCCCACGAGGCGCTCGTCGGCATCGGAGTGGGGATCGTAGATCACGGCGTAGAGCAGGAACGGCACCGCGCCACCGGCAAGCGCGAGCCCCGCGACGCGGGACATCCGGCGCGGCGTGGTGTTCGTCATCGGTGCGACGACGTAGCCGGTGACGAGACCCGCGGCGGCGCCGAGGATCGAGTTGACCGCATACGCTTCGCGCTGCGCGGGCTGCATCAACATGCCGACCGTGAGGCCGCCGAGCGTGCCGACCCCTGCGAACGTATCGATCAGCGTGACATCGCCCTCGGTGAACTGATGATCCTTGGCGAACCCGATCGTGCCGAGCGTGCCGAGCGTCGCGCCGATCGTGCTACCGACCATGACGCCTGCACCGGTGACCGTGCCGCCATTGCCGCCCTCGACGCTCGCGGCGAACAGGCCGCCGATCACGCCACCCCACAGGTTGCCCGCGCCGAGCGTGACGACCTGCGCGTTGTCGGCATCGACCTTGCGCGCGACCTCCGGTGCGATGAAGGCGCCCGCCGCCGCGAGCGGCAGGCCGAACAACACCGCGCCGCCGGCTTGACTGTTCGGTGTGATGAGGGCGCCGATCATGCCGCCGAGGCTGCCGCCGAACAGCGCGCCGTGGGTCATCGCGGCGGCCTTGTACGGGCGACCGAGATCCGCGGGCTGCGGAGGCATCGCGGGCTCGGTCGGCGCCGGAGGCTCTTTGTTCGGAGCGACCTCAACGGTCGGCGCGGTCGTCTCGAGGATGCCGAGCGCGGCGTTCGACGCCTTGATGATCGCCTTCGCGCGTGCCGCTGATGGTCCGTTCGGCGCCTTGACCAGCGCCTCGACCGCGAGCTGCTTCGCATCGAGATAGATCTTCGCCTCGAACAGTTCCTGCGCGCGCGTGACGAGCGATGCGGCGACTTGATCCGTGAGCTGCGGATCCTGATTCGCGGGCCCGATGGGCGCGGGCTGCGCCGGTGCCCACGTGGCGGGCGGTGGTACGGTCACGGGCGTGGGCGCGTACGGGTCGACGGGCTGTGCGTGTGCGGACACGGCTAGCACCGCGACGAGGCTCGGAACCAACCAGCGCGCCATCTCCCTATGAGGTACCACCCGGCGCACGAGCGTTCAATCAAACCCGCGAGATGCCAGCTGATATGCGCCAGATCACGATCGGGTCGCCGGCAGTGGAGCGACCGGGGCGACCGGAGCGACCACCACCGGCTCCTTCCATCGCTTGCGATAGAAGTACATGAAGATGACCTGGATCGCCGAGAGCAGTGGCACCGCGAGCAGCGCGCCGACGAGCCCGTAGCTCGCCTCGCCGAGGAATAGCGCGAAGATCACGAGCACCGGATGGATCTTCGCGGCGGTGCCGATGATCTTCGGGTTGAGCACGTTCGCTTCGATCAGGTGGATGCCGGTGATCCACAGAATCATGACCACGCCGCGGAATACGTCGACGCCGGAGTCACCCGAGACCAGCGCGACCATCACGATCGGGATCGACGACAGGATCGATCCGAAGATCGGGATCAGGCTCATCATGCCCGCGACGATCGACAGGATCAGCGAGTACTTCACGCCGAAGATCGTGAGCCCGATCAGCGTGAGACAGCCGTTGATCACGCAGATCACGAGCTGGCCGCGGATCACGCCGGACAGCCCACGGTTGATACCGCTGATGATCACGTCGTAGTCGTCGCGCGTGTTCGACGGGAACAGACCGCGCAAGAACGCGTGGACCTTCTCGACATCGATCAGGATGAACGCCGCGATCATCAGCGTGAAGAAGAACGCGAAGATGCCGCGTACGAAGCCCGTGAGAATGTCCTGGAGCACCCGCACCACGTCGTTCGCTTTACTCTGCATGCCGACGAGCGACTTCTTGACGTAGAGCCGCAGCTTGTCCTCGAGCGTGAGCGGCTCCATGCGCTCCTCGACGGCGGCGATGTGATAGCCCCCATCGGTCGTCGGTTTGATATCGATGCCGTTCTGCGCGAGCTGGAGCGCGAACCGGCCATCCGGCAGCGGCGTCATCGTGAACGCTGTGCCCGGCGGCATCGGCACCTCGGGTACGAGCGGTTGAACTTCTTCGACCGGCTTCGCGGGCTGCAGCGAGGGGAACCTATGCTCGAGCCAGTGCGCGAGCTGCGGCGTGTACTCCTCGTTGATCCGCTTGTACAGCCCGGGGGCTTCTTTACCGAGCCGCGCGACATCGCGCGACAGGCGCGGGACGAGCAAGAACAAGAAGCCGGCGACCGCGGCGATGAACACGATGTAGCAGATGATGATCGCGAGCCCCCGTGGCATCCGCCGCGTGCCATTCGCGCGCACGGTCATGCGCTGGACGATCGGCGCGAGGATGTACGCGATCAGGCCGGCGAACACGAAGCGCAGCAGCACCTCGCGGCCGATGATCGCGATCACGATCACGAACACGACGAACGCCCAGCGACCGAGGAACCTCAGCACCGAGCCCCGCGAGTCACCGAACCAGGTATCGCGGGTTCTGCGCGTGTCCGCGATCGTCTGCAGCGGCTGAGTGATCTTGTCGACCGGCCCAGAATCGGGAGGGCCAGGTGGATCCGCAGGCGTCATCGAGTGGCAGATATACCAGAGGAGCTACGGATTGCGACGGACGCGGTTCGAGAACCAGCCACCGACGCGACCGAGCAACGATCGCCGCGTGCCAGCTTCACGCAGCTCCTCGTCGGACAGCCCGGGATCGAGCGAGGCCGAGGGGAGCGACGAATCCGGCGCGATACCGAGCAGGCCATTCGTGTGCGCGGTGCGCGCGAGCTCGCGGCGCTCGCGGGACGCCACGATCGGCGGCTCGACGCCGGTCTCCATGCGGAGCGTCCCCCAGCGCCGGCACTGCCCGCAGCGCCAGCTGAACGGGCCCGGACGGCTACCGCAGTTCGCGCACTGCCAGCGCCCGCGCAGCGCCCACGCGAGGGCACCGCGCTCGCCCGCGAGCGCCTCGAGCGCGAGCTTGATCGTGGCCGCATCACCGCCATCGAGCGCAGCGCGCGCCGTGGCGACCCGAGCGGCGAGCGAATCGGGGAACCGCGTCGTGAGGTCAGCCGCCAGATCGGCGCCCGCGGGCGCGAGCTGGGCGCGGATCAGCGCGATCTCGAGCCGCGGTCCGGTCCTTTCTTCGATCTCGGTGAGTGTCGCGAGCACGCGATCCGAGATGCTGCCGGTCGGCCGCTCGTCGGGGACCAGTGCGACTGTATCGGTCGCCGCGAGCGCGGTGACCTCGGATTGCGTGCCCTCGGCGAGCAGCGCCGGGTCGTGCGAGGTCGCGACCGGAGCGTGGTCGTCCGCGAGCTCGTCGTGCTTCGCGTGCGGATTCGCGTGCTCGAGCCCTTCTTCGGCCGCGATCATGCCGGGCAAGAGGTGCGGTGCGAGGGCCGGATCGGCGAGCAGCGCCTGCCGCAAGCGCTCCTTCGTGCCGCGGAAGTTCTTGCGGTTCGCGGCGAGCTCGGCAGCCGCGGCATAGAAGTGGGCGGTCTCGGCGAGCCTCTGCGCGGCCTTCAGGAGGTGCTTCGCGGATTCGAGATCCTCGCGCGCGAGCGCGGCCTGCGCCGCAGCGACGAGCAAGTGATGCTCGCGCCTCGACGTATCTTCGCCGCGGCGCTTGCCGAGTCGCTGCCACAAGCCGGCAGCCTCGTTGAATCGAGCTTGCTCCTCGTACA
>JAYWCI010000055.1:0-3369 GCA_043780895.1 Kofleriaceae bacterium | reverse complement strand
GCTGCGACCACGTTCACGCGACTCGTACTCGCTCATGACCGCATGCCCCACACCAGGCGGGCCGGTTCTCGCGATCTCATGCCGCCCGTATCGGCACGGTCTCGGAAAGGTTGCGTGGCCGTCCAATCCACCGTCGATTCGCGTAGATAGGCGCCAGATCGTGCGCGTGTCCGACGGTCTGACTGCTCGGCAGTTCACCCGCGCGTGTGAAGTGCAGCAACGATCGCTACGCCAATCAGGAAACGAACTTCCTCTTGCAGCGGATCGTCGGCAGTGCTTGGAGCTAACAACACAGTAAGTACGATTTGAGCGAAGCCTCGTCGGGAATCACGCGGCGAGCTGGGTTCGCTTCCATGACTTTTTGGCCACCGATTGAAAGGCGTACTGTGCCGGGGCGACCGTGTCGTCTAATTTCGAGAGCGCGTTGATCGGATACTCCTCGACCTTTTTGTCGAGCGCCACGAGCGTCCGGTAAAGTCGGTCGGTCTGCTGTCCGATCGGCTGCTTGTCGGTTTCCCATCGCGACACCGTTGCCTTGTCGGTCCCGATCATGGCCGCGAAGTCAGAGCCCGAGTATCCGAGGTACTTCCGCAGGAAGCGCGCTTCGCTACCGCTCAGCCGGCCGGACTTCCGGATCACCGCATTCGCGAGCACTCGATCGAGCTCTTCGATCGCGGGAATCGCGATCTCGAACTCTCCACAGTTCGGGCAACGACTTACTTCAACGCCGACGAGTACGGTGCCTGGTAGCGACTGGTACGGCACGTTCTCGCGTGCCGTGATCATTGCGTGGTCGCACTGGATGCATTTCATCTTCTCTTCTCCTTCTCGTCGCGCTTACCGCTTGAACTTCCAAGCGGTGACGACGATCGCGTGATCTTCAGCCCGGAACGCGACGACTACGGCGTATCGCGCCGTCTCGAATCGATAGCGCCACGAGGAAGCCACGAGCTCGGCCACCTGGCACATGCCGCCACGGAGCGCATTCTTCGCATCGACTTCGACCATGTTGTCGTTGTTCATCTCTTCGAGCGCGTGCTTCGAGAACGACAGCGTGCCACTCGCGAGGATCGCCACCACCGTCCGCTTCGCCGCCGCTGGGTCGAGTGGCTCAACCATGATTGATATATTATCAACCATAGATTATTTGTCAACGACGAAGCCAGACCGCTTAGCATAGTCGAGTATTCTCAGGAGGTTGTTGCAGGGGAGTCGCTCGTGCAAGCGCGCTCGGGCGTGCGGGCGGCGATCACCTTTGGCCAACGCCTTCTCGAATTCGGCGGCGGTGTAGCGCACGCCGAGCGGCGGCTGAGGATCGATCTGAATGTACGCGTTGTTGCGAATGCGCAGCGCCCGGAGGTCCGCGTCTACTACCAGCAACAGTCGTAGGCCTTCTCGGTGCTGCGCATCTATCACCAGGCGCAGAGGCCCATCGTCAGGTGACGACGCGTTAGCGCGAGAAGCTCTGGATCGCGCTCGGCCGGTGCGGGCGGCGATCACGCTCCGCGAACGCCTTCTCGAATTGGGCGGCGGTGTAGCGCACGCCGAGCGGCGGCGGCGGATCGATCTGGATGTACGCGTTCTCGTCATCGGTGCGGAACTCGTTCGCTGCGAGCGCGGCGCGCGCGACTATGGCGCGCGATCGGATCGGCCGCGCGGGTGCGCCCCAGGTCCTCTTGCGCTCACCGACGAATTCCCGATGTTCGCGTCATCGACCTCGAATGTCAGCGCGTCACGAACCTGATTCCCTCATCTCCATAGTCATCCCGCGATCACTCACTCGCACCAGCGCGCTCCGGTGCGAGCGTGCCGAGCAATCGATAGACGTCGCTGGCCGAAGCGATCTGCGAGCCATCTCCACCCGAAGACAGATCCGGTCGCTCCACGGCGAGCGCGACGAGCTGCGCCTTGCCTCGAGCCCCTGCGAGCTTGCAGTCCACGAGCTCGACCTCGTCCAGCTCGCGGCCTTCCCACTGGGTCTGCCGCAAGTCGCAGCGGACGAAGCGAGCTTTGCGAGCGGTGTTGATTCCCGGCTGGACGACGCGGAGGTCCGCGCCCCGAAAGTCGCAGTCAGTGAACGTCGCCTCGTCGAGGCGTGCGTTGCGCAGGTCGGCGTCGCGGAACACGCACGCGGTGACGGTGGCCTGCGTCCACACCGAGCGCACGAGCTCTTCGCTGCTCGCGAGAAATGACCCGGGTGTGCTCACCAGAAATGACCCACCGCGAGCCTGATCTGCGCGGGCCGCGGTACGCGATCGTCGATGGCGCCATCAGGTCCGCGTCGATGTTGTACAGAGTGTCGACGATCGTTTCGGCCTGAGCGCTCAGCGCCCAAACATCAGCGGACGTGCAGCGCGTCGTGTCGGCGCGCACGCAAGCGCAAGCTCGCGCGGCGTCGTCGCTCGATGAATGTCCAGGATGCACGCGTCGACGAGCGAGCGCGGCAACAAGCTTCGCGTGTTCGCGCATCGGCATCGGCATCGGCATCGACATCGGCATCGACATCGGCATCGACATCGACATCGACATCGGGATCCGGATGTCACGCGCAGGCCTCGGACGAGAAGCGTTCGGGATTGATGGAGAAAATGCTCGAATCGTTCGACAGCACGATCGCGCTGTCACGGGCAGGCCTGCAGCGGAAACTCCGAGCGATTCTGCGCGGTTCGGCCCGCTTTTCTGCCGCATCGGAGCCCGTGGAAGGAGCGATGTCACGGGCAGGCCTCGGCGCGTAACCAGATGATTCAGCTGCGCTTTCAGGTGTGTTTCCGGATCGTGCTGTCACGGGCAGGCCTCGACCATCTCAAGCGTGGCGTGCAGCGTGGCGTGCGTGGACGTGGACCTTCACCAGCTCGAGCTTCGACACGACGACCTGCGGATCCGCGGCGTTGATCGCCGTCGCCGATTGATCGCGTCGGTCGCCGAACTCGGGCAGCAGGTGCCGGTGATCGTGATCGCCGAGCGCGATCGGCTCGTACTGATCGATGGATATCTTCGCGTCGAAGCATTGCGGCGCCTCGGTCGCGATCAAGTCGTGGCGACGTCGTGGCCGGTCACAGAGCCCGAGGCACTGCTGCACCACCGTCACCTCGCCGCTTCCGAGCACACTGCGATCGAGGACGCGTGGTTGATCGCGCGGCTGCGGACGCATGGGCTCTCGCTCGACGAGCTCGCCGCACGGCTGTGTCGCTCCAAGAGCTGGGTGTCGCGTCGACTCGCGCTGCTCGACGAGCTCGCGACCGCCGCGCAGGCGAGCGTTCGCGCCGGCATCGTGCCGGCGCACGCGGCGATGAAATACCTGGTGCCGTTGGCGCGCGCCAACCGTCGTCATTGCGAGCTACTGATCGCAGGGCTCGGCAACACGCGCGT
>JAYWCI010000054.1:0-42484 GCA_043780895.1 Kofleriaceae bacterium | reverse complement strand
AGCCAAAGCCAAAGCCAAAGCCAAAGCCAAAGCCAAAGCCAAAGCCAAAGCCAAAGCCAAAGCCAAAGCCAAAGCCAAAGCCAAAGCCAAAGCCGTCCGCGAAGCCGAAACCGTCCGCGAAGCCGAAGCCGGCCCCGAAGCCGAAGCGAGATCCGTCCGCGAAGCCGAAGCGAGAGCCGTCCGCGAAGGCCAAGCCGATCGTCAACGCTGCGCCGAATAGCGCCGTGCCGAAGCCCGCCGCCGCGACGCGCGCGCCGAAGCGCCGCTCGATGGCGAAGATCACGCGGATCGAAAAGCCCAACCTCGCAGTCACCGTCACCGAGGCCGATGCGATTCCTCGCGTCCTCGACGACGCCGAGCTGTTATCGGCCTCTGGCCGCAAGAAGACCGCAAAGGATTGGTCATCGCGCAGCTCGCCCGTCGTCGAGATCCTCGATGATCCGCACCCGATCGGCGCACTCCGTCGCTTCCTCGATAGCGTCCAGGGCGCCACCACCGATCAGCAAGCCGAGATCGCGCTCGGCAGCGCGCAACTTCTCTTGCTCCCGATCGCCCGCGAGTCGCGCGGTGGACCCGAGGTCAAAGAGCTCCTCGATCTCGTGGTCCATCGTTGGTCCGATTTTGGTGATCGCCAGCTCGGCTTCCACGCCCAGGAGTTCCTGCGCAACGCGTTTGCCGCGGTCGGCGTCGATCAAAATCGCATCGCTCAGCTCCAGTCGGTCGTTCCCGAGCAGGCGAGCGTCGAGCTCTTGTTCGAGATCGCCTGCGCCTACGCGGTCGTGCGCGACAAGGTCGCGATGCTGCGTGCCGTCGAAGCCGCACTCGCAGCCGGCGCCACGCCCGCCCAGTTCCGCCGCGAGCCCGACTTCGCGCCCTACGTTACCGATCCGGGTCTCGCCGTGCTCCTCGCGCGCGCCGACCTGCCGCAGATTCCCGTCGACGTCGACCGCTATCGCACGCCCGTGCGCATCGCCCTCGACTCTCTCCTCGTCCTCCTCGAGCAGCTCGGCGGCCAGGTCGAGCTCCGCCCACCCGCGCGCCTCGACACGATCCTCGACGCCGAGCGCGCCGCGAAGGTCTCGCTCCCGAACGACTACCGCGCCTTCCTCTCGATCACGAACGGCATGCGCCTCCTCGATCGCGAATTCCTCGCGACTGCCGACTATCGCGACCCCACCTCGCTCGCCCAGCGCGCCCATCACTTCGTCCACGCCGAGTACGCCGCCGCCGGCCTCTCCGATTGCGTCCCGCTCGCGAGCTGGGGCCAGCCCGAAGACTGGCTGCTCTACGATCCACGCGGTCGCGTGCGCGGCGGAGCGCCCGGCTACCTCGCGACCAACGGCAAAGGCGAGATCATCCTCGACGATCTCGTCGCCGCGCTCGGCTGGCTCGAAGAGCTCACGCGCGACATCCTCGGTACCAACTGAGCGCCTCCCTGTGGGGACGGTAACGCTTTCCTCACTTTACGACGTGCATCGTCCTGAAATCACAGAGGCGACGAGGGACGGTTACTCATATTCCTAAAGGACCGAGTTTCGGACGTCGAGTTGAAGGCGAGGATCTCGGTGATGACGAACCTGATCAAAGCCACTGAGAACCCGGTGCGGATCCACGGTCCATCGGGTGACTCCGCTCGCCCGACGACGAACGCCATTGTTTGCATCGTTCCGCAGCCGGACGAACCCTTCCTTCTCGTACGGTATGCGAACACCGAGACGAGCGACTCACGTCGAGCGAACCAGCAAAGACGCCGAGTGAGTAACCGTCCCTCGTCGCGCATGTGATTTCAGGCGGATACACGTCGTAAAGTGAGGAAAGCGTTACCGTCCCCATTTGAGGGGATTCACGCCGGTGAGGATCACGTCGCCGGTCTTGCCGATCCGGATCTCGGCGACCGGCGTCGCTTCGACATCGGCGAGCGTGTAGCGCGGCGTGAGGAGCTGGATCCGCTGATTCGCCGAGCCGCGCAGCCCGATCGCATGGCGATCCGTCGAGACGTAGCGACCATCGATCATGACGTCGAGCTGCGCGAGGACGTCCGGGCCACCGGGCAGCGCACGCGCTTCTTCAAGCGTGTAGCCCGAGAACATCAGGGTCGAGAGGCCGAGGCCACGCGCGCCGGTGAGGAGTGATGCGGCGGCGGCGGGTTGCTGCAGTGGTTCGCCACCGGAGAGCGTGAGCCCTTCGATGCCGTTTGTCGCCGCGAGCTCGGCCAGTAGAGCTTCGACGGTGGCCTCGCGTCCGCCATCCGCGTGCGTGGTCGGATTGAAGCAGCCGGGGCAGCCGAGCGTGCAGCCTTGAAACCACACCACGAACCGCGCGCCGGGCCCGTTGGCTCGGCTGCGTGGCTCGGTGGCGTGTAGCCGGAGCACTACTTGCCAGGCTTGGCGACGAGCGGCAGCGGGCGACGACCGGCCGTCGAGGACTCGCAGTCGAGATCCTTGAACAGCAAGTCCGGCGTGATGACACCGCTCTCGATCCCGCTCGACGGCACGAAGCCATCGGACGTTCCGCCGGTCAGCCGCAGCTCGAGCTGACCTTCCGGAGCCGCGAGGAAGTTGTAGGTCGTGACGTCGGTCGAGACGCCGATGATATCCTTCCACGATTTGACCGGCACCTCGGCGAGCTGGACGCCACGCACGAGCTCTTCCTTGCCGTCGGGAAACACGCGATAGGCCTGGGTCGCGGGCGGCGGCAGTTGCTGGTCGGTCGACTTCAGCATCTGCACGAGCTCGCGGCGCGTGAAGTCCGGCGAACCGGTGACCGCCGCGTCGTCGAAGCGGCGGATGATGATGCCGTACTTCTTACCTTCGGCCTTCGCGGCCGCGATCAGCCGCTGCTCGAGGGCCTTGCGCGAAACGCCACCCTTAGCGGTAACGAACAGGTTCGTGGTGCTGCCGTGGAACGCACCACCGGTCCCTTCGACCGCTTTGCGCGCGTGACCGTTCGAGCTCTGGCCCTTCGCGGAGGGCGTGCGCGTGGTGAGGAATGACTTGAGGAAGCCGTTCTTCACCACCTCGATCTTCTGCGCGGCGACACCTTCGTCGTCGATCTTGTAGCCACCGATCAGCGCCTTGCCGCCGCCAATCTGGGCAGTCGGATCGTCGGTGACCGTCATGTTCGTCGGCAGGATCCGCTCGTTGAGCTCGCCCGAAAACGCACCACCGAAGGTCTTTGCTTCTTGCGGATTGAGGCCTTCCGGAACCGGCGTGCCGCCGAGGTGCGGCGCGAGCGTGTTTCGGATGATGCCGACCGCGCCTTCGCCTTCGAACAGCATCGGTCCGCTGTAGTGCGGAATCACCGGCGCCTTCGCGAGCGCGACGACGTTCGCGGCGAGCTTCTTGGTCTCGCCCTCGAGGTCCTTGTCGTTCGGCAGATCCTTCGCGGTGTGGCCGTAGCGCAGGAAGTAGTCGTGAACGAGCTGGCCGTCGTCGGCCTGCCCGCTCGCCTCGATCACGACCCCACTGGCGCGTCGCGTATCGGTGACGCTCGTGCCTTCGGTCGTAAGGTACCAGCGGCGCTCGAGGTAGCTCGTGACCGAGACGTGCGAGTCACGCAGCGCGGGCTGATCGCGAAACACCGAGGACAGCGCCTTCGCGCGGCCCTCGAGCTCGTCGAGCGTCTCGAGCGGCGGCACCAGGATCGGCGTGTCGCTGACGACCGGCTTCTCCGACGTCCACGACGGGACGTCGGTCGGTTGCTGCGAACCGCCGGCCTTGCGCGCCTCGAGCTTCGCGCGTAATTGCACGAGCGCTTCCTTGTACGCGTTGTCGGTGACGAGCCACGCGGCGCGCTTAGCGATCCGCGGCGTCGCTTCGAGCGGCAAGTTGATCGCGGCGGTGCCGTCGTACTCCGCAGCCTCGGGAACGACGAAGTTGCCGTTGTCGAGATCGGGGCTGCCGACGCGCACGCGCGCTTCGAGGTTGACGAAGTGGCGGTTGCGCTTCGACGTGGTCTGGCCGAGCGAGGCAGCCACATCGTTGACGTCGACTTCGGTGATCTTGTACGAGATCGAGTAGGGCCGCGGCGCGCCCGGAATCACCAACAGCTTGGTGTCGCGGTTCATCTCCTCGGCGATCGCGTCGACGATCCCGTTCGTCACGGCCTTCGACGGCTCTCCGGCAGTCTCGGCCGGCGGCGGGATCTTCTTCGCGAACGAGGGCGCGGCGGGCAGCAGGCTCAACGCGACGATGTAGACAATTCGCTTCACGGCTTCTCCTGATGACCGAGAGTGAAGCGGTCGAGGCTTACACCCGACTGCTTGATCGACGCCGCAGGCGCATCGAGGATCGGCGGGCGATCCGGCGGAACAAATCCCTTTTCGACTTCGATCTTCTCGATCAACAGCGACGGCGCCGAGGCCGAGACCGGCACCCAGCCCGACTCCGCACCACATACGCCATTGAACGTCTCGATCTCGCGGCTCGCCGCGCGAATCGACTGCAGCGCGACGAGCGGCGTGCCGCTGATGTCGATGCCGCGCACGAGCTCCTTCTTGCCGTTCGGGTAGAGCCGGAACGCCATCACCGGGTTGACCTTGAATGCCTGCGGCGCGAACGCCGAGGTGTTCGTGAAGCCACCACTGATGTCGGTGAAGATCATGCCGTACGGTCGGCCCTGCTTCTTCACCTCCTCGATCAACATCTTCTCGAGCTCGGCGCCCTCGACCGACTTCGCCGCCTCGACGACGAGGTTGCCCTGGCGCGCCACCGGCGGCAGGCCCGGCGAGCGCCGGCCGTGGCCATTCGAGTGCGGGAAGCCCGGAATCGGGTTGCGGCCCATGTCGAAGCCGACGAGCTTGCCGCGATCGATGAGCGCCGCCTTGTGCGCGCGCACGCCTTCATCATCGAAGCGATAGAACCCGTTGAGCTGGATGCCATTGAGCGTGACGAGCTCCGGATCGTCGTAGACCGAGAGCCACTCGGGCGCGATGTCCTTGCCGACGTAACTCGCGAAGGTCTGGCCGCTCGTCAGATCTTTCTGGCGATGGCCTTCGATGCGATGGCCGAACACTTCGTGGAAGAACACGCCGGCGGCGCGACCCTCGAGGATCGCGGGACCGACGTACGGCTCGGCAAGCGGTGCCGCGTGCAAGGCATCGAGGTCACCCGTGACCGTCTTGATCATCTTGTCGACGTCAACGTCGTTCGGGAGATCCGCAGGCGTGCGGCCGAACCGCTGCTCGAGGCGGTTGAGGTTCATGCCGTCGTCGGCCTTCACGCCGACGGAAACCGATAGCTGCGCGTTCGTCCACGACTGCTGGATCACCGTGCCTTCGCTGTTCACGAAGTAGCTGGTGTTGAGCTGGAACACGACGCCGCAGGTGCCGCGGGTCGCTTTGCCGGTGGGGGTCAGCGCCTTCGCCGAACACTTCTTCAGGCGCTCGGCCCACTGCGCCTTGTCGAACTCGAGCTTGGCCTCGGCCTCGACGTGGGTCTCGGCCGGCTCGTGCGAGAAATCATCATCCGCCGCGTTCTTCTTGGCGAGCGTCTGCTGATCCTGCTTCACGTAGCCGAGCGCGGAGACCGCCTCGTGGTAGCGGCGATCGGTCTCGACCCAGAGCGCGTTCGAGAGCGCCTGCGGATCCGAGCCGAACGGGACCAGGCCTCGGCGCTGGAGCGGCTGATTGAGGCCGTTCGAGTCGTCCGCGAGCTGGTGGGTGTTGTCGAGCTTGGGGGAGCCGACCCGGACCTCGACGTCGAGGTTGCGCGCCGTGTCGTCGCTGTCCGTGACGAGCGCGCCACCCTCGGCGTCCATGCTGACGATCCGCTGCTCGACCAGCTGGTATCCGAGGTAATAGGCCGGGTCGCCGGTCTTGGCGAGCGCGGTCAGCTCGCGCTCGTTCTCGGCCCTCATCACGTCGAGGACCGGCGACTTTTTCTCGGGCGAGGTCCCCTCGGTGGGAGTGCTCTGGGTGACCACGATCTTGGCCGGAATTCCGGGTAGGTCGAGCTTGGCATCGTTGCCAGGGAGGGGTGCTACCGGCTTGGTCGGGGCTTTCGAGCCCCCCGAACACGCCCAGCCGGCGAGCCCGGCCACCGCGGCGCCGAGCAGAAAAGTCCGTCGCATATGGATCAAAGCGTAGGCTGCGGAAGAGGCCAAATCAAACGCCTCGGAGCTATGATCTCAACGTTGGCAGAAGTAGGCCGCCCGACCGCGCTGGTCATCCACGGGACCGCAGAAGTGCTCGATTTGCTGACTCGTTGGTTCGAGGCGAGCCGGCTCGACGTGGTTTCCGCCGTGACCGCGTTTCGCGCCCAAGCTGCCCTCGAGGGCGATCGGCCGATCGACGTCGTGATCACCCCGTGGGACCTCACCCACCCGATCGGCGGGGAGGTCTATCGCTGGGTGCTCGCGCATCGCGCCGACCTGCGCAACCGGTTCGTGTTCATCGCCGAGGAAGTCACGCCCGAGTTCGACACGATCGTCGGCGGGCGCTGCCTCGCGATTCCGCTCCACGAGATCGAAGAAGTGGTGCGCGTCGCCTCCGCGATCGTGCGTCGCGTGCGCACGCCCCCGCACGGCATCCCGATCATCCGCGATCGCGATCGCCCGACCTTGCTGATCGTCGACGACGATCCGCCGTTGCTCGAGGCGATGGCGCGCCATCTCTTCGACGAGGGTTACACCGTCACGCAGATGGAGAGCGGTCACCAGGCGATCGATCTCCTCGAGCGCCGCGAGTTCGACACGATCGTGTGCGACTGGCACATGCACGATGGCAGTGGCGCGGATGTCTACCGCTGGCTCGTGAAGCACAAGCCGAAGCTGGCGGCGCGCGTGGTGTTCCTCTCGGAAGCCGACGGCGACGATGCGGGCTCGGTCGCGCCCGGTCGTCCGATGTTTCGCAAAGGTCAGGATGCCGAGGAGCTGATCACGATCTTGCGCGAGATCGTCGAGCTGGTTCGCGCTGGTTAGTTAGTTAGTTAGCTGACGACGCCGACGACGTTCTTGGCCTGGCGCTGGATCTCGATCGAATCGCGAAGCTGCTCGAACAGCTGGCGCGACGCCGGCATGCCGATGATCTCGAGATCCGGGTTCGTCGCATCCGAGGCGACGACCTCGACGTGGGCAATGCCGAGGATGCGATCGACGAGGTTCTGCTTGTAGACGACGTCGCGGACGCGCCACAGCTGGAGCACGTCGATCCGCTTCGAGAGCACGCCGCGCTCCCATTCGATCACCGACTGGGTGATGCGGAACTTGATCGACTTGCGATAGAACATCACGCCGAAGCTGAACGCGACCGCGAGGCCGATCGGCACGAGCACGTGCATCGTCTTCGGGCCGAGCGTGGTCGTCGAGTTCTCGAACCCGGCGCGCAGGATCACCATCAGCAGCAGCGCCGCGAAGATGATGATCGCGTTGTAGCCGATGAAGGCTTTCCACGAAGGACTACCCTCGTAGATCGTCTTGCGGTCCGACGGCAGTGGATCGTTGGCGAGACGGGCGGTCGTCGCTGCGCCACCCCGCGGGTACAGTTTCTCGGCGGCCGACTTCTCGGCGACCGGTGCAGGCGCCACGTCCGCTGCGGCCGCAGCGCCTTCCGGAGCCGCCGAGAGGAACGAGTTACAGAACCGGCACTTGATCGCCTCGTCCTGGATCTCTTCGGCGCAGAAGGGGCATTTCTTCATAAGCCCTTCGAGTCTAGCGCCTAGCTCACATGCGATAGCCAAGGCCGAGCATGAAATCGAGCCGCGTCAGCGACTTGATGTCATCGCGCAGGCCCGACTTCGCGGGGCTGTATGTGAACGCGATCGGCGTGATCGTGACGACGACATTCGGCGTCACCGCGTAGTCTCCCGAGAGGCCGGCGCGGACCGCGAACATCGCGAGCGAGCCGGTAGTCCCCGCGCCCATCTGGGTGAACGGATTGCCCGGATCCGAGATCCCACCCAACGCGAGCACGCCGAGGCCGACATCGGCGCGAATGCCGATCTTCGGGGCGACAGCGTAGGTCGCGCCGACATCAGCGAGCGCCGAGATCAACGTGCCCGTCTTCTTCTGCATCGTCGCCGCATTGGTGTACGGCACCGGCGTGAACGTGAAGTTGCCGCCGACCTCGATCGTGAGCACGGGGCTCACCGCGATCGGATAGCCGACGAACAGGTCGAACGTCGGCTCGACCGGCACCGTGAGAGCGCCCGCGCTGATCTTCGCGACACCGCCGGTGAAGCGCGCCGAGATCAACGTCGGAGCCGCGCCGGTCGCGGACGCGTGGACATCGCCACCATCACCATCATCGCTCGGCTCCGTGGTCGTGCTCGTGCCGGTCTCGACCTGCGCAGTCGTCGTCGGCGCGGGCGTCGTCGTGGCCGTTGTCGGCGTCGTCGTCTTGGTTGTCGTCTTGATCGTCGGCGGCGTGGGTTTCGTGGTCGTCGTCGGACCCGCCGGCATCGTCGTATCGGGCGTCTTCTTCGCGATCGAATCCTGGCTCTTCTCGCACTCGTCGAGCTCCGCGATCCAGCCTTCGATCTCGGTGCGCTTCTCGGCCTTGAGCGGCTTCGCGGTGTCTTGCTCCTTGAGCGAGAGGTAGCGCTTGTAGAAGAAGCCTGCGTCCTTGCACTTCTTGCCCTGGCGATACGCCTGCGCGACGTTGTAGAGGTACGCCGGCTTCTTGCTATCGACCGATTCGAGCGCGTAGCCCTGCTTGAATGCATCGGCGGCCTTATCGAAGTTGCCGAGGTTGTATTGGGTCTCGCCCTCTTTATACCAATCGTCGGCGGACTTCGGCTCCGCGAACGCGAGCGCCGACCACAGCACACCCGCGCAGAGCACTACGCTTTTCACCGTTCGCTTCATAGTTCCCCTCAATCAGGTCGTTCGAGACACGTATCGCACGCCTTCGGCGTCTTCGTCGTCGTATGCGTGTGGGTCGTCGTCGACGCCAGCTTTTTGAGCGTGCCGTCCTTGGAGAGCTTGTCGCTGTCGACCTTGATCTCTTTCAGGAACAGATCTTCGTAGCCTTTCAGGCGAAGGCCGATCACCACGACGCTTCCGCGCGCGACCTCGATCGTCATCGGCGTCTTCTTCCCGGTCGACATGCCGTCGAGAAAGATCTCGGCGCCCGCCGGCGTGGTCGTGAGCGTGAGCGACGCCATCGTGGGCTCGGCGGCGCTCCCCGCACTGCCAACGGCGACGGCCGCGCTGCCCGTGTTCGCACTACCCGCGCTGCCGGTATTCACGGCAACGGCGCTGCCGGCACTGCCGGTGGTCACGGCTACGGCGCGACCCGCGCTACCCGCGCTACCCGCGCTGCCGTGCTCGACGATCATCGCGCTGCCACTCGCCATCTGGACGTCGCTGCCGACGGCCGAACCACCGCCTGCGGCGGAAGTCTTCTTGCCGTTCATCACGACGATGACGCCCGCGATCGCAGCACCGACGACCAGCACGCCCGCGATCACGAAGCCGGCCTTGCTGTGCGGTCGCGCGAGCTCTTCGCCACTCGCGGACGACAACGTGGTCGGCGACGAGGTGATCGGCGCCCCGAGGGTGCCCGGCGCGGGGGTGTAGTGGTGCGGGTACGGCGTGAGCGGCGACGGCGTCAGCCGGACCGGCGGGAGCGGCGCCGTCGACGGCATGAGTGCGCGCTGCAAGAACCCTTGCACGCCACCATGCGATTCGACGTAGCCGACCGGATCGGCCATCGCGCGGATGAACTCGTCCATCGTCGGGTAGCGCAGGTCCTGGCGCTTCTCGAGCGCCTTCAACACGACCTGCTCGACGTGCGGCGACATCATGCGATAGCGGGACGGTTCGATCGGCTTTTGCGTGAGGTGCTGGACCAGGATCTCGCCGTAGCCCTCGCCGATGAAGGGCACGCGCCCGACGAGCATCTCGTACAGGCAGATGCCGAGTGCGTAGATATCGGTGCGGTGATCGACCTTCGCCGAGCCTTCGCACTGCTCCGGCGACATGTACGCAGGCGTCCCGAGGACGAGGCCCGTGCGCGTGCGGCTGCCCGAGCGGTTATCACTCGTGAGCTTCGCGATGCCGAAATCGAGCAGCTTCACGAAGTCCGGATCGCGACCACGCTGGATCAGGATGATGTTGTCGGGCTTGAGATCGCGATGGACGATGCCCGCGCGATGCGAAGCGGCGAGCGCATCCGCAACCTGCAGCGAGATCGTGAGCGCGCGCTCGGGAGGCAGCGGCGCCTCCGCACGGATGATCTGCGCGAGCGTCTGGCCCGCGAGGTACTCCATGATGAAGTACACGAGCTGATCGCTGCCGTTGGGGCCGATCTGGATCACGCCGTAGTCGACGATGTCGACGATATTCGGGTGCGCGATCGAGTTGACTGCCTTGGCCTCGTTGAAGAACCGTTCGACGACCGCGGTGTTGGTCGCGAACTCGGCGTGCAACACCTTGAGCGCGACCTTCTTACCGATTGTCGGGTGTTCCGCGAGATACACCGATCCCATACCGCCTTCGCCCACTTTCTGGGTAACCAGATAGTTGCCGACGGTTTGACCGATGAGAACGTCTTGTGGCGGGGGCCCTTGCCGAGGGTCCACGGATTTTCCTCATCGAAATAGTAACCGCTAGGAGCTGAAAAGTCGCGACGCGGGAACCCGGTTGCTAGAACTAGATCGTGGGCCGACTCGCGCTGTGGGTATTCGTAGGAGCTGTCTCCCTCACGTCGGCGCCCGGCTGGGCCGGGGGCGAGCTTCCGCAGGTCAAATCCGCGTCCGCGGTCGTGCTGGACGCCTCCACCGGGACCGAGCTGTTCGGCAAGGACGCCGACCAGGTCCGGTCGATCGCCTCGACCACGAAGATCTTCGTGGCGATGGCCGTGCGCGAGCACGAGCTCGATCTCGAGGGCTGGACCGAGGTGACCAAGAGCGATGCCCGCGAGGCGCGTGGCGGGTCACGCACGCGACTCGCGGTCGGCGACAAGTTCCGCAACCAGGACCTCCTACGCGCGATGTTGATCGCGAGCGACAACCGCGCGCCGACGGCCCTCGCCCGCGCGGCCGGCATGGATCGCGAAGAGCTCGTCGCGGCGATGAACAAGATCGCGAAGCGGCTCAAGCTCGCGAAGACCAAGTTCAGCGATCCGACTGGCCTCCGCGGCAACGTCTCGACTGCACGCGAGATGGCGCTCGCGTTGCGCACCGCGCTCGAGGACGACGTGCTCAGGAAGATCATGGCGGATCCGGCCGAGACGATCATCGCGCAGGGGGGCAAGCACCGGATCGAGTACAGCTCGACGAACCGCGCGCTCGTCGCGAAGACCTACGACGTGATCGGCGGCAAGACCGGATACACCGAAGCGGCCGGATACTGCTTCATCACCGGGGCCCGGTTCGCCGGCAAGGAAGTCGTGATGGCGTTCCTCAAGGCCGAGGGCAAGGACACCCGGTTCGCGGACTTCAATCGCGTCGCCGAGTGGATGAGCAACCGGATCGCGCCCGTACTAAGCTCCAAGGGCGGAACGCTCCTCGAGGACGATCGACCAAAATGATTTTCAATCGGCGCGAGGTGCTGCGCGGTCTCGGGATCGCATCGGCACACGGGCTGTGGTTCGCGTTCGGCTGCGGTGGCCCTGCTCGACCACTGCGACGCGCGGGCGAGGATCTCAGCAGTGACGTCCGGACGTGGTTGCGCGAAGCGGTCGCGCTGATCCATGGCGCCGGCGTGAGTGGC
The DNA here is from genome assembly GCA_043780895.1 of Kofleriaceae bacterium. GTDB lineage: Bacteria > Myxococcota_A > Polyangia > Haliangiales > Haliangiaceae > JABFXX01. The sequence continues at coordinate 30,832 of JAYWCI010000054.1, read as the reverse complement.
CACGCCCTCGCAGTCAGCCGCAAGCACACCGCCGCCGCGCTCGACGTGCTCGGTGCCGGCGTCGCGCATCAGCGCTGCGATGGCGTGGTGCTCACCGCTCGCGATGCGCGCGGTCGGCGCGAACAGGTCACCAGCGATCTGAGCCGCGATGGAGTGCTCTCTGCAGCGCGGATGCTCGTCGGCAATACGACGCCCGCGTCGCTCGATTTCGGGCCACCGCCGGCGCCCTCCGCGACGCTCGCGCTCGATCCTGATGCGATCACGGATGCGATGCTGATCGAAGGCCTCGCGAAGCTCGCGAAGCGCGACAGCGGGCTCTCGAGCCGGATCGTCTATGCGAGCGGGCTCGTCGAGATCGACGACGCCCGCGTGTGGTCGGTCGCCGCGAACAACGATCGCGAGCAGCGGCTGGTCCGCGTGCGCCGCGGCATCACGCGCGTGGCGTGGAACGGCATGCGACCGATCGTCAGCGAGGTGATGCGCGCATGGAGCGGCGGGCTCGAGGATCAGGCGTTCAGCGATGACGAGCTCGCGCATGCGCGCGACACCGCGCTCGCGCTGATGACCCCCGGCGCGTTCAGCGACGGCGAGCACGCGCTCGTGCTCGCGCCCGAGCTCGTCGCGAGCATCGCGGACATCGCGGCACGCACGCTCTACACCACCCGCGCACAGCGTCGTCCAGAGGTCGCCGCGCGACTCGCGACCGGCGCAATGATCGCCGCACCGACCTTCTCGTTGACGGACGACGCGACCGCCGCGCATGCCTATGGTGGCTTCCACTTCGACGACGAAGGCACGACCGCTGCCGCGAAGCCCATCATCGATCGGGGTGCGCTCGTCGATCGGATCACGCACGCGCGCCGCCCCGGGCATACCGGGCCCCTCGAGATCACGTCCGGACATCTCCGCGTCGGTGCGGGCACCGCGACCGAGCTCGCGCTCGACGACGGATATCTCCTGGAAGGCGATCGCGGCGTCCTGATCGATCCAGCGAGCGATCGGATCGTCGTCGCGGTCCAGCGCGCGTTCGAGGTCAGCCGCGGGCAGCGCACTGGGCGCGCCTACGCCGATGTCGAGCTCGTCGGATCGCTCGGCAAGCTCCTCGGCGACACCGGCGAGGCGACGAAAGCGACGCGCACGATCGGGATCCGCGACGAGCGCGACGGCTTGCCGCGCTGGCGCTCGATCGAAGCACCGTGGCTGCGCGCGAAGGGCCTCGTCCGGGCGCGTCGGAGGCTCGCGTGATCTCGCGTCGCGACATCGTGCGCGCGCTCGAGCATCAAGAGCTCGCCGACTGGGTCGTCGTCGAACGCGAGCAAGAGCTCGCCGTCGTCGACGAGGCCCGACGCGAAGAGCACCGCACGCGCTGGCAGCTCACGGTCCACGCCGACACGCCCGCCGGACGCGGGACCGCACGTGTCGTGATCGACGCCAAGCATGGCGATCCCGACAAGCTCGTCGACGACGCGGCGATCCTCGCGCGGCTCTCGGTCGGCCCCGCCTGGAGCACGATCCCCCAGGCCGCACCTGCGCGCGTCGAGCTCGCCGATCCGGCGCTCTCGATCGGCACCGCGGTCGACGCCGCGATCGCGCTCGCGAAGCTGGTGCCTCGTCGCGCCGGCGCGACGCTCGAGACTCGCATCACACTACTCCGCGAGCGCGTGGCGGTGCAGAGCCGCACCGGCTTCCACGCCGAGTGGAACGCGACGCTCGCACGGGTCGATGCGCTCGTGATCGCGTCCGGGCACAGCCTCGAGGTCACCCGCGAGGCACGCCGAGTCGACGGGCTCGAGCTCGTCGCCACGATCGACGAAGCGATCGCGGATCTGCGGCTGCTCGCCGCCGCCGGCGCACCGGTTCCCGGGCCGTGCGCGCTGATCCTGGCGAGCGATGCGCTCCTCCATCACGGCCTCGGCGTGTGGGATGCGTTCACGTCGCAGGCCGATGCGGTGGTCGCCCGTCAGGGTCTCACGCGCTACCACGAGCGTGGGGTGATCGCGACTGGCGCGGATCAGGTCGCCGAACCGCTCTCGATCGCGAGCAACGGTGCCCTGGCTTTCGGCGTGCGCTCCGCGCCGGTCGGCGACGATGGCGATGCGGTGCGCATGTTCCCGCTCGTCGACCACGGCATCGCCGCCGGCCTCGGGCTCGATCCGCGCGAAGCCGCCCTGCTCCATCGCGATCCGAATGGTGGAGTCCGCAACCTCGGCGTGTCGCTCGGGACGTGGGACGAGCGAGCCGCTCCGGCAGGCGTGCGAGTGATCGACGTCCGTCGCCTGCGCGGCCTCGAGATCGATCCGTACACGGGCGACGGCGATCTCGAGCTCTCGCTCGCGATCGATCGTGCGACCGGCACGCCTTTCACGGGCGGCACCGTGCGGCTCGATCTGATCGACGCACTCGCCCGCGCGCGGCGCAGCTCGCGCTCGCTTTGGCGAGGACCGTACGAAGGTCCTGCGGCCGTGCTGATCGAGCACGCCGAACTACTGTAGGCGGGCGATTCAGGAAGCGTCGTGAGGCGTCATGAGGCGTCGTTTGACCTCGTCCTCATCAGGCTCATGAAGCCGGGTCGACACGCTGGGGAGTCGCATCGTGCGCTTTGGTCGTCATATCGCCATGTAAGAGCACGAGACCTGCCGCACGTAACTGCGGCGAATCGGTGCTGCGAGGACCGGTCATCGCGTCCCAGCAAATGCATCTCGTCAACCTGGAGTTACTGGTTTAGGGTGCGGAGCAATGGTGCGCGCGTTTGTTCTCGTCAGCATCGCAGCTTGTGCGACCGCGACCGCGGATCGCACGTCGAACGACGGTGGCACCGACCAAGGCGACTCGGGTGTTCACGACGCGGCGGTCACCACGCACGACAGTGCTGGCAGCGGCAGCGGCAGCGGCAGCGGCAGCGGCAGCGGCAGCGGCAGCGGTGCCTGCAGCTTCTCCGGCGATCTCGCGACGTGGGACCTGACGGGCCAGACCGGCAGCGAAGTGCAGGTCGTCGCGGGCACGATGGGCCCCGGCATCGTCGCGGGCGCGCTCACGCGGTCGGCCGCGATCACCGCGAGCACCGGCTCCGGATCGATCAACTCGACGAACTGGCCGAGCCAAGCCACGCCCGACAACACCAAGTACTACAAGCTCACGATCGCGCCACCGGCCGGTTGCTCGCTCAAGATCACCGGGCTCTCGCTCGATCTCAAGGCGAGTGCCTCGGGTCCCGCGGCTGCCTCGCTCGCGACGAGCGGCGATGCCTTCACCACCATGACCTCGGCGAGCACCGCCGCACCGAGCATCCCGGCGCTGACGGTCACGAGTGCGAGCGCGATCGAGCTCCGCATCTACGGCTTCTCGGCGACGTCGACCAGCGGCACGCTGCGCGTCCAGAGCTCGCTCGTGATCCACGGTTCGCTCCAGTGATCGGCGCGTAGTGCGGTTCGCCGCGCCGACGTCGGACTACGACGGCACGCCCGCCCGCGCACGACGGTCGCGTCGACGCACCGACCTGAGAAGCTCTCGCCGCGCTGCGCGCGAGTACCCGCCGCGGTCGGCGATGCCGAAAATGATCGAGCGATGCTCGCGGCGGATGGGCGAGCGGCTCAAGAAGCTGTCCCCAGACCTCGCGCGAGCTCGCCGCCAAGACCAGCGATCTACGTGATCTACTCGATACCGCGGCGCAACGCTTCGCCGAGCTCGTGGGCGACGCGTGCGTGATCCGCATGGTCAAGGAAGATGGCGAGACGTTCGAGCGTGGCGGCGCGATGTTTCAGCCGGATCCCGAGGTCCTCGAATTTGCCAAGCGCGTGTTCTTGGCGAACGACCAGCGTCACGACGAAGGCGTCGCAGGTCTCGTCGTCACCACGCGCAAGCCGATCGTGCTCAACACCACGAACGACGACATCGCATCGCGCATCCCACCCAGGTATGGCGAGCTGATCCGCCGGATCGGCTGCTCGAGCATGCTCGCCGTCCCGCTGATGTCGGGCGGTCGCGTGATCGGCGCGCTGACGATCGTCGGCACGCACCACTACACCCCCGACGATGTCGAGTTCGTGTGCGAGCTCGCGAACCACACCGCGCTCGCACTCCACAACAGCCGCCTGATCGCGGATGCGCATCGCGAGCTCGCCGAGCGCCGTCACACCGAGGAGAGCCTGCGCCAGACCAAGGAGCAGTTCCATCAGGCGCAGAAGATGGACGCGGTCGGTCGGCTCGCCGGTGGCATCGCACACGACTTCAACAATCTGTTGACCGTCATCGTCAACGCGTCCTCTGTGTTGCTCGAAGATCTGACCGAGCCGAGCTCGCGCCTAGACGTCGAGGATATCCAGACCGCCGCGCATCGCGCCGCCGATCTGACCCGTCAGCTGCTCGCGTTCTCGCGCCAGCAGGTGCTCGAGCCGCAGATCATCAATCTCAATTCGACGGTCGAGCCGCGTCGTCGGTGAAGACATCTCGATCATCGTGATCACGGGCCCGCACCTCGGCCACATCAAGGCCGACCCCGGTCACGTCAACCAGGTGATCATGAACCTCGTGGTCAACGCGCGTGACGCGATGCTCGGGGGCGGCACGCTCACGGTCGAGACTCGCGATACGGTGACCGAGTACGGTCCCGTCGACGTGCTGTCGGTCACCGATACCGGCATCGGCATGGACGAAGCGACCCGGAGCCGGATCTTCGAACCGTTCTTCACGACGAAGGACAAGAGCAAGGGTACGGGCCTCGGGCTCTCGACGGTGTTCGGTATCGTCGAGCAGAGTGGCGGCACGATGGCCGTGCACAGCAAGCCCGGTCGCGGCGCCACGTTCGAGATCTGCTTCCCGCGTTGCGACGAGACGATCGAGGTCGCCACGCCGGTCGAGAACCGTCCACTGCGCGGGGGCGAGACGATCCTGCTCGTCGACGACGATGCCCAGGTCAGGAAGGTCGCGACCGCGATCCTCCAGCGCTCGGGGTATCGCGTGCTCGCCGCCCGGAGTGGGCCCGATGCGATCCTGCAATATCACCAGCGCCTCGCCGAGGTCGACCTCTTGCTCGGCGACGTGGTGATGCCCGAGATGAGTGGGCGCGAGCTTGCCGACCGGCTCGGTACGATCCGGCCGGATCTGCGCGTGCTCTACATGTCGGGCTACACCGACGAGGCGATCTCGCACCACCGGGTGCTGGACCCGGGGTCGTACTGGTCTCGAAGCCCTTCACCAAGGCGTCGCTACTCGACCGCATTCGCGACGTCCTGTCGCGAACCTAGTTACTTCTTGGCCGGCTTCTCGTCGTCGCGATCCTTCTTGTCGCCCTTGTGGCGCAAGATGTGGATCTCGACGCGCCGATTGTCGGCACGGCCGGCATCGGTGTTGTTGTCCGCGATCGGACGCGTCTGGCCATCGCCCTTCGACGCGAGCCGATCGCGAAGGAGAAGCAGCCCGCGCGCCTGATCCAGATCGATCACGTTCGAGCTCGACTGAGTTACCGTCCCGGCATGGAAGTCGCCGGTAAAGTCATCGTCGTCACGGGGGCGGCAGTTGGCATCGGCCGCGCACTCGTCGAGCGGTTCGCCGCGGCGGGCGCGAAGCATCTCGTCGTCGTCGATCTCGACGAGGCGAACGCGAACGCGGTCGCCTCGTCAGTCGGCGGGACCGGGCGGCGCGTCGATGTCGCCAGCGCCACGGAGATCGCGGCGCTGGTCGAAGAGATCGAGACCACGATCGGCCCGATCGATCTGTTCTGCTCGAACGCCGGCATCTTGCCGGTCGACAGCGATCCGAATAACGCGGCCTCGACGCCCGAGGCCGAGTGGACACGCACGTGGCAGGTCAACGTGATGGCGCACGTCCATGCCGCTGCCGCACTGTTGCCGCGGATGATCGCCCGCAAGAGCGGCTACTTCTTGCAGACGGTCTCGGCCGCCGGCCTGCTCTCGCAGATCGGTAGCGCCGCGTACTCGACGACGAAGCACGCCGCGATCGGCTTTGCCGAGAGCCTAGCGATCACGCATCGCGATCACGGCATCAAGGTGTCGTGTCTGTGCCCGCAAGCCGTGCAGACCCCGATGATCGCGGGCGTCAGCAAGATGAATGGCGCCGACATCGATGGCGTGCTCACGGCCGAGGCTGTCGCCGACGCAACGGTCGCGGGGCTCGCGAAGGAATCATTCCTGATCCTGCCGCACCCGAATGTCGCGACCTACATCGTGAAGAAGGCCGAGAACTACGATCGCTGGCTCGGCGGCATGGCCAAGCTCCGCCGCAGCCTCCAGTAACTACCAGCGGCGGCCGCGCTCGTCGCGGCGCGTCTCGCGGCGAGGGGCGAGCCAACCGCTAACGGCTCGGATTTGCTGTCCACGCCACGGGGCCTGCATGCGGGTGCCGCAGGCGCGCTGCGGAATCCGCATGGCAAGCTAGTCTCGCGCGCCATGAGCGAGCCTCCGCGCACACCACCGACCGATCACCACCATGATCACAGCCGCAGCCTGTTCGATCGGTTCTCGGGAGTGGTGACGCGGGCGACCGGGACCTCGGCTGCATTCATCATCGCGTGCGCCGTGATCGTGATCTGGGGCGTGACCGGTCCGATCTTCAAGTTCTCCGATACCTGGCAGCTCGTGATCAATACGGGCACCACCATCGTCACGTTCTTGATGGTGTTCGTGATCCAGCAATCGCAGAACAAGGACACGCTCGCCGTACACCTGAAGCTCAACGAGCTGATCGCATGCAGCGAGGCTGCGAACAACCGGCTCGTCGATATCGAGGATCTCAGTCCGGAGGAGCTCAAGGTGCTCAAGGCGTTCTATGTCAAGCTCGCGCGCTTGGCGGAAAGCGATGATGACGTGCACCAGAGTCACTCGCTGGACGAAGCCGATGACCTCCACAAGGAAAAGCTCGCTGCGTCGAGGAAAGACCGCGAGTCATGAGTCCGGCAACGAACCTCGGCTGGTCGTGCGAAGTTCCCAACTGATGGGGTAGTCTGCGATCGTGGCAGCTGACGACCCGATCACCGTGCTCCAGAGCGCGATCCTGCGGTTCACCCGCAACTCGCGGAAGCGGGTCTCCTACACGACCATTGGTGGTTCGTTCGTCGCGGCCGCGGTGCTCTCGTACATCGCGAACACCGACGACCCGACGGCGACGAGCCTCGCCGAGGCATATGGCCTCGACAAATCGACGGTCAGCCGCCAGCTCGCGGATCTCGAGGAGCAAGGCCTCGTGCGCCGCTCGCGTCATCCGAGCCGACCTCGCACGCAAGACCTCCATCTCACCGCGAAGGGCAAGCGCGCACTCGTCACCGCGATCGAGAAGCATCGCCTCGCCCTGAAGCAGAGCCTCGCGAAGTGGTCGGCCAAAGATGTCGCCACTTTCGGGACGCTGCTCGCTCGGTACGTCGACGCATCCGATCCCAGCTGACGTGCGCCTGCGCCCCACTGGTGCGTGAACGCATCGAAGTGCGACGACAATTCGCGGCTTTGCGCCGGGCGAGCCGTTTGCACGAGAGCTACGTATGACCTGGTTTCGTGCGATCGCTGCCTCTCTTCTCATCACCATCGGCGCGAGCACGATGGGCTGCGGCTACCTGTTGTTCCCGGAGCGCCGCGGTCAGCAAGGCGGCTACATCGCGGGCGGCACGCTCGTCATGGATTGCCTGTGGCTGCTGGCCGGCATCGTGCCCGGCGTGGTGTTCTTGATCGTCGACTTCACCAGCGGTGGCATGTACGTCAGCGGTCGCCTCGCGATGAACCACACCGATGGAACGCTTGCGGTTCGACTCGCCGATGCGAAGCAAGCCAAGACGCTCGAGCTCCGCATCGTCGACGCGAAGCAACACGTGCTCGCCGACAGGACCGCGTTCATCGGTCCCGACGTCCACGATCAAGCCGTGCTGCTCTCGGCGGGAACGCAGCCGCAGACCGAGAAGCTCTATCTCCAGATCTTGGACGCCGATCGCGTAGCGAAGCCGGTGTTGCTGCCGATCGAGCTGATGTAGCCGAAAACACCGAGCCCCCGGAGCGCGGTGAAGCGACGGGGGCTCGGCTGAAAACATACTCGTGTGGCGTCGCTTCATCGGGCTGCGTGCGACCGACGCGTGCTAGTCCGGCAAGCCGGGGCAACATGCATTCGGTCTTCACGACGCAGGCGGTAACGAGCGGCGCTAGCTGGTTCGGTCGCTACGGATCGTCTCGTGCGTGCAATTCGTCCTCCGGTAGCCCGGCTGACTCGAAGAGTCCCGTGGCTTTGCGTAGCCCGCTCGCGCGGGGGTTGCCGTTTCGTTGTGAATGCGTTGCCCGCCTACGAACCACGTTAGCGGAATGCGGTGCGCTTTGTCACCAAGAATTTTCGCAAAGCGATCGTTCTGACGACCGACATCGGGCGCTACACGCTCTTCGCTCATAGCGTGCGAGGGCCGCACCTCGGCCCTCGCAACCCCGAGGACGGTGTCGGCAGAAGGGCGCGATCGGCGATGTCCGGCTCTACCTACTTGAGGTCGAAGCGGTCGAGGTTCGTGACCTTCGTCCACGCCTTGACGAAGTCGCGAACGAACCGATCCTTGCCGTCTGACTCGGCGTAGACCTCGGCAATGGCGCGCAGCTCGCTGTTCGAACCGAAAATCAGGTCAACCGGCGTCGCGGTCCACTTGAGCTTGTTCGTCTTGCGATCCTTGCCCTCGTAGATGCCGTCAGTCTTCGACGGCGACCACTTCGTCGACATGTCGAGCAGCTGCAGGAAGAAATCGTTGGTCAGTACGCCGGGCGTGGCCGTGAACACGCCGTGCGCGACACCACCGGTGTTCGCGTTCAACACGCGCAACCCACCGACGAGCACCGTCATCTCCGGCACGGTGAGGTTCAGCATGTTCGCCTTGTCGACGAGCAGCTCGGCCGGCGAGCGCTTCGGACCGGGCGTGTAGTAGTTGCGGAACCCGTCGGCCGTCGGCTCGAGGTTCGCGAACGTGCTCGCATCGGTCTGGTCCTGCGTTGCATCGACGCGACCCGCGCGGAACGGAACGGAGATGGTCACGCCACCCTGCTTCGCGGCCTGCTCGATCGCGGCATCACCCGCGAGCACGACGACATCCGCGAACGAGACCGACTTGCCACCCTTGCCATCTTTGCCCTTGAGCGACTTGTTGAAATCGAGCTGCACTTGCTCGAGCTTCTTCAACACCATCGCGAGCTCGGTCGGCGAGTTCGCCACCCAGTCCTTCTGCGGTGCGAGGCGCACGCGCGCGCCGTTCGCACCACCGCGCATGTCGGTACCGCGGAACGATGCGGCCGAGGCCCACGCCGTGCGCACGAGCTGAGGCACCGTGAGGCCCGCGTTGAGGAGCTTCGCCTTGAGCGCGGTCACGTCATTCGTATCGATCAGCGCGTGATTCTCGGCCGGCAGCGGATCCTGCCAGAGCAACACTTCCTTCGGCACATCGGGACCGAGGTAACGCGCGCGCGGCCCCATGTCGCGATGAGTGAGCTTGAACCAAGCCTTCGCGAACGCGAGCCGGAACGCATCCGGCGTGTCGTGGAAGTTCTGGATGATCTTGCGATACGCAGGATCAATCTTGAGCGCGAGATCCGTCGTCAGCATCACGGGCGGATGCGACTTCTTGGGATCGAACGCATCGGGCACGGAGTCCTTCGCCTGGCCCTTCTCCGGAATCCACTGGAACGCGCCCGCCGGGCTCTTCGTCTTGATCCAGTTGTAGTTGAGGAGGTTGTCGAGGTAGTCGGTCGTGAACTGCGTCGGGTTCATCGTCCACGCACCTTCGAGACCACTCGTGACTGCATCGGGTCCAACGCCCGTGCCGCACTTGTTCTTCCATCCGATGCCCTGCTCCTCGGTCGGAGCCACCGCGGGCTCGGCACCGACGCAGCTCGCCGGATGCGCGCCGTGGGTCTTGCCGAACGTATGACCACCGGCGATCAGCGCGACGGTCTCTTCATCGTTCATCTGCATACGACCGAACGCTTCGCGAATATCTTTGGCCGACGCGAGCGGATCGGGGTTGCCGTTCGGGCCCTGCGGGTTGACGTAGATCAACCCCATCTGCACGGCAGCGAGCGGCTTCTCGAGCGTGCCCTTCGTGTGGCGCTCGTCGCCGAGCAACTTCTTCTCGGGGCCCCAGTACACGAGGTCCGGCTCCCAGTCATCGGGGCGACCGCCGGCATAGCCGAAAGTCTTGAAGCCCATCGACTCGAGCGCGACGTTGCCCGTGAGCACCATCAAGTCGCCCCACGAGATCTTCTGGCCGTACTTCTGCTTCACTGGCCACAGCAACCGGCGCGCCTTGTCGAGGTTCGCGTTATCCGGCCAGCTGTTCAGTGGATCGAACCGTTGCTGTGCACCTCCGGCGCCACCACGGCCGTCTCCCGCGCGATACGTGCCGGCGCCGTGCCACGCCATGCGAATGAAGAACGGACCGTAGTTGCCGTAGTCGGCGGGCCACCAGTCTTGCGAGCTCGTGAGGAGCTGCTTGATGTCCTTCTTCACGGCTCCGAGGTCGAGGGTCGCGAACGCCTTCGCGTAATCGAAGTCCGCACCGAGCGGGTTCGATTCGACGGTGTGCGATCTCAACGGTGAGAGGTCGAGCTGATCGGGCCACCAGAACGCGTTCGGCTTCGGTGGGCCATCGGCTTGTGATACGCCGGTCGCGAAGGCGATCGCGACGAGGATCTTTGGGAGCTGCTTCATACAGACGCAGCATGCGCGAGTTATCGTGATAAATCTGACAACATTAACTAATAGCTTCGATAGCTTTTTTTTATCAGTAATTCTCGCGCTCTCGACGACACGGTCGAGAAGGCTCGATGGTCGACTCGATGCTCGGCTACATCCTGCCCTACCGCTCCACGGAGTGGCAAGTCACATGCATTACCGCCCAGGCATGTTGCTCGTCCTTGCCATTGTTCTCGGCGTCGCGTGGATTTTCGGCTTCACCGTCTTCCACGTAGCCTCTGCCGCGATCCACATCCTGCTCGTGGTCGCGGTCGTGAGCCTGGTCGCACACTTCCTGCGCGGCAGTGCGGCGGGACCGCGCACTTAGTCTACGCTTGCACTCGATGTTCGATGCCATACGCAAGCAGCTCCGCCTTGCCAGGTGGAAGGCGATCAATACTGCCTGGGAAGGCAACTGGAAGGCCATCCGCACGGTCGCCACGCCGTGGATGAAGCAGGAATACGAGGCCGCGCGCATGAAGTTGCGTATGGCCGTTCGGCCCGGTGTCGTGATGGAGCGCGACGTGATCGATCGCGCGCTCGCCGATGCCGCACCTCCCGGCGTGCCGTTCGAAGCCGTGGTGATGACGGCGGCCGAGCTTCGCACGCGGTTTCCAGAGGGCCCCGAGCTGCGCCGCGGCACGCATCTGGTCGGCAAGGTGCGGATGACGCATCGCCACGAGACGATGGAGTCCGTGCTCGTGATGGTGCTGTTCAGTGATGTCGCGGCAGACTACTTCGTCGAGACGATGGCCGCGGACGTCGCCGCCACGATCAACCGCACGTACGGCAACGGCGCGGCGCTCGCGGACGCCGAGGCAGGCATTCCGATCGTCCTGAAAGAGTTCAGTGTCGCCGCGGGGCTCGGCGTCATCGGCAAGAACGCGCTGTTCTACTCCCGGCGCTACGGCTTCAACTGCAAGCTGAGCGTGGTGTTCTTGAACGGCGCGGTCGACCGCTACGACCCGACGCCGAAGGATCGCCAGTGGAAGCTCGCGGACTGCACGACGTGCAACCTGTGCGTCGAGGCGTGCCCGGTCGGGGCGTTCGACGACTACAAGATCACGCGGGTGTCGTCGTGCGATCGGCTGATCTCCGGCGACTACTTCGGCCCACGACGCGATCACATGTGTCGCGCGTGCATCACGCGCTGCCCTGTCTCGAACGACGTGTTGAAGCTGCGCCGCAAGGAGGGCGCACCCGCGCGAACGTTCTGGGACAACGAAGCCCAGGTCTCGCTGATGGCGGATCTCTTCATGTATCGCCCCGCATTCTGGGTGTGGGTGATGCAGCGCTTCTACTACGGCGCCGACATGCCGGGCCGCTCGACGCACAAGAAGAAATCGCCCGTCGAGGCGCTGACCAACTCGGTGAGCACCACCACGAGCGAGCGCACGCGCGACGGCTGGCGCCTGCACGCGCGGCGTCCGCGCTAACTCTTTGTTCGTCCGACGATGCCTCGAGCTCCGGGTTTCGTCATGCCCATCGCCAAGACACAGGACGATCGAAGCTCTCGGTGTGATACTCGAGCCGATGAAGTTTCTGAAGGAGAGCGTGATCGCCGCGAGTGCCGCGCGCGTGTTCGAGTTCCACGAGGCACCCGATGCGTTCGCGAGGCTCCAGCCGCCGTGGCAGACGACCGAGATCATCCTTCCGCCGAGCTCGCTCGCGGTGGGGACGAAGGTGGTGTTGCGGACGAAGGTGGGACCGATCTGGCAGACGATCGAGGCCGAGCACGTCGAATACGAGCCCGGTCGAATGTTCGCCGATCGGATGATCCGCGGCCCCTTCGCATCGTGGCTGCATCGTCACGTCGTGACGCCGCTCGGCGCCGAATCCTGCACGCTCACCGACGACATCACCTACGAGCTGCCGCTCGGAGCGCTCGGACGCCTCCTCGGCGGAGGGTTCGCGCGGCGACAGCTCGAGCGGCTGTTTGCCTTCCGCCACGAGGTCACCCGCGCCGCATGCGAGGCCGGTCACCGGTAAGCCGCGCGCGGCCCGCGACGCGTTCAACCGCGGTATGCTGCATCGGAGCGCGACCTCGAACGAGCGGTCTCGAGCCTATTCCCAACGCAAGATCTGCGACGTGCTCGGCGCACGTGCCAGGAGCCTGGATGATTCGAAGATACAGCGGAGACAAGAAGAGCATCGAAGCGCGAACCGCGGATAACGGCCGGACGTGGTCCGTGAAGCTCTTCGACAATGGACGACTCACGGAGTACTCGGGGGGGACACTCGCTGAGGTCGACGCGCTGGCCGTCACGCACCACTTGACCCACGTCCGGTAGCCGGATGTGACGAAGCGATCCGCAGCGATTTGGGGGCCGGCTCGGCGTGAGCCGAGCTGACGAGCATCGCCGGGACGATCAGCGCGAATAGTTTCTTCATGATGACTACTTTTCAGCTTTTGACTTTGAAATCTTCCGAGCGCACGCCGTGCTTTTTGAGCAATCGATGCATGCTCTCGCGCTCGATACCTGCGCGGTCGGCCGCCTGCGTGACGTTGCCACCGCCATCCTTCATCAACGCCACGAGGTATTCTCGCGTCGCACGGTCGCGAGCGCTGTCGAGCATGTCGCGATAGGAGAGAGTTTCGAGCTTCGTCCCGGTACTGCTTCGGCGAGGGACGGACGTGAGCTCGGCAGTAAACGCGGTTACCGCGATCTTCGAACCGTCGCTCACGGCGAGCGCGCGCTGGACGACATTCTCGAGTTGACGCACGTTGCCAGGCCAGTCGTAGTCGAGGAGCGCTCCAAGCGCATCTGCCGTGAACCCGTCCGCCTGACCGTCGCGACGATGACGTTCCATGAACAACGCTGCAAGGAGTGCGATGTCGTCGCGACGCTCTCGCAACGGCGGCAGCTGGATCGGGAAGACATTCAGGCGATAAAACAGATCTTCGCGAAGACGACCCGAGGTGACCGCCGCACGCAAGTCGACGTTGGTCGCCGCGATCACACGCACATCGATCGTGCGCTCCGTGTTGTCACCCACGCGTCGGATCTGCCGCTCTTGCAGCGCTCGATTGAGCTTGACCTGTACCGCGAGCGGTAACTCGCCGATCTCGTCGAGCAACAACGTGCCGCGATCGGCCTCGTCGAGCAAACCGGAGTGGTCGCTTGCCGCACCCGTGAACGCACCCTTGACGTAGCCAAACAGCTCGGCTTCGAAGAGTGCCTCCGGCATCGCTCCACAGTTGACCGGGATGAAGCGCCGCGTCTTCCGCGTGCTCGCGCGGTGAATCGCGTGCGCGACAACTTCTTTCCCCGTGCCACTCTCTCCCGTGATCAACACCGTTGCATCGCTACCAGCGGCACGGTGGACAAGCTCGAGGACCTTCCGCATCGCGCTGCTCTCGGCGACGATGCTATCGAGACGATGGGCTACGGACAGCGCGGCTTGTAGATCGCGGGCTTGTGCGCGCAACTGTCGACGTTCGACGGCGCGTCGAACGATCATCAGCGCCTCGTCGGGCTCGAACGGCTTCTGCAGGTAGTCGTACGCACCGAGCTTCATCGCGGCGACCGCGTCTTGCACGGTTGCGAAGGCCGTCATCAGCACCACTTCGGTGTCCGGGTGAAACCGACGGGCCTCGGCAAGCACCGCCATACCGTCGGCACCCGGCATCCGGATGTCGCTCACGATCACGTCGAATTCGGTCGCGGCGATGAGACCGAGCGCGCGAGTTCCATCCTCGGCCGTGGTCACGACGAACTCGGGTGAGAGGATCCGAGCGAGCAGCTTGACGATGTTATCCTTGTCATCGACGACCAGCACCCGTGCCTGCATCACGACACCACCACTGGATGCAAGACCGGCATGTGGAGCGAGACCCGCGTTCCTGCGGACGTCGAGGAGATCTCGATACGACCACCGTGCGCATCGATGATGGCTTGTGCGATGGCGAGCCCCAAGCCAGTTCCACGCGGCTTGGTCGTCACGAATGGTTCGAAGACTTGATCTCGAATCGCGGGCGAGATGCCGGGACCGTTGTCCGCGATCGTGAGCGTCGCGAGATCATCGGTCGACGTCGTTCCGATCGTGATCACGCCTGCGTCGGTCGTGGCCTCCGCGGCGTTGACCACCACGTTCGCGATCACCTGGCGTAGCTTGCCGGCATCGGCGGCCACCAACACCGGCACACTCGAAGTCACGCGAACGCTGCGATGATGCAGCGCCCCAGCCCCCTCGAGCCGCTCGACGGCCTCGCGTGCGAGCACCGCCAGATCGATCGACCCGATCTCGAGTCGGTGAGGGCGTGCGAGATCGAGCAGCTCCTGGACGATCCGCTGACACAATCGCGCCTCCTCCTCGATGATGCGCAGCTCGTCGGAGTTTGCGCTCGGATCGGCACGTAGAAGCTTGGTGTATCCAAGGATCACGGTGAGTGGATTGTTGAGCTCGTGCGCGACGCCTGCAGCCACTTGACCGATCGAGGCGAGCTTCTGCGAACGTAGCTGGGCGCCTTGTTCGCGCGACAGGCTCGCGGCCATCCGATTGAACGAGCTCGCAAGCTCGGCAAATTCGTCGTGGCCGGCCAGCTCGATACGCGCATTCAGGTCACCGGCCCCGATCCGTCGTGCGCCACGGCGGAGGCTCTCGACCCGCTCGACGATCGTTCGGGTCAGCCACCATCCGACCGCGGCGGCCAAGCCGATGGCCAGCGCAAAACACAGGATCGTCCAACGGACGGACCGGTCGCGCAGCGATTCAGCGCGGTGCCGAGCATCGAGGCTGCGCGCCTCCAGATCCGAATTGAGCGCTGCGTTGATGGCGACGACGCGGTCGACCACTTCCTCGAGTTGATCGCCCAGCTTCGCAACCGCGTCGCGATCACCAGCGGTGATCGCCGGCACGACGATGGTCTGAAAGTCGTGATCGTTTTGCTGGGCGAGGTCCGAGATCTGCTTCGCCAACCTCTTGTCGGAGTCGGTTTCGGCAACCGATTCGAGGTGCTCGATCGATTCCCGGGTCGCTGCCACGACCTTCGCGTAGTGACCGAGATGACCCGGCCCGAACTCGATCAGCGTATGGGCCTGGTGGATGTATTGCTCGCGCACCTGCGCCGCGGCCATGTGACCGGCGTGTTTTGCGTGGTCGAGCCGCGCCACCTCAGT
Source organism: Kofleriaceae bacterium (assembly GCA_043780895.1). Classification (GTDB taxonomy): domain Bacteria; phylum Myxococcota_A; class Polyangia; order Haliangiales; family Haliangiaceae; genus JABFXX01. Next base: position 15,017 of record JAYWCI010000054.1, on the reverse strand, counting down.
CTCGGCCTCGGCGGTCTTGTGAAGCGTCACCAACTCGACCGCGAGCGCGATCCCGAACAAGACGAGCACGGCCCCGAAGGCCGCGAGAATGCGGCGTCCAGTCGTGCTTCGCAGTGACCGCTCGTCGCCAGGGATCGAATTGGACGTGGGCACGACGGTTAGTCGTCGTCCTTTTCAGGACCGTGCGGCGGATGCGCTCCACCTTTTTCAGCGACCTCCCACGCATCGGTCCACGCGGTGATCTTGGCGAGATCGTCGCCCCGAACCGAACCGGGCCTGTCGTATGGCATCGTCGCCTTCTTGCCGCTGAGCCCGAGCACCTCGCGAACCGCATAGCCGATCGTGCCCGTGTGATGGCCGCCGATCGGATAGGTATCCAGGTCCATGTGGGCGAGCTTCTTCTTCGCCGACTTCTTGCCGGCCTTCGTGTGGCAACTCGCGCACGTCTTGTCGAACACGGGCTTCGCGGTCTGCCACGCCGAAGTTTCGATCGCGAGCAAGTCCGCCTTGACCTTCGCGGGATCCGGAGGTGGTGGGTCTGCCGGCTTGGACGTCGGCGTCGGTGTCGGTGTCGGATCTGGAGTCGCAACGGCGCTTCCGCTCCCCGTGTGGTCCGGGTCAGCGTGATCCTGCGCGGGCGCAGGCGCCGTCGCTGGCGGAGACTTCGATCCGCACGCGACGAGAGAAGTGCTTACCAGCAATGCCGAGAAATACGTGGTCATGGGTCTCCTAGATCGTGATGCCATCGCGCGCGAGGTCGTCCGAAGACGCCTCGTTTGCGACCGAGCCTTTGGGGTGATCGAACCAACCGTTCGCATTCTCTGCGGTGAGCTTGTTGCGCACTTTCACGACGGTAAACATGCCGCCCATGTCGATCTCGTCGAAGGGGCCCTTGCCACCCACCATCGAGATGCTGTTGCGCGGGCGACCCATCATCATCATCTCGCCCATCCCGGTCTCTCCCATGGTCATATAACCGGGAACGAGGCTGCCGATCTTCTTGTCGACACCTTCGACGTTCACACCGACGAGGTTGAGAGCGTCGTGGCCCATCTGGTTCATCGTGTGGTGCGTCATGTGGCAATGGAACGCCCAGTCGCCTTGCACGTCCGCGACGAATTCCAGCACACGTACGGCGCCGACCGGCACCAACGTGGTGGTCTCGGGCCAGCGCCGCTCCTTGGGAATCTGACCACCGTCGGTCTCGGTCACTTCGAAGGAGTAGCCGTGAAGATGGATCGGATGGTGGTCCATCGGGCCGAGATTGCCGATCCGGATCCGCACCAGATCTCCCGTCTCGACGGCGAGTGGCGAGGTCGCAGGGAATGCCTTGCTGTTGAACGTGAGCACGTTGAAGTCGTTCATCGCCATCGGGTCGGGGCGACCCGCGCCGATCGGGATCTTCCACTCGTGAATCATCAGCGAGAAGTCGCGTACGCGCCGCGCGGCCGGCTCCTTGGGATGCACGACGATCATGCCGACCATACCGAACGCGATCTGCGTCATCTCGTCGAAGTGCGGGTGGTACATGAACGTGCCCGGCTTCGTGAACGTGAACTCGTACTTGAAGGTCTTGCCAGGTGGAATCGGGTCCTGTGTCAGACCACTCACGCCGTCCATGCCGTTGGGCACCAACACGCCGTGCCAGTGAACGGTTGTCGGCTCCGGGAGCTTGTTCGTCACATAGATCCGCACGTGATCACCTACGACAGCCTCGATCAGTGGGCCCGGCGTCGATCCGTTGTAACCCCAGGCTTCGATATCCAGGCCCGGTGCGATCTGATGGCGGAACGACTCCGCCACGAGATGGAACACCTTGACTGCGCCGCGTCGAATGAACGGCAACGTGTGCCCGTCGGGGACGATCACCGGCGTGTAGTGTTCGCCTGCCGGAGGCTTTGGAATCAGCACGGTGGCCGCGGGTGGTGGCCGCTCGAGTGGCGGCGGCGGCGGGGTGCCTTTGGCGTTGGTCGGCGGTGTCGGCGGCGTTGGCATTGGCATCTGCATGCCACCGTGTGGCTGCGCCACGGCTTGCTTGCGCGCCACCGCCAATGCACCGACCGCCAGCCCACTCTGTAGCCAGCTTCGTCGAGAGATGGTCATCGGAGTTGGTCCTTCGTCAACATCGCGCGGCCACCACGGCGTAGAGCCTTGGCCTCGGCTATCGCGCTCCAGTAGCTGCGCAGTGCCTCGATATATTGCCGGCCGACGTCGACCAGGTCGCGCCTCGCCAGCAGCAACTCGAACGTGCTCGCATTCATCGCGTTGTATTGCAGCACGGTTTGATCGAGCACCCGTTTTCGTAGCGGTATCACGACGTCCGCGAGTTGCCGCGCTTCGGCGAAGGTTTGCTCGATCCGAGCGCGCGTGGTCAGCGCGCTCTCGACCAACTCGGTACGCGTGGCAGCGAGCTCGTTCGTCACTCGGTGCTGCTCGGCGATCGCTCGCGCGCGTGGACCTTGTTGTTGGTTGAACAACGGAATCCCGATGCGAATCGCGGGTCCAGCCTCCCATCCGCCGTTATCGCGTCGTGCGATCGCCACGCCCGCGCCGAGCTCGGGAACAAACGCTCGAACCATCGCGTACGAATGGCGCGCGTTCGCGGCGTCGAGGTCTGCTCGCAGCGCTTCGAGGTCGAGGTTTGCACGCGTGGCAACCTCGCCGAGGTCGTCCAGCTTCGGAAGCATCGCGGGTAGGTCGGGCAGGTGTCCGATCGCGGTCCACGCCTGCGCTTGCTCGACCCCGAGGAACGCAGCGAGCTTCGCGCGACGCTCGGTTATCACCTGCGTTGCTCGACCGATCTCGATGCGCGCTCGTTCGCGCTGTTCCTGTTCGCGTGCGAGCGCTAGGTCCGAGGTGTTGCTGGCATCGTGCTGTCGCTCGACCAGCTCGGCTGATGCGCTCGCCGTGTCGAATGCGGTCTGGACGAGCTCGAGCTGTTGCTGCGCGGAGATCAGGTCGTAAAACGCCATCTCGACATCCGCCACTAGCGCGACCGTCGCAGCAATCGCGCGGACCTGCGCGCCGTGGAGTTCTGCGTTCGCGACGCCGCGGCGCTGCCCGATCTGGAGAAGATCGAGCACGTCCTGGACAACGGTGACCTCGACCTCGCTCCCACTTCCACTCGAGGCACGCTTGTAGTCGGCATCCACCGTGAGTGGTGGCAGCACCGTGGCGTCGGCCACTTGACTGGCGGCGATTCCCAGCTCGTCGAACCGGGCCTGCAAGCGGCGGTTGCGCGCGAGTGCGATTCGGACCGCGGCGTCGAGTTCGAGCGGCCTGGCGAGTAGAATGTCGATCGCCGCTGTGGTTCGAGACGGCTCGGACCACGCCACGCCGAGCCCTGTCCGCTGCTGGACCTCGCGACCGACCGGATCGAAGACCGTGGATCGCGAGGGAACGCACCCTGCGAGAAGGGCCGCGGCAATCCAATTAACACGCATCGTTGATGCCTCCGAGCAGCATTCGAGCCACGGGAAGTGGCCAGTGGTTTCAACTATATAGGAAGGTGGGCGCAGGCAAATCAGTAACTCCTCCAGTTACACGTGACCGGCATGATCATGCTCCGCGTCGCCCGGGCTCGCTGGATGCGCTCCGCTGAGCGGCATGGCCGACGTGCGCGTACACGGCCGCACCAAGATGATCCCGAACAGGCCTGACTGTGGCCGCGACTTTTGAGGCACTGTGCGGAGCGCGCTGTGCCAGCCTCGATGTTCGTGTTGCTGATCGTCGTCGCAGGCTGTTCGGTGCGGTCGCCCACGAACAACCACGCTCAACCGATCGCGAATGCCTCCACGAACCGAGCTGCAGTCTCGATCGTCGCGCTTCCCGCAGCACCCACCGGACTCGGCTGCCCGACGGGACAGGAGCGCTCGGCGGTCCGCTGGTCGGAGCAGGGTCCCGGTCCGCGCCGTACGTGGTGCGTCGACCGCGCGGAGCGTCTCGACGGTGCGTTTCTCGAGCTCGCGGGCGACTCGACCCTCCGGGGTCAGTACCGCGTTTCTCGGCGTCGATCGCAACACGGTCTACGACTACGCTGGGCGTGGCCTGGTCCCGCACAGCGACTTGGCAAGCGAATCCTGTTTCGTCGGGTTCTGCGCTCGCAAATCGTGAACGATTTGCGAGGTACGATTTCTGATCGGGGTTCGGGTTACCGCTGTCGCGGCTTGGAGCGTGGCGACTTCTTCGATCGGGACCTCAAACCGGCAGCGTCCTCACCGCGCTTGGCCACGAACTCGCTGTCGTCGCCCAGGTGAATGTAGATTCGGCCGCGCAGCTTGCCGTCGCTCTGGATCTCCGCCCACGCGCGACCGGTACACGGATGCCCGTCGTCGTCGCCCTCGAATGTAAATACGATCAGCGATCCGCGCCGGGAGCTCGCGGCGTTCACGACTTAGTCATGGGGTGCGTTCGCGAGCCCAGGTAGCGTTGACCGATGGCGCGGCACATTCCCGGGTGCGGCAAAGGCTCCCGTCCGACTCTATTAGGATGCGATGATCGTCCTCGCGACCTCGCCTTCGCGGGTCGCCGTGGCCTATGTCGACGAGGAAGTTCGACTTCCACTTGCCATCCGGGAAGAACTCCGCGTCGACCTTCTCGTTCTCGAAACTATGCGCTAGCCTGAGCAACCGATGAACTCTCGCGTCCTGGTCGCGTTCGGCGCAGTCATCGCGATCGGGTGCAGCGCACACGCCGCGGGTCCGCGTGCATTAGATGCCGCATCGAACGTCGACGCGGCGTCGGCGGACGCGCTCACGCCGCAGGCTGTCGCAGTCATCACTCGACTCTTGCGGTTGCCATTGATGTTGCAGCAGACGGTGCGTGGGACTCCCAAGGAATACTACGGCAACCTCGAATCGACGGCGACCGACGAGCAGCTTGGCGACGCCCGTGCTCTTGCCTTGGAGTGTGCGCGGCAGGTCGCGCAGGTCCGTCGTGGTCGCGAGACCCAGCGAGAGCGTCCGATCGAGATCGCCGGATTGCCCTGGCCGTACCCCTCTTCATGGACGCCGGACTACGCGCAACGGCGGTGCGAGCAGCTGGCGAGCGAAATTGGCGATGCTATCGAGCGCCGCGCGCAGCACATCAAGAGCACCGCTACCCTGATCCGTTGGCTGAAGGACACCCGAGGCGATCGCGGGGATCTGGTACGACGTTACGGCCTTCCTGAGCGTGCAGAGACCGATGCGGGTCTCGAGGATCGGTTCTGGATCTACAGACGCCGCGTGAACAATTCGCAACTCTGCACGGTCACCTACTACTTCCAGAACGACCAGATCGAACGGACCGACGCGGAGCCTGCGACGTGCTTTGCGTCGCAGACGCGGTGAGCCGCTTCTGCGCTTCCTTCGTTCTCCTCGGTGCCCTGTCGGCATGCGGCCCGGTAGTGGATCGCTCGCCGCCTTTCATCGCCCCGGCCCCACCCCCATCTACGTACCCGCGCGCCGAATGCAACGGCCCCTGGAACAGCGGCGATGCTCGCCCCGCCATTCCCGGAGACGACGCGTCGCGCGAACGCTCGTGGGACCTTCTCGCCCCCGAACGACTCCCGCCGCCGCATCAAGAGTGCATGGCGGGCGCGCCGCAGACGGACCTTCCGCAAAAGGACTTCGGGCTCGCGAGCGACTCCCGACCGACGCCTTACGACAAGCTCGCGCCCCCGAGTGAATGGGCCGCGGAACGCCCCTCGCTTTCGTCGCTTCTCCTTCCGGCGATTGAATCGATCACCCAGTCTTGGCGCCGTCGCCAGGGTGCGTACGAGCGGATCTTCACCACCACTCATTGGCTCGGCTCGGTCCGTCGCGAGACGCTTGCGTCGTTCGACAGCTCTGCGCGAGCGGTGGGGCTTCGCCTCGACGATGTGGAGCGTGACTCGCTCGCGTTCACGCTTCGCTACGTCGGCGAAGGAGTAACCCTCGCGCTCTCGCGCCGCTCGCGAACCGAAGTGGAGCTCGAGCTCGCGGTAACAATCCCTGGCGACCTCCGTGCTGATGCCGCCCTCACCTCGGCGATCGCGCAAAGGCCGCTCGTGACGCGACTCGCGCAACGCGCGACGCTCGAGCGCGCGCGCAGACGCGGGACGCGCTTCGAATTTTTCTTCGCCTTCGACGAGAGCCGACCGAGCGGAGACGAGGCCGCGCGCGAAGGTCTGACCCCCGCCCCATGCCCCGCGAGGGGGTGGAAAGGTATCGACCCCCGGCGCTGCTACCTCACCCGCGACCGGAGCGCTTTCGTCGTCACGGAGAGTCGAGGCTTCGACGTGCTCGATGAGCCGCACGATAGGTTTGACTGAGCCCCCATCGCGAGTGACTACGCGCGCGCTAGTACTCGGGATCGGAAGTTCGCTCCGGGTTCAGGCGATCGGAGTGAGTGTCCACGGGAAGGCGTCGAGGACAGTACTCACCAAGTCGTCGAGGGACGCGCGGAAAGGTGTCCGCTCCCAGCGACCGGCGTGGGTGGCCATGTCGAGTAGCCACAGGTGAACGGCGAATCCGTCATCATCCACGACGGTAGTCGCTCGTTCATGGGAGCCTACGAGCTTTCTAGCCTCGACGAAGTCATCGAGACGGCAAGCATGGAACAGCTCGCGACGTTGAAGGGGCTCACGCTCGACCAGGCGAAGCAGCAGCTCAAGAAGCTGGGCCATGATGGAGAGGTGACCGTGGCGGTCGTCACAAACAGCGGAGGTGGCCAGACCTTCGTGAAGGACTGCGGCGACAACCGGGTGTGCGAGTGGAGCGGGGAGTCGGGAATCAGCGTCCACGACGACATCACGCTCTACACCAACCCCAAGCTGAGCATTGCGCCGCCACCAGACTGATGTAACGGATCGTCGCTGGGGTTCGAGTACCGCTGCGCTGCCGGCGCCGCCGCCCGACGTCACCGGACTCGTCGAGCTCGTAACATCGACTGCGGCACTGCCGGATGGTGACGTCCTCGTCGGCACGCAGCAGAGACGGCTGCTTCGGGTGCGGCGATAGTCAGCGGGCCAACGCGCGCGACGCGGCGGCGCTCGCCGATCGCCAGCGTGCCGATCTTCGAAGTCAGCGGGGGGATTTGCAGCGCATACACAGACGCTCGTAGCGAGCTCTCGTCCTCCAAGGCCGTGGTTGCCGGTCAGGTTTCCGCGATGCTTGATTCGTACGGCGAAGCGTCTTCGGCAATTCGTGCCATCGCTGATGACACTCTCTCTGCGCTTCACAGAAGCTGGTCGTCGGACGAGGTTGTGTCATCGCTGGTCGCACAAACCGTCGCCCGACCGTGCACGCCGCCGATCGACAGCGCGCGCCGGCTATGGTTTCCTGGGCGCTTCCATGTACACGACAACGTCATCGATCGCGATCCAGATCCCTATGGGGACCGGCGAGCAACCGTTCGAGGAGGTGGTCGAACGGCTCCGCAAGACGTACCTGTTCGACCAGCTCCCCGACGAGTCCCTGATCGAGGTCGCTGCACGGTGCCGCGAGCTGTCGCTCCAGCCCGGCGATACCGCCGTGCGCCAGGGCGATCTCGGCGAGAGCCTGTTCGTGATCCTGTCGGGACGGTTCGAGGTGGTCCGGACCGACGAGACTGGCCGCGACGTGTTGCTCGGCGAGCTCGCGCGCGGCGAGTACTTCGGGGAGGGCGCGTTGTTCGACGCCACGCCGCGCATGGCCACCGTGCGCGCGAAGTCATCCGCGGAGCTGCTGGTGCTCGACCGTTCGGCGCTCCACGTCTTCTTCGCGCTCGATCCGACGCATCGCGAGTGTCTGCGCTCCGGGCTCGACCATCGCGTGAAGTGGGCGAAGACGCGCAGCATGCGGCCGTCGGTCGAGCGCGTGATCGCGGCGCTTGGCGAGCTCACCGGCGGACTCGACGCGAGCGCGCTCGCGCAACTCGAGGGCGAGGTCGAGTGGGTCACGCTGCCGCGCAACATGGTGCTGATGCGTCAGGGCGAGCCTGGTGACTGTCTCTACCTCGTCGTGAGCGGACGGTTGCGCGTGTACGGCCATCTCGCGGACGGCAGCGAGGTGCAGATCGGCGAGATCGGCCCGGGCGAGTCGGTCGGCGAGATGGCGCTGCTCTCGAACGATCCGCGCACCGCGAACGTGGCCGCCGAGCGCGACTCCGAGTTGCTGCGGTTGTCGCGCTCCGGCTTCGAGCATCTGGTGAACGATCACCCGAAAACCATGGGGATGTTCGCGCGCGTCACCGTCGAGCGTTTGAGCCGCCGGATCCGCGCGCGCGACGTCGTCAGTCAGCTGCGCGGTCGTCCGCTCGTGACCGCCGAGGAGTGCGACCAGATCGCGCAGACCGAAAACCTCGTGCTGCGGAACCTGAAGATCACGCAGATGTACTATCGACTGTCGCTCCAGCTGTCTCTGATGCTCGGACAGCAGGACGCGAACTGGTGCACGTTCGCGTGCAACGCCTCAAAGACGGCGGGCTACTCGATCCGACGCCAGGAGCTGCCATTCGCGAAGCTGCTCGCGATGCTGCAGGACTCGCCGCGCGGTGCGAGGCTCGTCGAGCTTGGGGAGCGGCTGCTCGCGTGGTCGAGCCTGCAGCGACGGATCGACGTGATTCTTCAGGCCGTCAGCGAGACGATCAGCGCGGGCAACCTCAAAGTGTTCGCCGAGCTCGCGCCGATCTTCGCGCGCATGTCCGCGACGTTCTACAAGGACAGCGACTACGACCGCGCCAAGCTCCAGACCTTCCTCGGCACGCTGCGACGCGGCCCGACCGAGGCGGGCGGCCAGGACACGCTCGCCGAGGCGCTCTCGCACTACTACGAGGCGATGTTCGAGCACTCGCCGAAGCGGCGCACCGAGCTCATCCTCCTCGGCAACATCAAGGTGGGGCTGCACGAGCAGGTGCGACTGCAGCCGAACATCGTCGACGCACTCGACGCCCCGATGCGAATCGGCTTTGACCGAATCGTCGCGGCGAACATGCGCCTCGTCCCCGGCCTCCGGACTGCTTTGCAGGCAGCCGAGCGCGAGCTCGTGGTGCGAGCCTGCGCGGTGTGGCGGCGACTGGTGACGAAGAACATGATGACCCTGCGGTTGCCGTACGGTGACGTGCGGCTCGGTCGTGATGTGCCGCGGCTCCCGAAGAGCCGCTTGTTACCGGACATGCTGCAGGAGCTGCAGCACCCGGAGCTGGTGCGCCTCGCCCGCGAGCTCGGCGGCGAGGAGACCGGGCAACGCAGCCGGAGCGCGTCGGACTGGGGCGACCTCGGCGATCGCATGAGCTTCATCCTCGACCTGTTCCGGTCGCGGCAGAAGAGCCTCGAGTTGTTCGACCAGCCGTTTCTCTACGAGCAGCGTCTCGAGATGGAAGCCAATCGGCTACCGGCCGGCCGGCTGTAGCCTCGTTCGACCGACGGTCAGGTGGATGTGCGCTGAGTGGTCTGGAGCTGGAAACAGCGGTCCGAGGTGATCCTCGCCTCGCCAGGGACTGCAACGTGGGCGTCGTGTCCCGGTTCGCGCAGCAGCGAGGCGCGTTCCTGAACCTGGTCGAGACGAGGTGGCTCGTGCGGAACCTCGACGGCACGGCGAAGACCGACGACCACGCCGATAAGTCGATCGCACGGATCTGCCGACGCGCTGGCTTGCCAGTTCGCTTGTTCCATACGCTACGCCATAGCCACGTGGCAGCGAACACGAACGTAGCGAACCAGAACGCAGCGACTACTGCCGCTTGAGAAGTGCGAGCGGGGGGACTCGAACCCTGAAGGACGCACTCTATCGCGGCACCGGTATCTTCCTGTTGTATGGTCACCAGTCAATGGCCCCGCAGGAGGGGTGAGCAGATGGACGCCCGCGCCGCCCATCCCTGGTTCACCGTTCACCGTCGCGCCAGCCCGCTCGCACGCTTGCTCTGCTTTGGCGCGGCCAGCAGCGCAGCTACACGCTGGGATCCGGCAAACCCGGAAGGTCCGACGTATCGACCAGCACCGATGACAGCAAACTCCTTGCGGGTGTGAAACGGTCCTCAGCGTCAGGCGCGAGGTCGTCCTCGGGACTGGCGGTCAGCTGTAGAAATGCAATCTCGGGGCTCAACTCCGCAACCCGGCTAAACGCACCCGAGCGGCGCAGCTCGTCAAGGTCGAGCTTCTGGCGAACTGCCGCTCCGACGAACGTGCCCCACTCGAGCCCGGCGAGCCGACTCTCGAGCTGCTCGCTCTTGAAGTCTCGCACACGCCGTTCGGCAATCCGTTGCGCCGATAGTCCGACGCGGTCCTTGGGGATGGATTGTCCGATGGCAGTGCGATGTGCGAGTCCGTAGGTCGGCTCTACAGCGACGAATCCCGCGGTGGCTCGAATCGCCGTCGCGAGATTGAACGCGGCCGTGAGCACCTCTTCGAGTTTTGCAGCGTCATACGGCAGCACGAGGTAAGCGATGAAGCGGACCGCGCGCAGCGCTTTCGCGTTGAGGTGAGGACCGCTCTCGATCTCCGCGCTCGCGTTCAGCTCTCCGGAGCGACCGTTGTCCAGGGCTATGGAGTCGTTCGTCTCGTTGGTCAGATAGAGCTCGACCGTCTCGGCGGTGGCTGGAGCGTGCTTACTCCAACGATCCTTTTCGCGAGCGCTCACGCGCGAGAGCGCGGCCAACGCGGGGCGAGTGAGGATCTGCGCAACGCGATGCGCGACGTCTGGCTCGCGCGAGATTGTTGTTCCGTGGTCGAGGCGAATTGCGAGATGAGACGACATCAGGTGCAGTCTCGCTTCCAGTCGGGATGCGCCTCTTGGAAGTCGTCATTCTCGTCGATCTTCGGGCATAGCCGGTAACAATCGACGCGGTAGGTGAACTGCTTGCACTTCTCGAAATCGCTCTTGATGTAGATGAGCTTCTTGATCACGCTCGAATCTTTGTTCTTCAGCTCGTTGTTGAGCTCGGTCGCGTAGCCGCGCGCTTGGTTCGCACCTGCGCTCACCGCGCGCGAGTTCTCCGGTTTGAACTCGATCACGAGGCATGTCTCTCCGGATGCCATGATGCAGTCCACGCGTTTGCCGCTATCGAGCGTGAACTCACGCGCGTTGCAACCGCTCTGCTTGTCCTTGTGCGCATCCTGACCCTCCTTGATGAGGAAGCTCACCAGTGGCTGGTTCGCGCCCTTCATGGCGCGCTCGGCCATGTTCGTGATCGAGTCCCAACGCTTCGAGAGCTCCTCGCGTACTTGCTTCGCTTCGTCGCGCTTATCTTTTAGGTTGTCGTCGGCGATCACGTCATCGAGCAGTCGGTATGCGTAGTCTCGCGCGTGGCGCAGATCCTCGTATTTTGAATTGACGTCACTGGCGACGCGCTCCGCCGCTTGCTTGCCGGCGTCGCTGCGGGCGTCCTCGTCTGCCTCGCAGATTGCTGTCACAATGCCCCGCGTTTCTTCAGGGGTCAGTTTGCGTAACTCCTGTTGCTTGGTCTTCATGTCGTCAGCGGCGCTCTTGGCCGAGTTCCAATCGCCGGATGCCCACGCGACCATCGCGGATGCCGCGACCAGTCCAATCCCGAACAGGACTCTTTTTCCCGTCTTCATTGTCTCCCCCATCCCGAGCGGTAGGCTCGTAACGCTCTTATAGACCGTCGCGCGCCTCGGTTGCGCGCGATTCTAAGCGCTCGAGGTCGGCCACACGCATCGACTCCAGGTGACCGGCGGCGGCGATCGGATCAACGTGAGCCAACAAGCGTAGCCACTGCGCGAGTCGCCCGTCATCGCCGGCGTCGGTCGTGATTCCGACGATCGCGATCTTCGCAACACGGCGCGGATCGTCGCCAGATGTGAGAAGCGTATCGATTCCATCCTCCAGCGCCTGCCGCGCACCAGGACGCGTTATCGCTGCAACGTCGAGCAGAAGACAAGCGCAACAACAACATCCTCGCGGTGTTGTCCAAGCCAATGAAGTACGCGGTCGACTGCGAGGTGATCGACAAGTCACCGCGCATCGGCATGTTCAAGTGCGAGCGGCCGGAGATCGTCGCGTGGGACTTCGAGCAGTACGCTCGGCTCCTCGCGTCGGCAAAGGTCGAGGGTGAGGAGTGGTACGCGGCGATCTGTTTGGCCGGTGAAGCCGGCCTACGCGTCGGCGAGGTGAAAGCCCTACGCTGGCGTGAAGACGTCGACATGATCGCCAGAACGATCACGGTGAACTTTCAGACCCGGAACAAGCAGACGACGACGCCCAAGGGCCGCACCCGGCGGACGATTCCGATGACGACGAGTCTGCACGACGCGCTCAAGCGGATGAGTGTCATCCGCGACGGCTTGGTAGTGCGGAACCTCGACGGCTCGGCGAAGACCGACGACCAGGCCGATAAGGCGATCCAACGGATCTGCCGCCGCGCCGGATTGCCGGCTCGGCTGTTCCATACCTTGCGCCACAGCTTCGGAACCCACGCTGCATTGTTCGGCGTGAACCCCTGGCGGTTGCAGGCTTGGTTGGGTCACAAGCGGATCGACGAGACGATGCTCTACGTCCACGTGGCGGAGGCGCATTACCGCGAGCTACCTGAAATCGTCCGCGAGAAAGCGCGCGGGATCGACGATCCCGATCAGCGCGTGCTCGCGATGCTCGGAGCACGCGGCAGCGTCGAACTGATTGGAGTTCGTGGCAGTGGTGTGGCAGTGGCTCCCGCCTCGTCGGAGGGAACCACAGCGATCATCGCTGCTTGAGAAGTGCGAGCGGGGGGACTCGAACCCCCAAACCTTACGGTAGAGGCTTCTAAGACCTCCGCGGGTACCAATTGCGCCACGCTCGCGCGCTGCGATTTATAACACAGCTCGGGTGGATCGGTTTCGCTTCCGGCATAGGTCTGTGTTTGCAAATGGCAGTTCGGACAAAGTAACCGCAAGTTTTCCAAGCGGTTGTCGTGATGCACGCCATTGATGTGATCGATATGGAGTCGCAATTTAGCATCGCGCCATTCAGAGATTTCCGAATTCGCTACATTGGTAGACCCAGCCAAGACGCAGCAACCGAGGCAGCAGTCTCGGCCCGGTGGTCAGCGAACCCGCGACGAACGTTTGATCGTCCGAAAAGGTGTGGGCTTTTGCGAGCCGTTCTACCGATGGATGCGTTGCTCTCGTTTCACCGCGACTCCATCCGGCGCCCCGAAGATGCGCGGTATCGATCGATCGCGAGCGTGCGAATTCGATGCTTTAGATCGTGATGCGCGCGACCTTCTTGCGGCAACTCGAGCATCTCGAGTACCGACGCGAGGGACGTGGCACGTGCGACCAATTCGACGAGACGCTCGCGCGCAACCACGGGCTCCAGCACCTCCCGCGTGTATCGCGTGTATCTCGTCGAACGCATGAGGCACTCAACCAACTCGCCCTGGAATCTCCCATCAAGACGCTGTCCGACTTGCGGACGCTACGACCCGGACCAAGATCCACCCGCTCGCGCATGCTACGCTCGGGGTCGTGCGGGCGTTCTTGATCGGTACGGTGGTGCTCGCCTTCGCATCGAGCGCAGGCGCTGGTGAGAACGATCGCACCGAGCTGATGGCTCGGATCGAAGACGCGATCCACGCGATCGCGACCTCCCTCGATGCTCGCAAGCTCGACGACGCAGCCGTGCACGCTCGCGAGGTCCGCGAGATGATCACGCAGCTCGCGGCGCGTCAAGGTAACGACGGTCGCGCCGCGGACATCGTCGCGCACTACCCGAAGTACGCGGACGTCGCGGACGCGGCGATCGCGCGCCTCGCCGCGCTCGCGCAGAAGGTGCACCGCGCCGACGGCCTGGCCGCGCGCTGCGCGAAGGACGCCGCCGAGCTGCACGCGTTCATCAAGCGACGTACGAGCCGCCCGGATCCCGATCCGGCTCGCGATCTCGAGGCGCTCGCGGCCAAGGCCGACGAGTACGCCGCGGCGTGGAGCCCTCGGCTCACCGACCTCGCGAGCGTCGATCGCTCGATCGTCAGCGATGTTGCTGCGACCAAGCTCGCGCTGACCGATGGCTACTGGATGGCCGTGACAACCAGCGTCGCCGCCGAGGCCAACGCGATCGTCGACCCGTGGCCCGATCAGTACGCGGCGGTCACCACCGTGTGCGAACCGCTCCGGCTCGGCCAACGCCACGCGGATGTCGCGCCGATGCTCGAAGCGCTCGGCACGCGCATCGGCGCGAACCACACCGCCGCGTCCGCGCTGGCCAAGGACTACAACGCCTGGCTCGCATCGGTGCGCACGATCCGCGAGCTCGCGCTCCAAGGTCGCACGGTGCTCCACGATGCGATCTGCCAGGCGACCGACGGTGAGGTCGCGAGCCGAGTCGGCGCGGTCGCGAGCACCTGGGGCCGCGATCTCGAGGACCGCACCACCGCGGCGACCGCCGAGGGCACGCGCTTGCGGACCAGCAAGCATCTGCCCCGCGCGATCGATGAAGGGTTGAAAGTCGCGAGCGCGATCGTCGCCAGTATCGCGCGCGGCGAGAGCCAGGGCCGCGCGAACCCTCGGCTCGTGACCGCGCTCGCGGCGATCGCCAAGCGTCGCGAGCACAGCCTCGCGGCGAGCAAGTGCGTCGTCACCAACATCGACCTCGCCTGCGCCGGCGCGCCGTGCCGTGCGAGCTGCATCGCGATCGCGGATCGCGTCTGCACGATCGTCGAGCCCGTGCCCGATCAAGAAGGAGCGAAGGCCGCAGGGTTCGCACGCGCGCAACACGCGGTCGATGGAGCGAAGGCCTGGTACACCCGAGACAAGGCCGGGCTGTTCGCGCGCCTGCCCGCACTCGCGCGCTGCGAGCTCGCCGCCCGGGCCACGATCGATCTCGCCACGGTCGTCGTCAGCTACGGGACCTGCTCGGCCGTGACGCCCGCGGTGCTCGGCGAGCCGCTCGGCGAGGTCCCTCCCGATCTCTAGAAATCGGTGCACCTGATGTGCAACCGTGGCAACTCCGGTCGCCAGCTGACGGCGATTTCGCGCTCGTGTAGTTTGCGCGCGTGCTTCGCTTCAGCCTCCTCGCACTCGCCCTTGTTGGCTGCACGGGAACCATCGACGACTCGCTCGCGAGCTCGAGTGTCGACGCGGGGGC
>JAYWCI010000053.1:0-13261 GCA_043780895.1 Kofleriaceae bacterium | reverse complement strand
TCGAGGGCGACCGAGGAATGCACGATGATAAATCTGATGGTGAAATCGACCGAGGTGTCCGCGAAGGCGACGCGGCGCCGGTTCTCGACGGCCGAAAAGGTCAGGATCCTGCGCGAGGCCGATGCGGCAGCACACGAGACGGTGGCGTTACCGCGCTGTTACGGCGTGAGGGAATCTATTCCTCGCACCTAACGAGCTGGCGGCGTCAACGCGACGCGGGTCAGTTCGGTAAGAGGCCGAAGAAGCGAGGTCCGGTCGCCGTACCGCCAGATGCGCGCGACGAGAAGATCGTCGAACTCGAGCGCAGCCTCCGTCAGGCCCAGGCGCGCGGCGATCGATACGAGCGCTTGTGCGCCCTCCAAAAAAAAGTGTCGGAGCTGTTCTCGATTCCGCTGGAGCCCGAGAGCGAGACGAAGCCATGATGAAGCTCGTCGACGACACTTCGAGCGAGGACGGCATCGATGCGACCTGCGATGCGCTCGGCGTGTGCCGCGCCACGTACTACCGGTCGCGGCGACCATGCATGTACGGCCCGCGTTATCACGTCCGATGTCCGCGCTCACTACTCGCGGAACAGCGCCAAGACATCCTCGACGTGTTTCACGAGGATCGGTTCGCTGACCTCGCGGTCGCTCAGGTGTACGCGATCCTGCTCGACGAAGGCCGTTACCTCGGCTCGGAGCGCACGATGTACCGCGTCCTCGCGGCGAACCTCGAGGTGCGCGAGCGTCGCGCCCAGTTGATGCATCCGCGGTACGCCGCGCCCGAGCTGCTCGCGACGAAGCCGAACCAACTTTGGTCGTGGGACATCACGAAACTCAAGGCATCGACGGCGTGGTCCTATTTCTATCTCTACGTGATCATCGACGTGTTCAGCCGCTGTGTCGTCGGCTGGATGGTCGCACCCGAGGAGAGCGCGATTCTCGCCGAGAAGCTCATCGCGGAGACCTGCGACCTGCACGGCATCGAGCCCGGTCAGCTCACGATTCACGCGGACCGCGGCAGCTCGATGCGTTCCAAGCTCGTCGCGCAACTTCTCGCCGACCTCGGCGTGACCAAGACCCACTCGCGGCCCCACGTGTCCAACGATAACCCGTTCTCCGAATCTGCCTTCAAGACGCTCAAGTACCGCCCGGATTTCCCCAAGTGCTTCGGTTCCATCGAGGACGCGCGCGCCTACTGCGTCGACTTCTTCGCTTGGTACGTTGGAAGACTGAAGGCACACCTCTAGCAGGGGAGGGTGTCTATCCAGGAATCTCCCGAGGGGCAACCCGAAATCGTTCGAGACATCCACGAGCCGTGAACCGGCGGTACGCGATCGTCCGTGAACCAACTCTGTGTCCCGCCCGCCGACGCGCCACGCGCCGATCTCCTGCAGCCTCACGACCGCGCAGCCGAGGTCGCCCGAAGCGTGGTTAGATGAAACGTGGCGACCAAGGGACCGCATCACTCGCTCAGCGACGTGAAGAAGCTCGTCGGGGCTGGCGCATTCATGGTCATGAAGGGACGGGGGCTCGCCCTGCTCATGCCGCCGCTCACCTACACCGAGGCGATGGTCTTTGTGGCAACCGCGATCCAGATGCTGACGGCCGACAACTTCTGCGAGACCGTAGATCTCGCGCGCGACACGGCCGACGTCTATGGGCTGAACATCCAAAACACGGGCTGGTACATCAAGCTATGCATCGACCCTGACGTCCCGGCGGTCGCGGTGATCTCGTTCCATCCACCGATGTATCCGATGACTACGCCGGCAGGCGTGGTCAACTCGCCGTGACCGTGGGCTGCCAGGCGCGGTCCAACGCACTGAGGCGGCGCTTGGGATCCTCCGCGATCAACACGAGCGTGCTCACGAGCTGCGCGCTCGCATCGCCCCGCTTCGCGCGGACGCGCGACAGGTACCCAAGCGACAGGCCAAGAACCTGCTCCAGTCGACGCTGCGTAATCTCTGCGCTTGCGATGGCCACGAGCGCAGCCTCGAGCCGCTTATGCAGCTCTTCCGCGTAGGCGCCCTGGAGCGCCTCGTCGATCGCCTCGGCAGTCTTGGGATCGATCCACTCGTTCCCGCAGTGGTCACAGGTCGGGATAGCGAGCGTGTTGGGCACGGCGAGCGCGGACATATTCCGGAAGGGAGTCGTCCGACCCGCCTTCGCGAGGGGGCGGACCATTCCTTCGCCACATTCACGGCAGCGGCGCGGATTGAAATCGCTCATGGGGACCTCCATTTCCCACAAAACTCCGTGGGACTAAGTCCTATCATGGGTGGGACTGAGTCCTATGTCAATCGGTGACTCTCTTGGGCGCGCTCAGGTGTCCTGGGAACTAGAGAACGCAGCAAAAATAGATAGATACACCGGCACATCTCGCCCCCGCTACGAAGAGAACCCTTGGTAACCCAAGGGTTTTCGCTTTTTCAGGACCTGACGGCTGTTGCCCTCAGGTGCGTAGTGCGCCCGATCGCGTCGTAACCGCGGGGTCGTCGCTCGCGGGTTTGCCGGCAATCGGTATGCTCGACTTGATGCTGCGCCCGCTGTCCGACATCGACGAGGTCAAGATGATCGGTGCGCGCCCCCTCGCGTCGATCCCGATCCCCGCCGCTACCTTGGCCGAGCACCTCGGGCTCGAGCTGCGCCGAGATCCAGACTGCATGCCGGGGCTGGGAACGTTTCAGTTCTTCACGTGCGAGGTCGGCAACGGCGTGTTGTTCACGGTCGCGAGCAACGAATTGACTCCGGATCGCGCGGCCGTCTTCGCGCATCACGTAGCCGACCTGTCGAGTATCGCTCGCGCCCTCGGGGTGGACATTGGCGAGTTCGACGCCGAGATCGCAGATCCGCCAAAGCCCTGGCTGGTCATCCGGCAGGACGACAATGGGAACCGCGCCGTGCTCAATCGCTGCGAGACCAGGAGCCAAGCGGACAAAGCCGCCGACATGTGGACCCGCCGGATGGGCACGCATCACCAGCTTGTCCTCGTGGAGTCTGCGTAGCGCGACCATTGCTGCGACCGATACTGCGCGCCGCGTTCGGCGCGTTCAGCGCGTTCAGCGCGCGTGTCGTCGAGCAGCTTTAGCTTCCTCGACGCCTTCGGGTCGATGCCTGCCTTGCGCATCAGATACGACGTGAGGTCGAGCTTGCCGGCGAGCAGACTCACCCAGCATTCGGGGTGCTTGCTGCGTGCAGTCTTGTGGTGCGAGCGGCGAGGATCGCGATGTCTTCACCGGTGTGACGAGCCGCGGCGGCACGCAGCCGATGCCGCTGTGTTGGTGATCGTCACGAGTGAGATCGTGGACGCGGTCTAGCGAACGCTGTGGTGTGTGGGCGGCGCGCGTCGCGGTCGAGTGAGGGCGCCGGCTGACTCCCACGCGCACGACTGGTGGACCCCGCGCTGACTTTGATAGGGTGGACCAGATGATCCACTCTCGTTCGTTGGTGTTGTACGCGATGGCGCTGCTGGCCAGCGCCGGTTGCAAGAAGAAGGAAGCCGCGCCCGCCGGGGACGGCTCGGGTTCGGCGCCGGCCGCCGGCTCGGCCACCGCATCCCTCAAGACCGGCGTCCGCGCGTCGCTCGGCGGCGGCAAGCCCGGTGAGGGCTTCGCCCCGAGCAAGCAGGGCTTCAAGTTCCAGAACTACGGCGGCGACGCGAAGTTCGAGAACCTGACGCCCGTCGAGGTCAAGCGCCTGTTCGGCGCCGATGTCTGCGCCGACGCGGACGACAAGGGCAACTGCATCCTGACGCCCGCGGGCGAGCGCTGGATGCAGGAGAACAACAAGGCGATGGACGGCGGCCACTGCGAGGGCATGGCGACGCTGGCGCTGCTGTTCGATCTCAAGAAGGCGAACCCGGCGGACTTCGGCGCGTCGACGGCGTTCGAGCTCGCGATCGAGGGCAACGCGAAGCTGCAGCACGAGATCGCCTACTGGTTCTCGACGCAGAGCATCGCGCCGATGTCGAAGGCCGAGGTCCGCACGCTGACGCCGAACGAGATCGCCGACAAGCTCGCCGAGGGGTTCAAGACCGGCGCGGAGAGCTACACGATCGGCATCTACATGCTCGACGGCTCGGGTGGTCACGCGACGACGCCGTACGCGATCGTCGACAAGAGCGACACCGAGACGTGGATCATGCACTACGACAACAACTTCCCCGGGGAGGAGCGCCACATCGACATCGATCGCAAGGCGAACACGTGGAAGTACTTCACGGCGGCCGATCCGAAGGAGCCGGGCTCGGTCTACGAGGGCAACGCGGACTCGAAGTCGCTGACGATCGCGCCGACCAGCGTGCGCACGGGTGCGCTGATCTGCCCGTTCTGCGGCGAGATCGACGACGCGAAGGATGACGAGACGCGCGCGAAGGGCTCGCGCCGCATCATGCTCGATGGCGACGCCCACTTGCTGATCACCGACGACACCGGCAAGAAGATCGGCTACGACGGCGGCAAGCTCGTCAACGAGATTCCGGGCGCGCAGGCGATCGAGCCGAAGGCGATGGCCCGGCGCGCGGACAGCGAGCCGGTGTACGACCTGCCGAGCGGCCACAAGCTGGTCGTCACGCTCGACGGCTCGGCGCTCAAGAAGAAGGACGCGAGCGACGTCTCGCTGATCGCGAACGGCTACACGATGGGCGTCTACGGCGTCGATCTCGAGCCGGGCGAGAAGGACACGATCGAGTTCTCGGCGGACTGGAAGGAGATCAGCTACACCACGCAGCTCGCCGACACGCCGGACCTCGAGCTCGGCGTCGCGACGCTCGGCGCGGACTACAAGTTCGAGATCCACGCGAGCGGCGAAGAGGGCGGCCAGCGCGTCGACATCTCGCTCGACGCCAAGGCGGGCACGCTCGGGGTGTCGGCGGCGGCGAAGGACGGCGCGGCGACGTACGAGGTGATCGTCCACCGCATCGCCGATCACGGCGAGCAGGTGTTCAAGCACGCCGGCGTCGCGGCCGGCGCGAAGGACAAGTTCGTCTTCCACTACGCCGACTGGCAGGGCAACGGCAAGGGCATGAAGGTCGGCGTCGACAAGGGCGGCGACGGCACGATCGACGAAGTCGAAGACCTGACCGACGAGGAGTAGCTCGTGGAACACTAGCGGGAATGCGCTCGTCAGGCTCCGAGCTGCACGCCCTCCAGCACCAGATCACGACGCTGCGCAGGTGGCTGTACGTGCTCGCGACCACCGTCGTGGTGCTCGCGATCGCCGCGCTCCGCACGGTGACGCCGGCCGCGACCCAGCCGACCCGTCCATCGCCCGCGAAGTCGCTGTCGTTCGTCTTCGTGGTTGGACATGCGCGACGCCCGGCGTGCTCAGCAGTGCGGCCTCCACCTTCGCGCTCGACACGACGCGCGCGGTCAGCGCCGGCATCGACGAGATCGTCACGACCCTCATCGAGGCACTGATGTGCCAGGGTAGTTGTCGCGTGAGAGTTCAGGCCGCGAGCGAAGCGGTGTTGTTTGCGGCGCGGCCGACTTTCTGGTTGAGGGTGACGGTCTCGGGTCGCGATCAAGGTCGCGTGTGCGAGCTCGTACGTCGTGCGTCGCGCGGCAAGGCGCGCGACGCACTTGCGCCGTCTCAGGCGTTCGAGGCACGCTCGTTTCTCGAGAGCTTGAAGAGCGCTGGCACGACCTACTGCCTCGAGCAGGTCCGCTCCGAGCCGGAGCCCGCCTACTGATTACACGTGTATTCTTCTTGCCCGTCGTAGACGTAGACGGCGGCGCAACCCGCGTCTTGCCACAAGGGCGTCGTCTTCTGCGTCAAGGTCACCTGCGTGACCGTCGTCGTCATCGGGAACCACTTCTTGCAATACGTCAGCACCGCGATGGTCGAGCCTGACGAACAATCGGGATCCCACGCCCACGCGCCGCCGAAAGGCCGGTGGATGTTGACCTTGCCGGCCCAGTAGCTGATGCGGCCGAGCTCGGCGACCGGCGCGTCAGTGGGCGCATCCAAGCCTACCAGGCTGGCATCGACCACGAGCGGCGCGCCATCGCCCTGGTTGCCGTCGGCTCGAGCTGCATCGACATCCGTCCGGCTGGTCGAGAACCCGAGCCGACCGCAGCCGGCCGCGATCCCGACGACGAGGAGCCCGTAGCAGAACGACGGCACGCCGCGCATGGCATCAACATACCTAATCTGTCGCGCGGGAGGCGGTCGAATTCGGCCCTGGACCTTCCCGTGTAAGGTGGGGTGAGGACCATGGCGGTTTCGACCCACCCGCGCAGCTGCGCGGCGTCAGGTCTTCGCGATCGTCAGCACCATCTCGATCGTGAGCTCGGACGCGACCTGCTGCTCGCCATCGGTCTCCGGATCGGTGACGACGCCGAAGTCAGTATCCGCTGCACGAGCGCCGTCGTAGTCGCGTGATCGAACCTCGTGCACCGTGCCGTCATGACGGACACGAGAGCGGTCTGGGTTGAACGAGGCGAAGCGTGGCGTGAGAGCGGTGAGCGAGCCGTGGAGCTCAGCCGTCACGAGGATTTCTCCGCCGCCACGCTTCGGTGGTGGGCGTCGAAGTTGAAACAAGAAACGTCGCCCGACGATGTTCGCCTGGTGCGGGTTTTGCGGACGCCAACGGAGAAGTCCCCCCAGCGGCGCGATCATGATCGAAGCGATTCAGTCCGGCGCTCGCGTCTCGATCGAAGCCGGCGCCGACAAGGCCACGCTTGCGATAGTTCTCGAGTTGCTCGGGCTTCGCGTTGCCGATGAGGCACGACCACGATCCCGCACGGCGTCGAGGTGTTTGTCGGGCTTGATCCCATCGATCTGCGTTAGGGATTCGATCGTCTCGCTGGCATCGTGGCCGCTGGAGCCGTTGCTCGTTCTCGCCGCCACGCGCACATCTCGACGATGTCGCGTTCGCCTGCGGTGGCTCGGTCGCGCGTGCAGCGTGCGCGGGCGCCCAGCCGACGATCATCGGTGTGTTCTGCGCTGCACCCGCGCCGGGGCCACTGAGCGAAAACCTTGTCGCGCTGCACCCGCGGTGGGGACTCGGTGACGATGCTGCGCTATCCTGGGGGCGCGCTCTCCACCGCGGTCGATTTCGGCTACACGATCATCACGCGCGCGCAGGATGGCTCGCTCGCTCGACGTCAGCTCGTTCAACAACATGACGAACGCGCTGATCGATCAGTTCGGGCTCAACGCCGACGGCTCAGCGCATTAGGGGCAGCTACCCGGCCACACGGTGATGCCTGCGCTCGCGCTCTCGGAAATGAGACCGAACGAGTGATCGCCGCGTAGGTCGCCGGCTGCGATCGCGCGGACATTTGTCGCGGGCACGATCACCGCGGGATCGAAGCCTTTGCCGTTCGACAGGATCGTCGCCAGTCCGGCGGTCGTGCTCGCGACAAGGTCGGCGTGGTTATCGTGGTTGAGATCAGCGGCGACGAGCGCGGTGCCAGGGTTTGCGATCGCGATCGACACAGCGGGGGCAAATGTGCCGTTTCCCTTGTTGTAGAGCACCGCGATCGTACCGTTCGCGCCATCGACGAACAGCGCGGCGAGATCGAGCTTGCCATCGCCATTGAAGTCCGCGCTCGCTACCGCCGTGGGCGTTCCGGTTGCGGTGACGGGGTAGCGAGCGGGTGCGGTGAACTGACTGCCGCGTTTCCCGAGCAGCACGGCGACCGTCGAGGTGGCCGCGACGGCAATGTCGGTCGCGCCATCATTGTTGAAGTCAGCGATCGCGAGGCCACCACCATTCTCGAAGTGATCGATCGCGGGCAAGTCGCTCGCAATGAACGCGGCGTGACCCGAGTCGTGCCACACGTCGAAGCCGCCGCCGGCATAGGTCACGACGTCGGGATGCGCATCGCCATGGATGTCCGCAACGCGGACGACGATTGCTTTGCCGTTCTGCAGCGAGCCAGATCGAGCGGGCAGGGTGACCGCTTGACCGAACGAGCCGTCGCCGTTGTTGAGAAACACCTGCGGCATCGTGGTCCCCCCCGCGGTGACGATGTCGAGGTCCTCGTCGGTATCGATATCCGTGAGTGCGACCGACTGGACGTCGCCACCGTCGAGTAGTGGATACTCGATCACCGGTGCGAACGTGCCGTCGCCGCGGCCGAGCATGACGCCGACCTGCGCGTGCGTCGCGTCGAGGCGGCCGCCGATTACCAGATCGACGATCTTGTCGTTGTTGAGATCACCGATCGTGATGTCGCCGGTCGCGATCCGCGAGGCCGTTGCCGCGGGTGGCCCGAACGAGCACGAGCCGACCTGCGTGGCGGCGGCAACAGCGGCGGGAGGCGGCGGCGTGGTGGTCGTCGGCGCCGAGGTTGTGGTGGTCGGACCTGGTGCGGATCGACACGCGGCGATCAGGACAACTACAGCGGTCTTCATCGACGCAGTCTAAGCGGCTGCGAATGCGCGAGTCGATCGAGTAGCGTGAAAATGGATCGCAGCGGATCGACAAGGGCAATCGTGGCGTGATCTACGAGTGCGAGGCGGCGGCATCGCTCCTGCCTTGTCGCGCCGAGCGATATTAGTATCGGGCTCCCAGCAGTGACGCTTCGGTCACGTGCCGATGCACGGAGTGGTCGTCCTTGACGTTGTGGTGGCGTTCGCGCGTTTAGGGTGTGCTGGTGATCGTCGCCGTGCGAACCTGCTGGCCGAGGATGTCGCCGCCCTTGCCATAGTGCGAGTCGAGCGAGCCCGCGCGACTGCGCGTGACCGAAATCGTGACCGTGCAGCTGGTCGGACCCGACGCGGACGCGAGCAGCATTTTCGGGGGGATCTTGAGCGAGCCCGAGTCGCTGGGCACCGTAGCGCTGGCGGTTTGGATACAACGCTTGTTCGGTTAGAGTCGGCGCATGCAGAGCATCCAAGAGCGCCTGTTCCCCGACCTACCGTGCTTCGGCTGCGGTCACGGAAACGAGAGAGGCCTCAAGCTGCGCAGCTACGAGACCGGCGAAGAAGTCACCGGGACGTTCCTGCCGTGGCCCGAGCACGACAACGGCCTCGGCTTCTTGAACGGCGGCATCATCTCGACGCTGCTCGATTGCCACAGCGCTGCCGCGGTCACGCTCGAAGCGGCTCGTCGCGGTTGGCCTCCGCTCGGCACCGCCCCGTTGCCCTACGTGACCGCTGGACTCGACGTGAAGTTCCTGCGCCCGGCGCCGCTGAAGGAAGAAGTCTCGCTCGTCGCGAGCGTGCTCGCGGCCTCCGAGACAGAGATGACCGCGACCGCTTCGCTGATCTGGGATGGCAAGCCGCGTGCGACCGCGACCGCCGTGTGGAAGCGCTGGCGCCCGCGCTAACCAACTCGAAATGCGTGAGTGCTCCGTGAGGTAGCTGAAGACAATTCCGCCGTAGTAACGTCGTTCGATGGTACGCGCGACAGTGCGGTTTGGTGAGCTCACCGGGTTGGAGACGACGTCACCCGCGTCGCAACCGCGGCCGATCCTGTTCGTGCACGGTTGGTGGGGTGGCGCGTGGGTGTGGGATCGATTCATGGAGCGCTTCGCGGCGCGTGGGCATGCATGCTTCGCGATCAACCTGCGCGGTCAGCACGATTCGAAGCCGGTGCCCGATCGCGGCACGATCACGTTCGCCGATCATCTCGAGGATGTTCGGAGTGCGCTCGCGGCGCTCGAGAACCCGGTGCTGGTCACGCACAGCTTTTCGGGCCATCTCGCGTTGAAGCTCGGCGAGACGCTGCCGCTCGCGGCGGTCGTTCACCTGGTACCGCCGCCGGTCTCCATGATCTCTTTGCACACGCTCGCAGTCATGCTGCCGTGTTTTCCGCGGATGCTCCTCGGAAAACCCTTCATCCTCTCGAAGCGGCGGATGCTCGGGGCAGATCTCGATCACCTGCCACCCGAGGAGGCGGAGGCCGCCTTCG
Organism: Kofleriaceae bacterium; assembly: GCA_043780895.1. Taxonomy (GTDB): domain Bacteria; phylum Myxococcota_A; class Polyangia; order Haliangiales; family Haliangiaceae; genus JABFXX01. The sequence goes on along the minus strand of JAYWCI010000053.1, from coordinate 3,415 downwards.
CGAAGATGGGCACCGCGCCGGGTACGCAAGCGCGTCAATCCCTGACGATCGGGGTCTCGGCAAAGAAGCTCTCCGGCCCTCGCTTGATCGTGAGCGGCACGAACGATCGGCTGGTCCCGGCGAAGGTCCATCGCAAGATGGCCACGAAGTTCGGTGCCGATTATCGCGAGTATCCGAACCACGCGCACTACCTCATGCGCGAGCCGGGCTGGGAGACGATCGCCGACGAGACCGCGGAGTGGATCGAGCAGCACTAGCGCTCGCGAAGACCGCGTTACAGTGCACGCCCATGGCCAAGCCAACGAAGAAGGTGACCAAGCCGGTCGCAAAGAAGAAGTCTGCGGCCAAAGCCAACGTGCCCGCGAAGAAGAAGTCCGTGGAGAAGAAGCGACCCGCGGTGAAGAAGCAGTCCGCTCCCAAAGCGCTCGCGCCGAACGCAGGCGTGACGATCCGGCTCAAGAAGATCGACATGGACGCCGAGCTCGCCGCGATCCAGGCCCCCACACGCCCGAAGCCGGCGGCCGCGCCCACGGCGAACACGCTCAGCGCGACCGACGCTGACAAGCTCGTCGGGGACAAGTGGTTCACGGGCCACACCAACGCGGTCCAGCTGATCGACGGACCTGCGACCGTGACGACATTCGATGGTGCGTCGCGCGGTGGCGATGCCGAGTATCTGATCTTCGATCGGGGCCTCACGGTCACCGGCACGCTCGATCTCTCCGCGGTCTATCGCTCGATCATCGTCGTGCGCGGCACGCTCAAGGCCAAGCGGATCATCCTCGGCGATGCGGTGCTCGTCGTCGAGAAAGCGGTGCATGCCTCGGAGCTCGTGTTCGGCCCCATGACCGAGGGCATCTTCGCGCTCGCCGGCATGCAGATCGAGAGTGACCCAGAGGATCTCGCGACCGCGATCGATGCGCCCATCGTCGCGCTCTACGATCGCAACCAGCGCGAGTGGTTGCTCCGCAAGAACGGCGTGCCCGCCGAGCTCGCCACGGATCTCGTCGACGATGGCGAGGTCGATGCGAGCGTGCTGCGGAACCGCTTGTTCGCAGGCACATCGATCTTTGCCTGACAGGGTCTAGAAGTCGGTCGCCGTCGTGCCGAAACACGAGCCCGTCGCCGGCGACGATCATGTGCGGGTTGTTCGAGCCGATGTCGGAGCCGCGCGCCTGGTCCGAGGGCAGCTGGCTCATCACCTCGGCAGCGAGGAGCCCATCGGTCTGTCTGGCACGACCGGGATCGCAGTCGCGGGCCGGCGCGATGTTGGCCTGCCGCGACGAGGAGTTGGCCGCCGGCCTTTGCGCGATCGCTCTGGTTCGGGCACGATCGCGGCGAATGGCAACGCGGTTCACCGACGAGCCGTTGCACGCCATCATCGCGCACGTCGCCGCGACCCTCGCGCTCCGTGAGCCGGCAGAGCTGCTCGTTCACGATCCTGATCTCGATCGGGGGGCCTTTCCAGGTCGCGCGGGCGCAGGCGCGATTCATCGCCCGTGGCGCGTGTGGACCGAGCTCGCGGATCGCCTGGATGCGCGGCTCTCGATTCGGACCGGCCTGACGGGCGAGCACGTCGCGCTTCGGTTCGACCCGCTCGATCGCGATCGCGTGCCGGCGCGAGGCGAGGGCAACGAAGCCTACGGTGCGGCATCGGGCTTCGCGCAGATCAAGAAGCTCGAGGATCCGGGGTTCGTGATCGATCTGCGCGAGGCGCTCGGGCGCGCGCGCCTACCGAGCGCGCCGCGCGTCCTCGATCTCGGCGTCAACACCGGGGACGAGCTCGCGCTCGTGTACATGGCCGCGCCGGATGCGCTCGTGACCGGCATCGATCACGCAGCGACCGCACTCGACATCGCCCGCACGCGGTGGCCGAGCGCGACGTTCGTGCAGGGCGATGTCGCGGAGCCGCTCGCGGTCGGGCGCTTCGATCTGATCATCGCGATCGGCATGATGCAGATCGGCAACCTCGATGATCGCGCGCTGCTCCGGCGCCTCGTCCAGGATCACCTCGCCCCGACCGGTACGGTGCTGCTCGGTGTGCCGAACTGCCGTTACATCGATGGCGAGGTCAGCTTCGGAGCGCGGATGCGGAACTTCTCGCAGCCCGAGCTCGGCCTCGTGATCAAGGACATCGCGTTCTACCGCAAGTACCTGCAGCAACATCACCTGCAGGTGTTCGTGACCGGGCGCAATTACCTCTTCGTCACCGGCAGCTCGACCGCGACGTAGTACGCTCGGTCGATGCGCGCGGTCGCGATCGGTGTGGTGCTCGGCGCGGTCTGGTCCGCGTCGGCGGCGCCTGTCGATCCGAAAAAGCTCGAGCCGATCAAGGCCGTGCCGGTCCAAGGACCAGGTCCGGCGGCGGCGGTGTGGGCGACCGACGTCGATGCCGACGTGCTGCTCTCGGTGCTTGCCTCCGGGACCCGTGTGACGGTCAACTTCGCGATGCTGTCCGGCACGACGAAGGTGACCGGAAGGATCGGTGATCAGGCGCCGGTCACCGAAGCGACGGCCTTCGAAAGCATCGCGCCGGCCGCGACCGTACGGCTCGGCACGTCGCGCGGTTGGCATGCGGTCGACCTCGAGTTTCGCGATGCCGGCCCCCTCGAGGTCCTGCGCTCGCTCAGCGATTCGGCCGGTGCGAGCTACGTGTTCGCGCCGCAGCACGCGCTGCCAAAGATCACGATCGTCGCGCATCATGTCGATCCGCACGCGACCGCGACCACGATCGCGAAGCTCGCAGGGCTCGAGCTCGCCGTGCGCGGCAAGGTCTGGATCGTGACCGAGCCGGGGGCGATCCTCGATCCAGCCGTCGTGGCCAGGACCGAACGCCGGAGCCGGATCGAGATCGATCACGCGCATCCGGGCGAGGCCCGGCGGCTGCTCGATCCATCGGTCACCGACGACCAGAGCATGTGCCCGAAAGAGACCTGGATCGACGCTAGCCTCCACGGTGAAGTCGGCGCGCTCGAAGCGGTGCTCGCGACCTTGAAGGGCGCGGCCTGCGAGCAGCAGCCGAACCTCAGCGAGCTCGACACCGCCACCGCCCAGCTCGTCGGGATCCTCGTCGGTGCGCAGGTCCGGCGCGCGGTGTTTCGCGTGCCCCACGGAGCTCGCGTGTTCCAGCCGGGCCGTACCGATGGCGAGCAACGCGTCGAGGTCGACCACGTGATCGTCCATACCGGCGAGTCCGCGGTGCTCCATCCGACCGTGCCGATCAAGGGCTCGGTCTACGTCGCCCCAGGTCCGTTCGAGGCCACCGACGAAGCCGCGTGGCAGCTGCGCGGCATCGTCCGGGTCGGCGCGACCTGGAGTGCGATCTTCCGTTCGAAGTCCGAGTGGCGGATCGTCGGCGCGCCTGCCGAGATCACCGCGGGTGCAGTCCACGCGGTCGTCGGAGGCAAACCGCGCG
>JAYWCI010000052.1:0-15248 GCA_043780895.1 Kofleriaceae bacterium | reverse complement strand
CGGCGAAGGTCGCGTCGCCGCCGAAGGTCGCGCCGCCGCCGAAGCTCGCAGTCGATCTCGCGGCGCTTCGCAAGGCCGCCGTGCTCGTGTGTGCCGCGCGCGCGGACACGTTCGTCCGCGCGCTCGCCGAGCAACACCTCGCGGCGGTCGCGGGTGATACCGCTGCCGCGAAGACCGGCGTCTACGCGGCGGTCGTCAGCGACGATCTCGCGCTCCTCGCATCCCTCGCCGAGACTCGCTCGGCACGGCTGTACATCACCGCATTCGAAGATCCCGAGGCCGTGCGCGACGCGCTCGCGAGCGGCGTGATCAGCGGCGTGCTGCCTGCGAAGGCGGGCACGCAGCAGCTCGTCGCCGCGGTCACCGAGGCGGTCGAGGCGTGGGTCTCGAACCACACCGATCTCGCGACCAGCAGGATCGAGGACTGGTTCGCCTCGCTGCTCGCGAAGCGGCTCGATATCAACGCGAAGGCGATCGATCTCGATGCGCCGGTCAGCGGCTACGGCCTCGACTCGCTGACGATGATCGAGGTCCAGACCGCGCTCTCGGAGTGGATCCAGTACGACGTCCCCGACACGCTGATGCGCGGTCGATCTTCGATCCGCAGCATCGCGCGTCGGCTCACGAGCGCGGATAACCGCGCGCGCACGACCCGGCAAATCCCGATCGATGCCGGCATCGCGATCGTCGGCATCGGCTGCTCGGTGCCAGGCGCGCGCGATGCGAGCGCCCTGTGGCAGCTCGTCCATGCGAACACCGACGCGATCACCCTGGTCCCCGAGGATCGCGTGGCTGCGACCGGCGGGGTGCGGTGGGGTGGCATGATCGAAGGCATCACCGATTTCGATGCCGCGTTCTTCGGCATCGCCCCGCGCGATGCCGCGCATATCGATCCACAACACCGCCTGCTGCTCGAGACCACGTGGCAAGCGCTCGAGGATGCGGGCATCAATCCCAAGGATCTCGCGGGTAGCGATACCGGCGTGTTCGTTGGCATCTCGGGCAGTGACTTCATTCGCGCTCAGCCCGAGCTCCTGCTCACCGATCGCGCATCGGCGGCCGCCGAGCGCCTGTCGTACTTCTTCAACTTCAAGGGCCCGTCGTTCGCGATCGATTCGGGCGACAACTCGTCGCTCGTCGCGCTCCACCTCGCGATGCAGAGCCTGCAGCGTGGCGAGTGCAAAGTTGCGATCGCGTGTGGCGTCAACCTCGTGCTCACGCCCGATCTGCCGATCGCGTACGCGAAGGCGCGGTTGCTTTCGGCGACCGGACGGTGCCGGCCGCTCGATACCAGCGCCGATGGCAGCGTGCTCTCCGACGGCTGCGGCGTGGTCGTGCTCAAGACGCTCGCCGACGCGCAGACGGGCCGCAACCGGATCCACGCCGAGGTCCTCGCGACAGCGATCAAGCAGAACGGGCGGGGCCACGGCCTCACCGCACCGAACGAAGCCGCGCAGGAGCAGGTCCTGCGCGAAGCGGTCCGTGCGGCGAACGTGCGCCCGGCGGACATCCAGTACGTCGAGCTCAACGCGCGGGGCGTGCCGGCCTACGACGCGATCGAGGCGCGCGCGCTCGCGAGCGTGCTCGGTCCGGATCGTGCGGCCGATGCCCCGTGCATCCTCGGTTCGCTCAAGGCGAACCTCGGCGATACGCGCTCGGCCTCGGGTCTGCTCGGCGTGATCAAGGCGGCGCTCGTGCTCGCGCACGACGAGCTTCCGGCGCTGCTCCACCTCCAAGACCTCAACCCCGAGGTCAGGGGCTCGCTCGTCGCGCCGACCGCACCGCGGCTCTGGCCCGTGACCGACCGCCGGGTCGCCGTGGTCAACAGTTTCGGCTTGCTGGGCTCCAACGCGGTCGTAGTCCTCGCGCGCGTTCACGCACCCGCGCGCGCGGCGGCGGTCGCGCTACCGAGCCAGTTCCTGACGATCTCCGCGCGCTCCGAAGAGGCGCTGCGCACGCTCGCCGATCGCTATGCGACCCAGCTCGCGACGACGCCGGACGCCGAGCTCGCCGATGTCTGCTTCACCGCGAACCTCGGACGCGCCGACTTCGCGCAACGCGCCGCGATCGTCGCGGCGACGCCGGCGGCCATGTGCGACCAGCTCGCGGCGATCGCGCGAGGTGAGGTCGCGAGCAAGCGCGCTCTCGGTCGTGGTGCCGCGCGGATCGCGTTCGTGTTCACGGGCCGCGGCGCCGCGACCGCGAAGATGGCGCACCAGCTGATCGCCCTCGAGCCGCGGTTTCGCGCCGTGATCGAGCGCTGCGAGAAGGCGCTCGGCCGGTCCTACGAGACGTGGGATGGCGATGCGGCGACGATCGCGGTCGAGTGCGCGCTCGCCGAGCTGTGGCAGAGCTGGGGTGTCTACCCGGATCTCGTGGTGGGTCACGATATCGGCGAGTACGCGGCCGCGGCGATCGCGGGTGCGATCACGATCGAGGATGCGATGCTGCTGGCGACCGGTACCCGCGTCGCGGGTCGTGCACCTGCGATCCCGTTGATCTCGACGGTCACTGGCAAGCGCTACACGAGCTCGCTCGATGCGGAGTACTGGACCCGCGAGACCGCCCACTTCGATCGCGCGCTCAAGGAGCTCGTGCGCGAAGGCACCGACGTGTTTCTCGAGATCGGACCGCGCCCGGCGCTGGGTCGATCCAATCAGGGTGGGCCGGGCGTGTGGTTGAGCTCGCTCGATCCCGACGCGCGTGCGGACTGGGATCAGATGCTCGCGTCGCTCGGCACCTTGTACGAGCGCGGCGTCGCGCCGAACTGGAACGGCTTCTATCACGGCCAGGATCGCGCTCGTGTCCCATTGCCGTCGTACCCGTTCGAACGCCGCCGCTGCTGGCCCGACGCCTAGCTCCAGGAGCCTTGTAGCGCGTAGCCGTACGGGCTCGCGCTAGCCTTCGGCGAGCTTGGTCTCTTTACCGTCGGACTTCGCGTCCTTCGTATACGTGATGAGCGGCGTGCCGTGCTTCTCGATCACGTCTTCGTTGATGATGACTTCGTTCACCTGACCGCCGGGAACGTCGTACATGATGTCCATCAGCGCGGACTCGAGGATCGCGCGCAGCCCGCGAGCACCGCTCTTCTGGAGGCTCGCCATGTTCGCGACCTTGGTCAGCGCGGCCTTGGCGAACTTGAGCTTCACGCCGTCCATCTCGAACAGCTTCTGGTACTGCTTCACGAGCGCGTTCTTGGGCTGCGTGAGGATCTGGACGAGCGCATCTTCGGAGAGCTCGTGGAGCGGAGCGATCACCGGCAAGCGGCCGATGAACTCCGGGATCATGCCGTACTTCAGGAGATCCTCGGGCTCGATCTCTTGGAGCAGCTCCCACTGATCGTGCTCGACCTTGGTGTTCATGCCAGCGCCGAAGCCGATCAGCTTCTGGCCGATCCGTTTCTCGATGATCTCTTCGACGCCGCCGAAGGCACCGCCGCAGATGAACAAGATGTTGGTCGTGTCGACCTGCAGGAACTCCTGCTGCGGATGCTTGCGCCCCCCTTTGGGCGGTACGCTCGCGGTGGTGCCTTCGATGATCTTGAGCAGCGCTTGCTGCACGCCTTCACCGGAGACATCGCGGGTGATCGACGGGTTGTCGCTCTTGCGCGCGATCTTGTCGATCTCGTCGATGTAGACGATGCCGCGCTGCGCCCGCTCGATGTCGTGATCGGCATTCTGCAACAGCGAGACGATGATGTTCTCGACATCCTCGCCGACGTAGCCAGCCTCGGTGAGGTTCGTGGCGTCCGCGATCGCGAATGGCACGTTGAGGATCCGCGCGAGGGTCTGCGCGAGCAGCGTCTTGCCGGAGCCGGTGGGGCCGAGCAAGAGGATGTTCGACTTCTGCAGCTCGACATCCTCGTCGGATTGCCCGGTCTGCTTGTGGTCGATGCGCTTGCAGTGATTGTGGACCGCGACCGCGAGGATCTTCTTCGCGCGATCTTGGCCGATCACGTACTCGTCGAGGACCTTCTTGATCTGGGCAGGCTTGGGGATCGAGGACGAGCCATACGACTGGTCTTCCTTCTCGATCTCCTCCGCGATGATGTCATTGCACAGGCCAATGCACTCGTCGCAGATGTAAACGGTGGGCCCGGCGATGAGCTTCTTTACTTCTTTTTGCGCTTTGCCGCAGAAGGAGCAGGTCAGGGATGCGCCCTCGCGTTTCTCGATCGCCATTACACCGCTCAGCGTAGCCTACTTCTTGTCGCTTTTCTCGTCGGCCTTCTTCTTCGCGGTGATCAAAACCTCGTCGATCAGGCCGTATTCCTTGGCCTGGGGCGCGGTCATGAAGTTGTCGCGATCGGTGTCGTTCTTGATCTTCTCGACCCCTTGACCGGTGTGCTTCGAGTAGAGCTCGTTGAGCGTGTCGCGCGTCTTCAAGATGTTCTTGGTGTGAATCTCGATGTCCGTCGCCTGACCTTGGAAGCCTGCGAGCGGCTGGTGGATCATCACCTGCGAGTGGGGGAGCGCGTAGCGCTTGCCTTTGGTCCCGGCCGCGAGCAGGAAGCTGCCCATCGACGCTGCCTGGCCCATGCAGATCGTGGCGACATCGCAGTGCAGGTATTGCATCGTGTCGTAGATCGCGAGACCCGCCGAGACGTGACCGCCAGGCGAGTTGATGTACAGCATGATGTCCTTCTCCGGCTCCTCGGAATCGAGGAACAGGAGCTGGGCGATGATCACGTTCGCGACCTGGTCATCGATCGCCGTGCCGAGGAACACGATGCGGTCCTTCAGCAAACGCGAGAAGATGTCCCACCCACGCTCGCCGCGGTGGGTCTGTTCGATCACCGTCGGAATCAGATAGCTCATCTGCGGCTTCATTGGGTCGACTCTACGAGGCTCGGCGCGTCGGTGCAACGCTGCCAGAACAGGCAGGTGACCCGAAACCGGGCCCGAATGCGGAATTAACGGCCCTTGGTGAACGACGTCAGCTTGGCCTAGACCTCGTTGGTCGTGCCGTGGTGCGCGTAGTGGAATCGCGACACCCCCGTACCAGGCTCGATATCGAAGGTTTGCTCGTCGGGACCGGTGTAAAAAGACAGAGCGTAACCGGTATCCACGGCCGTGACCTGCCAGCAGTAGACGGTCTCGGTCTTGGGGCAGATCTTCTGGCCATCGATCACGGGCCACGTGAACCATCCCTCGGCGCCGTCGAGCGTGGGCTCGGTGGTCGCGCCGAACAGGAAGTTATTGCCGCTGCGCAGCAACGTGCGTTCGGTCGCGACGGGAGCGGCGCTCTCGAGATCCGACGCCAGATCCGTCGGCCAGCCCTTCACGCGAAACGCGGTGACTCCGTTCACTTCGTGCGCGTCGAGGACTTCGGTCGTCCAGGTCAGCGTCTTCGTCGACTCTTTATCCGAGTCGGGATCGTAGCGCTTGACCGTGACGTTGTAGGTCCACTTCGCGCCCTTCGCCAAGGGCAGCGGATCGGCCGCGATCATCTGCTCCAGCGTCATCGGCTGTTTCGCCGGACTACTGCACGCTCCCAGCGCGAGTACTGCAGCCGCAAAAGACGTAGTCACCTTCACGAGGTCATCCTATGTGAGTACCCGAAGATTGTCAGGAGTTTGGCAAGGTCTTCGGGTATGGTCCGCGCCCTTATGGCGCTGTTCGGTCTGCCGCTGCCCACGCTCGATGGCTCCCGGAATCTGGTCCGCCAGGGCTGGGATACACTGTCGACCCTGCCGGGAGGCAAGGTCGTGTTCTCTCGCCTGATCGGTCGGATGGCACCGTACTCCGGCACGATCGACGCCCGCATCCAGGTCCTCCGGTCGGGCTACGCCGAGGTCACGATGGCCGACAAAAAGGGCGTCCGAAACCACCTCGACTGCATCCACGCGGTCGCGCTCGTCAACCTCGCCGAGATCGCTGGCAACGTGGCGCTGTTCTACTCGATGCCCGACGACGCGCGGTTCATCGTCAGCGGCATCGACATCGAATATCTGAAGAAGGCGCGCGGCACGATCACCGCGATCGGCGAGTCGCCCGTGCCGAGGACGAACGCCCGGTTCCCGTACGATGTTCCCGTGACCTTGCGCGATGCCGCGGGCACCGACGTCGCCCGTGCGGTCTTGCACAGTCTCGTGGGCCCCAGGCCGAGCTCGTCCGGCGCCAAAAGCGCCTCGGGTGAGGTGAATTAGCCAATTAATCGCGCCGTCGATCCGAACAGCGTATGAAAAATCCAGGGTTCCGAAGCACCATGTTGCGAGCCGCTCTCTCGGTGATCGTTGCGTTGTCCGGCGTCGCTGCCGCGGGGGACGACGTCGCGGCCGATTTCACCTCCGACGCGAAGCTCTATTACCGAGAAGTCGCGTGTGGCCCGGCCGGCAAGCCGAACGATCAACTCGAAGCGCTGCCGGCCGATGCCGACAAGGCGACCATCGACAAGCACTGTGACGTGATGGCGAAGCGCTACGCCGAGTTCCAGAAGACCTACGCGGTCCCGGCCGAGGCATTCTTTGCGCCGCTACGGCCGACGGATCTTCCGAAGGCGGTGGTCTATCCGTTCGGTGGTGGCGACCTCGCCTCGGCGCTCGTCACGTATCCGAACGCGACCGACATCACGACGATCTCGCTCGAGCACGCCGGTGATCCGACTCGGCTCGGCAAGCTCAACAAGGCGAAGCTGCGCGAAGCGCTCGGCAACTATCGCGATGCGATCGATGGCTTGCTCTCGCTGCACGACTCGACGAGCGAGAACATGCGCAAGCTCGAGGTCGGTGGCATCCCCGGCCAGCTGTCGTTCCACATCACGGGTATGACCGCGATGGGCTACGAGCCGGTGAAGCTGTCGTACTTCTCGATCAACGACGACGGCACGCTGCACTACCTCAGCCAGTCCGAGATCGAGGCGCTGTCGAAGAAGACCGCGAAGAAGATCAAAGGCGGTTGGGTCGACACCGATTTCTCGCCCGCGTTCACGAACATGGAGCTCCAGTTTCGCAAGGCGGGCGATCCCAAGGCTCCGCTCGTCACGCATCGCCACATCGCGTTCAACCTCGGCGACAAGACGTTCAAGGGCTCGGGGCTGCAGAAGTATCTCGAGGCGAAGGGCCAGGTCGTCGCGATGACGAAGGCCGCGAGCTACCTCATCTGGAACGACGGGTTCTCGGGCATTCGCGACTTCTTGCTCGCGCACATGCAGTGGATGGTCTCGGACTCCACCGGCATCGCACCGCGCTGGGCCAAGAAGGGCGGCTTTACGCAGACCACGTACGGCACGTTCGAGGGCGCGTTCCTCGACGACGCCGACAAGAACGTCAGCGATGCGATGGTCGAGATGTGGAAGGCGCAACCGAAGCGTCGGCTGCCGTTTCGCTATGGCTATCCCGATAACGCCAAGCACGTTCACCTGATGATCACGGCGCCGAAGCCGAATGGCGCGGCCAAGGATTCGAAGAAATGAAGCTGATCGTCCTCGCAGCGCTGTTGGTTGCCGCGTCGCCGGTGTTCGCCGATCCCGTGGTCGACCCCGCGACCGATGATCCGGGCTCGCCCGGTGAGAACACCGCAGCACCCGCGCCACCCGACGATCCGCCGCTCCCCGCACCCGCACCGAAAAAAGCGGCGCGGATGACCTCGCCGACGCCGCATCTCGCGCGCCCCGTGCGAACCAAAGACGACGGCGAGAGCCGGCTCGACAAGAAAGAAGACACCGTCGCCGGTGGCAAGCACTGGCGGATCAACACGTCGGCCGGTTCGGTCCACGTCTGGGTGCCCGCCGACTACAACCGCGAGACCGCGGGCACGGTGATCTACGTGCACGGCTACTGGACCAACGCCGACGGGGCCTGGCGCGATCACGAGCTCGCGCGCCAGTTCAAGGCGAGCCATCAGAACGCGATGTTCATCGTCCCCGATGCGCCGGCGTCGAATGACGATGCCGTGAACTGGCCCGCGCTCAAGGACCTTCGCCGCGCGGTCACGCGCGCGAACCTGCACCTCCCGGATGGGCCGGTGATCGTGATGGGCCATAGCGGCGCGTTCCGCACGATCATGCAGTGGGTCGATCATCGCCTGGTCGAGCAGATCATCCTGCTCGATGCGATGTACGCCGGTGAAGCGGCGTTCGACGAGTACATCGGCAACGGCAAGCGCGCGGACGAGCACAAGCTGATCGTCGTCGGTGCATCGACGGCGCAGGAATCTGCCGCGTTCGTCAAGAAGTACAAGTTCGCGGTCGCCCGCGAGAAGATGCCGGACTCGGCGGCGGGGTTCTCCAAGAAGGAGAAGGGCGCGAAACTGCTCTACATTCGTTCGCAATACGAACACATGGCGATCGTGACGAGCGGCAAGGTCATTCCGGCGCTGTTGCACCTCACGCCACTCAAAGCGCTTTGATAAAGTAGTGCGGTGACCGTCGTCATCGCTCTTGCCGCCAGCGCGGAGCACGCTACCAAGCTCGCGAACCGGCTCGACGTCGAGCTGGTCACGCCCGAGCTACGCCGGTTTCCCGACGGCGAGATCTACGTGCGGATTCCGCGCCCGCTCGACGGCGAGCAGGTGATCCTGTGCGGCAGCCTGTACCCGGCGCCGGCGGACCGCTTCCTCGAGATGGCGTTCCTCGCCGCGACCGCACGTGACCTCGGCGCGAGCAAGGTCGGGCTGGTCGCCCCATACCTCGCCTTCTTGCGCCAGGACGCAGCGTTCCGGCCAGGCGAAGGCGTCACCGCGAAGTACTTTGCGCGGATGGTCTCGGCGTCGGTCGATTGGTTGGTCACCGTCGATCCTCACCTCCATCGCATCGATGCGCTCGATCAAAACGCAGGTGGCGTCTACACGATCCCGACCACGGTCGCGCACGCGGCCACCGCGATCGCCGCGTGGGTCCGCGCCGAGATCACGAAGCCCGTGCTCGTCGGTCCCGATGCGGAGAGCGAGCAGTGGGTCGCCGCGGTGGCGGCCGCGTGTGGCGCGCCGTTCGAGATCCTGTTGAAGACCCGCCGCGGTGATCGCGATGTCTCGGTGTCCGCGAGCCAGCGCGAGTGGAACGGTCACACGCCGGTATTGATCGACGACATCGTCTCGACCGGCAAGACGCTGCTCGAAGCGACGCGTTCGTTGCGCGCGGCCGGCAGCGCACCGCCGGTGTGCGTCGCGATCCATGCGGTGTTCGCCGATGCCGTCGAGACCGATCTCGTCGCCGCGGGCGCCTCCGGCATCGTCACGTGCAACACGATCACGCACGCGTCGAACCGGATCTGCGTCGCGGACTCGATCGCCGAAGCCGCGAAGCTCTACCTCTGAGATGTGGCAGACTCGGGCTGTGCAGGCCGATCCAGCAGAGCAGAGCAGAAAGCAGTCGACGAAGTCGATCACTCGCTGATCGATTGGTACCGCGGCATGTCGATGATCGAGCGGCTTCGTGCCGCCAGCCGCTCGGCGGCGGTGCTCGAACGGTTGGCGCGTGCGGCCGCCAACCGCTGATCTCGAGGCACTGCTCCGCGAGCTGTCTGGCGCGGGAGTCGAATTCATCATCGTCGGTGGAGCTGCGGCAGTGATCCACGGGGCCCCGATCACGACGCAGGATCTCGCCATCGTTCCTCGCCAGGACGCTGCAGGTCTCGGCCGTCTGCTATCCGTGCTGACCAAGCTCGACACGCGGTTCCGTCCGGTTGGCCCGGACCGAGACATCGTGCCCACCGCGCAGCACTTATCAGGGCAGGGCCAGCTGAACTTGATCACGAACCATGGCCCGCTCGACGTGCTGTTGCGGCTCCATGACTCCCGTGGCTACGAGGAGCTGCTGCCCCGCACCAACGAGATCATCGACGACGAGCTTCGCGTACGGATCGTAGATCTCGACACGCTGATCGAGATCAAGCGCTCGACCGGTCGTGTCCGAGACATGCAGCTCGTTCCGCTGTTACTCGCGATTCGCGACCGCAGCTAGTACGTCGTAACTGGGGCGCACGAGTGCGACCTGCTCGGATTTTCGAGTCCGTCCGCTGGATGGTGATAGGGTCCGCGGCGATGAGGGGCTTCCAGGCGATCGCTTTACTGGTCGGGCTTGCGGCGTGTGGTGACAACGTCATGGGCACCACCGCGCTGTTCGCGGTCGAGGCGCCGGGCGATGACTACTACGCGCTGCCGTTTCCGAACGACATCTATCGCAACGGCGACGGCACGCTCGACCTGACGAACTTTCCGGCGAACAGCATCATCCTCGACCAGTATCGCGTCGCGGCGCAGTCGCTCGACGGGTTCGGGCTCAACGGTGCGATGTCGTCGCGGTTCACCGCGCCGCTCGATCCGAGGAGCTTGCCGGATCCGGCGGGCTCGCTCACCCCGACCGCGTCGGTCTATCTCGTGAACGTCGATCCGGCGTCGCCCGATCTCGGCATCCGCACGCCGATCATCGCGAGCTATCGCGACGAAGCGACGAACACGATCGGTGTGTCCCGGCTCGTCGTCCGGCCGTATCCGGGGTTCACGCTCGATGAAGGCACGACCTATGCGCTCGTGCTCACGGATCGCATCCACGATCTCGCGGGAGCGCCGATCGTGCGCGCGAGTGATTTCTCGACGCTGCTCGGCGGTGGAGGCAGCACCAAGATGACCGCGGCGCGCGCGGCGTACAGGCCGCTCGTCACGTGGCTCGCCGCGCACGGCGGCACGAGCGACGTGGTCTCGGCGAGCGTGTTCACGACCCAGCACGCCACGCAGGTCGGTCCCGCGCTGCGCAAGGGCGTGTACGGTGCCGATGCCCCGGTCGCGACGACGATCGTGACGAAGACGACCGGATCGTACGTGCTGATCACCGGCGCGTACACGCAACCGAACTTTCAGACCGGCGAGCCGCCGTACACCTCTACGGGTGGCGAGATCAAGATCGGCGCCGATGGCGCGGCGATCGTCCAGCGCACCGAACCGATGCGGTTTGCGCTGACGCTGCCGCTCGGTGCGAAGCCTGCAGCCGGCTGGCCGCTCGCGATCTACGCGCACGGCACCGGTGGCGATTACGAGTCGTTCGTCGGCGATGGCACGGGCCTCCGCCTCGCCGCGCAAGGCATCGCCACGATCTCGACCGATCAGGTGCTGCACGGCCCGCGCGATCCAGCCGAGCTCGATCCGGGCGTCGCGTTCTTCAACTTCGCCAATCCGTACGCTGCTCGCGACAACGCGCTGCAAGGCGCGGCCGATGCGTGGGAGCAACTCCGCCTCGCGACCGGCCTGGCGCTCGATGACGGCGCCGGCGGCCTCGTCACGATCGATCCGACGAAGGTCTACTTCTTCGGTCACTCGCAAGGTGGGCTGACCGGCCCCGCCTTCGTCGCGTTCGAGCCGTCGCTCTCCGGTGCGGTGCTCTCGGGCACCGGTGGCCTGCTGTACCTGTCGCTCCTGTACAAGACCGCGCCGCTCGATTTTCCGTCGCTGATCGAGACGTTCGCGCGCGATGCACCGATGGACGAGGACAACCCGTCGCTCGCGCTCGCGCAGATGTGGATCGATCGCGCCGATGGTGCGAACTACGCGCGCTACATGGTGCGCGAGCCGCAACTCGGCCCGGATGGCACCCGGATGGCGCCGCGCAACATCTTCCAGAGCGAAGGCTTCATCGACACCTACGCCCCGAACCCGGCGATCGAGGCCTTCGCGACCGCCCTCGGCGGCGACCTCGTCAGCTTGCCGGACGAAAGAGCGGTCGATGGTCTCACGCTGCGCAGCCGCGCGGTGCGGCCCACCCCGATCACCGACAACGACAACGGTGTCACCGCCGTCCTCGCGCAGTACGAGAAGCAGCCGGGCTCGGACGGCCACTTCGTGGTGTTCGAGGTGCCGAGCGCCGAGAAGCAATCGGCGCAGTTCCTCGGCACGCTGGCCGCGACCGGCCATGCCACGGTAGTCTCGCCCTGAGCATCATGCGCAAGCGGCTGGGGACGATGTTGATCGACGCGGGGTTGCTCTCCGAGCAAGCGCTGCGGGTCGCGCTCAACGAACAATCGCGCTTCGGCGGCTCGCTCGGTCGCACGGTCGTCGAGCTCAAGCTGGTCTCCGAGGCCGAGCTCGTGCGCGTGCTCGCCGATCAGCTCAAAGTCGAGCCGATCGATCTCGATGCCCTCGAGATTCCGCAGAGCGTGCTCGCGCACGTGCCACCCGACTTCGCGGATCTTTACGCGGTGATTCCGTACGCGCAGCCCAGCAAGTTTCTCGATGTCGCGATGACCGATCCGACGAACGTCACGGTCCTCGACGAGCTCCGCACGCGCACCAAGCTCAACATCCGGCCCGCGCTCGTCGGCCCGAAGATGCTCGAGCGCGCGATCGGCAAGTACTACGGGCGCGGGTTCTCGCGGTTCTACGGCGACATTCCGCTCGCACTCGACACCGATGGTCCGCCGCTCGAGGTCGAGAAGTCGCTCAACGAGCCGATGCTCGACGATCTTTTGGTCGAGGAAGGCGAGGCCGGCGTGAAGCTCCGGACCACGCCGGTCGCGCCGCCCGCGGCGATCTCGATCTATCCGGCGACGCCCAAGGCTCCGCCGGTGCCGACCTCCAAGGCGCCGCCCCCGATGCCGAAGTCCGCGCCTCCGGTAGCTGCGTCTGGCTCGTCCGCCGAGCTCGCCGCGTTGCAGCGCCGGGTCGCGCAGCTCGAAGCACTCGCCGAGCGGAGCGACAAGCTGATCGCGAAGCTCGTGACCGCACTTGTCGATCACGGCATGGCCGACCGCGGCGATTTCTGATCTGGCTCGTCTCGCTCGAGCACGAGCTCGTTCGGCCGCCACGTGCGCAAGCCTCGGCTCGACGTTGATGTCGCTGTGCGGTTGGCCGCTGGCTCCGCAGCGGTTTGGGGTGCCCGTCTGGACACGTCGGCCCGCGAGTGAGCAATCGGCCTAGCCAGCGAAACGTGGTTCGCGCCGACGCTCGATTCCCTCAGTCCAGATCGCCGCCCTTGAGGCCGTGACGCTTCAAGAGCTCGCGCAGGTGGTAGCGCGTGAGCCCGGCCTCTTGCGCCGAGCGCGTGATGTTGCCGTCGTTGCGCTGCATCAGCACGCCGAGGTACGCGACCTCGAACGCGTCGACGACGGTCTGCTTCGCCGGCTTGAACCCCAGGCCGGCCTTCAACAACGAGGCATCGAACGTGGCGGGACCGGTCTGGACCGGCATCTCGACCCCCGAGAGCGCCGCTGCTGCGCGCTGCGCGGCTTGCGTGCCGGCTTGCGCGAGATCGTGCGAGGCGATCAGCGATGGACCCATCTCGCGACCGAACACGAGGTCCGCGCGCGTGATCACCGGACCATCGCTGAGCGCCGAGGCGCGCTCGACGATGTTACGCATCTCGCGCACGTTGCCGGCCCACTGGTGATTCATCATCGCGGTCATCGCGTCCTGCGAGAACGACATCGGCATGCCGCGGCGTGCTGCGACATCGCGCAAGAAGTGGTTCGCGAGGTTCGGGATGTCCTCGCGACGCTCGCGCATCGGCGGCAGCTCGACGTGAACGACCGAAAGGCGGAAGTACAAGTCCTCGCGGAACGTGCCCTTGTTGACCTCGTCGCGGAGATCGCGGTTCGTCGCCGCGAGGACGCGAACATCGACCTTGTACGTGCGGTCACCACCGACGCGCTTGATCTCGCGCTGCTCGAGGACGCGGAGCAGCTTGGGCTGCAGCGTGATATCGAGCTCGCCGATCTCGTCGAGGAAGATCGTGCCGCCGTTCGCCTGCTCGAAGCAGCCGGTGTGCTGGTTGACGGCGCCGGTGAACGAGCCCTTCTCGTGGCCGAACAGCGTCGATTCGATCAGCTCGCGCGGGATCGATCCGCAATCGAGCACGACGAACGGCTTGTTCTTGCGGCCCGATGCATTGTGGAGCGCGCGCGCTACCATCTCTTTGCCGGTACCGGTCTCGCCGGTGATCAAGCAGGTGAGCTCGCTCGGCGCGACCTTCTCGAGGTGCGCGAAGATCTCGCGCATCGCCGGCGAGGCGCCGAGCATCATGTCGAAGCGATCTTTCTTCGACAGCTCGATCTCGACGACATCCTGGGTCGACTGGAACTGGATGTTCGTGTGGCCGATCCGGAACGTGGTGCCGGGGCGAAGGAACACCTCGCGGATGCGGAGGTCGCCGACGAAGACGCCGTTGCGCGAGTTGAGGTCGCGGAGGCGGTAGCCGTCGTCGCGTGCGGAGACTTCGAAGTGCGTACCGGAGACGGCCTTGTCGTTGATGACGAGGTCGCTGATGATACTGCGACCGCCGGTGACGCGCGGCTTCGAGATCTCGATCTCCTTGCCCGTATCGTCACCGCTCGTGACGACGAGCTTGCCCTTCCGCATCCGACGAACGGTGGCCCATTCGCCCTCGAACATGGTCGTCATGCCCGTGCCAGTCTCGAACTGCGGATCGTCGCCTTCCATCGGCCCCACGGTAGCACGGCAGAGTGCCCCGGGCGCGGCAGGCCGGTCGGCGGTGCGGGCCGAGCTCTAGTTCAAATAGCGCTCGTCGGACTTCTTGCGCGGCACGCTCGGCGTACCCGATGGTTTCGGAGCGCCACCTTCGATCACGCTGAGCCGTGCGCGAGCGCGCCCGATCCGCCAGCGCTTCCACGCGAGCCCGGGGCTCAGCGACTTCGACGTCATGATCGCGGCCGCGATCATCGCCGCGGCGTACGAAGCGCCCTTCTCCCACAGGCCCTGGAGGACGACGAACAACAGCAGAAAGCCGATGAAGCCGTACATCATCTGCCGTCCGGTCAGCGGCAGCACGCCGAAGAACCGGACCGGCTGGCGGGCGTAGATCACGCCGAACGCGACGACTGCCGCGAAGGTGAATGGCGACAGGCCCAAGATCGGAAAGTCGCGATGGAGGAGCTGGCCGACGAGCACGCCGGCGACCGTGCCAGCGATCGAGGTGATCGCGACGAACCGATAGAACCGCGGCGTGCCCCAGAACCGCTCGAGCGTCGGCACGAACATCCACAGCATGAACAGGCCGAGCAGCAGCGACAGGAACTCGGTCTCGAGGAACGGGCTCGTGACGAGGGTCCACACGCGGTAGTGACCGAACACGTTGCTCGGCGACGCCACGAGGTACTCGGCCAGGGTCGCCTGGGTCTGCTTGTCGACCAGCAGGAACACCAGCGAGACCCCGAGCTGGAGGCCGGCGATGATCAGGGCGCCGCGCGTGATCCGCAGCTGGCTCGTGTCAAAGCCTGGTCCTCGTCGACGATCACTCACGCACGGACCTTAGCACAGGCAGGATTTACAACCCCATGATCGGAATCGTGACGGTGCCGAGGTCGG
>JAYWCI010000051.1:0-60058 GCA_043780895.1 Kofleriaceae bacterium | reverse complement strand
GTGCCCCGACTGCGAGCGCTGCAGCCGAGGAGCTCGCGGACGACGCGGAGCGCGTGCGAGCGACCTTTGCCGACCGGAACGAACCGCTCGATCTGATCGCTGAACAGGATGCAGCCGACCTGATCACGATTCTTGATCGCCGACATCGCGAGCACGCAGGCGAGCTCGGCGGCCCTCTCGCGCTTGCGGACCGCAGTGCTGCCAAAGTCGCCGGAGCCCGAGACATCGACGAGGAGCATCAACGTGAGCTCGCGCTCCTCGCGGAACTGTTTGACGAATGGATGGCCGGTACGCGCGGTGACGTTCCAATCGATCGTACGAACCTCGTCGCCAGGCATGTACTCGCGTACGTTGTCGAAGTCGATACCTCGGCCACGAAATGCTGCGCGATAGCCACCGGCCATCGAGCCCGCGACGAGCCCGCGCGTGCGGAGCTCGATCTGGCGGACCTTCTCCATGATCGCGGTGACCTGCGCGGGGTCGACGTCGGCGATCGGAGCGAGGGCCGCCGGCGGAATGCGGGGCTTGAACGGTTGCAAATTCATGGGATCGCCACCTGCGCGAGGATGCGCTCGACGATTTGTTCGGGGCCGATGCGTTCGGCTTCCGCTTCGTATGTCACCGCGATCCGGTGGCGCAGCACGTCGGCTGCGAGCGCCTTGACGTCTTGCGGCGTTACGTAGCCGCGACCGTGCATGAACGCCCATGCCTTGGCACACAGCGTGAGCGCGATCGTCGCGCGGGGTGACGCTCCGTACTTGATGAGCGGCGCGAGCTCGAGCCCGAATGTCGCCGGGTCGCGTGTAGCGACGACGAGGCTGACGATGTAGCGGCGAACCTTCTCGTCGACATAGATCGTGTCGACGACGCGTCGCGCGGAGAGTAAGGTCTCGGGCGACAGCACCGGTCGCGCGTCGAGCCGCGGTGCGCTCGTCGCCATCGAGTCAAGGATCGCGAGCTCTTCATCCGGCGAGGGATACGTGACGACCACCTTCAACAGAAATCGATCGACCTGAGCTTCGGGGAGCGGGTAGGTGCCCTCTTGCTCGATCGGGTTCTGCGTCGCCATCACCATGAACGGCGAAGGCAGCTTGTGAGTCGTGTCGCCAAGCGTGACCTGGTGCTCCTGCATCGCTTCGAGCAACGCGCTCTGCACCTTCGCAGGAGCACGATTGATCTCGTCGGCGAGGATGAGGTTGGAGAACAGCGGTCCACGCTTGGTCTCGAAGTGACCATCGCGCGGGTTGTAAATCAGCGTTCCGACGATGTCCGCGGGGAGCATATCGGGGGTGAATTGGATCCGTTGAAAGCCGGTGTCGACGACCTGCGCGAGCGTCTTCAACGCGAGCGTCTTCGCGAGGCCGGGCAGGCCTTCGAGCAGGATATGACCTCCAGCGAGCAAGGCGACGATCAAGCGATCGACGAGCACTTGCTGACCGACGAGGACACGCGCCATCTCCGCTCGGAGCGGGGCGATCCAGCCACCGGCTTCTACGACCGCTTGTTGGACATGCGCGATCTCCACCGGCTGCTCGATGGGTCGAGACAGCTGACGAAACAGCATCGGTGGAGGCGCGGGGTGAGAAAAAGCGTGGGCTTCGGTTCGGCGCATGTCCTCACCGTGCGACTCCCACCCTTCCGGAACATGTCCGGAACATGTCGAGTTTGTAAGACTGAATGGGCCGTGCATGTCATCTGAGTTGGAATCGTATGGGCTCGAACCAATCGGACAGCGGAACGCTGCCCCACGGACTGGTGGCTGCAGTGATCGTGCTCGAGCCGACGAACACGAGCGCCGCCGACAAGAGGCCCAACCGCTCGGGGGTACATTCGGCCGAACATCTTCGGATACCAGTAGTGGATCGCGCCTAGAAACGCGGTCAGCGTGGCGCCGATCATAATGAAGTGGAAGTGCGCGATCACGAAGTAGGTGTCGTGCCAGTGGACGTCGAGCGAGGTCGTGGCGACCGCGACGCCGGTCATGCCGCCGAACACGAATAGATAGACGAACGAGAAGAAGTACAGCATCGGCGTGTTGAACGTGATCGAGCCGCGATACAGGGTGCCGATCCACGCTACCTCGAGCTCCGCGACTTGATCCGGATGCGGGCGCATCGGATCACCATTGCTTGCCACGCTTTGCGTGGATTGACGTGATCCTCGTCGATCCGTTCGAGCATCTCGTGCGTCTTTTGTGCGCGAGCTCGGTCACCGCCTGACAAAGGTCTCTAGTTCGAGCCGATGTTGATCAAGCAACTCGTAGAGCATGAAGTCACCGGTCCTTACCCTGCCTCGGCGAGGCCGGCGAGTACCACTGCAGGCAACATCACAGCGATACGTAGATCTACGCGTGCGCGAAGAACGGGCGCCGAGCTAGCTTCTTATCAGGTCGAGGTCGACGCGACGATCGTTGGCCCATCCGGCCTCGGTCGTTCCAGTCGCATCGATATCACCGCGCGTCATCTGCGTTAGCTGAGATGCAGCTACGCCCAGGTGCTGCAGGTAGTCGTTGACCGAGCTGGCGCGACGCGAGCCGAGCGCCAGATTGTATTGCTCGGTGCCACGAGGATCCGCACGTCCGACCAGCTCCACGCTTTTCTTCGCGAGCGCTCCGGTCGTCATGCAAGTCGCCAGCTGCTCGAGTACGTTGCGGTCGTCGGTGCTGAGCTCGTCCTTGTCGAACGCGAATTTCGGATTCGCCGCACTCTCGGTGAGTTTGATGCCACACTGCTGCACGAGCTCGGGCGACATCGCGAGCGTGTGACTGACCTTCTGATTCTTCGTCGTATCGGGTGCGGGCTGAGCGGCGACCGCGGGAGGAGTGGTTGGCGCAGGTTTGTCGTGATGACAGCCGCATGTGAGCGCAGCGAGTAAGATGACGTTGCTTAGCTTCATAGGAATGACGTCGGAGGTGCATGTTCGAGGCCGCGTTGCACGTCGCGAGTAGCTTCGGACCAGATGCTGCGCGACCTGCAGATCCTGCGCACGCGATGCAAACTGTGCACGACGCCATTCCGCTTCCATCGAGAAGTGGGACTGGTTGCCCCGAGTCTCGCGATTGCATCACTCGAGCAGATGCAGAAGAAGAGTGCGTTCCCAGCTTTGCTGTTCTTTGTAATTCTCGCGATCGGAGGTTGCTGCGCGTATGTGTTCTACGACCCGTTTCATCCAGCTGGAGCGGTCGTGGTTGGAGGCGTGGCATTCATGCTCGGTGTGGTCGTCGCGCTCTCGATCAAAGTCGCTGCGCCTTGGGATCGAGCAGTCGTCCTTCGACTGGGACGCTTTCGAGGTTTACGCGGGCCGGGAATGTTCCTGATGGTGCCAGTGGTCGACACGATCGCGTATTGGCTCGACACGCGAGTCATCACCACGGGGTTCAAGGCGGAGAAGACGCTCACCAAAGACACCGTTCCGGTCGATGTCGATGCCGTCCTATTCTGGAAAGTGATCGACCCCGAGAAGGCCGCACTAGCGGTCGCCGACTACGCGAGCGCGATCAGCTGGGCATCGCAGACCGCGCTCCGCGACATCATCGGTAAGACCATGCTCGCGGATATGCTCGAAGGCCGCGACAAGATCAGCACGCAGCTCCAGAAGGTCATCGACGAACGTACCGAGCCATGGGGCGTCAACGTGATTTCCGTCGAGGTCCGCGACGTGCTCATCCCGCAGTCACTCGAGAACGCGATGTCGATGCAAGCGCAAGCTGAACGCGAGCGACAGGCACGTGTAATCCTCGGCGATTCCGAGCGACAGGTCGCGGAGAAGTTCGGCGAGGCGGCAAAGACCTACGAGAACAATCCGGTCGCGCTGCACTTGCGAGGCATGAACATGCTCTACGAAGGACTCAAGCAAAACGCGACGATCGTGCTCGTGCCGAGCAGCGCACTCGAGACGATGCAGCTCGGAGGGCTCGCCGGGATCGCGACGATGAACGCAGCCTTCGCAGCGAATGGAAAGTCCCAGGAAACTGCGATCGCGAGCGCGGGTACTACGTGATTGCAAAGAGCCGGCATGTCGCTCGCATCTAGGACCACACGCCATGAACGTGTTCCTGTTCATGTTTCTCTAGATAGCTAGGTGCGATCGCACCCGCCGGCGGTCGAGAATCAATTCCTCGCGCGCGAAAGGACCCGTTCGCGAGGGGTCGGCTCGCTACGATGCGTCGGCCGTACTTCACCATCCTGCCAAGCAGTGGCTATCGAGGTGCGCGTGATCGACGGGGGCTCGTCGGTGGCGCGCGTGCGAGGTCCTCGGGCTCGGTATGAGCACTGTCGAGCGTTGGATGTGAACAGGGGGCGCACCGCGCGAAACGTGTAACTGCGGGCACTCCCCGCACATCTCATCAGCCTCGCCGTTCGCGCGGCACCTCCATGACGGCCAAGCCCAAACTTCCCAGCGTTCCCGTATCGGCGGAGATTCGCGATCGAATCAAGAAAGCGAAGCACCGGTTTCACGCGAACGACAACATCGCTACGTTTCTAGAGCCTGGCGACCTCGATGCGCTGCTCGACGAGGTCACCGGCAAGATGGAGGGCGTGCTCGAGAGTTTGGTGATCGATCTCGATGCCGATCACAACACCCGCGACACGGCGCGACGTGTCGCGAAGATGTACCTGACCGAGGTCTTCCGCGGTCGCTACGTGCCCGCGCCGTCGGTGACCGAATTTCCAAACGCTGCGTATCTGAACGAGCTGATGATCGTGGGGCCGATCACGGTGCGCAGCGCGTGTAGCCACCACTTTTGTCCCATCATGGGCAGGTTGTGGATAGGCCTGATGCCCAACGAGCACTCGAACCTGATCGGCCTGTCCAAATACGCGCGGCTCGCCGAGTGGATCATGTGCAGGCCTCAGATCCAGGAGGAGGCGATCATGCAGCTCGCCGAGATGCTGATGAACAAGGTGACGCCCGACGGCCTCGCCGTGGTCATGGAGGCCGATCATTTCTGCATGCACTGGCGCGGCGTGAAGGACACGGGCACCAAGATGATCAACAGCGTCATGCGCGGCTCGTTCCTCAAGAACCCCGGGCTGCGCCGCGAGTTCCTCTCTCTCATCAACCTGAAGAACTGAGGCCGAGATGCTGGTCCGTTGTCTCTACGCTAGCCGCCCGGCGGTCCCGCTCACGCCCGACGTTCTGGATGCGATCCTCGAACAATCGCGCAGGAACAATCCGCTGCGCGGCATCACCGGGATGCTGTGTATGAGCGACGAAGTCTTCGTCCAGGTCCTCGAGGGCGGCCGCGACGAGGTCTGCGAGCTCTACAATGCGATCGCCGGCGACAAGCGCCACGGTCACGTCCGGATCCTCGCCTACGAGGAGATCTCCGAGCGCCGGTTCGGCCAATGGACGATGGGCCACGTCAACATCGCGAAGGTCAACGCATCCTTGCTCCTCAAGTACTCCGAGAAGGCGACGCTGAACCCGTTCGCTTGCTCCGGTCACGCAACCTTGGCCCTCCTCGAGGAGCTGGTCGCGACCGCGTCGATCGTCAATCGCGGCTGAGGCCATAGAACAGCCGAGATCGCGCGCTTGCCGACGACGTCTGAACGATGACCAGGAGTGACCAGACGTCCCGTTGCGTTCTCCGCTGGATCTCCGTTTGCGAGCTTGGGTCACAATTCTCAGTGGCTCATGACGCGACCCATCTCGCGATACTCCTGCGAGGCGGCCTTCATCAAATCAGCGTGCGACAGGGGTCGGTTGGCCTCCGCAGCCGAGAGCGCGGCGCGGAGGGTGGCTTTCTTGATGTAGCCACCCGACATTTCGTAACGGCGCGCGAGCTCATCCCAATCGATATCCGGGTCGACCGGCGCTTCGATGGGCACCATGCTGCGCCACAACGAGGCGCGCACGATCTCGTCGGGCAGCTCGAACTGGATGGTGAACCGCACGCGGCGCTTGAAGGCCTCGTCGATGCCTTGTTCGATGTTCGTCGCGAGCAAGGTCACGCCGTCGAACGTCTCCATTCGCTGGAGCAGGTAGTTCACCTCGAGGTTCGCGTAGCGATCATTGGAGCTCTTCACGTCGGTGCGTTTCGCGAATAGCGAATCGGCCTCGTCGAAGAACAGCACCGCATGCGAGTTCTCGGCCTCGCTGAAGATCTTCGCGAGGCTCTTCTCCGTCTCGCCGATATACTTGTTGACGACCTGCGAGAGATCGATGCGGTAGAGATCGTAGCCGAGCTCCTTGGCGAGCAACTGCGCGACCATCGTCTTGCCAGTACCCGGTGGTCCGGCGAGGATCGCGGAGACCCCACGGCCATACGGCAGCTTGCGCCCGAAGCCCCACTCCTCGAATAGCCGTGGGCGCAGGCGAGCGAACTGGACGACCTCGAGGATCTGATCAGTCGTCTCGTCCGGCAGCACGAGGTCCTCCCACGTGAATCCCGGTGGGATCTGCTGCGCCACGTTGCCGAGGCGATGGGAGAACATCATCCGCGCCGCCTCGATGAGATCGGCCTCCCGTACCTCGGGCGCGTCGGGATCACGCAAGCGCGCCGCCGTGATCGCACGCTGCGCGGCCTTGGCGATCACGCCGCCACCGAAAGAGTAGCGACCCGCGATGTCATCGACCGCCTCGGGCTTGGCCAGCGGGGAACCCGCGAGCGCGCGCCGCCAGATTTCGGCTCGTTCGCGGTACCCGGGCGGCGGCATTTCGATCTCGACGAGCTCCGGTATCTGGGGCACGAGCGCGCGCAGGCTTGTCGGACTGACCAGGACGACCGGCACCGCAAGATCGCGCAACGCGGCACCGAGCGCCGAGGCCGTCGTGTGGTCGAGCTCGGAGGTCACGGCTCCGGCATCGAGGATCAAGACGCCGTGGCGGATCCCGGCCTCGCGCGCGGTCGCGGCAACCGCCTCGCCAAGGGAGATATTGGCCCCGAGCACGAGCGCGAGGTCCACTCGCAGGGCCGGCCGGCCGGCGAGCGTCGCGATCGCCTCGACGACGGAAGCCTTCCCGATCGCATCCGCGCCGACGAGCATCACGCGTACTGGGACGTTGCCCTCGAGGGTGAGCGCGCGCGTGATCTTCGCGATCGTCTCGCTCGGAGCCACCAGGTCCTCGAGCGCGCGCGGCGCGACGGTCTTGCAGTAGCTGACGATCGTCTCGTCGAGCGCATCGTGACCGCGCAGCAAGGCGAGCACGCGGTCCGCGAGCCGGACGCTGCGAAATACGTGCGGTCCCTCGCCGAGCGCTACGAGCCGGTAGCGGCGCAGCAGCTGATCCGCCGCGAGAGCCTGGATCACCTGCTCGCGCTCCGCGAGCTCGAAGCCGCCGAGCAGGAGCGCGAGCCACCCGACATCGAGCCGCCGACCGGGCGTGTCGAACGCGATGGTGTACGCGCGCTCGAGCTCGGGCTCCAGCTCCGCGGCGGCGAGCGCGACCACGATCTTCACCTCGATCGCCGAGAGGCCGAACGCGCGCACGAGCAGCTGGATGGGCAGCTCGCGACCCTCCGCGATCGTGGCCGCGAGCCGCGCGACGAAGCCCCCGAACGCAGCGTCGATCGTGTTCGCGAGATGCTTCGCGCGCTCGCGAACGTCCGCGGTTTCACCCGCGCCACCGAGGTAGCGTGCGACCTCACGCGCGATCTCGTGAGCGCGGGACTGGCCGTGAGGATCGAGATCGCCGCGCTGCGACGCCTGGACGAACGCGCACCTCCCTGCGAGGAGCCGTCCGAGATCCGTGATCGCGAGGAGCTGGTCGTGCACCGACGCGAACGAGATGGCTTCGTCCATCGTCGTCGAGCCTTAGTACGTGTTCCAGCGCTGTTGATAGGTCTGGGACTCCTCGAGTCGCGCGCTAAAGCTGAGATCCATGTTGTCATGTCTGTGACTGATCAGCTCCTGGAGCGGCTTGATGTCCGGCTCCGTCTCGCTTCTTCGCGGCACCTGACCCGGTTGGCTCACGATCCACTTCTCGGGCTCGAGCTTGAGCTCGGCGTAGACCGAGCGCAGCTCCTTGATGCGCTCGATCCAGCTCTTGTGGGTCTCGTGGCCGAGCTCGGAGAGGATGTTCTGCGCCTGGTTCCAGTTGGTCTGGAAGAACGCGCGATACGTGCCGGCGAGCGCACTGCTGGTGTCGACTGTGCCGCCCTCGGTCTTCGGCAACAGCGCCCTCGCGCGTGCGTACGCATTCCGTTCCTGCAACTTGTACACGCCGAGGAGCTCGGTGATGTCGGTGACGCGCTTCCACATGTGCTTGCTCTGTTGCTCTGAAGTTTGCTGGCTCGGGTCCGTGGCCGGGTCCTTGCCGGCCCGGTCCATGCCGGAAGCCGCGTCGGCCTTCGCGTCCTTGGTTCCCGCCGTGTCCACCTTGCCCGATTCGAGCGCCTTTTGGTGCCGCTCGAAGGCCTCGTCGACCTCGGCGCGCTCCTTCATCAACTGATCGAACATTTCGGCCTTCGCGTTCGGCGTCACATCTGCGCTATCGCGGACCGCCCACTTCACCTCGTCGAACTGCTTGAGCGTGTCGTTCTTCCATGCTGTCGCGCGCGAGAGGGAGTCGGGCTTGCCCGACATGCCGGCGAGGTTATCGTCGACGTTGCGCGAGCGCTGGTGGAGGAACTCGTACTTCGCGCGCGTCGCCTTCATGCTCTCGGGCCATTCCCAGTGGACGCCGAGCGCCTTGTTGTCCTCGCCTTGCCAGGTCTTCCAGTGGCGCAGCACGACGTCGATCGCCGACATCGCGCGCCCGCCGCCGGTCTTCATGTTGTCGGCCATCACGCGGCCGAGGGCGAGGCGGTGCGCATCGACCTTGTTGACCTCGGCCTCGTCGGCCTTGATCGGCGGCATGCGCAAGCTGAGACGGAACGCCTCCCACGCCCCGATGTAGCCACCCGCCGAATTGCACGACGTCCATGATTTGGCATCGCCCGCGCGCTGGACGATGGTCTCGATGTCGGACTCGAATAGCTGGTAGCGGTTGAGGTCCGCGTAGGTGGTCTCGACCTGCGCCTTGAGCTTCTCCTGCGGCGAGCTGGTCGCCAGATCCGCGATGTCGGAGGCCTTCTTCTCCTGCGATTTATCCGAGGAGAACAGGCCCTTCACGCTGCTCCACGCGGAGCTCGCGCCATCGGACACCGACTTCGTGAAGTCGCTCTTCTCTTCCTTCTTGTCGATGTCGACCTCGACGCCCTTCTTGTCGACCGTCGTGGTCGTGCTGTTCGTCGTATTGTCCTGCAACGGCTTTATCTGCTTGTCTCCGCTGCCGACGGTCATGCCGGACTGATCTTGATTCGACCCGGCCTGCGTTCCGAGGACGCGCTTGTCGCCCTTGTCGACGTTCGTGCTGTCGACACCGTCCTGCTTGTTGCCGAGCTGGACGCCAACGCCCGCCGCACTCACGCCACCGGCGGTGGTTTGCGAATCGGTCACGGTTTTTTGGAGCTGCGTCGCCATCGCACGCACTTCGTCGACGCTGGTCGCGAGCGTGACCTTGTGGAACTTGTCTTCGTAGTCCGGCGCATCGCAATCGAGGCGCACCGTCGCGCCATTGCTCGTCGAGCCACCTTCCGCGTGGCTGAGGTTCGCGGAGGCACCTTCGGCCGATCCGGAGGCGCCGAGCTTCCAGTCGTGTTTCTCCATGAACGTCACGGTGACGTCCACCATGTGGTGCCCCTTCGCGTCGAGGACGCCCGACCGTGCGATGTGCACCTTGCGCGAGAGGCCACCGCCCGCGCTCGCGTCGACCGACACGCTCTTCGCCGCATCCCCGGTTTCGGCGTTGCCACGCCCACCCGCGACGCCGGCCCTCACGTCGGCCGAGAGCGTCATGTCGACGGACTCGCCGTCCTTGAGCATCTTGGCGGACTCGGAGCCGCCCAGGGCGGCGATCCCGCCCATCGCGACGCCACCGCTCTGCGCCATCGCCTTGACCTTGCCGTACACGCCGAACTCGGGCGCCACGGTTTCGCCCTTCGCCGCCCCGGCTTCGACCTTGTCGGCGTTCTTCATGTACTCCTTCGCTGCGGCCTCATCCATCACGTGGGTGAACACGAGCGCCGCACCGAAGCTGAGGTTGCCGGTCGCCGAGGCAGTATTCGCGACCGTGCCCGGCGTCGCCGCGAGCTTCTCGCTACGGATCTGCGCACGCTTCGCCTCGGCGGCGAGGCCAGCCGCGATCGTGAACACGACCTGAAACTGCGGCGGAGCGCTACCGGGGATGGCTGCGATGTCGATCGTGAAGCTGCCATCCGCCGACGATTTCGACTGGCGCAGCTGGGTGTCGTTCTTCAGCGTGCTGTTCTGCGAACCCACCGTCGCGGCCGCGCCCTTGTCCGTGAGCGCGAGCCGCGAGTTATTCGAGTTCTTCGTGTTCGTGGTCGTTCCGTTCTCGGTCTTCGTGGTCGCGTCTTCCTTGTTCTGCGCGGCCGCAGCGCCGTGACCATTCGCGCCACCGAGCAACGAGCCCGACGCCGAGCTCGTATTGCGTCCTCCATCCAGCGCGTTGCCCTGCGCATCGGTCTTCATGTCCGTGGTGGCCTTGGTCTGGCTGACCGTCGCGGCACCCTGGCCGGCCGTCACGTTTGCGGTCGACGTGGTGCCCTTGTTTTGCAGCGTGCCGTCGGCGTTCGTCGTCGTCTTCGAGTTGACGTCGGTCGAGGACAGGGTCCCGGCCAGCGCGTCGGCCTTCGTCGTGGTCGTGTTGGTCGTCGCGAACGAATCCTTGTACTGCGGGCGGATCTGTAGCTTCTGGTCGACGACGATCTGCTTCAGCGCCGCTTCGTCGAGCGTCGGTGCGGCGAGCTTGGCGATCTGCGCATCGAGCTTCGCGCGGTCCTGGTCCGAGGTGCCAGGCTCGTCACGTTGCTTCTCGAGTTGTCCCTTTACCGTCGCGGCCATGGCCTTGACGTCGATCACCTTCACGGAAACCGAGCCGTGATCGGTTGTGTCGGTCAGCGTACCGCTCGGCGTGATCGTGGTCGACGAGCTCGAGGTCGTCGTGGCGATCGTCTTGCCGTTGTCCTTGCCGTCATTCGCGGCACCGGTGGTGGTCTGGCCACTGACGCGCTTCCACGTATCCGAGAGGAAGCTCCAGCCAGACTCCTCCTTCTTCTCGGTTGTCCCAGCGCCCGCCTTTTTCTCGGTGACGTCGTGGTCGTCCTTGATCGGCTCGTTGGTGCCCCAGTAGGTGGAGTCCGTGCGGCCGGCTTCGCGGGCCTGCGCATCGGTCCCACTCTTTTCGATCTCTTTGCTCCGCCTCTTGTCGGTCCCCGGAAGAATGTCGATTCCCCACCCAGTGAAGCTCATAGACTATTCTACGTCAGGCCCCCCCAAAAACCTGCCCGCTCGTGTCGACGGGCCTCTTCCGCCTATTCAACCGAGCTGCTCCGCAGGGTTGTTGTCGCGACCTCACTGCATGCGTCGTGGTCAGGTCAGAAGTCGTACATCAGGCCGAGGCTGACCCGCCAGACGGAGGCGAACACGTCGACGACGCTCGCGCTCGGGTTGCGCAGGTTGCTGTAGATGTACTTGTGCGCCGCGGTATCGTACGAGACATCGACTGCAGGGGTCATGTACGGGAAGGGGATCACCGATGCGCGTCCCCACTTGTGGTCGAGCAAGTTGCCGAAGTTCTCGATATCGACGCTGAACCGAGCACGGTGGCCCAGCGGGTTTGGTAGATCCTGCGCGAACCGCACGTCGATCTTGTTGAACCAAGGGCTCGAGAACACATTGCGAGGCACGATCTTGCCGCGATACTTGTCGAGCCCGGTCGATTTGAGGAACGAGTCGAAGTCGGCCTGCGAGATGCCGTTGAGCGTGACATCGCTGCCGTCACCCTTGGGTACGTAGAACAGTTGATGATTGTTGGCCGCGAAGGTGCGCTCCTCGCCGAACATCTTCGCGAGCGTCGTGCCGAACGCCGCATCGGAGAAGGTCCACGAGTAGGGCTGCCCCGAGCGCGATTCCGCGAACAGCCCGAAGCTGGTCTTGAGAGTCTTCCAGGCCGAGGCCTCGGTAAAATCGCCGATGATCGCGTGCGAGAACTCGATCGCGCCGGTGAAGCGATGGGCGCGCTGATAGTTCGAGGTCGCGAGCCCCGGGTTGTTCGGATCGGTGACCGCGAGCAGCGAGTAGTTACTCACGGAGCGCGAGCTGTTCGCCGGGTTGATCTCCGTCACGTGCTCGTAGCCGTACGTACCCGCGACGTACAGGCCGAACGGAAAGCCCTTGTCGACGACCACGCTCGCGCTGTGGCCGGAGCCTTGGTGGTTGTTCTTCAGCTCCATGTCGTAGCCGCGGCTGGCGTTGAACCCCATCATCGAGGTGTCGTAGAGCGGTCGACCATCGGGCAGCGTACCGATCGGCGTGTTGTTCGGAAGGCTTGCCAGGTCGCGGCGAAGATCGACCCAGGTCACGCCCTCGTGGACCTTGGTGTAGGTGTAGTTCAACTTGATCTCGAAGTTCTTGCCGTTGTCTCCGAGCGCCGGCAGGTCGAACGAGTATTCGCCGCCGGCGCCGACCTTCCAGGCCGATGGCAACTTGAAGTTTGGATCGAGCGCATCGACGTTGCCATTGCCGGCCTTGATCAGGCTCTTGATGCCGTCCGGGATGTTGCGGCCGTCGAAGCCGTTGATCAGGGCCGGATCCTGCGAAAACACGGATGCGATCCGGACCCCGTCGTTGCTGTAGTTGTTCGAGACCCAGACGTTTGGCGAGCCACCGCTGTACAGGCCCGTGCCCGCGCGCAAGTTCAAGCGATCGATGGGCGCGTAGCTCGCGCCGAGCCGCGGCATCAGGATGCTGCGGCCGTTGAGAGTCGCCGTGTTCGCGAAGCCGTTGCGCGCGAAGAAATTTTCGTTCGGGGCGATCTTGGTATCGGCCGTCAGGGTCTCCACGCGCAAGCCGCCCGTGATGGTGAGCTCGCTGGTCACCTTGACCTGATCCTGGAGATAGCCGGTGAGCGTGCCGGCGTTCCAGTTCGCGGCACCGTCGGCGGGGTTCAACGTGGTCGCGTTCGAGTACGAGATCGAAAGCGGCGTCTCGGCCGCGAACGCCGCGAGTGAAGGGTAGGCCACCGCACCGTTGGTAGCTGCGATGAACAAGTTGTCGATGTGCAAGACCTCGTACTCGGCACCCGCGGTGACCAGGTTGTTACCGGCGAGATAGTTCGCGAGTGCCCTGGTGTGGAACGTGTCGTTATCGAGTGCATTCGAATGCCGGAACTGATCTGGCCCGAGGACGATCTGACCACCTTCTGGCGTCTTGATCGTCGCTTGCATGAAACCGTTGCCATTGAGCGGCGCGACCTTGTTCGTCACGATCTTGCCGCTGACCTCGAGCTCGGTGGAGAGCTTGTCCGACCAGTCCGAGAACAGCCGGCCGGAGAACGTGTTCAGGGTGTCGAGCGCGCTGAACCAGTTCGAGCTCAACGGCAGACTCGTCGCGTTGAACGCCGTTGCCGAGATCGCGCTGCCGCCGGTGCGGGCATAGGTGACGGTCGCGCGATGGTGCTCGCTGGCGGCCCAGTCGAGCTTCGAGAAGACGTTGACGTCTGATTCGTCGATGTTGCGCGCCGGCACGCCAGCATCGAAGTTGTAGACGCTCTTCGCGATCTGTTGCGCCATCGCGACCTCGTCGCCCGTGACCTTCCCTACGAGATTCGCAGCGCTCGATCCTGCGGGTCCGACGGACACCGGGGTCGACGAGGACAAGCCCTCGACATCGACGAAGAAGTGAAGTTTGTCCTTCACGATCGGTCCGCCGAGTGCGCCGCCATAGCGATACTCGTGAAACTTCGAGTTGGTGAGCCGCAGTCCACCGACGTGATTGCCGGCGAGCGCGTCACTGGAGTACGTGCCGAGTAACTCCCCCTTGAACTCGTTCGTGCCCGATTTCGTCACGATGTTGACGTTGCCGCCCATGAACTTGCCGTAACGCACATCGAACGGTGCGGTCTCGAGGGTCATCTCCTCGATCGCCGAGAGTGCGATCGGACTGCGCAGCGTGGGGTAGCCGTTCGAGTTGAGGCCGAAGTCATCATCTTGCCGGATGCCATCGACGGTGATGCTGTTGAACCGAGGGTTCGCGCCCTGCACCGACATCGTGTGGTTGCTGCCTTCGACCGTGACATCCGGTGCGCGGCGAACCAGATCGCGCGGATCGCGACTCACCGAGGGCAACGCCTCGATCTCGGCCGAGGTCACGACCGTGCGCTCGGAGGTCGCGCGCGGGATCGACGAACCGGCGACCTCGATCACCTCTTCTTGAAGATGGAGCTCGAGTGACAGATCGCGGGTCTTGCCGGCGGATAGCGTGATGCCGTCTTGTTCGGCATTCTTGAAGCCTTCGAGCTGGGCCGTCACGCGATACGGGCCACCGACGCGCAGGCCACTGAAGGCGAACGCGCCGTCGCTGTTGGTCATCACGGTCTTGATGTTTCCCGTCGGCAGATGAACCAACGTGATCTGGACTTCGGCCATGGCCGCGCCGTCGTCGGCCGACTTGACGGTGCCTCGCATCGTCGCGGTCGTGACCTGCGCACGCGCGATCGAGCCGAACCAACAGCACACCACCATCGCGAGCAAAAAAGTGCCGATCCGCATTACGCGCGCAATCTACGCGCCGATCGAGACAGCGATCAATGCTCGTCACCGCCATGTCGCGAGCACGATCCTGACACCAACAAATCACGAGCTCGCAACCCGCCCTCATCGTCATCTCATAGCGGTGGAATATGCCCCGGTGTGGGCGCAGTAAACGCGGTGTCCCACGTTACCAAGGTGGCCTCGCTGGTCTCGTCGTCGCCGAAAATTCCGTTTCCGGTGCCGGCCTGGGTCTCGTGACCGCTCTCACTCGCGATGCGCTTCGTCGAAACTCCGGTGGCCGGCGTCGCCGCTTGATTCGCGAGCGTATCGAGGTCCATGGCATACGTACTCGGACCCTGGACGTAGCCGCTCTTCGAGACCAGACCGTTGAGCGCCGTCGGCTTGCCAGCGAGCAGCATGTCGACGTCCTGCACGAGCGAGCTCGTGCCGTCCCACGTGAACAGGACGACGATCTCGCCGGCGTCGGTGAGCGAAGGCGTGCCCCTCGTCGTCGTCGCGATCATCGTGGCGTCGGCGATCGAGTAGGTCGGCGGCGCTCCGTAGGCGGTCGTGAACGCCGCGGCGGTGCCGGTCGCGATCGTGACGACGCCCCCAGGCGCGATCGTGGCACCGGCGGGGAACTGCACGATGAAATCGTCTTGGCCGATCGCTGGCAGTCCTGCAGGGAGCTTGAAGTAGTTGCCGTTGTCACTCAGGTAGTAGTGCGTCAGCTCGACCGGCGCGCTGGCGACGTTGGTGAGCTCGATGAATTCCGCGCCGGTCGGGGTCAGCGTCACCTCGGTGAGCAACAGGTGCGTGTGGCCGATCGCCGCGTCGGGCGATGGTGTGGCGTCGACCGGCGGTGAGGCATCGAGTTGCTTGCGCGCATCCACGGTCGCGTGCGCATCGGGGACGCTGAGGTTGCCGGTCGCATCGGTACTCCCGCCCCACTCGCAGCCCCACTCACAGGTGACGAACGCGACGGCCAACGATAACCAGGGTGTGCGCAGAGATGGCATGGCTTCAGGCGACATCGCATGCGTCACGACATTCGATCAAATCAAAACGCGAAGCGGCGGGCGAATGAGAACCAGCGGGCAAAACACCCCCCCCTGTCCCTGGTGAGCGCGCGGTGTTCGACTGAATGTCACCGCGGCAGGAGCTTTCGGGTCTCGCCGGCCATGATCTTGATCGCGAGGCGGCGCGGAAACAGCCGCGACATCAAGAACTGTGCGAATGCGTTGAAGCCACCCGGCACGATCGCGCCGCGGCGATGGAGCTTCGCGAGCGTCTGCGTGGCCACTGCTTCGGGCGTCATCGCGCGCGGTCCCTTGCGGCCGGCGAGCAACGAAGAGAACCCGGGGGTGCGGGTCGCCCCTGCACAACATGCGACGACATCGATGCCGCGCGGGCCGAGCTCGACGGAGAGCGCTTCGGCGAGGGACAGGTTGAAGGCCTTCGTCGCACCGTACGTCGCGAGGTAGGCCGAGCCCCAGAACGCGGTCAGCGACGACAACAAGATGATCGCGCCGCGGCCGCGCGTGGCCATGCTTTCTCCGAACACGTGCGCCGCAGTCACCGGACCGCGGGTATTGATGTCGAGCATCCGGCGATGCTGGTCGAGCGGCGTGGTGAGAAATGGCGCCATCACGGAGAGTGCTGCGTTCCATACGACGAGCCCGATCGGATGCGCCGCAGCGATCGCGCGGAGCTCTGACTCGAGCGCGTCAGACGCGAGATCGAACGCGTGAACCTCGATCTCGCCACCGAGCGCGCGCAGCTCGATCGCCAGGGTCTCGAGCGGGGCTTCGCGACGCGCGATCAGAACGAGCGAGTAGCCGGACGCCACGAGCTCGCGGGCAAACGCGGCTCCGATCCCCTCGGATGCGCCGGCGATCACTGCCCAGGTCCCGTAGGTAGCCATGGCGCACGATGGCATTATCTCGGCATGGGTGTGTGGTGGCTGTTCGCAATCTACGGCGCGACCTTCGTCCTGTACGTGGTGCTGCCGGGACGCTGGGTCGATGGCTACGTCTGCGATGCGCACGGGCGGCCGCTTCGCTATCACCTCAATGGCCTGCTGGTGTTCGCGGTCGTCGTCGGTGGATACGTGGCCCTCGCGGCGACCGGTGTGGTGGCGTGGGACGTGTTCTACGTGTTCCGCGTCGAGATGCTCGCGACCGCGATCGGGGTCGGGCTCGTGTTCACGTTCGCGATCGTGCTGCCGGCGCCACCGACCGGCAAAGCGCTGGCAGCCGATCTGTTCCTCGGGCGCTACGAGAACCCGCAGCGCGGCCGGGTCGATGCGAAGATGTTCCTCTACCTCGTCGGCGCGGTCACGCTGGAGCTTTTGTTGCTCTCGTTCGCGGCGCACCACGTGCTTGTCTTCACGTGGGCCGGATCGCACGGCATCGTGGTCTACACCGGGTTGTTCAGCTTCTTCCTCGTCGAGTACCTGTGGTTCGAACGCGTCCATCTCTACACCTACGACTTTGTCGCCGAGCGCGTCGGGTTCAAGCTCGGGTGGGGCTGTCTCGCGTTCTATCCGTTCTTCTACTGCGTCGGCGCGTGGTTCGCGGCAGGGGTCGCGGATCCCGATCCGAGCACGCTGCGGCTCGTCGCCGCCATCGTCGTGTTCTTCACGGGGTGGTCGCTGGCGCGCGGGGCGAACCTCCAGAAGTTCAGGTTCAAGACGCGTCCCGAGGCGACCCATTTCGGTCCGTTCGCCCAGACCGCGATCGGCGATGGTACGCGTCGCGTCCTGGTCGGCGGACTGTGGGGCCTGTCGCGCCACATCAACTATCTCGGCGAGATCCTGATGGCCTCCGGTCTCGCGCTAGCGCTGGCACATCTCGGTGCGTGGCTGTACCCACTCTATTACATCGGCCTGCTGGTACCGCGGCAGCTCGACGACGACCGGCGCTGCGCGGGAAAGTATGGCGCGCTGTGGACCGAGTACCAGGCTCGGGTACCCGCTCGGATCATCCCGAAGATCTGGTGAGCGCGGCGCGGATGGGGCAACTCGCCGCGAGTCTCATGAGCAACAGTCGCTGTCACCGAGTATTGGGCGAACGTTTCATCGCCGCCGCGCGCGTGCGTCTACTGTGTCAACGATGTACGCGCGCTATTTGGTCCTGCTCGTGTGGTTGGGATGCGGCAACACCCCGACGGCCGTCGATCCGGACGCTCGTTCTGGCGACGGACATACCGCCAACCCTGTCGATGCCTCGAGCGCGGACGGGGGCTCGAACACCACGGGCGGTCCAGACGGAACGCCCATCCGGCAGGCGTGCACGAGTCAGTTCGGTACCGCGCTGCCGGCGTCGGGCACGTTCGGGCGACTCGACGGCTACCTCGTCGCGATCGTCGCGCCGGGCCAGACCAGCGGTTGCAACGATGACAGCGGTCACGTCCATCTCCAGATCCGGATGAGTAATGCGATCTACGACATCGCGATCGACGCGACCGACAGCCAGACCCACGTCGACGACGTCCACACGGGGACGCTCGACATCGCGATGCCCTCGGGACCGGCCTGGACCGAGGGGTTTCACGCCGGCGTGACGATCGACTATCCGACGCTCGGGGTGCACAGCGCCTCGCTGCCACTACTCTCGAAGGCGCAGGTCGTCTCGGCGTTCATGACTGATCTCGCGACCGTCAATCACATCTCGATCTACACCACGACCTACGGCAACAACGGCGCGCACCTCGTCCACCGCAACGGCAACGGACACGATGGCTTGGTCGTGACGCAGCCGCTGGCGACGCCCTCGCACGTGCGCATGCTCAGCTTTAGCGCGCAGTCGTTCTGACGGCCCGGCCTGACGGCCTGACGGCCTGACGGCCTGACGGCCTCGTTCCGCGAGTGAAGTCCGCGACCAGGGTACGATGGCATCTCCGCCATGCCCGATCCCACCCAGGTTTTACGTTCGCCGGCGGTCGAGGCCGGCGAGAACCCGCCGAGCCAGCCGTGCGTCATGTTGATCTTCGGCGCGTCCGGAGATCTCACGAAGCGGTTGCTCGTGCCGGCACTCTACAACCTCGCGTGCGACGGGCTGTTGTCGGACAACTTCGCGGTGCTCGGGACCGCGATGGATCCATGGACGACCGAGGAGTTCCGCGCGCGCATGACCGCGGACATCCAGAAGTTCCACACCCGAAACCAGTTCGATCAGGTGGTGTGGGACAAGCTCGTCGCGCGCTTCTCGTACGTCGCCGGCAGCTTCACCGAGATGGGCACGTTCGAGACGCTCAAGGTCGAGGTCAAACGGCTCGACGCCGAGGTCGGGGCCGCCGGCAACGTGCTGTTCTACTGCGCGATCGCGCCGCGGTTCTTCGGGACCGTGTGCGATCATCTCGCCGAGTGCGGCTTCAAGGAAGGCCCCGGCTGGAAGCGGATCATCGTCGAGAAACCTTTCGGTACCGACCTGCGCTCGGCGCTCGAGCTCAACAACGACGTGCTCGCGCAGTGGGACGAGAGCCAGATCTATCGCGTCGATCATTACCTCGGCAAAGAGACCGTGCAGAACCTGCTCGCGTTCCGGTTCTCCAACGGGATGTTCGAGCCGCTGTGGAACAAGAACTACATCGACAACATCCAGTTCAACGTGTCCGAGGCGGTCGACGTCGAGGGACGCGGCGGTTACTACGACTCGTCGGGCGTGCTGCGCGACATGATGCAGAACCACATGTTCCAGATGCTCGCGTATCTATGCATGGAGGTGCCGGGCTCGTTCGAGCCGGATGCGATCCGCAACGAGAAGGCGAAGTTGCTGCAGTCGGTGCGGCACTTCACGCCCGAGGAGGTCGCGGCGCACACGGTGCGTGGCCAGTACGGGCCCTCTGGTGACAAGCCCGGGTATCGCCACGAGAAGGACGTCGCGCCGACGTCCAAGACCGAGACGTACGCGGCGGCGCGGCTCTACGTCGACAACTGGCGGTGGGAGGGCGTGCCGATCTATCTGCGCTCGGGCAAGGCGCTGTGGAAGCGTGGCACCGAGATCGTCGTCGAGTTCAAGAAGGCACCAGAGGTGATCTTTCGCGGCACGCCGATCACGAGCCTCAACGCGAATCGGCTCGTGTTTCATATCCAGCCGTACCAGGGCATCGAGATCCAGTTCCAGGCGAAGGTGCCCGGGCCCCGCATGCAGCTCCAGCCGGTCCACATGAAGTTCGGCTACGGCGAGGCGTTCAAGGCGTCGCGCTACACCGGCTACGAGGTGATGATCTACTCGTGCACCTACGGCGATGCGACGCTGTTCTCGCGCGGCGACCTCGTCGAAGCGGCGTGGCGGATCGCGCAACCGATCCTCGACACGTGGGCCGCGACGCCGGTCGACTTTCCGAACTACACGCGTAGCACGTGGGGCCCCAAGGCGGCCGCCGAGATGATCGCCGCAGACGGCCGGCGCTGGTTCGAGGTCGTGACGCCCGATGTCTTGCAGCAATCGCCGCTGTTCAAGGGCGGCGATCCGGTGTTCCTCGAACAGGTGATCATGGCGCTCAAGCCGAAGCAGGTCGCCGCCGGTGAGGTGTTGATCGCCAAGGGCGAGATCGGGCGCGAGCTCTACCTGATCGAGCAGGGAGAGGTCGAGGTGCTCGACGAGCACGACGTGGTCAAGCGCGTGCTGAACGATGGCGACGTCTTCGGTGAGGTCGGCGTGCTCATGTCGCAGCCGCGAAATGCCACGGTGCGAGCGCGGAGCCAGACGGATCTCTACGTGCTCGACAAGACGGACTTCAGCCGGATCCTGCGCGACAACCCTGACTTCGCGAAGGCGATCCGGGCGATCGCCAAAGACCGCTACGACCTCGACGTGCATCCCGATGCGCTGCTCGCGCCGCACTGATCGCGGCAGCCACACGCGCTTACCCGGCCGGGTCGCATACAATCGTGGCGATGACGTACTTCGCCGATCTGACCCCGTATTCGTACGGCCCCGACGAGGGCCTGCCGGGCGATCTCAACATCGGCTGGATCGCGGCGGGCATGCCGTACACGCATGGCAGTCCGCCCGAGGGATTTATCACCGCGCTGATCACGTGCGCGGCGCGACCGGTGCGGTTGTTTCGCGGCATTCACACGTGCGAGCTGTGTGGTGCGACCGACGTCCACTTCGATCTCGAAGGTCGCGAGGTTCATCTCGGCAACGGCGAGATCCGAGTCACCGCTCGCGACGGCAGCGCGTGGACCGCGCCGACGCTGGTCGTGCACTACGTCGAGACACACGGGTACTTGCCACCGCCGGCGTTCATCGCAGCGGTGATGGAGTGGGCGCGGACTCACCTCGTCGTCAAAGGACACTTGCTCGAGGAGTTGTCGGATGCGAGCCCGGCCGAGCTCCACCGCCGTTGCTTCGCAGTCGTGGACCAAATGAGGTCCATCCTCGGCGCGGACGATCCGAGGGTCAG
This sequence comes from Kofleriaceae bacterium, assembly GCA_043780895.1. GTDB lineage: Bacteria > Myxococcota_A > Polyangia > Haliangiales > Haliangiaceae > JABFXX01. Next base: position 39,105 of record JAYWCI010000051.1, on the reverse strand, counting down.
CGAAGCTACGGATACGGTCCGCCTCGCGTTCGCAGAGCCGTCGAAGATTCCAGTCGATCGGCGGTCGCAGCATCGGCTATGGACGATCATCCAGCTGCTCGAAGATGTCTCCGAGCTCGGCGTGGATCCGCGGACCTCGAAATAACTCGTGAGGTCCCGCGCGTGGCCACGTATCGTCGCGTGATCTCGTGGCGTTCAAGGCCGCCCAGGCGCTGACGAAGAACACCACTGCTTGTCGATGTGAGCAAGCACGGCGAAGTGCTTCGCCTTCTGCTCGCTGACCGCACCGACTTCCCAGCCGCGTGCTTGGGTCTGTGTGCGATAGGTCGAGCAAGGCGCCGACGCGGTGCCTGCGAGCGCGATCAGGACCGACAACGTTCTCAGTCCAGGAACGAGCCACGCCCCGGTTCGTGCTCGCATCAAATCAGCGCCGGGTTTGCATGGCGCGTCCGAGCCATGCGAAGGGTGCTCCGGCGGCCCGCAAGCGAAGGTAGCCCGCGCGGTCGGTCGCGAGCACCAGCAAGCCTTCGCCCGCCACCGCTCCGTAGAACCCCCAGCCGTAGGATCGATCACGCAGCAGCGCGTCGAGTTGCGCGAACACGTCTGCTTCGAGCCACTCGCCTTGCACGACGGTATCGATGCGATGGCGCTTCTCATCGAGCGTGAACTCGACGAACGCCGTATTCGCGGCGAAGTCGACATTGCCCGTGATCTCCGATGCGGGAAAGGTTCCGCGCGAGATCTGGGAGAAGGTTCTCACCACACCGGCATAGGCATCGCGATCGTCGGTCGTTTCGATTCCCTTCAGCGCGAGGTCGAACAGGTGATCGCTGTGCTCGCCGACGTCGTACAGGCACTCCCACGGGCGCGCCTCGATCTCGTTCTCGTCGAAGTTGCGCGCGAGGTCCGCGCGTGGCGTGCCGGCCCGCACTTCGATGCCTGCCGACGCGAGCGCCGCGAGCTGGTCGTCGAGCGACATCTGGTACGGCACTTCTCGCAGCCTCACCGGCGCGCCGAGGCTCGCGATCGCATCGCACGCGGCGAGCAGCTGCTCGTCAACGCGCGATCGCAGATCCTAGGGGCCCGCGATCTCTGCCGCGATGATCGGCCGCAGTGATGCGAGATGTTGGACGGCTTCGGTCGCGGTCCAGTAGCGCGTGCCGGCGAGCTCCTTGGGTCCGCCGCGGTGTAGCTCGACGAAATCATCGAGCGTGTACAACAGGTGCAGGTCGATCGGCGGGCTCGGCGAGACGAGCAGCGTCTGCTTCGTACGGGTCAGCGCGGCGATCACGTGCTCGCGGACGTGCGCGAGCGGAGGTGCGCGAACCGGCGCGGTCCTCGCGTAGTAATCTTCGAACTCGCGCTCGTCGACCGCGGTTGGCGCCCAGTCTTCGGCAAAAATCCAGGACGTAGCTGTTCACGGCTCCAGCGTGGCAGACCGATCGCCTGCGAGTCTAGCGAACGCTTGCGCTCGTGCCCTGTCAGCTGCGACAGCAACGACTGCGAGATCTGCATCGCACGTTCCCCTGGGGTAAGCCGGCCGGTAGCGGGCCGGATTGCAGCAGCGCGTGCCGTCACGAGCGACACGTTCACGCAGCGCGTCCTCGAGCGCTCGGCGCCCGTGATCCAAGGCGAGCGCTTTCAGATCGGCGGCTACCGCGGTGGGCTATCCTTCCGCGCATGCGTTTGAAGTCGATCGGAATAGTGATGGTTACGACGCTCGCGCTCGCAAGCGCCGACCCCAAGTTGAAGTGGCTCGAGTATGACAACAAGCAGCTCGCCGTGCACGTGTTGCGGCCGCCCGGCTCGAAGGTGACGGTGAAAGGCGCGGCGATCACGATCGCCGGGAACGACCTCGCGACGGTGACGATCGCTACGGCGCAGACGACCGAGCGGTCATCGGAAAAGAACGGCGGCGTCAAGGATCTTACGGTCAACTGGTCGATCACCGCTCCGCATCGTGCGGCAACGTGTACGGCGGTCGCAGCGGATCAGGATGCAGCGATCGTCGCGTCGCAGATCTGCGAATCGATCGAGGTCACGGCAGCGCCGCGAACGCCTCACACCGAGGTGGTGGTGACCACGACGGGACTCGCCGATGCCGCGGCCTACGAGAAGGCCGTGCGCGCGAAGACGCGCCAGCTCGATGCGTGCTGGCGTGCAGCGCTCGCGAAGGACAAGGATATGCCGGAGGGTGAGGTCGAGGTCCGGCGCTCGTACGAGAGCGGCCAGGTCGCGAACAGCGAAGAGAATCGTCGTAACTTTTTCGAACACGATGCGAAACCACTGGGTGCCTGTATGGCGACGCTGTTGAGGGCCGTGCCGGCGACGCTGGCGCGCGACACCGCGCAGATCAAGATCAGCGTGATCTGTCAGCTGTACTAGCGCCGTCAGCGGCACGCCTCGTCTCGAGTGATGAACGAACCGTCGAGTTGTCGACGCAGAGAAGTCGCATCGAAGTGCAGATCGAGGGAACATCATGGCCGCGGTAGGTGTTCGGCCTCTAGCCGGCGCGGAAGGCGTCGCGACTCGACCCGATCGAGGCACTCAGGTTGGAGTGAGGCCCGGGGCTTCTAGCTGCTCGCGGGGCATCCTGTAGAACAGCGTCACGATGTAGAGCGACATCGCCGCCGCGAAGCAGCACCACACGGAGGCGAATCCGGTCGGCACGAAGACGTGCGTGGCGGCGGCCGACAGGATCAGCGCCATCCCGAAGTGCACGAGCTTGCGATTGGTCGCGATGATCAACGGCGACGCCACTGCGACGAAGTACACCGCCTGCCAGACGAGGTTCGGTAGCAGGCGAAACGCCGGCGAGCTATCGACGTTGTAGTGCAGCGAGCGGCCTTCGACCTCGACATGTAGCCAGCTCGCGTCGACGAACAAGGGAACCATCGTCACGAGCCCGATCGCGATGCCGACGAGCGTCATCGCCCACAACCATTTGTGGATCCAGCCGCGGCGCTCGACGAGCAGCATGCTGAAAGGAATCCACGCTGGCCAGAAGCACATCGCGAAGAATAGAAACCCTGCAGCGGCGATCGTGACGAGGTGCGCATCGCCGCGATGCAGCCCCACCCAGACCCAGCCTTCGCAGAACTGCTGGAGCCCGAACGTGATCGGCACGATCGCGAGGGGCAAGGCGGCGCGATCCGAGCGCACGGCTTTCTCCACGCAGTAGCTACCCCCGATCAGTAAGGCGCCCGAGAGGGAGAAGCTAACCTCAGCACACAGACACACGGGGCCACAGTGCACCCGCCACGTCACGACTGCAACAGCGCCACCTCGCCTCGTCAGTGCAGAGGCTGCACGTCGCGGCGCAGACTCTGCACCTCGACGATGCAGCGCTGGATGTGGTGGTGGGGCACCGGCGCGGCACGCATCCTGCTCCTCTACCGAGCAAGATGATGAAGAAGAAGAGCGATCAAAATTCGACCGACGCGACGATCGGTCAGAGCCTCAAGATCCGGGTCGAGCTGCGCAAGGCCGAACTCGAGCGCGCGATCGCCAGCCCTGCGACCAACGAGCGAGTCCGTGGCGAGCTCACGGTCGCGCTCGGCGAGGTGATCGGGCTCCTGACCGGCGATCTCGATCGTATTCCGAAGGTCGTCGGTATCGAGCTCAATGCGTGGCTCGAAGCGAACAAGCATGTCGACGAGCACCACAAGCACTCGTGACGCTAACGTCCTCCAACACCGACAGGTGCGCGCACTGCCGCGTGATCGAGCCGATCCTCCAGGACGTGGCGCTCGAGGTGAAAGAGAGCGAGACGATCTTCCGAATGAACGTCGCGACCGAACGTTCGCCTGGCTGTTCGCGATCGGCATCTTCGGCGTTCGTCCGTTTCAGCTGATCCTCGATCTGGGCTACGCGATAAACGCGCCGCGATTCGGCCACTGTTCGGGTGCGAGAGCTGCGGCACGCCACCGATCTGGCTCCGGCCGTTCGCGTGGTTGAAGCATGTGACGAAGCATCGACACGCCACACGTCGCGCGGCTCGAGTGGTCAGCGAGGCGGCATCGACGGCCACCGCGAGGATGTGAAGCTCGGAGTGGCACCCGGCATGCAGCACGGATCGTGTGCACAACGATATCTGGAACACGACGTGTCCGGTCTGCGGAGCCTGCGTTCCGGAGGGCATGGCACTGATCGACCTAGGGGTGACGAGCGGACGTGGCTATCAAGGTCACCAGGAGCAGCCAGGGTTGCGCTTGTGCTCGCAGGCCTGCGCCGCCATCGCGCAGGAGTTCCCCGAGAAATATCGCGCGATCGCCTTCGCCAGCATCGTGCGTGCTCATCACAGTGCAGTGTTGTCGACACGCGAGGTAGACCACGAGTAGACCCGCGCTCACGGCGTCCGGACGCGATCGCGAACGAGGCCTCGAGCTGCGAGCTCATCTCTGGCGCATCTTTTCGGGTCAACTGCTGGCCGGCACGCTCCACGTTAGCCACGTGCATAGCGCCGCTGTGATCGCACGCATCTCGCGGTCGAACTGAGCACGATTCGAGCCGGACCCAGGTGGCGCGATCGGCGCGCAAACTATGCAGCTCGGCATGCAGCTCTTGCGTGCAGTCTCCATCGCAAGAGCTCGATTGACCTTGAGGCTGGCTTGCAACCTACAAATCTCCTTCGACATGGACGCTCGAGCCTTGTGCTCTATGGTCAGGAACTCGCGATCTGTGGCATGGGGTTCGCAGCGCGGGTTCCACCTGGTGGGTCTCGGTGACTACAGTCGGACCACGTTGCCATTGATCCCGACAAACTACGATCAGCTCGCGCAGCTCTACGAGATCCAATCGGTGCTCGCGCAGTCCCCCGGCATCCAGCAAGCCTGCGACGCGATGCTCCCGATCGTGACACGAGCCTTGCGTATCCGGACGGCGGTCCTGCTGGACACGACGCAGGAGCTCCGCCGAGACTTCGCGTGGGCGGCTGGGGGAATTTGTCCGGCGGAGCTCGAGGTGGCGCGCGAGCACGCTCGAACGGTGCTCTCGCACGTCGCCCACCTCGCACGAGTCCCGTCGGGGAATGTGGTCAGCCGGACCGACACACTTCCAGGAGGCGTCGCTGAGAAAGCAGTCAGCGATCGATGCTTCGTCACCGAACACCTGTCGCCCATCGCCGGCGACGTGTTCGGCCTGTTCCAGATCGAGGGAACGACATCGTTTGATGACAACGACCGCCTGTTCATCAAAGTGGTTGCCACCCAGCTCGGGCACTCGCTGGATCGCCATCACAGCCAGCTGGCTCTGGAGGCAACCAGCGCCAAGGTCGAACGGACGAACCGAGTGCTGCACGATCTGCAGACCATCTCCAAGGCCGCACTCGACGGAGCGACCCTCGACGAGTCGCTCTCCGAAGTTCTCCAAGCAATGCGCTCGATGTTTGCTACGGATGGCGCGGCAGTGCTACTCGTCAGCGCGGATGGTAAGACGCTTTCACGTCGATCGAGCAGCGGCCTCGAAGCCGATGACGATCTCGAGATGTTGGTAGGAACGGGCGCCGCGGGAAGAATCGCGGCGACCGGAACCGCGATGTTCTTCGACGACTTCGATGACTTGGGCGTGAGTCCGACCCTCCGATCGAATGGCATCCACTCGTTGCTCGGCGCGCCGATGCGAGCCAGGAATCAAGTGACCGGTGTCGTGTACGTCGCGTCACGCGACCGTCGCGGGTTCAACTACGACGAGCTGCAGTTGCTCGAGCTCGTGGCTGCCCGGATCGGAATCATCATCGACAACGCGAATCTCTACGAAAAGGCACTCGCCGCGATCCGGAGTCGCGACGCGGTGATGAGCGTCGTGTCACACGACTTGAGGAACCCGCTCAGCGCGATTCAGATGTCAACCGAGCTCTTCGCAACCGACGATCCCAAGCTCACCAAGCCGGTATCGATCATCAAGCGCTCGGTCGACACGATGACTCGCTTGATCAGCGACCTGCGGGACGTCGGTAGCATCGAAGCCGGTCACCTTTCGATCAGCTCGCGATCCGAAGATGCGTCCGAGCTCGTTCGTGATGCCATCGAAGGCTGTCACGGCGCAGCCTCGAAGAAATCGATTCGCCTCGTGGTGCGGCTACCGGGCTATGAACTCGCGCTCGAGTGCGACCGTATCCGCGCCATACAAGTCCTCACGAATCTGTTGTCGAACGCGATCAAGTTCACTCCACAAGATGGCTCGATCACGATTTCGATGGCGGCGGGAGCATCAGGCTACGCGCGGCTCTCGGTAGAGGACACGGGCTGCGGGATCCCGGAGGGTGACCTTGTCCACGTGTTCGATCGCTACTGGCAAGCCAGGGATACCGCTCATCTCGGAACCGGGCTTGGCCTCGCGATCGCCAAGGGGATCGTGGAGGCACACGGCGGGACGATGTCGGTTCAGAGTCGTGTCGAGCACGGCACGACGTTCTCGTTCACCCTTCCGCTCGCATACGCACCCGTGGCCCGTGACCACGTCACCTCGCAGCAGACCGTCGCCACCAAGACTGGTGCTCGGGTGTTGATCGTGGACGACGAACCCAACGCACTCTCCGCGCTCGCCAGCCTGCTCGGAGAAGAGGGTTTCGTCGTCGAAACCGCGCCCGACGGGCTCCAGGCGCTACCGAAAGTGCGGGAGTTTGTACCGGACATCCTGATTGTCGATGTGGAGATGCCGGGTCTCAAGGGACCCGACCTCGCGCGCAAGATCCGCGAAGACCTCACCGAGCTTCCGGTAATCCTGATGACCGGCCACGGTGGTCATGCCATCGCAAGCGACCAGATGGAGCTGCGAGCTAGCTACATCGCCAAGCCTATCGAGATCAACGACCTGATCTCGGCGATCCACCGCGAGCTCGACAAGGAACGCTAGTCATGCCGCTGCAATACTACATGGAGAAGCTCAACCTCGATGAGGCGGAGCTACAGAGCCGTCGCGACTTCTTCGAGATCACGACCGACGACCTGGAGAGGCTGGCCAGTCTCCGCGGCTTCGCCGAGAAGCATACCGACGACATTGTCGAAGATCTGTATCGGTTGATCCTTGGTCACTCAGAGGCGAAGATGCAATTCACCGAGCACGCGACGCTCGTGCGTGTCAAGCGAGCGCAGCGCGAGTACTTCCTCGGCTTGTTCTCCGGACGTTGCGATCTGGACTACACCGCGAGCCGGCTTAGTATCGGCGTCGCCCACGAGCGCGTAGGCGTGCCTCCGAAGTGGTACCTCGGCGCCTACGCACGCTACCTGCGGTCGATCTTCGATCGGTTGGCAACGGAACTGTCGGATCCCGCCGAGACGCGTGCCGCGTACCAGAGCGTCGGGAAGCTCGTCGCGTTCGACATGGCGCTGGCGATGGACACCTATATCGCTGCGCAACTCGAGGCGCTCGCGCGCCATCAAGCTGCGATTCGCGAGCTCTCGACGCCGGTCATCCGGCTCTATCACCGTGTGCTCCTCTTGCCGCTTGTAGGGACGATCGACACCCACCGCGCGGACCAACTCATGGAGGCCGTGCTGATGAAGGTCGTCGACGAACAGGCGCACGTCATCATCATCGACATCGCGGGTGTTCCTGTCGTGGACACCAAGGTCGCCGATCACCTCCTCAAGACGACCGAGGCCGTACGCTTGCTCGGAGCGCAGACGATCCTGTCGGGAATCTCGCCGATCATCGCCAAGACGATCGTGAACCTGGGGATGAACATCTCGGCGATGCACACGAAGAGCCGACTCGCGGACGCGCTGGAGCTCGCATTCGAGATCGTCGGAAAGCGCGTCGGGTCAGTTACGCACCACCAATCCTCCCCCTCTCCATCCGGCGAGGGGGGATGAGCGCTCACGGTAGCATCCCGGTCCTTCGGATCGGGTCGACTCTGCTGGCGTCGATCCAGGTGGAGCTTCGCGACACCATTGCGGACGCATTCCAAGAAGATATTCTCGAGATGATTGCCAAGACCGGTGCGACCGGGCTCGTCATCGACATCACCGGTCTCGAGATCGTTGATAGTTACGTCGCGCGCGTGCTCGCAAATACCGGCCACATGGCGACGCTGATGGGCACCGATACCGTGGTCGTGGGGATGCGCCCGGTGGTTGCCGCTACTCTCGTGCGGATGGGATTTCGCATGGAAGGAGTCAGGACCGCGCTCAACGTCGACGATGGCCTTGCACTAGTTTCGGGTTTGCTCGCACGTCGTCACGACGGATGACCCTATGACACCGCGCGTCCTCTCCAGTGAGAATATGAGCGTCGCGTCGGAAGACGATGTCGTGCTCGCCCGTCGTCGAGTGCGAATGCTCGCCGAGATGCTCGGCTTCGATCAGTTTACGATCGCCGCGATCACGACCGCGACCTCCGAGCTCTGTCGCAATATCTTGGTACATGCCGAGAAGGGAACTGCCCTCGTGGAGCAGATCGAGAACGGCAGCCGGACCGGCATCCGTGCCGAGTTCCGGGATGCAGGTCCAGGGATCTCTGACATCGATCGCGTCCTCGCGGGTGGTTACAGCACCGCGAAGTCGCTCGGTCTTGGCGTCTCGGGAAGTCGGCGCTTGGTCGACGAGTTCCGCGTCGAAACGGTCGTCGGCCACGGAACGGCGATCACGGTGGTCAAATGGAAGCGACGCACCTGACCGCGTGGCTCGGGGATGCCGATCCAATCCCGATCCTCGACAACGCTTCGCTCACGGTCGTGCGCGAGAAGGTCCGCAAGGTCGGTGGCGAGCTCGGGTTCACGAGCGAGACCACCGAGCTCGTCGCGACCGCCGCAACCGAGCTCGTGCGCAATCAGCTCGTCCACGCGCGAGGAGGTCGGTTCGTGGTCCGGCCGATCGAGCGGCGCGGGGTGCGCGGGGTCGAGCTCGTGGCGGCGGACCGCGGACCGGGGATTGCCGATCCGGCGCGCGCTCTCGGCGGCCTGATCTCGACGAGCGGAGGGCTTGGCAGTGGCCTCGCGAGCGTTCGTCATTTGATGGAAGAGCTCGACTTCGACATCCGGCTCGGCGAGGGGACCTGCATCTGGGCGCGGAAGTTTGTCGGGCCGGTCGCGTATCGCTCGGAGGTCGCTATTTTGGGCCGGCCGTGCAAAGGCGAGAACGAGAGTGGTGACGATGCCGCGTTCGTGCGGCAAGACGATGCACTGACGATCGGCGTCGTCGATGGGCTCGGACACGGGATCTTGGCGCGCGATGTCGCGGCTCCGGCGGCGGCGCTCCTCCGCAGGTGTGCCGAGCTCGCGCCGATCGCGATCCTCCGCGTGCTCGACGAGACGCTTCGCACGACGCGCGGAGCCGTTATGGCCGTGGCGCGTATCGATTGCAGAATCCGGCAGGTCGAGCACGCTGGCGTCGGCGACGTGCGCACCCACATGTACCGGCCGCGCGAGTGCCACCGGTTCGCCGGCGTCGCGGGCGTGCTCGGTGCGGCGGACCAGCGAGATCGGAAGTACGTGATCGAGCGCGAGCCGATACGGGAACACGACGTCTTCGTGATGTTCAGCGATGGGCTCACGACACGTATTGACATCTCCGAGGTGCTGCCACTCCTCCGTAGGCACCCGATCGTGATCGCAGCACATCTCCTGGAGCACTACGGTCGCTCGAACGACGATGCGCTGGTCCTCGTCGCCAGGTAAATTCGGTGCTCGTGGGGTCGATAGAGCGCTGCGTTTGTTCCCTCGAGCGCGCTCATCCTCGCTATGGCGTCATCGACATGGCATTGGAGGAGATCGCGATGAACGGCGGGTCGTCAGCGCCGTTGCTGCCCTCGTCCCACAGCACGAAGATCACGCCACCGTTGTTGAAGGCATCGGTGCCGAGGCGCTTGGTAACTTCCGCCTGGAGCCAGGCGTCGCCTTGATCGATCGTGCCGTCGTGCATGTCGTGATCGAGGTCGGGCGTGATGAACGCGTACTTGGGCACGATGTTCGCCGCGATGTCGGCGTCTAGCTGTTTCAGATCGACGACATGCTGGATGCACGTGACCATCCCATCCACTAACGTCGTTGAAGTAGACGAACGGGTTGTGCTTCGCGGCATAGCGATCGTGCGAAACGAGGCTGCAGGGATTTGCGAGCATCGCGCGTTCCCATGACTCGTCGGTGGCGCGGCCGCGGTGACTTCTATCGGCCGCACACGTCACTCGGTCGTCGGGGTCGGCATGAGGCGGCCGTCGACCATGGTCAAGATCCGATCACAGCGCCGCGCTATCGACTCGTCGTGGGTACTGAGCAGGAACGCGGTGCCCTCGTCGCGCGAGAGCTCGCGCAATAAGCTCATGACCTGATCGGAGCTCGCACGGTCGAGGTTGCCGGTCGGCTCGTCGGCGAGGACCAGCTCGGGCTTCATGACGAGCGCCCGTGCGATCGCGACGCGCTGCTTCTGCCCACCCGAGAGCTTCGCGGCACGGAACGAGATTCGATCGGCGAGACCCACGCGGACGAGCAGCTCGTGACCGCGTTTGCGCCAGGTCGCGTCGAGCGCATGCTGCGCGCCGTAGACCGGCATGAGGACGTTCTCGAGCGCGGTGAAGTCCTCGAGCAGATGGTGGAACTGGAAGACGAACCCGAGGTGGCGATTCCTCGTGCGGGATAGCTCGTGCTCGCGCAACCCGAGCGCCTCGCGGCCCGCGATCCGTAAGGATCCGCTCGTGGGCGTCAATAGCGTACCGGCGATCGAGAGGAACGTGCTCTTGCCACTACCGCTCGGACCGACGAGCGCGACGAACGCGCCGCGCTCGATCGTCACCGAGACTCCGCGCAGCACCTGCGTCGCCGCGTCGCCCTCGCCGAAAGTCTTCGTGATGTCTCGAGCCTCGAGCACACTCACGACTGGATCGCCTCGAGTGGATCGATCCGAGCGGCGGACCACGCCGGGAGCACTGCCGCTACTGCACTCGCGACGGTCGCGAGCAGGATCGCGCGGAGGTATTCGCCCTGCGCCGGATCGATCGGAATCGGCGTCGATCCGGTCGCGGTGGTGGACACGGCGAGGAGGAGGTGGGCGAAGCCATTTCCGAGCGCCACACCGACCAGCGAGCCGACCGCGCCGATCAGGAGCCCCTGCAGGATGAAGGTGCGCACGATCGCCGCTCGCCCGATGCCGAAGCTCCGCAGGATCCCGATCTCCGATCGGCGGCGCGAGACCGAGAGGAACAAGGTACTCGCCACCCCGATCGCGATCGTGAGGAGGCTGAACGCCTTGATCATCGCCGCGGTGCTGGCCTGTGCTCGAAGTCCACTCTGCAGTCTCGCGTTGCGCGCGAGCCAGCTCGTTGCCTTCAGATCAGTCGCGCGTGCGAGCTTGTCGGCATAGGCATCGGCGTTCCAGACATGGTCGAGCTTGACCTCGATGATCGAGACCCCGTCGGCGACGTCGAAGAGCTTCTGTGCTGCGCCGAGCTCGAGATAGACCGAGCGCTCATCGATCGCTTCGACGCCGAGCGTGAAGGTGCCGCGCACCGTGACGATCGCCTCGTGGCTCGTGTGCGTACCCGCGGCGCGCAGGATCGCGCGGTCACCTACGTCGATCGCCAGGTCTGCGGCGAGCCGGGTCCCGACGAGGATGTCGCCGACGCCGAGATCGGTGTGGCCGCGCACGATTGCCCGGGCGAGCGGTGCGATCGCGCTGACGCGGAGCGGCTCGAGGCCGGTGACGACGACCGCAACGTCCTTGTCGCCGCGCGAGAGCGTCGCACTTCCGACGACCTCGGGAACGGCGTCGCGGACACCAGGCATGCTTCCGACGGTCGCGAGGAGCGAACGGTAGGCACGGATCACGGGCTTCGCGTCATGTCCCGGCTGGACGGCATAGAGCGCGCGTCCGCTCGGTGAGGGCATGCCTGCGATCGGTATCCGAGGCGCCGGCTCGAGCGTCACGTGCGCCACGTTCGCCGTGACGTCCTCGGTCAGGCGAACGCTGAGTCCATTCATCAAGGCCGCGATGAAGGTGAAGACCACCACCCCGATCGCGACGCCCGCGATCAGCAGCGCACTCTGGAGGCGCGAAGAGACGAGGTAGCGGACGGCGACCGTGACGTCAAAGGCCATCGGGCTCGAGCCTCGATCGCACATGCGCAGTCACGACCGCCGAGCTCGGATCGAGCACGACGAGCTCTCCTGCCGCGACCCCGCTTCGCACCACGACCCAGCTCGCGGGCCAATCGTCGAACGTGATCGGTCGGCGCTCGACGCGATCGTGGGCGATGACCAACACGAAGGTCGAGTTGCCTGCGACACCTATCGTCTCGCGTGGGATGGTCACGGCATCCGGGGTCGTCCCGACGAGCACGTCGACATCGACCGACATCCCGACGAGCGCGCCCTCCGGTTTGGTGTCGTAGCTGAACCGCACGGTGGCGGCGCCGGTCTGGGGATCGACGGCCTGGGCGATGTACGAAATCGACGCGGCGCGAGGCGCGTCGTCGGTGCCGACAGCCCGGATCTCCGCATGCATTCCGAGCCGGAGCGAGCGCACGTAACGCTCGTCGATCTCGGCCGTGATCCGCGATGTCTCGACGGTCGCGATTTCGAACACGGTCGTGGTCGGGCCGACGACCTGGCCGAGCTCGCCCTCGCGCCGGATGATGGTTCCTGCGAATGGCGCCTCGAGCACGAGTTGCGATCGGCCATCATGAAGCACCGCGCCCAACCGGACGACGTCGTGGCTCGCGCGCGAGACAGCCAGGCGCGCGGAATCGAGCTCGGAGGCGGCGACGGCACTGCTGGCGACAAGCTTGGTCACGTCCGCGAGGTCGCGGCGAGCCTGAGCGAGATCGTCCTGGCGCGACGCGAGCGCGGCTTGTTGCTGCACGATCGAAGCGGTCGCCGAGGTATCCGCGAGGCGTGCGAGGGTTTCGCCGGCGACGACCCGATCGCCCTCGTGGCGAACGATCTCGGTGAGCTGCCCTGCGAACCGCGGCGTCACGAGCACCGTATGCTCGGCCTCCACGCGTCCGGTCACGGCGAGCATGCGCGAGCTCTCGCCGAGGTGCGCCGCGATGACGCTGATTTCTGGCGGCCGACGCACGAGGTAGATCACGAGCACGGCTGCGCTCGCGGCCACGCTCAGCCCCACGATCGTCGCGATCGTCGCGATCAGGCGGCCTCGGCGCTCGGTCATACACAAGGCTCATGCATGGAACGCGCCGTCAGTCGCGGCTGGTCGCGCGGGCCATCGTCGCGGTCAGCGTCTTCAGATCGAGGTGCTTGTCGGCCCAGCGGTAGAGCAAGCTATTCTCGCGCGCGGCGTGGCTGCGAAGCTGCTCGATGAGCTCGCGCGAACGCGCAAACCGCAGCTCGTGAAGATTGCAGGCGACCCCGAGCTCCAGCATCTCCTCGCGGATCTGTCCGTGTTCGCGGAGCAGCATCAAGGCCGAGAGTCGATCGACCTTCGCGAGGGCAGGCATGACGAAGCGCTCTTCGGCGTCCATGTGCGAGCGAAGATGATGGTCGAAATCCGTCCACAACCCCTCGAGGTGTTGCGCGGTCCCTGCCATGGCCTCGAGCACGCGTCCGTACAGCGTATCGAGCGATGCGTGATCTCGAACCATGTAGGTGTAGAGGCTGGTATCGAGCTCGGTCGCTGCTGGGTTCATGACTTGTCAGGGTTGCAGGACGCGTGCCCTACGAGCCGGACTCCTTGTGGCCTTTCGAGTAGAACGATAATCCGGGCAAAAGCCGCGGCCGGACGACTTCCAGCGCACGCCGTGCGCATGTGCGCGGCTCGAAGCTGCCCTCGGGTCGGTGGGTACGGCGATGTCGCGGCATGCGCGATGCAATCCGTCAGTTCAGACACACGAACCATTTGGGAGAGACACATGCCGAGTCACAATGGCGAGCCGCACGACTACGAACGTTACGATCACGCGTTCGAGCACGTCGCGAACAAGCCTGATCACGTTCCGGACCTCACCCGCGATCTTCGCCGCACCGCGCGTGCCTACGGCAATGCACCGGACGACGCGGGCGGATTCGGCCCGAGCACACAGGGTCCGTACGGACAGAGCGCATACGGGCGTGGCGTCTACGACAATCGCTACGTGCCCGGTAACAACCATCCTTACGCGGATCGCGCAGCGCACAACCAGTACAACGCCGAGCACTTCGGACCGCACCGGGGCAAGGGCCCTAAAGCGTTCACGCGCACCGACGAGCGCTTGAAGGAACACGTCAGCGAGTTGCTCATGGAGCACGGCGAGATCGATGCGACGCACGTCGTGGTCGAGGTCAAGAACGGCGAGGTAAGTCTCAGCGGCCTGGTGGAAGATCGGTTCCAGCGTCGTGCGATCGAGGACATGGTCGAGAGCATCTACGGCGTCAAGGATGTTCACCTCACGCTCAAGATCGCCAATAGAAAATAGCACTGGGTCGACGGCATCGCTGCCGGCGCGCCCACGGTGACCGCGGGCGCCAGAAGCCGCAACTCTGGCTCGCACTATTTTATCCGGACCGTGCGGCCGCCGGTCAGCCGGTCACGCGCCCGGCGGTGCGGCTACCGTTCCAGAGCCTCGACGAAGGCAATCATCCAGTGGACGCAGCAGATCGTCTCGGTGTTCTAGGGCGGCCGCTCGGCTACAGGTCCAGATCGAACGCGGCGCGAAATCCGACCTTGACGGAGGTGATGTCGTCGCCAGCGACAAACAGCCGCTCCCACGCGAGTTCGAACGCGGCACCCGGAAACAAGAACCGCGCACGTAGTGCGCGCGCGCCGAACGAGACTCCTGCGTGCACTCCGTGCTCGATCGCCGTCAAGTTCTGTTCACTCGAATGTCCGAGCCAACCGCCCTCGACCTCGAAATAGGTGTTGGTGAGGCTATGGCGATACACCAGCGGCGCGACGACGTCGGCGCCGATCACGGGACCGCCACGCATTCCCACGGCATCCTTCGGAAACGACGCACTGCCACCGATCTCGAGCCCGGCGTAGAGCCCATCGCCGTCCTCGAAGATCCGTCCTAGCAGCAGGCGCCCGGCACCCCCAAAGTTCAGATCACTGTGTCCGGACTGCCTCGTCACGGTCGCCTTACCGCCGCCACCGAACGTCAGCTGCCAGCCACTCGTCGAGATCTGACGGCCGCGAAACGGCGTCTCTGGCTCGATCCAGAACGGGCAGTCGAGCGAAGCTTCGTCGGCACGAGCCAACAACGCACGCACACGGGTCATCCTCAGCAGATCGTCGACCTTCGCGAGGTCCTTGCCGCGCTGTCGCCACGCCTCGTCGACCGGCCCGCCTTCGCTCAGGATCTCGTCGTCGAGCCAGCGTTGCAACCCGCGCTGGTCGAGCTCGGTGACACGGCACACCGAGTCGAGCGCGGTCCCGATCAGGCGTTCGATCTCGAGCCGGTCGATGCCCCAGCCAGTCGCCGCGGCAACCGTGACCTGGCGCTCGAGATCGCGAAACAGCGCCCGCTCGCTCGGCACCTCGGGTGCACGAGACATTGCGCATGCCGTGAGCGTGAACGTGACGAGTAGGCGCGCGCGAAACGTCACTTGGCGCCGGTCATGTCTCCAAGGACTGCGATGCTCTCGCCGATCCACGGATCGCGCGCGACCGAGTCGCGCCACTTCTTCATGCGATCGTCGGTCGGAGTGGAGACCCTCGGTTCGTCGATCGCGGTGACCGCGAGCGCCGCGGGGGCCTTGTCGAGGTCGAGGCCGACGTGGTCGAGCTCGTCCTTGTCACGCTTCGCGCGCGCGTCGTACTGCGCGCGAGCGAGCTCGACTCGCGTCTCGGTGCGACGTCTGGCCAGGATCGCTTCCAGGGCCGTGATCTTTGCGAACACCGGGCTCTTCGCGACACGCTTGGCACTCTTCGCGACGAGCGTCGCCCGATCCCAGGTCGGCTTCCATTCGACGTACGGCGCGGGCTCGATCTTGGTCCACGCGATGGCGTGCTCGAGGTCGCGCTCGCCACTCTTGATGTAGCTGTTCGGGTTCGGCAGCGTGATGTCAGGCGTGACGCCTTCACGTTGCGTCGAGCTACCGCTGACGCGGAAGAACTGCTGGATCGTCAGCTTGACCACGCCGAGCACCGGCTGGTCGCCATCGCGATCGAGATTGACCAGCGTTTGCACCGTCCCCTTGCCGTGGGTCGGTCCGGTACCGACGATCACCGCGCGGTGATAATCCTGCATCGCGCCGGCGAGGATCTCCGAGGCCGACGCGCTGAATTGATCCACGAGGACCACGACAGGTGCGGAGAGCTGCGTGCCTGCCGCCGGATCGTCGAGGACCTTGATCTGACCGTCGTGGTTGCGCACCTGCACGATCGGCCCGTTGTCGACGAACTCGCCGGCGAGCGCGACTGAATCCTGGAGCAGACCGCCACCGTTGCCACGCAGATCGATCACGACGCCCGCGACCTTCTTCGCGGTCATCGACGCGAGCAGCCGACCCACGTCCTTCGATGCCGTCCGCGAGTCGCTCGGGTCGGCGTAGAAACCCGGCAGATAGATGTAGCCGAAGGTCGGGCCAGTCCCGCGTTTGACGAACGCGCCGCGTGCGTACGAGGCCTCGATCACGACCACATCGCGCGTGATCTCGATCTGCTCCTCGCGACCATCCGGCTTACGCACGTGCAGGCGGACCACGGTGCCCTTCGGCCCCCGGATCAGCGCGACCACGTCGGAGAGGTGCATGTCCATGACATCGACCCAGTCGTCGCTGTTGGCTTGCTGGATCGAGAGGATCAGATCGCCGGCGGCGAGCTTGCCTTGGCGCTGTGCGGCGCCACCCGGGACGAGGTCGCTGACCTCGATCAGATCGTCATGTATGCGCAGCGCGGCGCCGATGCCCTCGAGCGAGCCGGTCATCGCGATATCGAAGTTCGCCTTGTCGGCGGGTGGGAGATAGTCGGTGTGCGGATCGAACGTCTGGCACACGGCGTTGACGAGCTCCGAGACCGCGTCGAGCGGACGTGGCGTCTTCTGGCGAGCGAACTGTGCCGCGTAGCTCTTCGCGAGACTCGCGCGCACCTTGGCCTCGCGGGCCTCGGGGGTGGCCGGGATCTCGGAGCTGGGCTTGCTCGCGGAGCCGGTGCTCGGTTGCGCTCCGCCGAGCCCGCGCTGTTGCTGCTCCATCGCGGCAACGCGTTGCATGACCTCCAGCTCGAGCCGTTGACGCCAGCGCTCCGCGAGCTGCGCTTCGGTGGTCGCGGGATCGAGCTTCTTGGCATCGAGTTCGATGGCTTCGTCGTCGTCATGGTTCATCGGCGCGGCGAGCGTCGATGCCACGAGCTTCTCCACCACGGCGATCCGAGCGAGGAAGATCGCTTGCCCGACGTGCGCGAGCTCGAGGTTGCCGGCGTGAAGCTCGTCGTCGATCTTGTCGCGATACGCAGCCAGCGTCGCGCGGTCCGCCGCGAGCAAGAACAACTTTCCAGCATCGAGTCGATCGAGGTACGTCGCGAACGCATCGGACGAGATCGTGTCGTCGAGCATGCGCCCGAGCAAGTGCCGGTGCTCGAGCAGCTCGACCACCTCGCGCGACAGCGCGCGCTCGCGCGGGTCAGGCTCGACCGCGGGACTGACCTGCGCCGTGCCAGGTTGTTCCTGGTGTGGCGCGGTCGGCGGAGGCGGCGGGGATACGGTGCGTGCCGAGCACGCGACCGCGAGTACGAGGAACGCAACCCGATTCACGACCTCGAGTGTATGCCATCGCATCGCGTGTGCACGCTCGCAGGCGTGCTAGGACGTTTCGCATGAGCGGCCAGCTGCGTGCGAAGCGAACCGTGGCGGTTGCGCGCGTGTCACGACCTGCAGGGACGCCACCGCCCTCCCAGCGGACGCGGATCTACGTGCTCGACGTACCGTTCGCGATGCGCGGTGTCGCAACTGCGCATCAGGCGTACTGGGATGCCAGCCACGGGGTGTTCCTGTTCGAAGGCGCGACGCTGCCGGCCGAGCTCCGGCCGTTTCGAGCGCAGCCATACTCGTGGGAGCATCACGTCGAGCGCGAGCTCGCGGGCGAGCAGGATGCCCCGCCCGCGCGTGCCGGCGCTGGCACGATCACGCTGCGCGCACATCAGCGAGCGGCGGCGACCGCGATCGCGGGTGCGCGTACCGCGCGGCGGCCCGGGTTTCTCCTCGCGGATGACGTCGGCCTCGGCAAGACGATCACCGCGTGGCAGGCGATCCTCGAGATGCCGAAGGCGCCGCGGATCCTGATCGTGTGTCCGCTCGCGGTGATCGCGCACTGGCGCCGCACGATCGAGGCGATGGGCGATGGTGGAAAGGCGATCGTGATCCTCAACTACGATCGGCTCGGCAAGCTGTTCGAGGTCAGCGACGCTGCCCGCAAGAAGATCCGGACCAAGAAGGGCCTCGCGCGCGCGGGCACCGCGCCGGAGCTCGACGTGATCGTGTTCGACGAGAGCCATCGCTGCAAGAACCCGACGGCGGCGCGCTCCAAGCTCGCCGCGAAGCTCGTCGCCAGCGCGGGGTTCTGCCTGTGGCTGTCCGCGACCGCCGGGCAGAACCCGCTCGAGCTATCGTACCTCGCACCGTTGCTCGCGAGCACCACCGGCGCGCGCGCCGCGGACCTCAGGGACTTCGAGCAGTGGTGCATCGATCAGCAGCTCGGGGTGGCGCGCGGCAAGTTCGGCAAGTGGGAGTGGCGCGGTGATCGCGCGGACTGCGAGAAGGTGCGTGCGATGTTGTTCGATCGCCAGGCGGCGGGCGGTGCCGCGGGAATTCGTCGTCGTCCCGAGGACATCGTCGGCTGGCCCGCGATCAACCGGATCCTCGCGCCGATCGAATTGATCGGCGATGCGCGCGCTCTCTACGACGAAGCGTGGACCACGTTCCGCCGCGAGATGGAGCTCGTGCCGCGCGGTCGCGATCCGAAGTCCGCGCTGGTCGCGACCCTGCGGCTGCGCCAGAAGAGCTCGCTGATCCGCGCGGCCGGCACGATCGAGCTCGCGCGCGAGCTCCTCGACAATGGGCATCAGGTCGCGATCTCGGTCAGCTTCATCGAGACCCTGACCAGCCTGCGCGAAGCGCTCGAGGCCGGGCTCGGCGCGGTCCCGTGCGCCGCGATCCACGGCGGGCTCTCGGCCGCGGCGCGCGAGCACGAGCGCCTGCGGTTCCAGCGCGGCGAGGCCAAGGTCGTGCTGTTCACGGTCGAGGAAGGCATCTCGCTCCATCAGGGTGAGTTGCCCGGTGCGGCCGCCGATATCCCGCGCTCCGAGATCATCCACGACCTGCGATGGTCCGCGATCCAGATGGCGCAGATCGAGGGCCGCTGTCATCGGGATGGTCGGTTCGCCCAGGTCTACTGGGTCTATGCCGACGCGTCGATCGAGGCCCGGATCGCGACCGTGGTCGCCGGGCGACTCCAGTCGATGAAGCACATGATCGGGGATGACGTCGAGACGCTGCGCGAGATCGAGAGCCTGCTGCGTTCGACGGTTTGAGGCGCCGGAACGCGCTATGTTGCGGGCCGTGAGCTGGCGGTGGTGGATCTGGCTGGGGGCGGCGCTCGTCGTGACGACGCTGGGCTTTCTCGCGACCCAGATCGACATGCTCGCGGCCGATCCGCTGTGGTATGCGGAGATCGCGCATCGTCTGGCCGTCGATCCGGCCGGCGTGTTCGCGAATCACGAGACGCATCCGTTCGTGATGCGGATCGGCCTCACCATTCCGCTGTCGTTGCTGTATCGCGGCTTCGGCGTCTCGCTGCTCGTGACGAACCTCCCGGTGCTGTTCTCCGAGCTCGCGATCGTGACCGTCGCTTACGTCGCGGCTCCGACGCCGCGCGCCAAGCTGATCGCGATGATCGCGTGCATCACGTGCGTGCCGATGATCCTCCAGTCAAACCGGTTGAACGCCGATCTCCCGAGCGCGGCACTGATGGCCGTGTCGATCCTCGGCCTTTCGCTCCGCGATCGCCGACACGGTGGGCGGTGGCTGATCGCCGCGGTCGTCGCGTGGGTGTTCGCGTTCCTCGTCAAGGAGACCGCGCTGTGGTGCGTGCCGGTGTGGATCTACGCCCTGGTCCGCGACGCCCGGATGACCTCGTGGCGGGACGTCGGACGTACGTTCGCGCCGGCGATCGTCGTCGGCATCGTGCTCGCTATCGCGTACCTCGCACTGTGCGCGTGGTTGTGGGGCGATCCCCTCGCGCGGTTCAACGGCATTCGAGGTGCGGTCCAAGCCGTGCACGAGGTCGCGAGCTACGGGCCCGCCTGGTCGAGCTCGGTGGCGCGCATGACCTGGCAAGTTCCGTACATGGTGGTCAAGATGTTTCGCGTGCTGCTCGTTCCTGTCGTGCTCGCACCGTGGCTCGTGCGCGGGCGCGATCGGATCTGGTGGGTGGCCTGCGCGACGATGATCCTGCTGTACTGGTTCGGGTCGAGCACCACCGCCACGTACATGCCGCTCCCGATCTCGCAGCGGTTGATCGCGCCGGCGCTGCCGTTCGTGCTCGTGACGGCGGCCCTCGCGACCGACGCCGCGCTCGAGCTCGCTTGGCTGCGGCGATGGCGCGCGCCGATCTTGGGCGTGCTCCTCGTCGCGGTCTTCGCCCCGTGGCTGCGTACGATCCGGACCTTGCGTCGCCATGGCCAACCCGAGACCGCCGTGTTCGCGACGTTGCGTCACGAGGTCGGCACGAGACCACTCGTGCTCGTGTGCGGCGAGCCGCGCTGCATCGCACTGACGGATTTCTATCTCGGCTTCGAGCCGCGCCCTGACTTTACCGTGCTCGGCAGCGCCGAGTTCGCGCGCTCACCGCGGCCGCACGACGTGACGGTGCGTGCACTCGTCAATCGTCCGCGCGGTCGCGGGATTCGTGCGACCGATCCGGCCCTCGACGCGACGGGCAAGATCGATGCAGTCGGGCTCGCGCCGATCGATGGTGATGAAGACATCCGGCTCTACGACGCCGGTGATGGCACGCGCCTCTGGGACGCGCTGCAGCCATGATTTAATCCTGTCACGCTCGCAGAGGTGCGGCGTTGACCTGTTCATGATGCACTCCTTCAAGGTCGCCTCGCTCCTGCTGTTCTCGACGCTCGCCGCATGTGCGAGCGCGGACGCCACCCCGACACCGGTCGCGCCACAGAAGACCCAGTCCGCAGATCCGGATCGCGATCTGTGCGTCGCGGTGCTCCAGCACGCGCGGACGTGTACCGACCAGTACATCCCCGCACTCGTCGACGCGCGCGCAGCGGTCGATCATCCAACGGGCATCAAGGGCGAGGTCGCGAAGGATCGTGCCGGCGTGATCGCGCAGGCCAAGCAGGAGTGGGCGACCGACTCGACCGATGCCAACATCGCGGCGACATGTGCTGGACCGATGCTCCACGCCGCCGAACAGCGCGATGCCGCGACCCGTTGTCAGGCGATGACCGAATGCAGCGCGTTCTCCGCATGTCTGGTGCCGATCGAGCAAGCGGCCTGGCACTGATCCGTGCTCCGATCGGCCGCATGATCGAGAATCTGATCTCCGAGCTGCGGCGCAGTCGGGTGGGAGCTCGACACCGATGCCGACTGGTTCGCGCGGCTCCGCTCGGCGCTGCCGAGGCCTTGGCGAGCTGCGGGGCGAGCGCGCACGGGCACTGTTAAAACGCGCACGCAACGATGTCGACCAGCGCGTCGCCGCGAGCGCGCGGAATAACGTAAAGTCGAGGTAACAGATGCCCAGCTCCGACAAGAGGAAGCAGTCGCTTTATTTCCCCGAGGACATGCTCAAGGAGATCCAACACGAGGCCGCTCGTCTCGATCGCTCGCTGTCCTGGGTGGTCCAGCAAGGTTGGAAGCGTGCGCGCGGTCCGATCAAGGAATTCCCGTCGACCAACGACGAGCCGGAGTCGCTCCCGGATCCCAAGGAGGAGTAGCTCTAACGTCGGCGCCGCATGAGGCCAGCGGCGCAGATAGCGAGCCACACCAGCGACGACGACGCGTGGCTTCCACCGATCTGGCAGCAACCGCCGCCGGTTCCGGGTGACGTGCCGGCATCGGTACCGCTGGCGGAATCGCCGCTAGACACCATGGTGCCGTACTCGAACGCGCCGAGATCGAGGCCCGCACCGACGACGCTGCGCGCCTCCGTCCCGATCGGTGGGGTCGACTGCACCTTCGGTGCGCCGTTCTGCATGGTGCCCGCACCATCCGCGTACTGCGGCTGTGCAAGGCCGACGTCGATCGCGGGAGAGCCGGCAACGAGGTGATAGTCGTTGCTGGCCGCAAAGCCGGGGCTGGTCCCGCCGATCGTCGCGGTCATCGCCGCCGGCACACCACCGATGCCATCGGCGATGAAGTTGTTGCTGCCGGTGACGTAGCCCGCGGTCGTCGCATCGGCCGTCAGCTTGGTGCCGGCGACCGTCGCGTAGACGATGTTGTCGAACATGTAGACGTGCGTCGCGGCCGGCGCCGACGTGCTGGTCAGCACGTGGACCAGCTGATTGGACGCGTTGCGGAGCACGAACGTGTTGCCGATCGCGTAGAGCGCGCCGTTGCGGCTCGGCGTCGCGTCGCCCGGGTTGTCGGTGCCGAACAGGATCGTCTGCGAGTTGTTGTTCGCCGAGGTCGCGCGCACGAACACGTTGCCGATCAGGACGGCGTTCGCGTTCGCCATCGCGGTGTACGGACCCTGGATCAGGTCGACCTCGTAGTTGCCAGCATTCTCGACGTAGTTGGCGATGATCTCGACGTACCGCGTCCGGAGCTTGATGTTCTGACCGCCGCGCGAATCGTGGATGTGGTTGCCGATCAGGCGGACCACGTCGCCCTGCAGGTAGAGGTTGTGGCTCAGGCCGTCGTTCGCGCCGTTCGCGTAGATATCGCTGTTCTCGATCGTTATCACGGACAAGCCGTCGGACTGGCCGCCGTCCTGGTTGTCGTGGATCGACATGTCCGAAAACGTGACGTCATGCGCGCCGGCGGTGAGGCGGAACCCGGAGCCGTTGTTGCTCGCGTTCGTCGCGTGCTCGAGCTCGAGGTGCGAGACCTGCCAGTAGCTCGCGTTCGTGAACTGGAAGATCGCGCGTGGCACCGAGCCGCTACCACTGAGATCGAGGCCCGTCGCGTCGAACACCGGGCGCGTCCCCGCGACACCGCGCAGCACGATCGGCGCCTGCGCGGTCCCCGAGGCGGTGAGCTGGCACGCGTCGGTGTACGTCCCCGGATCCACCTCGACGATGTCTCCGGGCTGGAGCGCGACTGACGCGACAGGCTCGCACGGCGAGTGCTTCGCCCGGCTCGGCCCTACCGGATACGTGGTGGCGAAGGCCGTGCCTCCGAGTGCGAGTACGATCGCTATGGCCGGCCGAGTGCGACTCTGGATAGACATTCGTGCAAGCTTACAGGATGGCGCTTTCGAAGAGGCAGCAGGTCATGCTCGGGGTTGGCGTCGGCGGCTTGGTGCTCGTTGCCATCGGTCTGTTCGTGAGCGACTGGTTCACGCTGAAGATGTCAGCAGGCCTGGCGGACGCGATGGGTGGCAAGCGCGTGGCGATCGGCATCGATCTGCGGACGATCTCGATCTGCCAGCGCGGCGCAGAGTGCGTGTCGGTGTCGTTGCGCGCCTCGCAGTCGTCATTCGGCACGATCGCGCAGGTCACGTTCTTCGGCTCGATCGTGTTCGCGATCGGCCTCGCCGCCGGCGTGATCGGGCCGCACGTTGGCATCCACATGTCGCCGGCCTACGGGCGGCGGGTCGCGGTGCTCGGAGCCCTGATGCTGATCGCGACCCTGATCACCGCCTTCGTGCTGGGGCCGGATACCGGAGAGATGTCGGCTGCGGTCGGGTCGCTCACGATCTCGCACGGTTTCGGCGGGCTCGCGCTCGGCGGCGGGATCGGGCTCGGCATCTACGCCCTCCTGCAACTCCGCGACGACGAGCCGCGCGCAGCCGAGCCGGTCGTGGCGCGGTATGCCCGGCCCGCCGCGAGCCGGCCGCCGCCGATGCAAGCGACGCCCGTGCTCGTTGCGACCGTCGCTCTGGTGGTGGCGCCGGTGCGCTGCGCAGCGGCCACGATCGCGCTCTCGGAGAGCGGCATCGATACGAACTTTGTCGACGGCAACATCGGGCTCGTCGAGTGGGGCGAGGTCGTCGGCGTCGTCGCACGCCAGCTGCCCGCCGCGACTCCGTATCACGGCGCGATGTTCGTCGACATCATCTCGGGCCCGCACGCGACGGTCCGCGCACTGCCGACCACACGGATCACGCGCGCGGGCGGCGCCGACGTGGTGGGCGACGGCGCGGATCGCGTACGTGCGCTGATCGTCGCGATCCGCGGCTTCGCACCAGCGGCCAAGCTCGACTCCGCCACCCGCGCGGTCTGCGATCAGGGCGCGCCGGTTCGCCAGATCGCGGATGCGGCGGAGCTCGCGGCGCACGACGAGCGGCTGCCTTGAGCTGCGGAGCGACGTAACTTCGTTCTCGCACGGCCATCGAAGGGACATGTCACTGCGCTCGGCGCTGTTCGTCGGCCAGCTCGCGAGCACGCTGCCGCTGGTCGGCTTGATCTGGACGATCCAGCTCGTGCACTACCCGCTGTTCGACGCGGTCCGAAGCGATCTGTTCGCTCGCTTTCATCGCGCGCACAGCATGCGCATCACGTGGATCGTGATGCCGCTGATGGTGGTCGAGTTCGGGGCCGCGATCGCAGGCGTGGCACTGTTCGAGCCCGCGTCCCACCTCCTCGGTCATGTCGCGACCTGGGCCGGCTTCCTCGCGGTCGTCGTGATCTGGGCGGCGACGTTCCTACTCTCGGTGCCGATGCACGACCGCTTGGCCGCGGGCTTCGACGTGGTCGCGCACCGCAGGCTGGTGTGGACGAACTGGGTACGAACCGCCGCGTGGACCGCGCGCGGCGTGTTGCTCGTGATCGTGGTAGCGCGGAGGTTGCCATAACGCGCTACGATGGCGACGTGGGGTGGTTCGACAAGGAGTCGACACGCGGGGTGGCGGACTTCTTTGACGTCTGCGTTGCGCCTGACGACCCGATCGTAGCGGCGAGGTTCGAGGCGGCCCGCGCCGGCGATTGGCAACCGCTCGAGCGGTATCTCGACAGCCACCCCGCCGTGAACGAGATCCTCGACACGTTCCACGCCGACACGGTGAAGCGGATCGTCGCGGTGTTCCTGGCCGATGCCGACCGCCTCGCCGAGGCGCTGATCGTGCTCGGTGATTTTCAGGCCACCGCGCTGCGCCGGATGGCGCGTCGCCGCGACGAGCGCGTTCTCGAGGGCGCGCTCGACGGCGTGATCTCGATCGACGCCAACGGCATCGTGACCGAGTTCAATCCATCGGCGGCCAAGATCTTCGGCTACACCCGCGAGCAAGCGATCGGCCGGTCACTCGACGAGATGGTCATTCCGACCCTGATGCGCTCGGCGCATCAGGCTGGGCTGCTGCGCGCTGCGAAGGGCATCTTTCACATGATCGGCCGGCGCGTCGAGCTGACCGCGATCCGCGCCAACGGCACGGAGTTTCCAGTCGAGCTCTCGGTCGTCGCGACGCGCGGCGCTGGCACACAGATGTTCACCGGCTTTCTGCGCGATCTGACCGAGGTCAAGCGCGCGGAGGCGTCGGTCGCGGTGTGGGCGCACGCGCTCGATCGCGCTCCATTCGGCGTCGCGATCTCGGACCTCGCGACCGGCAAGATCCAGCGCGTCAACCAGACGCTCGTCGAGATGCTGCGCTCTTCGCACGAGGAGCTCGTCGGCCGCAGCGCGACCGAGCTGGTCTCTCCGACGAGTGATGCCGACCTCGCGCGGCTCGAGCGCGAGATCGGACTGATCGGCTCGCACGTCCACGAGATCTGGTTGCAACGCAGTGACGGCAGCGACGTGCTCGTGTGGTCGTCGACGAGCGTCGTCGAGACTCAGCCCGGGAGCGCGGTGCGCATCTCGACGCTGATCGACGTGACGGAGCGCCATCGTCTCGAGCAAGCGATGATCGCGAGCACTGCGCGGCTGCAGGTCATCTCGACGATCTCGCACGAGTTCGCGAGCGCGAGCGGCGAGGTCGACGACGTGTTGGCGCTCGTCACGCGCCGCCTCGGCGAGTTGCTCGGCGAGGGCTGCTTCACTCGGATGCTCAGCGTCGATGGTCGCTGGCTCGAGCCGAGCACCGCCTTCTATCATCCTGACGCGAGCGTGCGAACCACGGTACGCGAGCTGGTCGGCGTACATCGCCAACCGGTCGGCGAAGGGCTCGCGGGCCGCGTCGCGGAGACCGGTGCACCCGTGATGTTGACGACCGAAGACGTCGCCGACGAGCTACCGCCCCAGATCAGAAAGCTGATCGAGACCTCGCAGATCACGAGCGCGCTCGCGGTGCCGCTGCAGGTCAGCGGCCGGCTGCTCGGTGTGATCGTCCTGCTGCGCAATGCAGGACGGCCGCCATACACGCTCGAGGATCAGCAGCTCGCGATCGAGCTCGCCGATCGCGCAGCCCTCGCGGTCGACAACGTGATCCTTGTCCATGCGCTCGAGCGCCGGGTCACCGAACGCACCCGCGCGCTCGAGGACGCGAACCGCGAGCTCGAGACCTTCAGCTACACGGTCTCGCACGATCTGCGCGCGCCACTACGTGCGATCAATGGCTTCAGCAGCGCGCTCGGCGACTACGAGCACCTGTTCGACGAACAAGCCAAGCACTACCTGGCGCGCATCGGCGCCGCGACGCTCCGCATGGGCAACTTGATCGACGACTTGCTCGGCCTCGCGCGCCTCGGCCGCGTCAGGCTCGCGCTCTCGGTGGTCGACGTGTCTGCGATGTCACGCGAGGTCGTCGACGAGTTGCGCGAGCTCGATCTCGACCGCGATGTCACCGTCGAGATCGAGAGCGGGCTCGAGGCACGCGCCGATGCGAGGCTGTTGCGCATCGTGCTCCAGAACCTGCTCGGCAACGCGTGGAAGTTCACGTCGAAGATCGCTTCCGCACGCGTGATCGTCGGTCGCGCAGGTGAAGGTTTTTTCGTGCGCGACAATGGCGCTGGCTTCGACATGGCGTACATCGGCAAGCTGTTCGCGCCGTTTCAACGGCTGCACACGCATGACGACTTCGACGGCACCGGCATCGGTCTCGCGACCGTGCAGCGCATCGTTCACCGCCACGGCGGTGCGATCACCGCCGAAGGGTCGCCAGGGCAGGGCGCGTGCTTCGTGTTCACGCTGAACTGATCGAGCTCACATGCGTGCTCATGTGAGTGCTCGCCGCACGGTTCGGGACAGGCGCCGCGACACCGCCGCACACCGACTTCGCCGTCGGTGGCTACCAGCCTGGACGAGCGCGCCATCAGCGGGTCAGCTTCTTGCAGAACCAGCCGTCATGTCTCATTTGTGTGACCTGGGTGCATCCGCGCTGCTTGTCCTGAGCATCGGAGGTGCAGCATGTGGAACGTCCGGTCTCCCGCGGACACGCGATCGCTGAACGGGGCCGAGGGCGACATCGTCGGCGGCGGTAGCGGCCGTGTCACCGGCACCTATGGCAGCGAGGTGATCGCGCCGATCATGGCCGCCTACTGGGTCGGCCAACCACATGATCCGACGGAGTCCGCCGGTCATCGGCATCGTCGGCATCGTGTCGGGCTTGATCGCGCTGCTGTACGGGTTGCACATCCTCAAGTAAGCGGACCGCTTCGTCCTGGTCGAGGATCCCGCCGACCAACGGCGCTGGAGCGCGCACCGCATGGCACGCATAGGCGCGCGCGACGTAGATCGCGGCGCTGGTGTCGGCGGCGCTCGCGTGGGTCGCCCGAGCACGCGCCACGCCATCGCGAGAGATCGACGGAGCGGTCCCGGCGATCACGGGCTCGTCGCTGCTCGTCTCGAACGCCGCATCCACCGACGTCGTTAGAAGATGCCGCCGCACGAATTCGGAGTGCCGCCGGCTCCGCAGGTCAGGCCCGCCGCGCAGGGACCGCAGTCGACCGTGGCGCCGCAACCGTCACCGACGAGTCCGCATTCGGCGTGCTGTTCGGCGCAGGTGAGCGGCATGCATGCCGGGGGACCACACGTGTTCGTGCCGCCGTTGCCGCAGACCTGACCCATGCCACACGTTCCACACTGCAGGACCATACCGTCATCGCACCCATCGCCAGACTCGCCGCAGTTGAACCCGAGCTGGGCACACGTTTTGGGCGTGCACGTCGCAGGTGCGGCGGGGCCGACGCACGACGCGAGATCGAACAGCATGAACTCGAGCGTCTTCTCCTGCGCGGTCATCGGTCCGGAGGTGCACTCCGCCGGGAACGTGGCGCTATTGACCACGGCGTCGGAGACATGGAAGTCGCTGTACAGCACGCGACCGCATTGCGTGGTCGGTGCCGGATCGGGCGCGTAGGCGACCGGCGTGTCGAACGTGTAGTGCAGCGGATACGAGCTGGTGTAGAGCCATTGCTGCGCGGGCGTGCCCGCCATCGTCGCGGCGATCGCTGACACCGAGTTGAAGTCCTGGCGCACGACGTTGACGAGGATCTGACCGAGCGTCGACGACGCACCGACCAGCTTGAGCCACTGCGCGAACGCCACGCGACGGGCCTGCGTGCCGGCATCGCCTTGCAACGTTTGATCGACGAGCCCGGTCGCCGACGTGGAAGAGCTCTGATTCACGCGCCAGTCCGCGGTCTGCGAGAACGGGTGCGGTGCGGTGTTCGAACCGACTGTACCGTCGCTGTTGGTCAACCAGGTGTAGCCGAAGTGGGTGGCGAACACGCGGCCGCCCGCGTTCGCGTAGTTGATCAAGCGTGTCTGTTGCGCGGCCGTCTTGGCGACCTGCGAGCCGACGCACTCGAACATCGTCATGTCGTACTTCGCGAGCTCGGCCTGGGTGCCGTACAGCGTCGACGCAGCGGGCGTGGTCGCATCGATCACCGCACCGTTGTCGACGTAGAAGTGCACGCGCCCGGCGCCGCTCGGGTTCGTGAACTCGCTATCGGCGATGCCGATCTTGCGAAGCACGCAGTGCAGGGTGTCGACGTTGCCGGTGCTGAACGCCATCAGCGGGATGTCGCTGCGGACATCGCTCGCGACGCCCACGCGATCGCGCGGGAGGTGGGTCTGCATGTTGGTCAGCGCGGTATTCGCGCAGCACGCGACCGATGGAATCGTGATCTGCCGGCGCCAGCGGCCGAGCTGGATGACCAGCGGGATGTTGGTGCCGCACGGCGCGTTGTTGAGCGTGAACTTGCCGTCGACACCGGTGGTCACGCTGATCAGCGGAGAGCCGGTGACGAACGAGCTACACGAGTCACACGAGACACCTTGCGTGAACGGGGTCACGCCATACGTCGGTGCACCAACGGCACCGTTCGGGATGTAGACGAGCGCGCCGAAGATCGGATCCGGCGCTCCCCAGACCGCGGTGTTGTCGTGACCCGGCGCCGTGATCGTGCCGCTGATCGACGATTTCGGCAGGTTCGTACACGCGTTCTGCTGGAGACAAAGCCCGCTCGTGCAGGTCGGACCCGCGCAGGTGTTCGCCGTGCCCGCGCCACAGGTCTCGCCGGAGGCACAGGCTCCGCAACTCGCGGTCAGCCCGCCGCAGCCGTCGGCGACGACCCCGCAGACCGCGCCCGCTTGCCCGCAGGTTCGCGGCGTACACGAGCCGCTGCCCGACCCGGCGTTGCCGCAGGTGTAGTGCACGCCTGTACCGCCGCACGTCTCGGGCGTGGTGCAAGTACCGCAATCGATCGAGCCACCGCAACCGTCGCCGATCGGGCCGCACATCGCGCCTTGCACCGCGCACGACGTGAGATTGCAAACGGCGCTACCGCCGCCGCCGTTGCCATCGCTCGACACGTTGGTGTCCGTCGCGACGAGGCCATCGGAGGGCGCTGCACCCGGGTGTGTGGGACCGCACCCAGCGCCGAAGATTGCGAACAGGATGAGGGACCGCGCAGTTGTCATGCTGGCCCCATGCTCACACAAACCGATAAGAAAAACCTGCCTTGTCGACGTAGGCAGTCGGCCGAACGGCCGAGGCGAGGCGATGCTGGGGCGAAAGTGGATCCCGGTGTAGCCGCGCCACGCACTCGTAGACCTGCGGAGAACCTTCGCTACCCACATTCAGTCCACGCTACGCTGCCTCGATGCGTTCGCTTCTTTTGTTGAGTCTGGCTGCGTGCGCTTCGCACCACGGTGGGACCGTCGACCCCGATGCGTCGACGGGACATCTCGACAGCACCACTCGGGATGGCACCGAGGTCGACGCCGCGCCGGTGCCGAGCGGACCGGTCAACGTCGTGATCACCGCCGACAACGCGTACAGCTTTGGCTACGGCGACGTCGATGCGATCGATCACTTCACCCAGGGCACCAAGTCCGATGGTGGTGCGATCTTTAACTGCCCGCTCGGCAACGGTCCCGAAGCCTATGTCGTGCCCGAGGCGGATGCGCCGCCGACCGCGTTCCTCTACATTGTCGCTTGGGATGACCTCGCCGTCACCCAGGGCGTGATCGCCGACATCACGCGCCAGAATGCGACGGTGGTGACTGGCGATTCTCCGTTCGAAGTGTGCGCGACCGGGATCGCGTACGTGTCGGGACCGACGTCGATCAACGGCCCGACGCTCGACGTGATCAACCAGGAGATCACGCGTTGCAACGCCGGCACCGGCGACGCGACGGCGACGAGCCAAGGCTGGGTCAACACGATGGGGCCGACCTCGACGCCGGGTGCGACGGGTGTCATGGCGGTCGGCGAAGCCAACGACGACCCGGGCGGAACGTTTCCGATCGTGTGTCAGCCGACCGCGACCGACCTCGGCGTGCGGAGCACGGCGAAGTGGCTCTGGTACGACCCGAACCCGGCCGAGCACATCGATCCGTTCCACGCCACGGGTACGAATCGCTTCAAGTCGTTCCTGATCTTCCGGCTCGGCGTGAACGCGATCATCTTCTGACGATCTTCTGAAGCCTCGTTTCGCCGGGCCTTGCAGTGCAACTTCGTGTTGCGCTGTTGTTTCGGTCGCGTCGACGCATCACTGACGTGGGGCCTCCGGCCTCGTTCACACCACTGACATCTGCGTGATCGTTGAGGTCGTCCCCTCCCGAGGGCGCGAGCGTGTAAGCGCCTGTTAGTCGTAGGAAACGAGCCTTTTCACTATTGTTGCCTACGCCTTATGACCCACCGGAGCTTGTTGTTCGTAACTCTGCTGGTCGCCTCGGCTGCGTGCGGCCCGACCGCTCAGCAAGACACGTGCACGAACGGCACGTGCACCGGTACCTGCACCCCGGGCGAAACGCACGCTTGCTACGACGGCGCGAGCGGGACCGAAAATGTCGGCCCGTGTAAAGGCGGCACCGTGACCTGCGATGCGAACGGCATGTGGGGCGCGTGCAACGGCGAGACGAGGCCGAGTGCTGAGATCTGCGGCGACAACATCGACAACAACTGCAACGGCCAGGTCGACGAGGACGTCGACCTGGATGGCGACGGTTGGACGACCTGCCAGGGCGATTGCTGTGATTCCAACGAGTGCGGAACCCCGGCGCTGGTCAATCCCGGCGCGGTCGAGATCCCTGGCGACGGCGTCGACAACAACTGCAACGGCGTGATCGACGAGCCGTTCGTGGCATGTGACTCCGGCCTGACGTCGAGCTCGACCACCGCGATGGACTACGCGAAGGCGATCGACCTCTGCCAGACCACGACGCTGACCGACGCGATGAGGAAGTGGGGCGTGATCGACGCCAAGCTCACGCTCGCGAATGGGACCGGCACGCCGAACACGAAGTCCAAGGCGATCCTACCGCACTACGGCACCGGCGTGCTCCCCCATGCCGGCTCGAGCTTGATGTTGATCTCGTCGGGCAATGCTGCGGGCGTTGGCGATCCTAACTACCTCGCTTCGCTCGATGCGAATATGAACACGAGCTCCGCGTTCCCGACCGACTGGTACTCGCTGAATAACAACGCGCTGCCGAACGCACCGGGTTGTCCCCCGCCGACGGGTTCGACCGCGAACGATCCGATGATGCTGACGCTGACGATCCGCGTGCCGACGAACGTCCAGTCGTTCTCGCTCGACACGAACTTCTTCAGTGACGAGTTCCCGGAGTGGACGTGCAGTCCGTTCAACGACTTCTTCGTCGTGCTGCTCGACTCGATGTACAGCGGCACCCCCGCGAACCCGAGCGACAAGAACCTCGCGTTCTACCAATCGGGGACGAACAAGTATCCTGTCGGCGTGAACCTCGCCGCCGGTAACACCGGTTTGTTCAAGCAGTGCGTGAACGGCACGACGGGATGCTCGAGCGCATCCTTCGGCGGCATGTCCGGCATGATCTCGACGTGCGCGTCAACCGCGGAGCTCGCCAGCACCGGCATGGATCAAGCGGCGAGTGGACAGTGTGACGCCACGAGCAAGAAGGGCGGGGGCACCGGCTGGCTGACCACGAGTGGCAACGTGCAGCCGGGCGAGATCATGACGCTACGGATCGCGATCTGGGATACGAGCGACAGCGCGCTCGACTCGCTCGCGGTGATCGATAACTTCCGGTGGTCAGGCACGCCGTCGGCGCCGGGCACGGTCATCTCCCGGACGCACTGAGCGATCTACTTAGCGATCTTGGCGAGCCACGGCTTCAGCTTCTCTTCGAGCGCTGCGTGGGCCTGATCGTGCGCGGCGAGGGCCGGTCCGACGGTCGTCATGGTGATGGTTGGAATCGAGTCGCGCGCTCGCACCACCATCGCCACGTAGAGATTCGAGCGCACGGTTGCAGCGACGGTCGCCAGTGCCGGATCGCCCGCGTTCGCGGCCTGATCGAGCAGGTCGAAGCTCGGCTTCATCGCGGCGTTCATCGCATCGAGCGAGCTGTCATCGGGCGAGATCTTGAGCGCGTCGAGTCGCACCCCTGCACCACAGTTTGCCGTTGCGATCCTCGCCGTGATCGAGGGCTGCGGGATCGTTGCATCGCCTGGCACCGCCGCGACCGCCGCGCAGGACGGTGGCACCACGCTTTGATCGATGGGCGGCAAGCGAGTGTCGGCATACACACTCGCCGGGACTACGAGCATCGCGATCGTCAGAAGTTGGTTGCGCATGACCTTTACGATACTCACGAGCACGCACCCAGGCTCGAGCTGGGGCGTTAGCTCGCATTAAGAATGCGGTGTGGGGTAATATGACCCACCAATTCCGCCACGGTCGATCATCGAGGCGAATGGCTTCGAGATCGAGCTCGCCAGGAACGGCCTCCTGACGGATGGACGTCGACGCTCTCGCGGCTGGTCACCGAGACCGTCGAGCAGTCCGAGCCAATGCAGACCCGATCGTGGTTCGTGACGCGGCGCTTCTCTTAGCGATGCTTCGCGAGCCAGGTCTCGAGCTCGTGCACGTCGTCGTCGTCGCCGGCCTGCTGGTACATCGCGAGGGCGGTCCGCGCCTCGGTGATCGCACGTGCGCGCGTCCCGGGCGCGGTCACGAGCGCCGCTGCGAGATAGAAGTGAATCTCGGCGATCTGTGCCGGCGCCATCTTCGCGTGCTTCCGGATCGCGAGCGCACGCTCGAGGTACGACGTCGCCTCCGGCGTTCGACCGAGCTCGGTCAAGGCGTCTCCGATTCCGGCGAGTGCGAACGACAGGTTCGGATGATTCGCCGGCAACGTCGCCTCGAAGATCGGCAGCGCTTGTTGCCACGATGCGAGCGCGCCTTTGTAGTCGTAGCGCGCGGCTTGCAGCTGCGCGAGCGCGCCGAGCCCCATGGCGACGCGCGGGTGCTCGCTCCCGTAGGCATTGCGATAGATCTGGATCGCGCGGACCAGGACCGGCTCGGCTTCGCCGACCCTGTTCATCGAGGTCAACACGCTGCCCTCGCGCTCGAGGTAATCGGCGATGTCGGGATGATCGGCACCTTGCACGGCGGTCGCGATCTCTTCGGCGCGCCGGATGCGCACGAGCGCGTCGTCGAGCTTGCCAGTCCGCTCCGCGATCACGCCGAGCTCGGACATCAGGTATGCGGAGTGGCGATCGTTCTTGCCGAGCGTGGCTTCGTAGATCGCGAGCGCGTGCTCGAGCACGGGCGCCGCGCCTTGGTAGTCGTGCGACACCACGAGCGAGCTGCCGAAGTTCGAGAGCGAGTCGGCGACCTCGACGCTCGCGGCGCCATACACCCGCTCGTAGAGCGCGCTCGCTCGATCGAAGTAGCTCCGCGCTCTGACCGGATCGCCACGCTCTGCGTAGAACGTGCCGAGGCTATTGTAGCTATCGGCGACCGCGGGATGATCGGGGCCGAGGGCTTTCATGCGAATCGCGAGCGCCCGCTTGTAGAGCCCGAGCGCTGCGTCGAGCTTGCTCTCCGCGCGCGCGACGCTGCCGAGGTTGTCGAGCGCACTCGCGATGTCGGGATGATCGGGTGCCTCGAGCCGTTGCCGCGTGGCGAGCACGCGCTCGTACCGCGCACGCGCATCGTCGAACTTACCCTCGACCTTGAGCACGTTGCCGAGTCGCTCGAGGGCGCCGAGCACGGCGACATGATCCGGACCGAGCTCCTTCTCGCCGCGTGCGAGCGCCTGCTCGAACCGGGTGCGCGCGAGGGCTGGCTTGCCTCGCGCGAGCTCGAGGTCACCACGCGCGAGATCGATCTTGCCGAGCAGCTCGGCGCCGGGCCGGATGCTCGCCGCGGCAGCATCTGCAAGCTCGGCGATCTCCGCGGCGAGCTCGTACTTGCCGGCGAGCGTCGTCAGCGCGACGACGAGCCCCGCCGATGCCTCGACCTCGGCAGGCGTATCGCGGATCGCGCGCGAGAGATGGATCGCCTCGCGGAAGCTCTCGATCGCGTGGGCATCGGCGAGCTTTAGCTGGGTGTCGCCGAGCACGCGCTCGGCCTTGCTGATCAGAGGCGGATAACTCGTCGCGCGTGCGAGGGGTAGCGCCGCGGACATCGACGCGCGCGCCACGGCGTAGTGACCGAGCGCGAGCTCGGCGCTCGCGCGATCGATCGCGGTCTGCACCGCGTGGACGGCAACGGTGGCGGTGATCCCCTGGGGCAGCGCGGCGAGCTCGCTGGGATGAGCGCACGGTGCGACGCTCGGCAACCTCATCATCGCGTCGAGCGCGTGATCCACCGCGATCCCGTCGCCGCCGCCGAGCACGTCGATCGCCGCGCCCAGATCCGCGAGCCGATCATCGAGGCATGCCATGCGTAGATCGAGGGCGTGCTCGGACTGATCGCCGTGCGTGCGGGTCGCTTCGCAAGCGTCGCGATGACCGACCGCCCACGCCGCGCTCCAGCGATCGATGATCGCTGCCATCTTGGTGAAGGTCTCCGGTGCGTGTGGACGGCGCGAACCAAAGAACGCGGCCTGGAGCTCGATCCGACGACCGGGATTCCAGACCCGAGCCAGCTGGTCAGAGCCGTTCGTGCACGCGATCGGGTGCGCGGGCCGGATCGCGGCGACGATGCCGAAGGCGGCAAGCCCGGCGAACACACCAGCGGTGGCGAGCCGCGCGCGTTGCTTGCCGCGATCTCGCACGAGCTCGTCGAGCAGCGCCGTCATCGTCGGGAAGCGGTCCGCTGGTAGGGGCGCGAGGCCGCGCCGCACCGCACGGTGCAACCACGTGGGGACGCGTACGCCGCCCGGCTCGCGGACGATCTGGCCCGCCGTGACGTTGACCGCGAGCTCGGCGTAGCTCGTGCCGCCGAAAGGATGAGCGACGTAGAGCGCCTCGTAGAGGGCGACGCAGAACGAGAACTGATCGCTTGCTGCCGTGGCGGCGCGGCCCTCGAACTGCTCGGGTGACATGTAGAGCGGCGTGCCCATCACCGAGCCGGTATGCGTGAGATCTTGCTCGACCCGGGGCGACACCGCGATCACGGAGGGCCGCGCGGGCGCCGTGGTCTCGATGTCGGCGTCCGTCCGCGCGATGCCGACCAGCCCGAAATCGGTGACGCACACGCGGCCGCCGCGGAACACGAGCACGTTGTCGGGCTTGAAGTCGCGATGCACGAGCCCGGCGGCATGTGCGGCGGCGAGCCCGCGCCCGGCGAGGACGAACGTATCGACGATGGCCTTCACCGAGTGCTTCGCCGTCAGCCACATACGCAGGGTGCCCGCATCGGCGAGCTCCATGGCGATGTAGACCTGGCCGTCGTGATCGCCAACGTCGTGGACCTTGATCACGTTCGGGTGATCGATCTTCGCGAGCGCCTGCGCTTCACGCCGCAGCCGCTGGCGCGCATCTCCCGTCGTGCCAGCGTGGAGCAACTTGATCGCGATGTCGCGCTCGAGCTCCGGATCGTGCGCCGCGTACACCACACCCATGCCACCGACCCCGAGCACCTCGAACAACGCGAACCGACCGATCATCTCGTCCGGGCCGGCAGCGATCACGTGGCCGAGGGCCTCGCGGCAGCTCGCGCAGCCGTGGACATGGAGCTCGAACGCTTCACGCTCCGCGGCGGCGAGCGTGTGCTCGACGAAGGCCGCGACCTCGTTATCGTCCGGGCAAGTCAACACCGTAACGATGCCACGAAATGTTACGGCGCACGGGCTGGTGGCGTCCGGACGGTATTCGCGATCCACCTACCAGCGGCTGCCCGAGCGACTCCGCGCTCGCTGCCTTCGTCGAGCGAGGAGGGGACGCGCTCGAGCGCGCGCGGATCGAGGCGCACATCCATTGCTGCGATGCGTGCAGGTCCGCGGTCGGGCTCGCGGTGAGCGCTACAGCGTCGGATCGGGGAACAGCCGCTGCAGCGACAGATGGATCTGGCTATCGATCAGCTGCAACATGCTCGCGAGGCCGCCAGCGGTGATGCCGAGCTTCGTGAGGACGAGCGCGCGCGTCGCATCGTGCAAGCGCTGGCGAGCCGTCCCGAGCGCGCGCGCGACGGTGACGCGATGGACCTGATACGTCGTCGCGATCTGCTCGAGCGTCAAGCCATCGACCATCACGTGGCGCAGGAACGTGCGCTCGCGTGGCGGCAGCTCCGCGATCGCGGCTTCGAGCGCTGCCTTGACCGTCGCCACGAGCTCCGCGCGGGCCACGGCATCGCGCGGATCTGCGCCCGGTGCGACGAGGTTCTGCAGGATAGCGTCGTCGATGTCGTCGATCCGCTCGCGTTGCGTGGAGCGCGCGAGATCGAGGAAGCTCCGCGCCGCGATGATCTTGAACCAGTTCTCGAGAAACCCGAAGCCCGAGTAGTCGCGGATCCGTGGCGCCTCGCCCGCGAATAACTTGATCCGCACCACCTGGCGGAGCTCGTCGGCATCGAGGCGATGGAACCGACGGAGCAGGCGATCTAGCGCGCTCGCGTGCGCTGCCTCGAACGCCGCGATCGCGGCCGCGGCGCCGCTCCCGGCCCACCACGCCAGCACCAGATCCTCGAGGCGCAACCGAGGGAGCGCGGCCGCCAGATCGGGCTGGGTCCGCGCGCGCTCGGCGACGTACTGCACGAATGTCGGATCGGGATTCGCGGTGGGCCAGCGCACGCGCGCGCGCTCCAGCGCCTCGGCGATCGGCGGTGCCGCATCGCCGAGCAGCGCGCGCAGCTCGAGCTCGATGGCCATGCCCGACGATACAAGGACGAACGAGGGTGCGACACCTATAGCGCGCCGTTGTTGTGCAGGGGAGAGCGCCGCCGTCCGGACGTTGATGAAGCAACTCCTCTATTCGCTCGGGCCCCTCGCCCCCTTCTTGGTTGTCGGCTGCACGACCAGCGGTGGCACCGGCACCCTCACCGCGACCTGGTCGTTGCAGAACGTCGACCGTTCGCCCGCGGCCTGCATGAGTGGCTACGAGACGATGCTGGTCAGCGCGGCCGCGTGGGACAAGAATCTGGAGGTGCCGGACCCGGGCGGCATACCCTTCATCGGCATGTTCGATTGTGCAGCGGGCATGGGCACGCTGGAGCTCCCGCTGGATGGCACTCGCGACACGACCGAGATCTTCGGCAAGTACGACATCCGGTGGGACGAGACGGATGCGGGTGGCGGCACGGCGGTTGCGACCGATATGCAGTCGAAGCTCGGTCGATCGACGACCGTCGATCTCGGCGGCGGCGCTCGCAGCACCGCGGTCACGATGTACCAGGATGGCGGCTGGGGCTGGTTCGAATGGAGCCTCTACGGCATGAACGCGCAGACCTATCTCGATAGCTGTGCGGGTGCTGGCGTCGACAAGGTCGAGATCACGCTGACCGAGATGACGACGATGGCGGTGACCCACCTCTCGTTTCCGTGCTCGACCTCCGACGACACGGCAGCCGGTGCGACCGGTATTCCGGTCAACGATCTGTATGCGCTCGGCGCCGGTATCGCGCCGGTCGAGGCCGGCTTCTACACCTACGTCGCGACCGCTTATGCGGGGACAACTGTCGTTGGCACGACGGACGGCGATCACACCACGGGGATCGAAGCACTCAACAAAATCAGCTTCGATCCGAACATCGTAGAGATCACGCTCACGACTCGGTAGCGGGGAGCGTGAAGGGACCCTCGACCGTCGCTGCTGGAGCGAGCGTCCGGTAGTCCTCGTCGCGCCGCTTCGCGAGCTCGGCCTCGAGGAATGCCTGCGCCTTCTCGTCCGACGCGAAGGCCTTGACCTTCGGGATCGGAGTGGGGCCGGGTGGCCGCGACGCGCGTAGACCGCCTTGCCGCGGCGTTCGCCGATCCACAACGTGACCTCGTCCTTGGCTAGCTTCACGTCACGCCATCGCGTTGCGCATCAGCCGCTCGAACGCGGTGACCGCCGCTGCCGCGACTTCGGTGATGACCTCGGCGACCACGCCACCGTGGCTCGCGACGAACAAGACGGCGGTCACTTTACCGGCGAGCACGAGCGGTTCGACGATCGCTTCGCCACCTGCGACGCCGAGCGTGACGATCAACGAGTGATCGACATCGCTGAGATCGTAGTGCGCGGCGCGCAGCTGCTTGCGCTTGCGGATGACCGCGGGCACGAGCCCGAGTTGATCGAGCGGCACCGCCGTCGGTTCGAGTCCTTGGCCGTCCTTGCGGAGGAACGTCCAGCTCACCGCGACATTGCTGCGAACGATCAGGAGGACCGCGGCGCGGGTGGCGGGCTCGAGCTGCGAGACGGCCTCGATCATCAAGCGCGCGACCGCCTCGCGATCCGGGGCGGTGCGAATCGCCTCGAGCGCCACCTCCTTCTCGCTCGAGTCCTCGGCGCGAGGCGTGCGGGTCTTGGTGCGCGAGGTCGCGATCTCGCTGCGC
>JAYWCI010000050.1:0-3219 GCA_043780895.1 Kofleriaceae bacterium | reverse complement strand
AGCCGACCGAGCAACAGGTACTCGCGGTGTTGGTCGCGCACGAGCTCTGCCGGCATTCGCGAAAGATGATTCGCGATCTCAACACCGAGCAGGCAGTTGGTAACCGTTGCACGGACCCCGTCTTGAAACGTGCCGCAGGGATCGGACGATCCCTCGATGTCAGAGACAAGAGCAATGTGGAGCAAGCGCGTGGCGGCATGGCGCGCGAGCGGCGAGACGGCGGCTGAGTTCAGTGCACGCAAGGGGTTGGTGACAAACACGCTGAGGCACTGGTCGTGGCGTCTTCGTCGGGAAACGGTCGCTGCGCCTGTGGTCCGGATGGCGCAGTTGGTGCGATCGCCCGCAGTCACGGAGCAAGGGCGAAGCCCGATCGTGATCGAGATCATCGCTGCACACGTGCGGATCACGGTCCAGGCAGGCGTTGATCGGGAGACCTTGGCCACAGTGGTGGCTGTGGTCGATGCCAGAGGTGCGCGATGATCCCGCACGGCGTTGAGGTGTTCGTCGGTCTTGATCCGATCGATCTGCGGTGGGGATTCGATCGACTGGCCGGCGT
Source organism: Kofleriaceae bacterium (assembly GCA_043780895.1). Lineage (GTDB taxonomy): Bacteria > Myxococcota_A > Polyangia > Haliangiales > Haliangiaceae > JABFXX01. Next base: position 2,663 of record JAYWCI010000050.1, on the reverse strand, counting down.
GGTGACAGAGGTGTTGGGACGTGGTGCTCGCAGCGGAGCGCTGTTCGTGTTCTTCGGCCGGCACCGTGCCGCTATGAAAATTTTGTACTTCGATGGGACAGGTCTCGTCGTGGTCTACAAACGGCTCGACAAAGGGACGTTCCGGATCCCGGTCGCGCCTGAGGGCACGAAGGTGATTCCCATCGACGCGAGCGCGTTCGACGCGTTGTTCGACGGCCTTGGTCTCGAGAGTGCGCCGCGTCGCCGTCGGATTGTGCTGCACTGATCGATTTGTCATGTTTCGGATCGACATCGTGATCGCGTCCGGATAAGCAAGATCTCGTGAGCAATGCGACGAGCCAACGCGCCATCGCGGCGCGGATTACCGAGCTCGAAGCGGCGCTTGTGGTTGAGCGCGGGTTGCGCGCCACCGTCGAGGCAGAGCGCGATCGGCTGAAGGAGGCCTATCAAGCGCTCCAGCTTCAGGTCGAGCTCGCACGCCGGCGGTTGTTCATCGCCACGGCGGAGCGCATGGACACGACGCAGCTGGAGATCGAGTTCGCGACGAAGCTCGCGGCGCTCGACGCACTCGCGGGCATGCTCGTGCCCGAAGACGCACGCGATGGAGATGGCGGTGCGAATCCGGACCCGGACAAACCCAAGCGCAAGAAGCCCACCGGGCGACGCGATCTTCGCCTCCTCGATCTCCCCGAGGAGCGCCTCGAGATTCCCGACCGAGAGCTCGAGGGCAAGGCTGAGCGGATCGGCGTAGAGGAGAGCTTCGAGCTCCGATGGCGCCGCGGAGGATTCGTCCGGCTGGTGATCGCGAAGATCAAGTACCGCGTGGTCACGCGGGTGAGCGAAGCAGGTGGGAGCATCGCCGCGGCGACGACCACCGAGAACGTGATCGTGGCGACCGAGCCTGCGACCGACGCGACCGACGCGACCGACGCGACCGCGCTCGCTGCTCCAGTTGATGCCACGGACGCGATCGCTGCGACCACAACCGTGCTCGTGCCCGAGCCCGAAACCACAATCGAGCCTGCGACCGCGGTCAGCGATCAGACTCCCACCGCGGCAACGATCGTCTCGTCGACGATTGTGACCGCGCTGATGCCACCAACGCTGCTGCGCCGTTGCATGGCGACTCCGTCGTTGATCGCCCACGTCGCGAGCGACAAGTTCTGTGATGGGCTTCCGCTCCATCGTCAAGAGGATCGATTCGCGCGCCTCGGTGTTCCGCTCGATCGAAGCACGATGTGTCGCTGGCTCGAAGAAGCGGGCGCGGCCGTCGGTGCAACGGTTGTCGAGGCGATGCGACAGGAGGCGATGCGTACCGCCTTTTGTATCGCGACCGATGCCACCGGCGTGCGGGTGCAACCGACACCTCGCAAGGACAAGAAGCGACAGCCCTGCCGCCGCGCCCACTTCTTCGTTCAGATCGCCGACGCCGATCACGTGTTCTTCGAGTACACAGTCGAGGAGACCAGCGAGGTCGTCCGCGAGATGTTCCGCGGCTTCTCCGGAATGGTTCAAGCGGACGCCAAGAGCGTCTATGACATCTTGTATCGACCTCCCAAGGAGCGCGAGTTCGATGACGGATCGTCCGATCTCGCGGTTTGCCACGAGGTCGGATGTATGAGTCATGCGAGGACCAAGTTCTGGGAAGTGGCAGTCGCGACCCAACACGTCGTCGCACGTGAGGCGCTCGCTCGCATCATGCGGATGTTCCAACTCGACCGGACTTGGAAGGCGCTCTCGCCCGACGAGCGAAAGGTGCTTCGCGAGCGTCATCTTCGACCGCACCTCGTCGCGTTCTTCGCGTTCGTCGAAACCGAGTACGAGCGCGTGAAGGATCAACGCGGCATGCTGCGCTCCGCACTCGGCTACAGCGTCCGCCAGCGCGAGGCATTGATGCGGTTCCTCGACGACGGTCGCCTCGAGATGACGAACAACCATTCGGAGCGTCAGCTTCGACGAGTAGCGGTCGGTCGCAAGGCGTGGCTATTTCTGGGCAGTGACGACCACGGCCAGGCCGCCGGAAACCTGCTGACGTTGATCGCATCGGCACGGCTGCACAAGCTCGATCCAGAGGTCTACCTCCGCGACGTGTTCCGCGTCCTCCCGCATTGGCCGCGCGAACGCTTCATCGAACTCGCACCGCGCTACTGGCGAATCACCCGCGCCAGACTCGATTCCGAGGAGCTCGATCGGGAGATCGGTTGGCTCACGATTCCAGAGCCAGCACTACCTACTCCATAGTTGTTCGTCCGGATACCGGACGATATCTTTGATTCGGTGTGAGGACGAAGCCTCGCCAACGCGAGCCCAGCGAGGCGGGTGGGGTCGGAGCGAATTACGTGGCACGCCGGTGGTCGAGCGCCGGCCGATCCCGAAACGCCAGGCTTGCCGCTCGCTACGTCGCCCGCCATCCATGCGCTGAGCGAACGACCCCACCCGACCTCGCGTGCGAGCGTGTTCGCGTTCGCGGCAGCGCTCGCGCTCGTCTTCTCCCTGCTGGCGACCGGGCCTGGTTTCGAACCGGTAAATTAGCGCGGCCAGTTTTGAGCCCCTACTACACCTCACCCGATACCTTCAAGACGGGGTCCGTGCACCGGTTACTACAAAGCGAGTACCTCGCTTCGCATCGCGGTCGTCGTTTGAGATATGCGAACTTCCCAAGC
>JAYWCI010000049.1:0-7468 GCA_043780895.1 Kofleriaceae bacterium | reverse complement strand
TCCCAGGTGAGGATCGGCTGGAGCCACAGCTTGATCTGCGCGGGTGGAATGACGAGGTTGAGCGGGCCGTAGAGCGGCACGCGCGCACCGAGCCGCGAGAGCGCCCACAAGTGGGTAGCGTCGTCACGGCCCTTGCGGGTCTCCATACGCGCGAGCAGCTCGTCGCCGAGCTTGGACTTGGTACCGACTTGCAGGCGCTCCATGCTCGCGACGGCGCGCCACATCTCGGCGAGCTCTTGCTTGCTCGGCTTGGCTTCGGCGAGCTTCTTGGCTTGCTTGCTGCTCGGCAGGAGGAGCTGCGCGGTGCGATCGTAGATCTGTTCTTGCTGACCGGCATTGAGGCCGCCCGCGATCCGGCGCCACACGATCCACCACGCGAGCCGGTTCGGTTCTTGTTTCGGAAAGGTGAGGTGCTCGTTGAACACGCCCCACATCACGCGCGCGCGCCACGCGTCGAGCGGCGCACCGGTGCCGGGCCGCAACAGGAAGCCGGCGAGGTTGAGCCAACGCTGTTCGTGATCCGCGGTCTTCTTGCGCTCGGGCGCGACCTCGGCGAGTGCGTCGAACAGCGCGCGCGTGGTCTGCATCGACCATTCGTCGCGCCGGGTCTCGAGCAGGGTCTCGAGATCGCGGGTCAGCGTGGCGAGGCCGGCGCCGGTCGTGAAGGCGGCGGTGAGCTTGGCCTTCGCTTCGGCGGTCTTCGGATGTGGCGCGGCGTCAGGTGCCGCGTCGACGACGGATACCGAACCACCGGAGCGCATGTCGAACGCGAGCTTCCAGGTCTCGTTCTGGCCGCCGACTTCGACGCAACGAATCTCGAGCGCGCCGAGCTCGGTGATCGCGATCTCGAGCCGCACGGTGACTTCGCTGCGGCCGCGTGCGCGCAACACGGTGACGATCGGCGGGAGCTCGAGTAGGTCGCTCCCGTCGTCGAGCGTCTCGGCCTTGCCGTCGCCGATCGGCACGAGGGCGCCCGGTCGATCCTCGCGCGTCGTCGAGGAGTACAGCCGGAAGCTGACCGGCCGGTTCGTCACGAGCTTGAAGTCGCGCGCGAGCTGGACGCGCGCGCCATCTTCGAGCCCCGGCGGGGCGATGCACATCGCCATGCGATCAGCCGCTACCGCATCGGACCCGACATTGTTGGTCTCGCGGCGCGGGCGACCGTGCGCTTCGATGCCGATGTAGAACGCGCGCGGCGTGCCGCCTTTGATCCGCATCGCGAGGCCACGCCGCACGAGGCCGTAGTACGCGGCGCCTTGCGCGACGGCGAGCTCCGGCATCGCGGCGCGGAGCTGTTTCGGTGGCGTGCCTTGCCACTGGCCGATCTGATCGAGCACGCGCTGGCGCAGCGACGCGGGCGTCATCGCGCCACCGTTGAACAGCACGTAGTGGACGTGCTCGGCGTTGTGGCGCGCGAGGAACGCCGCGAGGTGACGCGTCACCGCCGGATCCGCCGCGTACGGCAGCCCGAACTCTTGCAGGCCACTGCGGCCGCGAAGGAGTGGCGCATCGGCGGCGACGAGCGGGAAGAACCCGTCGAACAGCACCTGGTGGAGCTCGTCGTGCGAGACCTCGTCTCGGATGGTGCCGGCGATCAGCTTCGAGCCGCGCGCCTGCACGACGATCGGCGTCTTGTCGGGCGCGCCGTCGCCGAGCAGCACCTCCTTCGCGAGCCGGCACGCGTGGACCAAGCCGTGCCACTGCAGGGCATCGAGCTTCTTCTGCGACTTCGCGACCACGCGCTGCTCGACGATCTTCGCGAGCGTGAGATCGAGGTTGTCACCGCCGAGCAGCAAGTGATCGCCGACAGCTGTGCGCGTGAAGCCCTCGCCGTTCGCATCGACTTCGATCAGCGTGAAGTCGGTGGTGCCGCCGCCGACATCGAACACGAGCACGCGCTCGTTGGGTTCGAGTTTCGTGCGGTTGCCATCGCCGCCGGAGGCGGTGCCTCGTTGATCGATCCACGCGTAGAACGCGGCTTGCGGTTCTTCGAGCAGGACGACCGGCGGATAGCCGGCGGCGGTCGCAGCTTGCAGGGTGAGCTCGCGCGCGGCTTCGTCGAACGAAGCGGGCACGGTGACGAGCACTTCTTGCTCGGCGAAATCGACTTCGGGATGCGCGTAGTCCCACGCTTCCCGGATGTGGCGCAGCACCTGCGCTTGCGCGTTGACCGGCGAGAGCTTAGGTCCGTCGTAGTCACCCCACGGTAGGATCGCGGCGTTGCGATCGACGCCGGGATGGCACAGCCACGACTTCGCCGACGAGATCATCCGCGACGCCATGCGCGCGCCTTGATTGCGCGCGAGCTCGCCGACGACGATCCGGGTCGCCGCTTTCGGATCGGCGGGCTTCCATGGCAGCGAGGTCTCGTGCGGCGCGAGGTCGATCTCGCTCGCGAGATACACGAACGAGGGCAGCTGCCTGCGCGGCGCGACATCGCCGGGCGCCACGAGCTGTGGCACCTCGAACACGCGGACCCGCGGGTCCGCGGAAGAGGTATCGACGTAGGCCACCGCCGAGTTGGTGGTGCCCAGATCGATGCCGATCAGAAACCGCGCCGCCACGGTCTTACGGGGTGTTGCCGGTCAGGCTCGGCAGTTCGGCGAGATCCGGCACCAAGATGATCTCGATGCGGCGGTTCTGCTCCTTGCCGGGCTCGGTCTTGTTGTCGGCCACCGGATCGAACTCGCCGTAGCCAGCGGCGGCGAGGTTCTTCGCGGGGAAGCTCTGCTTGATCATGAACTGGACGACGCTGTTCGCGCGCGCGGTCGAGAGGTACCAGTTGTTCTTGAACTCCGCGGTCTTGATCGGCTCGTTGTCGGTGTGGCCCGCGACCATGAAGCGGCGGTCCTTGAAATCGAGGAGGATCTTGACGACATCCGCGAGCGCGGTCTCGCCGCCTTTCGACAGCGACGCCGAGCCGCTCGGGAACAAGATGCCCGAAGGCAACTTCAGGGTCATTTGACCGTTGCGGAACACGACCTGCAACTTGCCGGTATCGACGAGCGCGCGGAACTTGTCCTGGAGCGCCTTGTACGCGGCGATCCGCTTCTCGGCGAGCTCCTTCTGGCGGCGCAGCTCGGCGAGCTCTTTCTCGCTCGCGGCCTTCTCGCCTTGCACCTTGCCGAGCTCGGCCTCCTTGCTCTTCGTCGTCTCGTCGAGCTGACCGAGCTGACCCTGGAGTACCTTGATCTTGTCGCCGAGCGTCTTCTCGGTGTCTGCTTGCTTCGTGTTCGCGGCATCGAGCTCGGTCGTGAGCTCTTTATTCTTCGCGAGGGCCGCGTCGTAGGTCGAACGCTTCACGCAACCAGACGTCGACAGACATGCCAACGCGAACAACACATGGCCAAGGCGCATCGGGGATCAATCCTTCTTGAGCGAAGCAGGCGAGAGGACGAGCATGATCGCATCGATGAACGCACCCGCGTCCGCCGGAAAGTCTCCGGTGATCGGTGGGCCCTCACCGCGCTTGGTCGTCTTCGCGCCATCGCGCTCGGTGACGATCGTGCGGACCGATCTGGTCGCGAGCACGTAGTCGTACTCGAGCAAGAAGTAGCGCGTGATCGCGGCATCGTTCTTCTTCGCGATGAACGCGACCATGTACGCCTCGCCCATCTCGCTCGGGGCCGGCATCTGGAGCACGCCGATCCGCCACATCTCGTTGCGCTCTTTCGCGAGCACCTGCGGCGTGTGCGTGATGCCGGTCTGCTCCCACACATTCGCGAACATCGAGACGTCGCGACGCTCCATCGCCGAGACCACGACCGACGCGCCCTTCAGCTTCATCGTGTTCGGCAGGATGACGTGGGCGATAGTGTCGAGGGCGCTCGGCATGTGCGCCCGACCTTACCTCAGGCTCAGCGGAACTTCGACGGGCCGGGCCGCACCAGGAACTGCTGCTGCGTGGTTCCCATCAGCTTGTCGCCCATGAACACGTAGCGATGGAGCTCCCAGACATGGTCGGCATCGCCGGTGACGAGGAACACCACCCGCGCGGCCTTGACCTGCGCCGGCCCCAGGATGGTGCCGCCGACGCCGTAGAAGTCGTAGTCGTTCTTGCTCCACCGGATCGCCCACGCGAGCTTGTCGCCGGTGAGGCCCGCGGCCTTGAACGGTTTCGTCACCGCGACATCGCGATCCGATTTTGCCACCGCGGTCTTCGCATCGAACTGCGCCGCGAGCTCGGCGAGTGGGGCGCAGTGCTCGGGCTTGACCGTACCGAGCGCTACCTCCTTGTAGCCATCGACGAGCAAGATCGTGCGCGCAGTCGAGCCGCTCGCGAGCGCCTTGTCGACGGCGGCGTTGCACTCGGCCGCGATCTTCGAGGCCTGCGCACCGAGGTTGCCGGAGGCCCGGGCGGCATCCTTGCGATTGATGTCGAGCACCATCTGGGCCTGATCGGCCTTCTTCATGGCAGCGATCACGTCGTCGCCAGGCGCGGGAGCGGCGGTCGCCGCGAGCGGGAGGAGGAAGGCCGCGAAAAGCAGGAAGTTGGTCATGCCGCGCGGTATCGGCCGCGGCGCGCGGCGGTTGCGTACGAACTTAGCTATCGCGTTCCCGGACCGAGTACTCGAGCTTCCAGCGCCCGTGGCCATCGCGGGCCACGCACCACAATTCGAGGGTGCCGACTTCGGTGACGTGCGATTCGAGCCGGACCGGCACCAGGTCACCCGATTTGCGATCGCCTTCGACGTCGACGAGCTTCTCGACCGGATCGAGCTCGCTCACGCCCTCGGCATCGGCCTCGATCAGTGCGCCGGCTTCATCGGTTTCACGCGTCGCCGCGGCGAAGAACCGGAAGGTCGACATCTCGCCGACGACCAGGCCCAGCTCGTCATCAGGGAGAGCGACGGTCGAGCCTTCTTCGAGGCCTCGTGGTGCGACACACAACGCCTTGATCGGCGGTGCAAACCCGGGAATCGCGGGCATCGCACTCTCGATGCCTATGTAGTACGCGCGCGCAGTGCCGCCGCGAATGCGGATGCCTTTGCCCTGCCGCGCCTGGCCGTAGTATGCAGCGCCGAGCGCGACGGCGAGATCGAGATCCGCGCCCTCGAGCACGGCAACCTCGCGACCGGCCCACGTGCGGAGTAGGTCGACGATCCGATCGCGGATCTTCTGCGCCTTCATCACGCCGCCGTTGAACAAGACCGCGGTCGGCATCCGATCGAAGCGGCCCAGGAACTCCGCGAGGTGCCGGGTGATCGCGGGATCGTGCGCGTAGGGCAGGCCGAGCTCGCGCAGGCCTCCCGTGCGCCGGCGCTGCGCCTTCTCGCCCGCGGCGACGACCGGGAAGAACCCGTCGATGATCAGCGCTTCGACCGCAGCGCGCTCGAGGCTGGCCTTGATCGTGCTGCCGACCAGCTTCGAGCCCCGACCCAGGATCGAGATCGGCACCGATGCGGGCGGCTTCGCGGAGAGCAGCAGCTCCTTCGCGGAGCGCGCGGCGTAGACGAGCGCCCGCTGTTGCAGCGCATCGAGCGTCTTGTTCTCGAGGCTGCGCTGCGCGAGTGCGGCGAGCGCGAGGTCCATGTTGTCGCCGCCGAGCAAGATGTGATCGCCGACGGCGATGCGCTCGAGGGTGAGGTGGCCGCCATCGTCGCGGACTTCGATCAACGAGAAGTCGGTCGTGCCACCACCGAGGTCGCACACGAGCACGACATCGCCGGGGCTGAGGTCCTTGCGCCAGGCATCGCCGCGCGCCGCGAGGTACGCATAGAACGCCGCTTGGGGCTCCTCGAGCAGCGTTACCTTGTCGAATCCGGCCTCTCGCGCGGCGACCACCGTGAGCTCGCGCGCGACCGGATCGAAGCTCGCGGGCACGGTGACTAGCACCTCTTGCTCGTCGGCGGGCTCGTCAGGATTCGCGTCGTCCCAGGCGGCACGCAGGTGGGCGAGGTAGCGCGCGGAGGCGTTCACCGGCGAGACCCGCTCGCCGCCTTGCATCGCTTCGTCGAGCTCGCGCTGCGCGCCACGGAAAGGCAGCACTTGCGCCGTACGATCGATCGCGGGATTGCACAGCCACGACTTGGCCGAGGCGACGAGGCGATGCGGCAGCTCGGCGCCGCGATCGCGAGCGAAGGTCCCGACCGTGTACTTGAGTGCGCCCGACCATGGGAGCTGGAGCTGATTGGGGGCGACCTCTTGGTCACTCGGCAGCAACAAGAACGAGGGCAGGGTGGGGCGCTCGGCGATCTCGCCGGGCCCGACGACCTGGGTGATCGGTTGGGTCTTCGCGGGCTCGTCGCCAGTCGCCGTCGCGAGTGCCGAGTTGGTCGTGCCTAGATCGATACCGAGAACGCGAGTCACGCCGAGAGCTCCACTTCTGCGGGCGCGATCACGCTGCGATCGACGCCTTCTGCGAGGGAAGGTAGCTTGGTCTCGACCGCGCGCCAGCCGTGGTGGCGCAGCGTTCCTTTGTACGGAGCTTCGCCCTTCGCTTCCCCGATCAACCGGATCTCTGCCGGGTCGAAGCCCTTCGGGACCGAGACCTTGGTCTCTTCTTCACCCGGCATCACCGGCTCGAGCGACAGTACCTGATCGAACACCTTCTTGCAGCCGCGGTGCACCGCCCGCACGGCCGCGCCGATATCGGCATCGTCGGCCGTGCCGAGCTCTTCACTGATGAAGTCGACGAACCGCCCTTCGCGTTGCAGGAGTGCGAGGAGCGCGAGCGCACCTTCGCGTTGCTGCGCGGCGCTGTTCTGCTTCGTGGGGCCAGCAGGGGCCGGCTTCTCGACGACTCGCTCGACCACCTTCTCGACAACAATTTTTCCGGGTCCGGCCGGGAGCGCCGCGGTCGTCTCGGGCAGGAACTTGGCCGCGCCGGCTGGCAGGTTCGCGCCGAACAGCAGCTTCCAGAACGAGATGAAGGCGAGCACGGGATGCATCGGGGGCGATCTAACGTGAAACCCGAATAAAAACCGATGTGACTCCTCAGTTTTTCGAGGGACGAGCTCGGCAGATCACGTACTTGCGATGGCTCATCGCTTGCTGTTGTGGCCGACATGTCGAGGCTCTTGTTCCTGTGTCTATTCGTCTCCGGGTGCTCTCTCTACTGGGGAGATGACTCCGGCGACGACGTCTGCAACAACACGGGCTACGAAGTCGATGCTCAGCCGCTCCGCAACCCGTCGACGGGCCAGTGCGAGTCGCAGGGCGGTGGCGGCGGCGGCGGCTGTTGTAGCAATGGGACCAGCTGCGCGGTTCCCGCCCACGAGACCTCCGGCATTGCCCCGATCCTGGATTGGGGCGTCTGCCACACCAACTGCGATTCGCTCGACGAGGCCGCTTGCGAGGGTACCAGGGGTTGCCAGGCGGCCTACCTCGACCACGCCCGCGCCGACCAAAGCGGCCCGTCGTTCGTCGCGTGCTGGTCGACCGCACCGGACGACACCACGGTGGCGGGCACGACCTGCGCGCAGCGCGACGCGGACAGCTGCGCCCAGAGCGATGCGTGCTCGCCGGT
>JAYWCI010000048.1:0-1733 GCA_043780895.1 Kofleriaceae bacterium | reverse complement strand
GGAGCTGGGGCAAGGTCGCGAGCTCGATCGTGGCGGCGACATTCGAGCCGCGCACGATGTTGCGAAGGTGGTTGAGCAGGCCAAAGCCGGTGATGTCGGTCGCGGCGGTGACGCCGTGGGCGTGCCCGATCCGGCACGCGCTCTGATTGAGCGTGGTCATCGAGCGCACGGCCGCGGCGGTCGCATCGCTCGTCGCGACGCCCTTCTTGATCGCCTGGCCGAGGATGCCGGTGCCGAGCGCCTTGGTGAGCACGAGCGTCTGACCGGGTTGCGCGGTGCGGTTCGACCACAGCTTGCCGGGCTCGACCTCGCCGGTAACCGACAGGCCGAACTTCACTTCCGGATCGCGTACGGAGTGACCTCCGACGACGGCGACGCCTGCACGCGCACACGCGGCGGCTCCTCCCGCGAGGATCTGATCGAGGATCTCCATCGGCAGGCTCTCGTCGGAGAAGAACACGAGGTTGAGCGCGAACCGCGGCTCGCCACCCATCGCCCAGACATCCGACATCGCGTTCGTCGCGGCGATCGCGCCGAAGTCGTGCGGATCGTCGACCAGGGGCGCGATCACATCGGCGGTGAGCACGAGGTCGCGACCCGCGGTGTGATGCACGACCGCCGCGTCGTCGGAAAATTCGTGATCGACGACGATGTCGCGCGTCTCGGCGCCCGCGTTGCGCTTGACGAGCGTGTCGAGCACGTGCGAGAGCTGGCCGAGCCGGAGCTTCGCGGCGCAGCCACCGCCGCGCGCGTATTCGGTGAGTTTGATCGTCATGGCAGCGTCACTCCATTCTCGAGCAGGCGATGGACCTCGGCCTGGTTCGCCGCGACCGGGGCGGTGAGCACGTAGCCGATCCGATAGCGCGACGTGATGTACAGCGTCGCGTATTGCACGAACGGGATGCCGTCGATCGAGCCATTGAACAAGATCACGGGATGGCCGTGATTGTCGCCGATGCTCACGAACGACAGCGCGAGCCCGGCGGCATTGTTGCGCCGGATCCAGTTGCTCGCGAGCTCCATCGGATCGTTCGTGCCGGCGATCAGCGGACCGAGCGTCATGTTGATGCCCGACGCGTGCTGATACTGCTGGCCCTGCGCGGTGTCGGCGATCTTGGTGAAGTCACTCGGTGCGTCGAGGTGCGCACCGCGCGGAATGGGCGTCGCCTTCGTGCCGACCGAGACGACGGCCGGCGCGGGCGGTTTCGGGGCGGGCTCGCTCTCCCACGGATCTTTAGGCGGCGGTGCCGGCTTCTCGTCGTCCTTGTCGTCTCCTTTTTCGTCGGCTTTGTCTTCTGTAACTTCTTGATCGTCGGGCTTGTCGAACTTCGCTCGATGATCGTCAGGCTTCACCGTCGAAGCAGTGTGGGTCGCTGCCCAGATCCCGACCCCACCACCCGCGAGCAACACACCGCCGAGCACGAGGTACAACGCGAGCCGGCTCTTCGTTGGGGGCGGGACATACGCATGCGGCAGCGGCTGGGGGTACGGCGTGACGTGCGCCGTCGGCACCGCCGCGGCAGGCGTGAACGCTGCAGTCGGCGCGACCGGCATCACTTTCGAGGGTGGAGGTTGCGAGGGCACCGTATCGGCCGGCAGCTGCGCGAGCACGCCAGCGAGCATCTCGGCGTAGACCTCCATGCTCGGCGGCCGCGCGTTCGGATCTTTTTGCAGGGCGGTCATCACGACGTGATCGAGCGCGGGTGAGAGATCGAGATCCGCGCGGCGCTGCG
>JAYWCI010000047.1:0-77513 GCA_043780895.1 Kofleriaceae bacterium | reverse complement strand
GGCTCGGGCCACGGGCTCTTCGATCTCGAGCGCGCGACGCGGCTCGGCGCGACGGTGTCGGCTGCGAGCTTCGCACGCGCGAAGGAGGTCGCCGCGATCGCCAAGCTGCGCCACATCGATGCCGAGGTCCGCGCGAGCGGGCGGGCGATGCTCGTCGCCCTCGGCGGCAACGCCGCGTGGGCCGGTGCCGATGCGAAGGCCTCCGCCGCACAACACGCGGCCTTCGGCGTGTGGCTGTGGGAGCGAGGCGGGAAGCGCGAGGCGTACGAGCAACTCGCGCGGTGGCACGTCAGCGGAGCGCACGACGCCGCGTACGATCGCGTGTTCGCGCTCGCGCTAGCGTGGTGGTCTCCGGATGCGGCGCTCGCAGCGCTCGAGCTTCCCGGAGGCGCGGTACCTGCAGCGGACGTGATCGTGCCGTTCGCGACCGGTGACGATCCGCGCGCGGTCGCGGCCGCGCACTACGCGCATGCGCGGCTCGAAGCGCTCGTCGGGGCAGGGCTCTACGGCGCCGGCTCGGCGCTGGCGCCGGCACCCGAGTTACCGAATGAAGCCGAGCTCGGGGTCGTCGCGCGCGCCTATCGTCGCGATGCGGCGGTCGCGGAGCGGCTCGCGGGCGAGCTGGTTGGCCGCACGATCGATCGCGCGATCGGCCAGGCCGCGATCGGGGCACTGTTCGATGCGCTCGGGGATCCCGGCCGAGCGCGCACGCTGTGGCTGGGCGCGAGCGAGGACAGCGACGATGCCGCGATCGTCGAGGGCTACGCGTGCGCCGCGGCGCGAGCCGGGGATGGCGACGCGACGCTCGTCATCGGCGCGACCGCCGCGGCCGCCTCGGGAGATCCGGCGGTGACGTGGATCTCGATCGGCCACGCGCTCATGCGCGGCAATCGCACGTTCGACGTGATCACCGCGATGCGCAGCGCGCTCGATCTCGCCGGCGCGAACGCGCTCGCCGAGGCGCTCGATCTCGCGATCGAAGCGAGCCGACGCACCGGTCGCGACGCGCAAGCCGACGGGTTCGCGGCCCTCCGCGCGCAGCTCCAGCCGCCACCGGTCGGTCACGAGGCGCAGCGGGTCGAGCTCGCGGAGCTCGCGCTCCACGATCCGAATGCGTCGGTGCTCGCGGCCGCCTGGGTCGCGACGCGCACAGATCCGGCGGACCTCGCGTTGCGCGCGGCGCTGGTCAGCGCACTCGAGCGCGGGGATGTGCGGCGCCAGACGATCCTCGACGAGCTCGCGGCGATCGCCGGCGATCGCGACCCCGAGCGTGCGCTGACCGCCGTGCTCGCGTTGCCGTAGCGCTCACTTCGCGATCTTGTTCGCGAGCGGCCCTTCGATCCATTGCGCGAGCTGGTGCTCGAGCTCCTTGGCATTGGCGGCATCCGAGAGGTTCTTGCGCTCGTCCGCATCGTTCGACAAGTCATAGATCTCGACGCGCGATTCGCTGAGCTTGTTGAACACGTGCGACTTCGCATCGGCCGTGATCATCGACTTGGCCTCGTGCTTCCACTCGTTTGCCTCGAGCATCTCGGCGAACGCGGGGAGTGGCGGCAGGGTCCCGCCGGCGAGCGCAGGCGTCAGCGAGCGCCCCATCCAGCTCTTGCCCGGCGCGACGCCGAACAGCGCGGCGATCGTCGGCGCCATGTCGACGAGCTCGACCACGTCGTCGCGCATCGCGGGCTTGGTTCCCGGGATCCGGAACATCAGCGGGACATGGAGTAGCTCGTTGTAGAGCGACATGCCGTGGAAGTAGCCCGCCTCGCCCGGGTGCACGCCGAAGGCTTCGCCGTGATCTGACATCAAGACGATCGTGGTGGTCTTGTCGAGCCCGTTCTTCTCGAGCGCGGCGAGCAGGTCGCCGATCTGGGTGTCCTCGAACGCGACCTCGTAGTCGTACTTCTGCATCAGCGCGCCGTCACCGTGCTCGGTGATCGGCGGCATGCCCGGGTGCTCCATGTACGTCGAGTGCGGCTCGAACAGGTGCACGATCATCGCGAACTTCTGCTTGCTCGCCGCGAGCTCGTCGAGCTTCGCGACGGTCTTCTTGATGATCCGCGGGCCCGCCGAGTCGTGGTTCGAGTCCGGAATCGTCTTGGCCTCGGAGTTATCCCAGAGGTCCGCGCCCTGGATGACGTTAATGTGCATCAGCTTCCCGCCGATGTTCTTCACGTCGCCACAGGTGTCCGGATACTTGTCGTGATCGCAGAAATAGAAGTGGCTCGATTCGCCGATCGTGGTGAACCCGGCGGGCTTCAAGACCTCGAACAGCGTCTCCGCTTCGTCGTCGATCGTCGCGTAGTCCTTCTTCGGATCATCGACCTTGATCTGCGATGGGTAGCGCGACGTCAGGAATGAAGGCACCGAGCGAGGCGTGTTCGGCGCTTGCGAATACGCGTGGGTGAACACGACCGACTGCTTCGCGAGCTCGTCGAGCTTCGGCGTCAGCGATCTGCCATCGCGCTTGTAGCCGGAGACGCCGAGGTGGTCATAGCGCAGGGTATCGACGAACACCACGATGACGTTCTGACGACCCGAGAGCGAAGGCAGCGAAGGCAGCGAGGCCGGCGCCTTGAGCGGCGGCGGGTTGACCGACACCGGCGCGTTCGCCTTCTGGAGGTGCGCGTCGCCATCCATACAGTTCTCGTCGATGCCGTTATCCGGAATATCGATCGCGTGCGGATTGATGTTCTCGTCGTGATCGTTGCAGTCCGGACCACCGAAGAAGGCAGAGTAGCCATCGTGATCGGCGTCGGAGAACTTCCGCATCAAGTCGATCATGCGCTTGCCGATGTAGGAGTGCTCGTACACCGCATCGACCGTGGCTTCGCTCGGTTTGCCACGCAGGCCGACCAGGGGAAGTGCGATGGCAACGACGAGCCCGACGAGCACCGCGGTGCCGCGCAGCGGGATCCGCTCGCGCACGGTCGCCGCGGGACCGTAGAACACGAGCGCGAGCACGAGCGCGATCACGGGCAACAGGACCGCGACCGCCATGCCGAGATCGAGGGCGCGGTAGTCGAGCCGCTGCGTGACGATCCAGTAGCCCGCCGCGACGAGCGCGCCGACCGCGCCGAGGACGAGCACCACGACGCGCGGAATCGGCCCGATCGCAGGCACGATCGCGGTCAGCTGGCGGGTCACGCGAAAGACCGGCAGCGCGGCGAGCGCGAGCACCGGCACCAGCCCGAGGACGACCACACCGAGCAACAAGCCGCCGACGCCTTTGCGCTGGACATCGCCGACAAGCATGACCGAGGCCTTCGCGACCACGAGTGCGAGCACGCCACCGACCACGACCGCCGCGATCAGGATCGCCGAGACGGCGACATCGAGATCGCGATCATCGCGCAAGCGCGCGAACAAGCCGCGCACCCAGCCCGTGCCCCACGTCGCGTTGCCCGCAGCAAGTACGAGTCCGGTCCCGATCGCCATCGGCAACGCGAGCAGACCCCACAGCCCGAACAAGGCGATGCCGCCACCGTGAGCATGCACTCGATCGACGATCGCGAGGATGGCGCCCGCGACGAGGAACAAGCCAATTCCAGTCGCGAGCCCGGAGCGATAGGGAGTGGGATTCGCGTCGGCCATCCCGGACGTCGTTACCACGCCGGAGGTGCGAACGCGACGTCAGGGATCGTGGCGAATCGGCGCTGAAAGTCAGCTGCGCTGCACTTCGACGAGGAGGCCCTCGACGAAGCGCGGATCGATCTCGGTATCGCGGACCGTGCCGAGGATGCGCTCCAGATCAGCGAGCCAGCCATCGACGAGCTTCGCCAGGATCACGCCGGAGGCGGCGAGCTGCGCCGCGCCGAGGCGGGTCGCGATCGCAGTATGCCCGAGCTGGCGTGCGGCCGGCGTGAGCGTGCCGTCGGCAAAGCACGCGCGCAGCTTGCCGAGGTCGGCTTGCGAGAGCGCGCTGCTCGTGAGCTCGCCACCGGCGATCGCGCGCGCGACTGCCGTGCGCAGATGATCGTCGAGCTCCGGGCGCGGCTCGGGCGCTTGCCCCATCGCGAGCACGTCGACGCCGAAGCCTTCGACGAGCGCGATCCGGATCGTGAGCCCGGTGAGGAGCTCGCCCGCGCGACGCAGATCCGCCTGCGCCTCGAATGGACGCATGCCGGGCATCGGCGGCGCATCCGCGGCGTTCGCGAACAACGGGCGTGGCGAGCACAGCGCGGCGACCAGCTCCTTGGCGGGCGAACCTGCGGTCAGCGATCGTGGGGCGAGCGCCGTCGCGAGCTTCGCGAGGCGCAGCGTCACCGTGTAGCCGACCCGGAACAGGCGGGTGAGCGCGACCGATTGCAGCGCCTGCGTCGCCTTCGCGAGATCGCCGCGCGCGATCGTCTCGAGCCCGAGCGACAGCGTCGCGGTCGCGTACAGCGCGCCGCGCCGCACGACCTCGGTCTGCCCCGGCTTCGCGCGACCGGCGGCGAGCACCTTGTTGACGAGCACCATCACGGCTGTCTCGAGCCGCTCGGCCTCGGTCGTGTCGCTGATCGCGGCGATCGCGCGCGCGAGGAAGCTGCGACCGAGGACCTCCTCGGCGACGACGACGGGCAACCGCGTGACATCGTCGCTGCCGACGATCTTCTCCTGCGAGTCTTCACCGATCGCGACCTGCTCCGGGAGGAGCGGGCGGAACAATTCGAGCGCCTCGTAGAAATCGACGTAGCCGAGATCCGCGAGCCGGCCCGAACGCCAGCGGTAGCTCTGCTCCTGCAGATCCGCCTCGGGCTCGCTGCGCGCCGCCATGATCGTGTGGCGCGCGAGGTCGGCGTCGCCGCGATACAGATCTTCGACGAGGTGCTGGATCATGCGCGACGTGTCGTCGTCGCCGTTGAGCTGGAGCATGAAGAAGCCATCCGGCGTCGTCATGATCGGCTCGTCGTTATCGTCCTCGGGGCCTTCGTTCTGGGTCGTATCCCAGATCACGGTCTGCTTCTGGATCACGAGCGCGCGAAACTCGGCATCGAGCTCGGCCCAGACCTCGGTGACCTTCTCGAACCCGGTCTCCATCAGCGACGCGAGCCACGGCTTCATCGCCGCGAGCTGGGGTTCGTCGCGATTCCAGACATCGAGATCGAAGCAGCCGCGAAATTGTTCGGGCGTCGCGTACTCGAGCAGCGGTTGCGCGTCTTCGAAGCCGACCTCGTGCACGAGCTCGAAGATCTCGTTGGGCGCGAGTGCGGCGATCGCACCGGCCGCATCGTCCAGCGCGAGCAGCGCATCGATGCGCTTGTAGCCACGGGGCTGGGCGAGCTGAGAGCGGAGGCGGCCGAGCGGTCCGCTCGGTGGTTCGTCACGAGATGGCATATAAAGCGGGGAGACCATGGGTACCACGAGGCAGCGTAATGCTGTAGGCACGCTGCGCGCAGCGGTCGACGCCGCGATCGGGGAGGTCGGCCCGGGGTTGTACGGCATCGCGTGCTCGGGTGGCGTCGATTCGATGGCGCTCGCCGATGCCGCGATCGCGGTCGTGGGCCCCACGCATATCGTCGTGGTGACGATCGATCACGGGCTGCAACCGACGAGCGCGTTCGTCGCAGATGGCGTCGCGACCTGGGCGAAGGAGCAGGGCGCCACACCCGTGATCCGCCGCGTGGTCGTCGCGGGTCGGGCCTCGGTCGAGGCCGCAGCACGGACCGCGCGCTATGTCGCGTTCGAGGCCGTGATCGAGGAGCTCGGGCTCGCCGCGATGTTGCTCGCTCACACCCATCGCGACCAAGCCGAGACCGTGCTGATGAGGATCGTCCGCGGCACGGGGCCGGCTGGCCTTGCCGGCATGGCGGTGCGCCGGGGCGCGTTCGTGCGGCCGCTGCTCGACGTCACGCGCGCCGAGACCGAGGCGTATGTCCTCGCGCGCCACCTGCCGGTCTGGGACGACCCGATGAACCGCGATCCGGCGGTCACGCGGGTTCGGGTGCGCGACAGCCTGCTGCCACAGGTCCGGACCGAGAACCCCGCGATCGACGACGCGCTGGTGCGGCTCGCAGCCGCCAGTCGCGAGTGGCTTCACGTGATCGACACCTACTCCGCGCCATTCGGACAGTTTCCAATCGTGTGCACGGCCCTCGCGAAGCAGCCCCCAGCCGTGCGCAAGCGCGCGGTGGCGCTGGCCCTGGAGCGGGCCGGCCTCGGCTACGACACCGCCCACCTCGAGGCGATCGACCGGATCGTGCTCCTGCCGGATCATGGTGAAGTCGCGATCGACCTCCCGGGCGCGCGGGTCGTGCGGAGCTACGCGCGGCTCGATGTGCGTCGCGAGCCCGAGCCGCACCGAGATGCGTTCAGGCCACCGCCCGGTCCCTACGTGATCCGGCGTTATGCGGCGGGCGACCGGATGCGACCCGCGCGGCTCAAGGGTCGATCGCGCAAGCTGTCAGATCTGTACATCGACTTGAAGGTCCCGCGCGAAAACCGGCCCGGTGCTCACATCATGGTGCGCACCACCGATCACGCGATCGTGTGGGCCGAGCATGTCGGAACTGCGTACGGTGAGTCGCCGGATCTCGTGCCGTACCCGGCTGAATAGGCGGGAGTTTTTGACAACATTCGCCTTTGCAAGCAACGATCAAAGGCCCATGCTATGCAGCAGATAGCTCGTGCGCCAATCCCACAAGACCATCCTGATCTGGGCCATCCTGATCCTCATGTTTGTGAGCATCTACTCGATGTTCACCGACGGAGGCAGCAAGGAACACGACCTTCCTGGTGGAGCGACCGCGTTCCGGGCCGACCTCAAGGACAAGGACAAGGCCAACAACATCCAAGACATTCGCATCGTGCCGCGTGGTCACGACGATGCGATGTACGTCATCACGTATAAAACCAAGACTGACAAAGACATCGTCAATGCCGAGTTCCCCGGCAAGCTCACCGATCAGATCGCCGAAGCCGGCATCTCGTATCAAGTGAAGTCGAAAGACGAGTCGAGCATCTGGCCGCAAGTCCTCGTCTGGTGGCTACCGATGTTGCTCTTGATCGGCATCTTCTTTTTGTTCATGCGCCAGCTCCAATCAGGCGGCGGCAAGGCGATGAGCTTCGGCAAATCCAAGGCGAAGCTGCTCAGCGACCATCAGAACCGCGTGACGTTCAAAGACGTCGCGGGTGTCGAAGAAGCAAAAGAAGAAGTCGAAGAGATCATCGCGTTCCTCAAGGACCCGAAGAAGTTCACGCGCCTCGGTGGCCGTATCCCGAAGGGCGTCCTCATGATGGGCGCTCCGGGGACTGGCAAGACGCTGCTCGCTCGCGCGATCGCCGGTGAAGCCGGCGTGCCGTTCTTCTCGATCAGTGGCTCGGACTTCGTCGAGATGTTCGTCGGCGTCGGTGCGAGCCGTGTCCGCGACCTGTTCGAGCAAGGCAAGAAGAACGCGCCCTGCATCATCTTCATCGACGAGATCGACGCGGTCGGTCGTCATCGTGGCGCAGGCCTTGGCGGCGGTCACGACGAGCGCGAGCAGACCCTCAACCAGCTCCTCGTCGAGATGGACGGCTTCGAATCGAACGATGGCGTCATCATCATCGCCGCCACGAACCGCCCCGACGTCCTCGATCCGGCGCTGCTGCGTCCGGGTCGCTTCGATCGCCGCATCGTCGTGCCTCGCCCCGATCTTCGCGGTCGCGTCGGCATCCTCGGCGTGCACACCCGCAAGGTGCCGCTGGCGGCGGGCGTCGATCTCGAAGTCATCGCTCGCGGCACGCCCGGTTTCTCCGGCGCGGATCTCGAGTTCCTGGTCAACGAAGCCGCGCTGATCGCGGCGCGCAAGGACAAGGACAAGGTCGAGGCAGACGACTTCGAAGAGGCCAAGGACAAGGTCCTGATGGGCGCCGAGCGTCGCTCGATGTTCATCTCCGACAAGGAGAAGCGGACCACGGCGATCCACGAGGCCGGCCACGCGTTGATCACGCGTTTCGTCGGCGTCGAAGCGGACCCGGTCCACAAGGTGACGATCATCCCGCGCGGTCGCGCACTGGGTCTGACCCAGCAGCTGCCACCCGAAGATCGCCTCAACATGACCCGCGAGTTCGCCCAGAACCAGATCGCGATCCTCATGGGCGGCCGGGTCGCCGAAGAGATCGTGTTCGGTCAGAAGACCACCGGCGCCGGGAACGACATCGAGCGCGCCACCGAGCTCGCTCGGTCGATGGTCACCGAGTGGGGCATGAGCGACGAGTTCGGCCCGCTGAACTTCGCGGGCGGCAAGCACGAGGTGTTCCTCGGTCGCGATTTCAACCAGGGCCAGGTCAACCTGAGCGAAGACACCGCGCGTCGCATCGACGCCGAGATCCGCAACATCGTGTTCAAGCAGCACGAGCGCGCGGTCGGCATCCTCACCGAGCACCGCAAGGAGCTCGAGGCGATCGGCGAGGCGCTGCTCGAGCACGAGACCATCGACGGCGCCGATATCGATACGATCCTGCGGGGTGACACGATCGCTCGCATGCCGGCCCTTGCGAAGCGCAAGGCAGACGCGGCCGCGAAGGATGTGGCCGAAGAAGAGAGCCGCAAGCGCCCGTCGATCTTGCCGCCGATCAGTAAGAAAGACCCGTCGCCCGAACCGGCGTGAGCTTCTTCATCCGGCACCGCTTCGGCGGTCAAGATCGCGATCCCGCGATCTCGGTGTTCCCGGCGCTCCTCGACGAGCTCGCGTACGGCGATCCGGAGCATCCCGAGGTCGCGCTCGTCGACGATACCGGCCTCGCGCTGAGCGTGTTCGCGAGCGAGCTCGTGGTGATCGAGAATGTCGAGACGGGTGACCCGGGTCCACGCCACCTACGGTGCACCGATCGGGATCACGTCCTACGGCTGCTGACCGCCCTTGCGAACCAGCGCTACGCCGAGCTCGAAGCCGAGGCGTGGACGCCTGGGTACGGCTGAGAAGGTAGCCGTGAATGGGCCGGTGCTCGTGATGGGCGTGGTGAATGTCACGCCCGATTCATTCTCCGATGGTGGCCGGTTCTTCGGGACTGCGGCCGCCGTCACGCACGGGCTGCAGCTCCTACGCGACGGCGCTGATGTCCTGGATGTCGGCGGCGAAGCGACGAACCCCAAGGCCGCGCCGATCACGGCGGAGGTCGAGCTCGCGCGGGTCATCCCGGTGATCGAGCAGCTCGTCGCCGCAGGCGCGAACGTCTCGGTCGATACGACGAAGGCCGTGGTCGCGCGAGCTGCGGTCGCCGCGGGCGCGCGATGGATCAATGATGTCTCGGGTGGCCTGTTCGATCCCGCGATGGCAGCGTCGGTCCCCGAAGACGCGACCTACATCTGCGGTCACCTTCGCGGACGAACGCTGGCCGAGGTGTTCGCCGCCGAGCAGGGCACCATCACGTGGCGCGAGGTCGCGAACGAGCTCGTCGAGCGGCTCGCATCGTTCCCATCCCACGTGAGAGCGACCGCGTGGCTCGACCCTGGCCTTGGTTTCGGTAAGGGCGCAGACGCGACGACGAACATCGAGCTACTTCGCCACGCCGGTGACCTCGAGCTGGTGGTCGGTCGACCGGTGATGGTCGGTCCAAGTCGGAAGCGCTTTCTTCGACGCTGGCGTGGGGGTAGCGAGATGAGCGAAGCCGAGCTCGATCAGGCGACGGTCGAAGCGTGTTTCGAAGCGGCTTCCTCGGGCGCAAAGATGTTACGGGTCCACAACGTTGCCTTGCTGAACACGGCACTGACCGCGTACAACAATAGCTAGAGCGCACGCTTCGTAGGTTCTGGGTGCCTCGTCGGTATGGCTGCGTCGATCCAACGCTTCCTCGACGGTCTGACCGTCGCATCCGTCGCCACCACGGTGGTCGACGTCGCGCTGGTCTATTACCTGATCTATCGCCTGTTGCTCACGATCCGTGGCACGCGCGCCGCCCAGATGATCGTCGGCATCGTGCTGATCGGCGCGGCGTTCTTCGTCGCGCAACGGATCGAGCTCACGACCGTGTCGTGGTTGCTCGATAACTTCATCAGCTACTTCATCATCCTCATCATCGTCGTGTTCCAGCAGGACATCCGGCGTGCGCTCGGTCGGATCGGGTCGGGCGTCTTGCCGTTCGGGCGGCGCCAGGAAGCGACCCACACCGTGGATGAGGTCGTCGCCGCATGTGCGCAGCTCGCCCGGGCACGGATGGGCGCGATCGTCGTGTTCGAGCGCGACGCGGCCCTCGAAGAATTCGTCGATGACGCCACGCGGATCGATGCCGCGCTGTCGCGCCAGCTGCTGGTCTCGCTATTCGTGCCGGCGAAAGATAACGAGCTCCACGACGGCGCCGTCGTGATCAACAAGAACCATCGCATCGAGCTCGCCCGCGCGCTGTTGCCGCTCTCTCGTGCGACCGACCTCGGCCCCGAGTTCGGGACGCGTCACCGCGCCGCGCTCGGCATCACCGAGGATACGGATGCGGTGGTGGTAGTGGTCTCCGAGGAGCGCGGCGAAATTTCCCTCTGCTTCAAAGGATCGATCGCACGCGACCTCGAGCCCGTGATGCTGCGCCGCGCGCTCGTCGGTTTGTTCGCGGGCGGGCGTGCCGAGACCATGGCCGAGGAAGCCGCGGCGGCAGCCGAGGTCGGCAAGGCGATCGCGAGCATGGGGATCAGCGATAGCGGGCCGGTTCCCTCGGCCACCGCGATCGCGACCACGATGTCCGGTTCGGTGGAGGCTCCGTAGTGCGCACCCGGAGTGAAACCCTCGGCTCGCTCGGCCGCGCACCGGCACGCACCACTCGCGCACCGATCAACCCGCCATCGTCGCCGCTCGGCGAGCCCCAGCACGATCGCGGCTCGGTCCGCCGATGGTTGCGAGGCGCGTTCCTCGACAACATCGGGCTCAAGTTCCTCTCGCTCGTACTCGCTGCGACCGTCTTCCTGTTGGTCAACACCGACAAGGATCGCGAGATCACCGCGCGCGTCGGCGTGTCGTACGCGATGCCGGATGACAAGGTCCTGGTCTCGGATCGGCTCGACGAGATTCGAGTCACGATCAAGGGGCCTTGGCAGCGGCTGCGCAAGTTCGACGAGCGCGAGGTCGAGCGCATCAACATCGACCTCCGGCGCGCGCCCGCGGGCGACGTCGTGATCACGCCCGACATGATCCATCTGCCGTCGGGCCTCAACGTCACCTCGATCAGCCCGCGCACCGTGCACGTCGCGTTCGACAAGCGGATCGAGAAGGTCGTCGAGGTCAGCCCGCAAGTCGCTGGCCGCCCCGAGCATGGCTTCGTCGTGAGCGAGGTCAAGCTCGTGCCGGCCACCATGAAGGTCCGCGGCGCCGAGAGCACGTTGAGCGCGCTGTCCTCGATCCATACGCGCGAATTCTCGTTCGACGGACGCGCCGAAACCTTCGTCGCCGAGACCGAGGCCGTGCCGCCCGATGGCGTCGAGATCGAAGGCAGCCCCGGCGTGGTCGTCCACGTCACGGTCGATGAAGAGCTCGTCACCCGCAAGCTCCCGGGCCTCACCGTCAGCGTGAAAGGCGACGGCATCGATCCGGCGAAGTGGCAGGCAACCCCGGCGCAGGTCGACATCACGTTGACCGGTACGCTGCTCGCGGTCGAGAAGGCCAAGGCGGCGATCGTGCCGGTCGCGAAGATCACCGGCGGTGGTGATGGCAAGCTGCGCGAGGTCGATCTCTCGATAGAAGGCCTGCCGCCCGGCATCGGCGTGAAGGTCTCTCCAGAACGCGTCAAGGTGAGGCCGGCAAAACCCGGACCGGCCCAGCCGCCGCCGTAGTGTGATACGTCATCGAGCGATGACACGCACCTTGTTCGGCACCGACGGTATGCGTGGCGTCGCGAACGTCGAGCCGATGACCGGCGAGACCGTGATGCGCCTCGGCATGGCCATCGCCGCGCGCCTCAAGCAGCCTGGCCGCCACACTCGCATCGCGATCGGCAAAGATACCCGCCTCTCGGGCTACATGTTCGAGTCGGCGCTCGCCGCGGGCATCGTCTCGATGGGTGCCGATGTCTGGCTCACCGGCCCGCTCCCGACGCCCGGCATCGCGTTCATCACCTCGTCGATGCGGTGCGACGCTGGCGTCGTGATCTCGGCGTCGCACAACCCGTTCGCCGACAACGGCATCAAGGTGTTCGCGCGCGATGGCTACAAACTCCCCGATACCGTCGAGGCCGAGATCGAGGAGCTGATGCGCTCGCCAGAGCTCGACCGGCAGCGCGCCGCCCCCGGCGACGTCGGCTACAACCGCCGCCTCGAGGATGCGCGCGGTCGCTACGTCGTGTTCTGCAAATCGACGTTTCCCGCGACCGCCACGCTCGATGGTCTCCGCATCGTTGTCGACGGGGCGCACGGTGCCGCGTACCGCGTGGCCCCCGCCGTGTTCGAAGAGCTCGGCGCGAAGGTCATCGCGATCCACACGAACCCGAACGGCAAGAACATCAACAACCGCGCCGGCGCGCTGTACCCCGAGGCGATGTGCGAGGCCGTGCGCCTCCACGACGCGCACCTCGGTGTCGCGCTCGATGGCGACGCTGATCGCTGCGTGCTGTGCGACGAGCACGGCAATGTGATCGATGGTGACGCGTTGATGGCGCTGTGTGCGACCCGGATGATCACCGCGGGCACGCTGGCGAGGAACACCCTGGTCGCGACCGTGATGTCGAACATCGGCCTGGAGCGCGCGATCAAGGCGAACGGCGGCACCGTGGTGCGCACGCAGGTCGGCGATCGCTACGTCGTCGAGGAGATGCGGCGCGAGGGCTACAACTTCGGGGGCGAGCAATCCGGTCACCTCGTGTTCCTCGATCACGCCACCACGGGCGACGGCATCGTCGCGGCGCTCCGCGTGCTCGCGATCATGCAGGCCGAGCAGAAGCCACTCTCGGAGCTCGCGAAGGTCATGACCCGGATGCCGCAGGTCCTGGTCAACCTCCAGGTCGAGCGCAAGGTCCCGCTCGATCAGCTACCGGCCGTGATGAAGGCGATCACCGATGTCGAGCAGAAGCTCGCCGGCGATGGGCGCGTGCTCGTCCGCTACAGCGGTACCGAGAGCAAGGCGCGCGTCATGATCGAAGGCAGCGACGAGACCCTGATCAAGGCGTGGGCCGACGAGATCGCGGCCGTGCTCGCGACGTCGACCAAGGCTTAGTAGACGCGAACGCTGAGCGTCGCGAGCGCGCGTAGCTCGTACGTTCCCACGGCCCATTGATCGAATCTCGCGCCGAGCTCGATCGGCGACGCACGCGTTCCAACCGCGACGCCGACACTGCCGCCGAGCTCGATGCGGTCCGTGTCGCGCATGGACTCGGCGAAGCGGACGCCACCACGGATCCCGCCGCCAATCCCGAGCGTGAACATCGGGCCAACTCGCTTGTGCCGCCAGGACTCGATAGCGACCGTCGCGGTTGAATTTCGTTCGAGGGCGACGCTGTATTCGACCGAGGTCAGCCAGGGCTCGCTTGCGGGGATCAGGCACGATCGACGTTGACGTCCGAGCGTGTGACGGAGAAAGCCACCGATCGTGAACATCGACTGGCCCTGAAGCGATGCTCCACCGGCAAGCATCAGGCCGCCCTGCCATAGCCGCCGAGAGTCGTCCCGATCGTGCGCTGGCGGTGGAGTTTCGTGAACGTCACCATCAGCCAGCACCTGTTCGGGATCTCGAGTCTCCTCCATCGCATCGATCTGGATGCGCTCGCGATGCGATCCATCACCGCTGCGAGCGAGCGTGAGCTCGAGTTCTTCGGCGAGCGCGGGCTCGATCGCCGCCAGCTGCACGAGCACACGATGGATCGCCTGGTCGTTGCCGACGCCGGATGCCAGCTTGATCTCCGCACGCAGTGCTTCGATGTCGCCGAGGTTCAGCTCGAGCAAGCGATGCGTGATCTGATGTAGCTCCACGCAGTTCAGCCACCGTCCGTCGTGGCAATCCTGCCAGCGATGGTTCTCGGCCTCCGGGGGCGGTGCGGCTGCGAGCGCCCGGTGGTACGCCCACTGCTCGGCAGCCAGGTCGTTCGCGTCGCGATCGAGGTGGCCGATCGCAAGCCAGATGCGCGCTCGAAAATCGGTAGTTTGGTGAGCCGGCAGTTGACTGGCTTGCAGGTACAGCTCGAGTGCACCCCTGGCATCGCCCCGAAGCTCGTGCAGTTGAGCTCGCGCGGCCAGGGCGGCAGCCGATTCGCACGATCCTCGAGCGACATGCGCGATCGCCGCGCGCGACTCGCCGTCAAACGGGTCGTACTGGATCGACGCGTCGAGCAAACACGTGTCAGCCGGCGCGCGAGTTCGTGGGACCGGTAGGGCGCAGCCCGCGAGCGCGGTACTCGTGATGAGTAGCCGCAGCATCGAAGGCAGGACAGCATGGCACGGCGAGGGTTGCGGGCTCTGCTAGGCTTCAGCTCCATGATCCCCGTCGTCACTGCGAACGAGATGCGTGCCTTGGACAAGGCGACGATCGAGGACGTCGGCATCCCGGCGCTGACCTTGATGGAGACCGCAGGCCGCGCGGTCGCCGAGGTCGCGCGCGAGATGGCGAACGGCGGCAGCGTCGCGGTGGTGTGTGGGCCGGGCAACAACGGCGGCGACGGCTTCGTCGTCGCGCGGGTCTTGCGAGCGCACCCGCTCGAAGCGGTCGTCTATCTCGCCGTGCCACGCGCGAAGATCACGGGCGATGCGGCGACGCACCTCGCGATCCTCGAGCGCGCAGGTGGCGTGGTGCGGATGATCGATACGGCCACGGAGCTCGCGGAGCTCGCGGACGAGATCACGCATGCCGCGGTCGTGGTCGATGCGTTGTTCGGCGTCGGGCTCGCGCGACCGATCGAAGGCCACCACGCGGACATCGTGGCCGTGATCAATCGGGGCGCGCAGCGGCTCGCACTCGACATTCCGTCGGGGCTCGATGCGGATACAGGCAAGGTGCTCGGTGTCGCCGTGACCGCGGACCGCACCGCGACGCTGGCGGCGCACAAGGTCGCGCTCGTGACCTCGCCGGGCTTCGCGTACTGCGGCCAGGTCACCGCGTGCGACATCGGCGTGCCGCCGGGCCTGCTCGCGACGCAGGGGGTGCGGGCAGGGCTCGTCGAAGAGCGCGATGTCTCGGGCTGGTTGCCGCGGATCACCCCGCTCGATCACAAGGGCACGCGCGGACACGTCCTGGTCGTCGGTGGCTCGCCGGGTATGCGCGGCGCCGGGCGGCTCGCGGCGATGGCGGCACTGCGTGCAGGCGCCGGGCTCGTCACGCTCGCCGCCGAGGGCGAGCTCACGGCCGACGATTCGATCATGACGCGACAGATCACCGAGGGCCCGGACTCGATCGTGGAGCTGCTCGAGGGCAAGGCCGCAGTCGTGATCGGACCGGGCCTCGGCAAGAGCGAGAGCGCCGCGCGCTGGGTGGGCGACGTGCTCGCGGTCGGCGTGCCGGCGGTGCTCGATGCCGATGCGTTGAACCTGATCGCGGGCGTGACCGGTGCGCTCGCGAAGGCGCACGGACCGATCGTGATCACGCCGCATCCGGGTGAAGCGGCGCGCTTGCTCGGCAGCACGACCAAGGAGATCGAAGCGGATCGGTTGGCGGCCGCGCGCGCGCTGGCGGTGCAGACTCGTGCGGTAGTCGTGCTCAAGGGCGCGCGCACGATCGTGTGCGATGGCACGCTCGCGGATGACTACTGCTCGATCAACTCGAGTGGAGGTCCAGCGCTCGGCACGGCTGGGAGTGGCGACGTGCTCGCGGGCGTGATCGGCGCGCTGCTGGCGCAGGGCCTCTCGGCGAGTGACGCTGCGCGTGCCGGCGTGTATGTGCACGGCCGCGCTGGAGATGCGCTGGCGGTCCTACATGGCGAGCGCGGCATGATCTCGTCGGACCTTCCCATGGGAGTTGCGGGAATACTCGCAAAGATCCCGCGTCTGGGTTGAGACACACGCCGTGTCCCGGCACCCGCGATCGATCTTAACGCAATTGTTTACAGCCACTTATGCGTGGCACGTCGGCTGCTTAACAGCCTCGCATGTCGCGCACTTCGGCCAAGCCCAGCAGCGTCCCAGCTTCGTCTCGCATCGTTCGCCCACAGGTGACCGCGCCGCGGTCGGTCCGGGCGGAAGGCTCGAGCAAGACCGTGGTCAAGGCCGACCCGCATGCGGCGTTCACGCTCGCGTGCATGCCGCACCAGGCCGAGCTCTATGGCGTCGCGATGCGGATCTGCCGCGACCCCGATATGGCGAAGGACCTCGTGCAGGAGACGCTGATGCGCGCGATGTGCGCGTGGACGAGCTTCGAGCTGGGCTCGAATCTCCGCGCGTGGTTGTTCCGCATCCTGACCAACTCGTTCATCAATGGCTATCGCAAGCGACGTCGTCATCAGAAGTTCGCGTCCGAGCGCCCGGGCGATGCGCTGATCGCCCTCTACGGTCGCGATCAAGATCGCACCGACGATATCGAAGTGGCTCTCGTCGAAGACGAGCTCTCGGATGAAGTGCACGACGCACTCGGTCACCTCGGTGCCGACTATCGCGACGTCGTCGAGCGCGCGGATCTCCAGGGCGAGAAGTACAAGGACATCGCTGATGCGCTGCACGTGCCCATCGGTACCGTGATGTCACGCCTGTTCCGCGCGCGTCGCGTGCTCGAGACCGAGCTCTCCGGGTTTGCGGCGCGCGACTACGGTATCAAGCGCGCTGCGTGATCGCTGATCGATCTGCGAGCCTATTACAGGCTAGTATTCGGACTCTCGGCTGGCCGACCACACGTTGCCAGGCCCGATGTTCGGCGGCATGTGTTCGCTCGTGAGCTCGCCGCGCGCGTCGGTGTAGCTCGCCCACACGACACCATCGTCGCCGTGCACGAAGAATGGCTCCTGGCGGACGCGTGCATCGTCGGCACCGACATCGACGACGTAGAGGTTGCGCCACTCGCTGCGCACGACCGGCGCCGGCGCCTTCGCGAGGTCCGCCTGGAACCGCGCTTTCCGATCCGGATCGGGTTCGGCTTTCGCAGCGGCCTCGAGGGCCGCGCCGATCGCCGGCTTCAGGGCGCCCGCCGCGAGGCGCGCAAGTCCATCGGCCGCAGCCGCGCGAACGTGCGGGCTCGCATCATCAAGCAGCTGGATCAGCGTCTTGGCAGCGTCGTCGTCGCCGGTCAGGCTCGAAAGCGCGAGCGCGACATTGATCCGCACGAGCCGCGACTTGTGAAACGCGAGCTTCACGAGGTTCGCGCGCTGGCTCGTGCGCACCTCGCGAGGCACGGCCCACAGCGTCCGTGCGAGCGCGGCACTGCCGTCGATCGCGGCGGCCCAGCTGCCCTTGCTCGCGAGGAACGTGAACCGTTCGAACAGCTTCGCAACCTCGATCTTCGTCGGTGCACTCGCTGCGATCTCGCCGAGCGCCCACGCAGCCTCGCCGACGAGGCGATCGTCATGAATGCCGAGCACGTCGAGCAGCGTCGCGATCGAGCCGGTGTCGTGGAGCTCGCCGAGCGCCCATGCGGCCGAGCGCCTGCGATCGGCCGCTGCCTCGACGACGAGCGAGCGTAAGAACGGCGCGTCGCTGACATCACCCGCAGCAGCGAGCCCTGCGATCGCGGCGACCGCGACCTTCACGTTCGCGTCCTGCGCGAGCATACGCAGCGTCTTGCGACCATGCGGATCGGGATGGCCGCGCAGCGTGCCGCCGAGCGCGCGCACGACTTCGTGGCGCGTCGGCCCGCGATCGGTCTCGGCGAGGTTGATCAGCGCACCGATCGCGCTCGGATCGGAGGTCCGCGCGAGTGCCGCGGCCGCCGAGAGATGGAGCTCGGTCGGGCCTTCGCGCAACACGTCGACCAGCAGCTTCGCGGTGGCGGGCGAGGGATGCGTCGCCCCGATCTCGCCGATCGCGTCGATCGAAGCGAGGCGCAGGCGGGTGGGGTTGCCGGGACCGGCAAGGCCGATCAGTGTCGGCGCCGCGGTCGCGATCTGCAGCGTGCCGAGGTCCTCCACCGCGAGGATCCGCACTTCGAGATCGTCGTCGCCGAGGCGCTCGATCAGCACGTCGCCGGCACGTGCATCGTTGCCGAGCAACGGGCGCAGGGCTTCCATCGCCGCGATCCGGATCGCGGCATCCTTGTTCGAGACCGCGCCGAGCACCGGCACCAGGGCGTCCGGATCGTGGGTGGCGCCGAGCGCCTTCAACACGAGCGGCATCGCGACGCGACCGCGCTCGAGCTCTGCGGTCAGCGCGGCGGTCGCACGTGCATCGCCATTGTCGGCGAGCAGGATCACCGCCGAGGTCGGATCACCTTTGATCCGCCCACCGAGATGTGCGACCAGCGCCGGCACCGCGGCCTTGCCAGCGACGCGCAGCGCTTCTTTGGCCTGGTTGCGGCTTTGCGCGAACGCGAGGCTCTCGACGAGCACGCGCATCGCATCTTCGCCGGGCTTGCCGGCCCCGGGCGACGCTGCGATCTGACCGAGCGCGTACGCGACCTTGCCGCGGAACGTATCCATCACGCCCGCGCCGAGCTGTTCGGTCAGCGCATCGATCGCCTCGACCGCGCCGAGCTGACCGAGCGATCCGACCGCACTCGTGCGGACGTTCTCGTCGGTGTCATTCATCAACCGGATCAGCGCGGGCACCGCCGAGCGATCGCCGAGCCTACCGACCGCACGCACCGCGGACTTCACGACATCGCGCGACGTATCGTTGAACCGCGAGACCAGTGGGATCACCGCGCGCCGGTCGCCGAGCTGCTCGAGTTGGTCGACGGTCTCGCGCCGGACATCGGACTTGTCGTCCTCGAGGCGCGGGATCAGCGCCGCCACGACCGCCGCATTGCCACGCATCCCGATCTTGCCGAGTGCCTTCACGGCGCGCTGGCGGACCGCCGGATCCGCGTCGCCGAGCGTCCGGGTCAGCGCCTGGGTCGCTTGCAGGCCGCCGATATCACCGAGCGCCTCGGCCGCGATCGCGCGGACCCGGGGGTCGGAATCTGCGAGCCACTCGATCATCGGGGGCACGGCCGCGGCCGCGGCACCGAGCCCGAGCGCCTTGGCGGCTTCACTGCGCACCGCGAGATCTTTGTCGGCGAGCGCCACGAGCAGGAATGGTTGGCTCAGATGGATGTCGTCCATCGCGAGCAGGCGAACCGCGTCCATCCGCTTCTTGTCGTCGGAGGACGAGAGGTCGGCGGCGTCGACTTCGACTTGGCCCTCCCAGTTGAACTTGTCGGCGTGGGCGGTGCTGCCGAGCAGCAAAAGGCCGAGGGCGACGCGCAACCGGATCATCGCGACGAGTATGTCACGGGGTTGGCGGAGGTGCCGCTGGTTCGGGGGCCGGCGCGGTGCCTGCACGAGGGAGCGCGAGCTGATCGAGCGCCCAGCTGACCTTGGTGCGAAGCCGATCCGGGAGGTCGAGCTCGAGCATCGCCTCGTACTCGGCCTTCGTCGCTGCGACCTCGCGCGAGCAATCGCGCCCCGGTTGCTTGAAACAATGCCCGGCGAGCTTCCAGCGCAGCGCCGCGATCGCGAGCCGAGGCCGCCAATCGGTCTTCGCGAGCATGACCGCGTGCTCGAGCGCGATGATCGCACCGGGCGAGTCGTCCTCGTGCTCGCGGATCACGCCGAGGTCGTGCCACGGCGCCGGGTCGTTCGGGTAGGCGGCGACCGAAGCTTCGAGTTGCGCGATCGCGGCCTTATATTCGCCCCAGGTCGCGAGTGTCTCGCCGTAGCGACCGCGCACGTAGCCTGCGGACTCGGGATCCCTGGCATCGGTGATGGCGCGCTCGTACTTCGTGCGGGCGACCTCGTGCTGCCGCTCTTTCTCGGCGGTCTCGGCATCGCGCACTTCGGCGCGGACGTCCGGCGCGGGCTCCGCTGGATGCTGCGGGCTCGCGCAGCTCGCGAGCATGCATGCGACCACGATCCCACCGGAAGGCCCACCGGAAGGCCTCATTCGGTCGGCGGCTTCTTCTTCGCGATGCCGATCGGAATCGCACCCGTGCGTCGTGCGGACGGCGCGAGCTCGATCGCGGCCTCGATGTCCTCTTCGCGAATCTCGGAGGTCGGGTAGGGGCCGCGGCGCGTGAACTCGAGCTCCTCCGACGAGCGCCGCGCGATCGGGCTGCGCTGCAGCTTCTCGATCTCTTCGATCGATTGCTGGCGCGTCGTATCAGGCGCCACGTCACTGCTCGCCTGGAGCTCGCCGCGGGTGGGCGGTCGAGCGGGCGTGTCCTGGCTAAACTCGTCGCCGCTCGCATCGATCCGCGCTGCGAGCCCGCGCGCCCAGGTGGTCGGGCCTTCGCTCGTCGCGGGTTGCTCGGGGCGCTTATCGATCCGCCCATCGATCCGCTTATCGGGGCGCGGCGCCGGTGGCGTGATGAGGTCGCCGAGATCGATCGACGGATCGGACATCGACGGCGCCGGCAGCGGGAGCTGGAGTGCGGGGCGCGTATCGTCACCGGACTCGGGGTCGGCCTCGGCCTCCTCGGCGTTGCCGCGAGCCGAGCGTGGCGTCGCGGGCATCGCGGGCATCGCGGTCATCGCGGTCGAGCTGTCGAATTCGACAGCCGGTTGTTTGGGATGCGGTTTCGTCACCGCGGCATCACTGCGAGAGCGGTTGAAGTCGCTCACGGCCGCGAGATTTTCGGGATCGACCACGGGCATCGAGGGCATCGTCGTCGCGGCATCGTCGTCGCGCGCGAGCTTCGCCGGGGGACGTAGCTCGGGCGCGCCACCGAACAGCGTCCTGCCGAGCGCTCGTTCGAGATCCGGAGGTGGCGCAGTGGGCGGCCGCGACAGGGGCTGCACGATCGGCGCGCGACGCGGCGACTGCACGGTCGGCGGCCGCAGCAGCTCGGGGGTCGGCGGAATCGTCGCGGCACGCTTGCGGATCGCGGGTGCCGAGCTCTCGGTGCGTGCGCGTTCCGGCGCAACGACAGGCGGAAGCACGTCTAGATCCGGCGCCGCGATCACGAGCGCACGCGCTGCCTCGGCCGCAAACTGATCCGATTCCTTGCTCGAGTCCGGCGCGGCGGAAGCCTTGCGATGCCTGCCCGTATCCTCGGATCCGAGCGGCTGCATCACCATCTGGTCGACGAAGTCGCCCGACGAGCGGCGGCTGTTCGGTTCATTCGTGCGCTTGTTCGCACGTGTCCGCGCGTCGCCCGGCGCTTCATCTCCGTCGCTCGGCTTCGACCTCGGCGGGCGGGCCGAGCCATCGCGCGACGCCATCGGATCCGATGGCTTGGGCGGCTCGATCGCTCGATCAGTCTCGGCGTTATCGCGATCGAACTGCTTGGTGAGGTTGCCGGAATCGCGCGATGCACCGGGCTCGATCGCGTAGCGCTGCGCCATCGCCAATCGAGCCGCCTCGCGGCGCGAATCGCGCGAGCTTCGGCTCTCGTCACCTTCGGCCGCCAGGGTCGCACCGAGATCCGGCTGCGACGCGCGCGTCACGCGACCGGTGACGGCGATCTCGCGCGCCGAATCGCGCGTGAGGGCCGCCCCCCCGACAAGCGGTGCGGCATCGAGGGGCTGCGTCGATTCGCGCCCGGTCAAGTGGTCTCGCTTCTTCTCGAGCAACGGGATCGGTGAGGTCGCGCTGTTCGCGAGCTCGTTGTTCAGCGTCGCCTGCGGTCCGGTGATCCGCGGTTGCGGCCCGGTGACGTTGGCGGGCTCGCTGGCAGGCACGCGACGCAGCTTCGGCGTCGCGCCGAGGCCCTCGGTCGCTCCGGTCGCTCCGGTCTCTTCGGTCTCTTCGGTCTCTCCGACGATCTTCGCTTCGCTCTTCGCAGATCGAATCGCATCGGGCGTGCCCGAGCGATCGAGCGAGTCGAGCGGCAGTGTCGAGCCCGCAGTCGCGAACAGCACCGGAGCGTCGCCACGGCCGTGGTTCGCGTGTTTGAGGGTCGCTCGGAGCGAGTCGGTGATCCGGCGCAAGTCGCCCATGGCCAGGCCCGATTCGTCGAGCTGGCCGAGATCGAGCTTGCCGTACACGATGCGCTGGACGAGCACATCGATCGCGCTCGGCGCCTTCGGGTCCGCTTTCTTGATCGTGCGCGACGCCGCTTCGACCGCATCGCAGATCGCGAGGATCGCGGTCTCGCGGGTCTGCGGCGGCACGCCGGGATAGCGAAACGCCTCGACGGAGAGGCGCTTCGGATTGCCCTCGATCTGGCACTTGCCCCAGAAGTATTCGAGCACCCCGTTGCCGTGGTGCATGTGCATGAAGTCGATCACGCGCTCGTGCAAGCCGGCCTTGCGCGCGGCCACGATGCCTTCGGTGACGTGCGCGAAGATCGCATCGCACGAGGCCTCGGGAGCGAGCTTGTCGTGCGGCGAGGTCTCGCCGGGCTCGAGGTTCTCGACGAAGTACTTCGGTGCGAGCGATTTGCCGAGATCGTGATAGTACGCGCCGACGCGGACGAGCCGACCGTTCGCGCCGATCGCGTTCGCCGCGAGCTCCGCCATGTTTGCCATCATCAGGCTGTGTTGCCACGAGCCCGGCGCCTTCTCGGCGATCTGCTTGAGCAGCGGCTGCGACAGGTCCTCGAGCTCGATCAGCTTACGCTCCGTGATCTCGCCAACGAGCAACTGATAGATCGGCACGAGCACGCCCGCGAGGACGGTCGCGATCACCGGTCCGAGCGTGGTGGCGACCCAGGCCGAACGCGTCGGCTCCGCGAGCTCGCCGAACGGCACATGACCGGACGTGAGGTACTGGAGCACCGGATAGGTCAGCGCGGTGAGCACGGTCGCGGTACCGCCTGCGACGAGCAATGACTTCAGCCGCCGCTTCGGGCGCTCCGCGATCATCAAGCCTGCGATCGCGGCCTGGACGAGCAACAGCAGCGCGACACCGACATCGAACGGCACGCACAACGCCACGAGCAGCGCCGCGAGCGTGCCGGTCGCGAGCCCGACGATCCGATCCACGACCAAGGTCGGGACCAGCGCGAGCACCGCGACCGGGACGACCAGGATGTTCGAGGGTGTTACCAGCATCGCGATCTTCACGATCACGACGAGGATCGCGACGAGTGCGAGGTTCACGATCTGGACGCGCAGCAGCCGACCGCGCGCGGTGCGACGAACGTGATACGAGAACAAGCCCGCGAACACCGCGATCACGAGGAACAAGGCGACGTAGGGCAGGGCGCCGCGAGGCGTGCTCGCCGCGAGCTGTTCGGCGCGCGCGACATCGTCGCCACGCGCGACATCGCCACGCGCGATCAGCACGCTGCTCGGTTGCCACTCGTGAGGCGCGATCTCGCCGACCTCGGTGTCGCCGCCGAAGAACGGCGGCACGCGCACGGTGATCAGCGCCGGCTCGCCCTTCGAGATGCGGGCACCGCCGAGCGCCGCGATCCAGCGATCGGCGGTGAGCACCGGCAGCGTCACGAGCGCGAAGCCGACCGCCATGATCAGCGACGCCCACCACACCACATGCGGCCGCCGCGCGATCACGTGGGCGAGCGCGGCTCGCGGAGCGCCAGAGGCTGCCGGAGCGCTCACAGGTTGATGTCGAACTCGGCGCGCGTGCGCGGGCCGTGGATCGCCGGGAAGTTCATGCCGCGCATCTGGCGACTGATGCAGCTATAGAGCGCGCCAGAGGCCTGGTTGTTGACCTTCACGAACGTGACGTGACCTGACGGACCATCGATGATGATCGCGATGGTGGCCGCCGACGAGCCGGTCGACTGCAAGCATCCGCCGAGCTGCGCGCCGTGCGAGGAGTACACCGCGTAGACCTTGTCCATGCCGAGCGTCTCGGTCTCGTCGGAATCATCCGAGAGGTCGAGCGCGAGGTTCTCGCCGGCGTTCGCGCCTCCAGGTCCACCGCCGCCGCCGTGATGGCCGCCGCCGGCCTTGTGCTTCGTCGCAGGCGGCACCTTGGGCATCGACACCGTGACGTTGAGCTTCGCGCCATCGAGCTTCGAGACGCCCGCGACGAGCTTGCTCTTGTCGTCGCCGCGCATCGCATTGAAGATCAAGTAGGCAGCGACGCCTGCACCGATCACGCCGACCACGATGATCGCGTAGAGCAGTGCGCTGCGGGTCTTCTCTTTGCCCTGAACTTTGACCTCGGCCTGCGCGCGCCGCTGATCATCGAGCCGCGCCTTCGCCGCATCGACCATCGGGCCGAGCAGCGGGTGCGAACCGACGTCGCTGCGCGCACCGGTGTCCTTGTCCATGATGATGTTGCCGGCGACGATGTCGCCCTTGTCGATCTGCTTGACGACCTCGGCGAGTGAGAACGGCCCGTAATCGAGGCGGCCCTTCGAGATCAACCACTTCTCGGCGGTGTCGCTGAGCGCGGCCGCGAGCGCGCGATCGACGACGATGTTGCCGGAGGCCGCGGGGGAAGGCTCGCCGGCCGCTTCGGCGAGCGCACCGACCGGCATCGCGCCACGCGCGAGCGGCGAGAGCCCATCGGCCAGCGACGACGTGCGCGCGACGTGTTGTTCGAGCGTGAGCCCTCGCTCGAGCGTGGGCACCGCGGTGGTCTGCATCGCGCCGCCTTTGCCGAGCGCTTCGCTCACGACCTCGCCGAGCACGTCGACGCGACCGAACCGCTTGTCGCGATCCTTGTGGCACGCGCGCGCCACGATCTCGTCGATCTGGGTGTTCGTACCGGGCACGACATCGCTCGGGCGCGGCCCCCCACGTTCGAGCGAGCTACCGACGAGCGCTTCGTAGAGTAGCGCGCCGACCGCGTAGACATCGGCGTAGCTATCGAGTGCCGCGCCGGCCTGGATCTCCGGAGCGACCGAATTTTGCCAGGCCACGTGACCCGCGCGCATCGCCGCGATCGTGCCCGTACCGAGCGCGAGATCCGCGACCCGCACGCGACCGTTGCGGCTGACGACGACGCTCTCCGACGACAGCGCGCCGTGCTGGATCTCGCCGAGCGCCTGACTCACGCCGGTCACGAGGTTGCCCGTGCCGCGCGCACCGAAGCCCGCCGTGCCGGCCTGGCGCTTTTTGGCGAGCATGTCGCGCACGAGCGAGCCATCGACTTCCTCGGTCGCGATCCACAGGATGTCGCCGGTGAGACCTGCCGCGAGCGTGCGCACGAGGTGCTTGTGCTCGGGCAATGCAGCCGCGATACGCGTACCGGCGATGATCTGATCACGCACCGCCGGATCGGCCGCGATCGCCGCGTGGATCACGTAGACCGTCGATGCGCCTCTGGGTCCATTGGCTCGATATGCATCGGCGATCCGCAGCGGCCACAAGGGCTGGCCGAGCACGTACTCACCGAGTTGCACACCGGCGCTGAGCCGCGGCGCAAATTGCGCCTGATTTCCCGAGGCTGCGCCCGTCATGTTGGACCGCTAGCTTACGGGGCGATCCCTGCGAGTTCAATCGACTGGGCAGCTCGCGGACCGCATCCGTTGAATCGCGACCGGGTTGCGCGCCAGCTCCCGTAAGTACTTGCATCCGTGGTCGAGATCGCCTTCGGCAAGCAGGCCGTCGGCCAGGAGCAGGACCGCACGCATGTTCTTCGGATCGAGGAGGACCGCGGCGTGGGCCTGCGTGACCTGGGTCAGGTGGTTGCCCTTCTTCTGGGCGGCGAGCGCGGCGACGATGTGCTGCTCGATCTCGGGGTTCGCTTCGGGCTTCGGCTTGGCCACGTGAGGAACGACCGGCCGTGGGGCGGCGACCGCGTCGACGACGACGACGCTCCCCGTATCGACCGGCTGCACGAGCGGTACGACCGCGATCTGCGCCGCATCGGTCACGGGCTTGCCGGCGCGCGCGGATGGCGAGCGGTTCGTCGCGAGCACGATCACGACGATGATCGAGGCCGCGATCGCGAGCGCACCGACGACGAGCCACCGTCCGCGTCCAGCCGGCACGTGGAGTTCGTCGGTCTCGCTCGTGATCGGTGAGGGCGCGTGCGCCGCAGGCGCGACAGGCGCGACAGGCGCGAGGGCAGGGATAAAGCTCGACGGAGAGAACGTCGCCGCGAGCTTCGGGCGCGCCGGCCGTGGCGCTTCGATCACGTCGATCACTTCACGCGGCTCGACCGCCTCCCCCCGCTCGACCGCTTCGATCTCTCGGATCAAGGCATCCGCATCCTGCGGGCGGTGCTCCGGATTCTTCGCGAAGCAACGCTGCAGCAACGCGTCTAGCTCGGTGTGCGCCGCGAGCTCAGGTTTGCCGTCGGTGAGATGCGGCGCCGGCTGGCGGGCGTGCGCGGTCAACCACTCGATCGCACTGCCGGCCTGGTACATCCCGCAGCCGGTGAGCATCGCGAACATCGTCGCTGCGACCGAATAGATGTCGCTGCGCGGATCGAGCGGCTGACCACACGCCTGCTCGGGCGACATGAACTCCGGCGTCCCGAACGCCATCCCGGCCTGGGTCAGCGATAGCGCGGAGCGTGACGACTTCGCGGCACCCTCCATCAACTTCGCGACGCCAAAATCGAGGACCTTGGTGTAGTCGGCATCGTCGCCGACCTTCATCAGCAGCAAGTTATCGGGCTTGATGTCGCGATGGATCAAGCCCGTGCGATGAGCGGCGCCGAGCGC
Organism: Kofleriaceae bacterium; assembly: GCA_043780895.1. Lineage (GTDB taxonomy): Bacteria > Myxococcota_A > Polyangia > Haliangiales > Haliangiaceae > JABFXX01. Next base: position 51,063 of record JAYWCI010000047.1, on the reverse strand, counting down.
GTGCAGCGCTTGCTTCGCGATGTGCAACACGCGCTCGGGCGTGAACGCACCGTCGACATCGAGTTCGCGCTGCACGGTGCGCCCGTCGAGGTACTCGAGGACCATGTAGTAGTCGTCGTGCGGCGTGACGCCGAAATCGAGCACCTTGACCGCGTGCTCCGACTCGACCTTCATGGTCGAGCGCGCCTCGCGGGCGAACCGCTCGAGCGCCGTGTGATCCTGGGTCAGATGCGGCTTGAGCAGCTTGATGGCGACCCTGCGATCCATCGCAAGGTGGTGGGCTCGAAACACCGCACCCATGCCGCCTTCGCCGAGCAGGGCATCGAGCCGGTAGCGTCCGTCCAGGACGACTCCGAGGAGGCCTTCTGCGAAACTCTCTGTCACCGCCCCGAGAGTATCGCTAGAAGCGCATGCCGTTCTTCATCCGGAACGAGACCCAGTCCCAGGCGAGGTAAGCCGCGCCGACCAGGCCTAGCGCGCCGATGACAGGTGCCCCTGCGACGATCACGGCAGCTCCAATAGCGCCGGTGGCAGCTGCCATCGCACCTTTCCGCTTGGAAACCACCTTGTTCCGCTGAACAAGCGAGCTCACGTCCCGAGGCTAGCACGGGAAATAAGCTCTGGACGCTGAGCGTGATAAGAACAGAACAGATGGCGCAAGGCACTCGAGTCAAGCAACGCGGCACCCTCCTCATGGGTTGCGCAGGCGGCATGCTCGTCGCGGCTGGAGGGCTCACCGCTGCGTACTACGCGGTCTCGAGCCGCAGCGTCGCCGGTGCCGCCACGCTCCCTGCCGCGACGCAGACCGAGGGCGCCAAGGTCACGACCGGTGGCAAGGCGCTCGCGGCCTATCTCGCCACACCACTCGCGATCATGCTCGGTGGCAAGACCGCCGTCACCACGCGGACCCTTGCCGAGCTCGGCGTCGCAGTCGATCCCGAGGAAGTCGGCCGAGGTGGTCCCGCCGACACAGCGGCCGACATCGCCGCCCTCGCCAAGAAGGGCTCGATCCCGGTCCGCATCGATCGCGACAAGGCGGCGAAGGCGCTCGGCGATCTCAAGCAGCACTTCGACATGGCCGCGCTCGATGCCTTCCTCGATCTCGAGGCGCACGAGATCCACGCCGATACCCCAGGTAAGGCGATCGACCTGTGGGCCTCCATGGGGCACATCGAAGCAGCCGCGCGTGAAGGCTCCACCGCCCTCGAGCTCGCCACCGTCGGCGTGCCGGCGCGCGTGACCAAGGCGGGCATCGGCATCGACGATATCTCGCAAGTCATGGGTCACTACGTGACTCACTTCTCGGTCGGCGATCGCGATCGCAACTTCAACCTGAAGCTCGCAGCCTCGAAGATCAACGGCACCGTGGTGAAGCCCCACGAGGAGTGGTCGTTCAACCAGCACGTCGGCGAGCGCTCTGAAAAAGAGGGCTACAAGATCGCGCACGTGATCAACGCGGGCGAGATGGTCGATGGCCTCGCGGGTGGCACCTGCCAGATCTCGACGACGCTGTTCGGTGCCGCCTTCTTCGCGGGACTCGACATTCCGAAAACCACGAACCACTCGCGCCCGAGCACCTATACGCCGCTCGGCTTCGACGCGACGGTCGTGTGGCCCGACACCGACCTGGTGCTCAAGAACCCGTACGAGTTCCCGGTCGCGCTCGCGTATCGCGTCGCGAATGGCGAGGCGGTCGTCGAGGTTCTCGGCAAGCAGCGCCCGTTCGACAAGATCACGTTCGCACGCGAGATCCTCGAGGAGACTCCGTTCAACACCGAGGAGCGCATCGACGACGAGATGCCCGATGGCCTGACCTCGCTCGATCAGGGCGGCTTCGATGGCTACAAGATGATGCGCTATCGCCGGTTCTACGTCGGTGGCAAGCAGGTCCGCGAACAGAAGTGGACGGTCAACTACAAGCCGGTGACCGAGTACGTCCGCCGCGGTACTAACAAGGATCCGAACGCGAAGGCGCCGCCGGTCAAAGAGCTCCACGGCCCCAGGCCGCCGGGCGTGGTCGGCGACAAGTACGAGATGAGCCAATAGGTCGGCGCGAGCTAGCAGCCGTACGGATCGGCGATGTCGGCCGGATCCGACGTGGGGGCCCCAGGGCTCGAGGAGTTGCCGCAGTTCGGATTCGAGGTCGAGCCGGACGTGGTCACGCCCTGCGAGCCATTGATCTTCACGCTCTGATCGCTGCCCCACGACATCGTGCTACCGGCGTGGATCTCGATGCTCTCCTTGGCTTCGAGCGCCATCGACTTCGCGATGATCGTCATGTCGCCCGTCGGTGACTGAAAGCACACGTCGCCTTCGAGCGACTCGATCGTGATCTTGTTGTTCTTGGTGTCGAGGGTGATCCGGCCCTTGCCGCTACCGTCCTCGAGCACGATGTTCGGGTTGGGACCGTCGTCGAACGAGACCTTCGAACCGGCGCGCGACTTGATCATGCGGCCGTCGTTCTTGCCGTTCTTGTTGTCACCGGGCGGGCCGTCCTTGCCGTTCCACAGCGAGCCGATCACCAGCGGGCGATTGAGATCACCGTGCTCGAACACCACGAGGACTTCGTCATCGGGCTCGGGAATGAAGAACCAGCCGCGGTTCTTACCGGCACCGACCATCACGACCGGCGCCCAGTTCGTGGCGTCCTGCTCGGACAGGATCGGCAGCTTGACCTTCACGCGGCCGAGCTTGGACGGATCCTTGTTGTCGGTGACCACGCCGATCAACGCCTCGTAGACCTTGCTCGACTCCGCCTCGGCAGTGTGAATCTGCTCGGCGAACATGCTTTCGAGCCCGTAGACGGGGCGGGGCCGGTTCATACGTCGATCTTACCTCAGTTCGTTTTACGGCCCCGACGAACCCGAGCTTCCCGAGCTTTGGGAGCTGGGTTGGCCCGGGACGAGCGGCAAGGTGCCGAGAACCATGAGGTTCGGGTCGTTCGCGGGGGCCGCGCCGGTGGCTGGGGCCTTCGCGCCGGTACCGTCGCTGGCGACCAGGCCGACCGCGATCGCGCCTTTCCAGCTCGCCGGGATGGTCATCGAGAAGTGCTCGCGAACGAACTCGTGCTCGCGCCAGCGATCGCTGGCGAAGAACCCGTCGCCGGTCGCGCGGAGCGGCGAGCGCTGGATGCCGACTGGCGCGGCATCGGTCGGCTTGTGCGTTGCCGGATCGATCTCCCAGATCGCGAGCAGGAACTTGTAGCCGATCTGTGTGCGCTCGCTGACCTGGAAGAACACGTGGATGTCGGCCTTGCCGCCCGGGGTGAGCGGCTTGCCGTCGGCGTCGATGCCGAGGATCTGGAGCTTGCCATGATCGAGGCTCTGGTCGGTCGTCGTGACGGTCGGATGAGGCGACGCCACGACGTAGTCCTTCATGCGTTCGGTCTGCTGGTTGAACGTCGCATCACGCGAGTACACGACGCGCTCGAGCCAGCCGTCCAGCGCGTTCTTCATCACGTCGTACTGCGGCGGATGCTTCGAGGCGAGGTTCGCGTGCTCCCACGGATCGGCCTCGAGATCGAACAGCTCGTAGAGGTTCGACTGCATGTAGTAGATCAGCTTCCAGGTCTCGGAGATCGCGGCGCGCTGCGGCGCGGGTGCGTTGGTCTCGGCGAATACGATACGATCGTGATCTTCTTTGCCGTAGAACAGCGCCGGCACCTCGCTGCGGCCCTCGAACGAGAGGTCCTTGACGTCGATGCCGGCGAGCTCGGCGATCGTCGGCACGATATCGAGGTTCGTGGTCGCGCCACCGATCAGGTGCGGCGCGTTGTCGGGGATGTAGAAGATCATCGGCACGTGCTGGAGCTCGCGATAGAGCGCCGTGCCATGCGTGCCGACCGGCACGGTGTGCTCGCCCATCGAGTCGCCGTGATCGCTGGTGAGCACGATGATCGTGTTCGGGGTGCTCGGCAGGCGCTGGAGCTCGTCGAACAGGCGGCCGAGCTGTTGATCGGTCCACTTGATCTCGGCGTCGTAGAGATCCGGTTCGCTCGAGCCGTAATCGACGACGTCGGGATGCGCGACATAGCGGCCGTGCGGATCGATGTAGTGCGCCCACAAGAACCACTTGTGGCCTTGCTCGCGCGAGATCCACGCGAGCGCGTGATCGGTGACCCTGTCAGCGGCGATCCGGAACGGATCCGGGATCTTGCCGATCGAGTTGTCGTAGTCGTCCACCCCTTGGTCCATGCCCCAGTCATTCCAGTACTCGTGCGACGCGATCACGCCGGTGCGATAGCCACCGCGCTTCATGATCTCGGTGAGCAGCGTGTTCTCGGGCTTGAGCTTCGGAGGGCTGCCCGCCGGCATGTTCTCGTCGAGCGCGATGCCCGAGTGGAAGTACTTCGACGTGATGATCGCGGGGATCGAGGCCATCGTGCCCGCCGACGGTGCATTCGTGAACGTGAACGAGGTCGACCGCGTCACGAGGTCGGCGAGCCTCGGCGTGGTGTCGCGCGCCTTCGCGCTCTTCGCGTAGCCACCGAACGTGGTGTGGTCGTAGCGCAGCGTATCGACCGTGATGAACAAGAAGTTCCAGTCCTTCTTGAACTGCGGTGGCACCGGCAACGTCGGACCCGTCGGTACTGGCAGGGACTTCATCGAGAAGTCGTGGCCATCGCAGTTTTGATCGATGCCGTCATCGGGAATATCGATCGCGCCCGGGTGGATCGCGGCGTCGAACGGAGCGCAATCGTTCTCGCCCATCAGCGACCCGTAGCCATCGCGATCGAGATCGGTGGCGAACCGGATCGAATCGTTGAGCTTCTCGAACGTCGGCGAGCCGGTGAGCGCGATGAAGCGCGCGGCTGGATCGCTGCCCCAGCGGAGCAGCGTCATCATCATGATCGCGAAGCTCGCGAGCGCGAGCGCGATGCCACGGCCGCGCGACCGCACGCGCGGCTTTGCGTGTGCGTGCCAGTACGCGCCGAGGCCCATGCCGAACGCGAGCGTGACGACCGAGACGACGTTGCGGACCGGGAGGTCCGCACGGCTCTGCGGGAACAGCGTCGCCAGCGCGACCAGCGCACCTGCGGTCCCAGCGGCGAATGTGATGCCGGCGGCACGCCACCGGCCGAGCGGGTTCGCGCCACGCAAGATCGGCGCGAGCACCCGCGCGGCGGTCCGGGTCGCGACCTGAAAGTAGGGCAGGGTCTCGCGCGCGATCACCACCGCGCCGACCGCGAGCGCCGCGATCACCATCGCGCGAAGCTGCGGTTCTTTGTAGTGATCGGCCCACAGGGCGATCTTCGCGACGATCGCGCCGTAGACTCCGGTCGTCGCGAGCAGCGCCCACAGCAGCGGCACGTTCGGGCGCACGCCCTCGTCGAGCGTGCCAGCGACGAACCAGCCCTCGGCGGTCAGGGCCGCCGGATCGATCTGACCGCGCAGCCAGCGCATCGTCCGCATCGTGCGTGCGAGCAGGATCCGGAGGATCAGCCACAACCACAGCGACAGCGTGAAGACGATCGGGACGTAGCGCGCGAGGCTACCCGCATCGATCGGTCCACTATAGAAGATCGTTGCGAGCACCGCTTCGATCGGCGCGAACACCGCGACTCCGCCGGTGACCATCGCGATCGCGCGGCTCGTATCGGCGCGCCTCGCGATGGCATACGAACGATAGCGACTAGCCATGCAACGTCCCTCTGGTGGTATCACGTTCGAGGTTCACGTGCCCGACGCGCCTCCGTCCCTCAGCCGCTACTGGCTCGTCGCGATCGCGGCCGCGTACCTCTATCTGTTTCCGTACTACCCGAAGCTCCAGAGCGCGAACGAGCTTCCGCGCGTGTACCTCGTCAAGGCGATGGTCGACGACGGCACGTTCGCGATCGATCATGGCGTCGCGCAGTACGGCAAGACCTCGGATCTCTCGCGCTACGCCGATCACTACTACCAGAACAAGGCGCCGGGCTCGTCGCTGGTCGCCGTGCCAGTCTACGCGGTGGTCGCCAAGCTGTGTGGCCCACCGAGCCTCGCGGTGTCGATGTGGCTGTGTCGTGTGGTGACCGGCATCGTTCCGACGCTGCTCCTGGCGTGGCTGTTGTGGGGGTACCTGGCGCGGTTTGCCCCGGATCCAGCGACCCGCCGCCTCGTGCTGTTCGCCTACGCGTTCGGCTCGATGGCGTTCACGTATTCGATCCTCTACTACGGCCATCAACTCGCGGCTGTCTGCATCGCCGGAGCGTGGATCCTCGGTGAGGGCGTCGCCGATGGCACCCGCCGCATGCGCACGATGATCGCGGTCGGGTTGCTCGCGGGGATGGCGCCGCTCGTCGATTACCAGGCGGCGTTCGCCGGGGTGCCGCTCGCGATCTATCTCGGGCTCCGGCTACGCGCGTGGCGACCGTTCGTGATCGCCACGCTCGCAGCCGTGCCACCGATCGCGTTCTTGCTGTTCTACCAGCACGCGTGCTTCGGCAGCGCGTTCGCGACCGGCTACAACTACTCGACGACGTTCGCCGGCGATCACGCCGCGGGGTTCCTCGGCATGACGCACCCGACGTGGCGTGCGTTCGTCGGCGTGATGGTCGCCCCCGATAACGGCTTCGTCGTGCTCGCGCCGTGGTGGTTGCTCGCGCTGCCGGGTGGGGTGATCTTGTGGCGACGCGGCGAGCAGGCGCTGGTCGCGACGGTGCTGGCGATCGCGGTGATCTTCGTGCTGTTCGTCGCCTCGCTAGCGTTCTGGCGCGCCGGCTGGGAAGTCGGGCCCCGCTACATCGTGGCGCTCCAGCCCTTCCTGCTGCCGCTCGTCGCGGCGACGCTTGCCGAGTGGCGGACGCGGCCCGTCGCATTCGGCCTCGCCTGCGGGCTCGTGGTGATCGGCGTGGTGATCTACACGCTGTCCTCGGCGACCCTGCCGATGTGGCCCGCGGACAGCGCGGGGACCGATTTCAAGAATCCTGTATTCGAGGTCATGTTTCGGTTGCTCGGTGATCACGCGGTCGCGCCCAACGTGTTGCGTGCACTCGGGGTGCAGGGGCTCGCGAGCATCGCGCCCGTCGTCGTCGGGATTGCCGCACTCGTCGGGTTCGCGATGCGCGCCGCGGGTGCGACGCGGCAGGCTCTCATGATCGCCGTGGTCGTCGCCGCCGCGGGGATCGCTGCGTTCTCGCTGGCCGGGCGCGATCCGAGCGCCGCGCGCGAGGCGAGTGCGGCCTATGCACGAACGCTCTACCCGGCCGTCACGCAATAGTGCTACGACACCGGCGCATGCCGCGTTCGCTCTGGTCCGCCGCGATCGTCGTCGCGTTTGTCGTGCTGGTCTCGGGCTGCAAGAAGAAGGAACCCGCGGCGATGCCCGACGATGCGGCGGGCATCGTCGATCAGGCCGAGGTCGCGGGCACGCTCGACAAGAAGTGCGTCGCCGGCGATCTCGAAGCATGTCGCAAGCTCGGCGTCATGTATCAGGAGGGCACCGGCGTGTCGCCCGATCCGCGTCGTGCGACCGCGCTGATGGGGCAAGCGTGCAACGGAAACAACCTGTCGGCATGCAACAACCTTGGCATGAACCTCGCCGAGGGCATCGGCATCGACAAGAACATCACGCGCTCGATCGATGCGTACACGAAGGCGTGCGACGGTGGCTTCAAGCTCGCGTGTCGCAACCTCGGCCTCATGTATCGCGATGGCCGCGGCGTGCCGGCGGATCTGGCGAAGGCCGAGGTGCTCCTCGACAAGGCGTGCAAGGCGAACGTCGCGTTCGCGTGCAAGAACGCCGGTGACCTCGATGCAATGGTCTCGGCGAAGGGTGGCTCGCGCTGGAAGCAGGCGATCGGTCACTACAAGCAGGGTTGTGATTCCGGCGACCCGACTGCATGCCGCCAGCTCGGCGTGATGTACCTCGAGGGCAAGGGCCTGCCGAAGTCGACGAGCGCGGCGAGGGTGTGGCTCGAGCGCGCGTGTCTTCCGGATGACGCGGTCGCATGTCGCTTGCTCGGCTTGATGGTGCTCCAGGGCATCGGCGTCGCGAAGGATGTCGAGCGCGGCAAGCAGCTGCTGGCGCGCGCATGCGAAGCGAAGGACGACGAAGCGTGTCGCGTTGGAAAGCTCGCAGAGGCCGCGCCCGGTACCGATGGCGGCGTTGTGGATCTCGGCAGCGGTAGTGCTGGCAGCGCTAGCCGCGCGGGCAGCGACGACCACAAGCCGCACGTTTAGCCGACCGCTGTCCGACCGCGGGGTTCAACGCTGAGCGCGTCTCAGCGACCCTGGCACTCCCGTCCGGATGCAGGCTGATATCCGGACATGTAGGTGCGGGGACTATATCGTTCGACCGATCCCCTAAGTAGTCGAAGGGCCGTCGCTCCCGATGGGGCCAGCACACCGGGATCACAACTTGTTCACAGGGGACCCAACGATCTCTTCAGATCCTTAGGATTCGGGCTCTTAGCACCGGTTCAGGGTGTGAATAACCCGGGCCTAGGAGGGAGTTGTTGACAGGGGTGTGGAGAGGGCTGGAAACGGGTGTCGTAGCCGCGTCAAAACGTGCAGGACTGTCACATCCGGCGTCCGCCACGCGGACACGGCAGGTCCGAGGGGCGGACGGAACGGGCACCCAAGGGTCCGACTGGCGGACGGTTTGCCCCCCATAGTATCCGGCGTTCGGACGGTCCAGTTGCATCCTGAAACCAGGATTTGGTCCGTGTACCTACCTAGGGTCGCAAAGAGCGATAGAGCTGCACGTACTGAAGCGCCGAGGCCGTCCACGAGGAGTCGCGGGCCATCGCCGCCTGACGCGCCTCGGCGAGGACCGTGGGCTCGCGCACGATCACGATCGCTCGCTCGGTCGCCTCGATCAACCCTCGCGCGCTCGCATCGTCGAACCGCACGCCGGTGCGATCGTTGACAGTGTCGCGTAAGCCGCCGACCGCATGCACGATCGGCAGCGTGCCGTAGCGCATCGCATAGAGCTGCCCCAGGCCGCAAGGCTCGAACCGCGAGGGCATCGCGAACAGATCACACCCTGCATAGATCCTGCGCGAGAGCGCCGAATCGAAGCCGATCCGCACGGCGAGGTGCTCGCTGAACGCGCTCGCGAGCCAGCGAAACCGATCCTCGAGCTCGGGCTCACCGGAGCCGAGCACGACGAGCTTCGCATTCAACCGATGGAGCTCGGGCACGAGCTCGGCGACAAGGTCGATGCCTTTCTGATGCGCCATCCGCGCGATCACGCCGATCAGCGGCTGGTCCGGTGCGAGCGCAAGGCCGAGCTCCGCGGCGACCGTAACGCGACAGATCGCCTTGCCCGCGAGGTTCGCGGCGGTGAACTGCGCCGGCAGCGCGCGATCGGTCGCGGGATCCCAGCTCTGAACGTCGATGCCGTTGACGATGCCGACCAACCGCCGCACGTCCCAGCGCAGAAAGCCATCGAGCGCCTCGCCGCGCTCCGGCGTGAGGATCTCTCGCGCGTAGGTCGGGCTCACCGTGGTCACCGCATCCGAGGCGGCGAGGCAGCCTTTGAGCAGGCACACCTGATCGTAGAACTCGAGGTGATGAACATCGAAGTACGACCACGGAAGGCCGAGCTCGGTCATCACGTGCTTCGGAAAGATCCCGCGGAACGCGAGGTTGTGAATCGTCGAGACGATCGCGACCTGCGCGTTCGCGGCGCGTGCGTACACCGCGGCCGCGGCGCCCTGCCAATCGTGGGTGTGGAGCACGTCGGGCGCGCCACCGACGAGCCGCGCACCGTAGTCGACCGCCGCCTTGCCGAGTGCGCCGAACCGGATGTGGTTGTCGGTGAACTCCGCCGCACCACCGGGCCCGTACAGCGTACCACCGCGATCGTACAACGCTGCGCAGTCGACGAAGCCGTACGTCACGCGGCCGACCTTCGCGGTGCGCAGCCGCGCCTCGAAGCGATGGGGGCCAACGGTGATCACGATCGGTTCGCCAGCATCGAGCGTGATCGCTCTGGCCGCGAGCTTGGCTTCGACGCCGCGGTAGAGCGGGACGATCACGCCGACGTTGACGCCGTGGCCTTCCGCGAGCGCGGCCGACAAACCGGCGACGACGTCCGCGAGGCCGCCCGACTGCGCGAACGGCGCGACTTCGCTCGTGACGTGAACCGCGCGCATCGCCATCAGTCGCCGGCGTAACGCTTGAAGCGCGGCCCGGCCGACTCGTAGCTGTGGCGGCTCTGGGTCGACACGACGAACGAGCCCTCGCGCATGTTGTTCGCGAGATCGGGGTCACTCGCGAGGAGCTCGGCGACATCGTTTGCGAGGACGACCGGACCGTTCGCCGGAACGAGCGTGCCCTTCGGGACGACGACGATGCCGGACTCGGTGATGAACGGGAACCGCGCCGCATCCAGCGCCGGGTCCTCGCCGATCACGCAGCCCGGTTCGATCTTGCAGTTCTTGTCGAGGATGACGCGCTTCAACCGCGCACCACGCCCGATGTCGCAGCCCGACAGGATCAGCGACTGATCGATCGTCGCGCCGGCATGCACGAAGCAGTCGTACCCGAGGACGGTGTCCTTGATCGAGGCGGAGGCCACGATCGAGCCCTCACACACGAGGCTGTCATCGACCTGCGATGCGGCTTCGCCTTCGCCGGCGCGGACGAAGCGGGCGGGCGGGTAGTCGCGTTGCGCGCTGCGGATCCGCCACGAACGATTGTAGAGATCGAGCGCCGGTACGCGCGCGCGGAGCTCCATGTTGGCCGTGAAGTAGGAATCGATCGTGCCGACATCGCGCCAGTACGGCTCGAGACCCTCGGTCTCGCCAGGGACCTTGTTCGATGCGAAGTCGTAGACCCGAACATTCGCGCCGTCGTTGACGAGTTGCGGAATGATGTCGCGCCCGAAGTCGTGGCCGCTCTGCTTGCCGCCGTTGCCGTGATGGCCGAGCACGCGCTCGAGCACGTCGCGGCGAAAGATGTAGTTCCCCATCGAGACCAGCGACCAACCCGGACGGCCCGGCATCTCCGGTGGATGTTCGGGCTTCTCGATGAAGCCGGTGATCCTGCCCGACGCGTCGCAATCGATGATCCCGAACGCGCTCGCTTCGGCGGTCGGCACCGGGAACGCCGCGACGGTGAGATCCGCGCCGCGCTCGCGATGCTCGACCTCCATCTGGTCGACATCGAACTTGTAGATGTGATCGCCACCGAAGATCGCGACGTGATCCGAGCGCGAGTCTTTGACCAGGTTGAGATTCTGGTACACGGCGTCCGCGGTGCCGCGGTACCAGAAGTCACCGAGCCGCATCTGCGCGGGAACGACCTCGATGTACTCGCCGAACCCCGACAGCCGCCAGTTGCGCGACAGGTGCTTGATCAGGCTCGAAGACATGTACTGCGTGAGCACATAGATCTTCCGGTAGCCGGAGTTGATGAAGTTCGACAGGACGAAGTCGATGATCCGGTACCGACCCGCGAACGGAACCCCCGGCTTCGATCGATGGATCGTGAGCGGGCCGAGACGGGAGCCTTTGCCACCCGCCATGATCATCACCAGGGTGTCTTTCATGGCCGCCCACTAATGTAGCAAGGTCCGCGCGCGAGGGACTACTTCGCGCAGGCGCGACCGAGGATCGTGGCGCCACCGCCGCTAGATGAGGGCGAGGCGACCACCTTGCAGTGCTCGCAACGGTCTTCAACGTCAGCTTCGACGTGAAGGTCTTCGGGACCGCCGCGAGCTGGCCCCACATGTCGCCTCAGCAACCCGATGCCCGCCCCGGGCAGTTCGGGCCCACATATGCAAATGCTAGTTGCCGCTGACTACGACTTGCCGGCTACCGGCGTAGCCGGCAAGAACACGTTCGCACGGTAGTAACGGAGCTCGTCGATCGACTCGCGGATGTCGTCGAGCGCGCGATGGGTCTCTTTCTTCTTGGTCTGCTTCGCGGTGACCGCGGGGAACCAGCGGCGCGACAGCTCCTTGATGGTCGAGACGTCGACCATCCGGTAGTGCAGGCGCTCGTCGAGGATCGGCATGTACGTGCGCACGAACCGGCGATCCTGATGGATCGAGTTGCCGGCGAGCACCGGGCGATCTTTCGCGCTGACATGCGCGTTGATGAACGCGATGGTCTGCGCCTCGGCCTCGGCCTCGCTTACCGTCGACGCCTTGACGCGATCGACGAGCCCCGAACCACCGTGGTGCTTGGTGTTCCAGTCATCCATCGCGGCGAGGATCTCGTCGGCTTGATGGATGACGAGGTCGGGGCCGACGGCGAGCTCGACGAGGTTTCCGTCGGTGAGGATCGTCGCCATCTCGATGATCCGCTCTTTTGCGGGATCGAGACCCGTCATCTCCATATCGAGCCAGACCAGAACGTCCGCGGGCATGGCGCGGACACTACAACGATCGCCTCGCCTCGGCCCGCTTCTTGGACCACTGATGGCGCGTGCTACGCCGCGTGCGATGCGGGCGAGACGGCCGCGCGTGCCACCTCTGCATCGGCCTCGGGCGGCAGGCCCCAGCCCAGCTGGTAGCCGCTGTCCTCGCGCGCCGAACGCGTGCCGTCGGGGCCGCCGATGATCGCGAGTTGATCGAGCGTCACGAGTGCGGGATGGACCACGCCGCACGCGTGGGCGAGGTGGGTGAGCTCCTTGCGTACCGTGGCGAGGTAGTTCGCGAGCCGGGCGGACTTCAGCGTGGGATCGAGGCCACGCATCAGCCACCGGTTCTGGGTCGCGACGCCGGTCGGGCAGTGGCCGGTGTGGCAGCGCTGTGCCTGGATGCAGCCGATCGAGAGCATCGCCTCGCGCGCGACGTTGATCAGGTCGCAGCCGAGCCCGAGCGCCATCAGGGCGTTCTCGGGGAAGCCGAGCTTACCCGAGCCGATGAACACGACGTGGTGGTTGACGCCGACCTCCGCGAACGTGCGGTAGACCTCCGCGAAGCCGATCCGGAACGGCAGCGCGACGTGATCGGTGAACACCAGCGGCGCCGCGCCGGTGCCGCCTTCGCCGCCATCGATCGTGATAAAATCGGGTGCGCGCTTGGTCTGCTCGATCGCGCGCGCGAGGTCGCGCCAGAACCCGAGGTCGCCGACCGCCGACTTGATGCCGACGGGCAGGCCGGTCGCATCGGCGAGCATCTCGATCCAATCGAGCATGCTCGAGACATCGCGAAACGCGCTGTGACCGGCGGGCGAGATGCAATCGCGGTCCATGCCGATGCCGCGGATCTTTGCGATCTCCGACGTGATCTTCGCTTTCGGTAGCACGCCGCCGAGCCCCGGCTTCGCACCTTGCGACAGCTTGATCTCGATCGCTCGGACCTTCGCCGATCCGATCGATTCGTTGAACTTCTCGAGCGAGAACTTGCCAGCCGCGTCGCGACAGCCGAAGTAGCCGGTCCCGATCTGCCAGATGATGTCGCCGCCCTTGCGGTGATAATCCGAGATGCCGCCTTCGCCAGTGTTCTGTAACGCGCCCGCGAGGGCGACGCCGCGGTTGATCGCCTCGACCGCGTTCGGCGAAAGAGATCCGTAGCTCATCGCCGAGGTGTTGACGATCGAGGTCGGCCGGAACGCGTGCTTGCGATTGCGATAACCGCCGAGCACGCGGATACACGGCAGCGGATAGTTGCTGTCGTAGCCAGGCTCGCCGGGATGCGGCGTGTGGATCGGGAACGCGCTGTGGCGAACGAGGATATAGCCGGGCTTCTCGATATCGTTATCGGTGCCGAACCCGAAGTAGTTATTCTCGCGCTTTGCCGACGAGTAAATCCAACGCCGCTGATCGCGCGAGAACGGCCGTTCTTCGTCGTTACTCGTGACGATGTACTGGCGCAGCTCGGGACCGAGCGCTTCGAGCCAGTAACGGAGGTGCCCGACGATCGGGAAGTTGCGGACGATCGAGTGACTCTTCTGAACGAGATCGTGCACGAGCACGAGGAGCAGAAACGAGCAAACCCCGAGGCCGACCCAGGCCCATGTCCCCATCTAGCGATACTACAGCTAGTCACCGGACCAATACCGGATGGGGCCGATGTCCATGTGGACGAAGCCGCTCTGGAGATAGATCCCGACGCCGCCCTTCTTCTGCGCTTGCGCCCAGGTCTGGAGCTGCGGGGTCGTGATGGTCGGCAGGAAGAAGTCGATCGCGTTGCCGTGGGTGTGCTGGCTATCGCGGGCGACCTGATGACCCTTCTTGCGCAGGATCAGGTTGAACTTCGGGTGGCGAAAGGCCGACACGATGGTCACCGTACCGATCTCGAAGTGCTGCGCTGCGGCGACGACGATCGGCACGAGCCGCGGATCCATCTGGATCGCTTTGTTGGTGTAGTGGTCGCGCAGGAAGTAATCGCTGTTCGCCGGCAGTGCGGCCGGATCGACCGCGAGCCATTCGTTCGTGTGCTCGTTGAAGAGGTTGACGAGCGGCACGGGCTTGGTGCCCGGCGCTGGCGGGGCAGGGTGCTTGCCCGACTTGGTCGCGGCTTCGCGGTCCTTCTTGGAAACCTCGGCGTGGCCGATCGCGGTGAGCGCGAGCAGGATCGCGACCGCCTTCACGGCGAACGGCGCTTCAACGGCACCAGCACCTCGTTGAGCGAACCCGAACGAAAGCCGGCGAGATCGAGTGCGACGTAGGCGAAGCCGAGCCGCTTGCCGAGCGCGACGATCTCTTCACGAGCTTCGACCATCCGCGTTAGCTCACCGGCCTCGACCTCGAGCCGCGCGATCGTGTCGTGGAAGCGGACGCGGAGCTGGCGAAACCCGAGCGCGCGCAGGCCATCTTCGAAGTCGTCGACGCGGCGCAGCCGATCCGGCGTGATCTGCGTGCCGTACGGAAACCGCGACGACAAGCACGCGAGCTGCGGCTTGTCCCAGGTCGAGAGCCCGAGCTCTTTCGACAACGCGCGAATCTCGGTCTTGGCGAGCCCGACATCGACCATCGGCATCGCCGCGCCCCGCTCGCGGGCCGCCGCGATGCCAGGGCGCACATCGCCGAGGTCATCGGTGTTCGTGCCGAGGATGATCGGCGCATTGCCGAGCGCGGTGGCGATCGGTTGCGCGACGCCCATCAGCTCGGTCTTGCACATCGCGCAGCGGTGAGTCGGGTTCTCGGCGAAGCCCGGGACCTCGAGCTCGTGCGAATCGACGACGTGGTGCCGCTCGCCGAGGCCGAGCTGCTTGCCGAGCGAGATGGCTTCCTGGACCTCGCTGCGCGCCATCGTCGGCGACACCGCGGTCACGGCGTGGGCGCGATCACCGAGCGCGTCGACCGCGACCTTGAGCAGGAACGCCGAGTCCACGCCGCCCGAGAACGCCACGACCACCTGGCCGTAGGCTTGGAGCTGGGTGCGAAGCGCTTCGAGCTTTCCGTCCGCCGACAACATCGGAGCTACCGTAGCACCTCGCCGGGCCAGCGCGCGATCTCGACGAAGTCGCCCGATCGGAACAGCGCCGCCTCGGTCGGGCCCGTCGCCGTCACCCCGATCACGAGGTGGTCGACCGGATACCCGGCGCCGCTGGCGACCTCGCGATCGACCTCCGAGAAGTACGCACGGCCGTTCGCGTGGGAGTGATAGAGCACGCGCGCGGGTGTAGCGGTATCGAAGCTCTTCGCGAAGGCGAGCAGCTCCGTGCCCGTGATCACGAAGCCGGTGTCGGCGCCGCGCTCGGGTGCGGTGGGATGGAGCCCTTCCGCTTGGCTATTCGTGCACGGCACGACGCGATCGGTGATGTAGCCGCAGCACTCGGCGGGGAAGCACGCCCGCGCGTGCACGCCGATCGCGCGGAGCATCTCGGGCGTGATCATCTGCCGGTCATCGCGCCGCTGCGTCGAGCAGGAACGTGGTCGCCGCGAGCCCTCCGCGCCAGTACGCGAGCGCGACGTCATCGCCCGCCGAGCTCGGCCACCACGCAGGGCGTGGCGCGAGCATGACCTCGTGCTCGGCAGTGCGGTCGGACAACGGCTCCTTCGAGGTCGCGCCGTCGGACTCGGCGATCACGCGGGTATCGGCCGCGTGGGCTGCGACCTCGGCGCGCTGGGCAGCGGTAGCGTGCGTGACGATCAACGTGCCGACGCCCGCGGAGGCGAGAAACTGCGCGGCGATCAGCTCGGCGCGGGGATCGGGTTCGCGCAGCGCGAGCTTCGCGGTCGCGACCATGATCGCGGTCTGCCCGAGCCCCCCGATCTCGGGGAGCTGGATGTGCCGCGCGTAGCGCTGGGCTTGATCGTCGCGCACGAGCTCAGCCGCCCGCGATCGCCGGGATGATCGAGATTTCGTCGCGTGCGTTGACCGGCGTATCGAGGCCCTGGAGCCCTTCGATATCGTCGGGACCGACGTAGATCCGGATGAACGGCTTCACGGTCGCGCCGTCCATCACCTTGCCGCCGATACCGGGATGCTTCTGCTCGAGCGCGGCGAGCGCGGTGCGCACGGTCGTCGCCTCGATCTCGACCTCGGCCTGGTTTGCGGTCAGCTGGCGCAGCGCGCCGGGGATTCGAATCAACGCCATATCAAGCCACCTTTTCCTCGGGTCGCTGCGCACACGCAGAGCAGTCCGCGCGGCGCGAGAACCGAACGATCCGCGGCTCGCTCGAGACGCGGAGATCGTCGAAGACGTAGAGCGTGCCAAGCCCATCGGCGTTTGCCCTCGGCGAACGAGCGGTCGCGAGTGCGAGCGCCGCAGCGACGCCGCCGATCGCCCCGACGATCGGGCCGAGCACGCCGGCCGCGGCGCACGTCGCGGCCGCGACCGGCTCCTCGAACAAGCAGCGATAGCACGCGGTGCCCGGCGCGCCGACGAGCACGTTGCCGCCGAATTGCAGCGCGGCCGCGATCACGTAGGGCAGGCCGCGAGCGACCGCCCAATCGGCGACCGCAAACTTCGTGGTCGGATCATCGCTGCCGTCGACGATCAGCTCGCAGTCGCCGGAGATATCATCGGCGTCGTCGGCGAGCCAGCGCAACTGGTAGCCCTTCGCGCGGCCGCCCCGTTCGCTCACGCGGGTCGCGAGCGTCGTCGCTTTGGCCGCGCCGAGGTCGGCTCCGGTGAACTGGATCTGGCGATGCAGGTTCGTGGTCTCGACGACATCGGGATCGACGATCACGAGCTCGACGCCGGCGGCGCCGAGTGCGATCGCCAACGGACCTCCAAGTCCACCGGCCCCGACGACCGTCGCCTTCATGCCGGCGGTTTCCCGCACACCGTGCAGACGTTGCCCGGGCCGATCACCCCGACACAGGCGCCATCCCTGCACAGGATCCGGCGCGACCATTCGTGATCGTCGGTCGAGGCCTCGGGCGCGAGTGCGGCATCGCGCTCGTCCTCTTCATCCTCGGCGTCGGCCGCGTCGGCCGCGTCGTCGTCGACAGCGCCAAGCGCGTCGGCATCACCTGCGACTGGCTCGACGAGCCCGCGCTCGCGCTCGTTGTTCCACGCAGGTGAAACACGGCCGCACACTTTGCAGCGGCCCTCGGGCCCGATCACACCGGTGCACGCACCGTCCGGGCAAACTTCGCGATGATCCCATTCGTCGACTGTCATGTTCCGCCAAGCGCCGCGTACAGATCAGCGGCGAGGTAGAAGGTGACGTCCACGTCGCCGAAGCGCAACAGCGCGCGGGATACCAATGGCTGCTCTTTGCGCGGCACGAGCACCGCGCCCTTGAGCCAGCTTCCGTTCTTCGAGCCGCCATCGGCCACGAACCAGTCGGCGCCGATCTGCTTGACGTAGGCATGGAGGCGCGAAATCGAGGTATCGGCGACTACGACATCGTTGTTCGCAGTGCGCCCGATCGTGATCCGATCCGGAAACGAGGCGCCGGGCTTCTTGGCCAGCGGGTAGACCTCGAGCTCGATCTCGTCGGGGAGATCGTTGCCGAACGGGAGTGTCTCGTCGCTCAGTGGGGTCAGGGTCTGAACGCCCGAGGGTCCCTTGCCGCCGCCTTCTTTGCCGTAGCGCACGAGCGCTGCCGGGGCCGCGGCTCCGAGGAAGCCGTCGCGGCCAAGCTGGAGGAGATGGCGATAGTGGGCCGCGGCATCGGCATCGGTAACCACATGGACCTCGTCGAGGTCATCCCACAGGCCGGCCCAGGGATTCAAGCAGGGTTTGACACGTGCGTCGCCCACGAGGTAAACGTGCGTCGCCATGTACGATACGTCGGATATCCGCAAGGGCCTCAAGGTCTTGATGGACGGGAACCCCTACAACATCGTCGAGTTCCAGTTCGTGAAGCCCGGCAAAGGCGCTGCGTTCACGCGCACCAAGTTCAAGAACTTGCTGACGGGTGCTGTCGTCGAACGGAACATCCGCTCGGGCGAGAAGCTCGAGCCGGCAAATGTCGAGACGCGCGACATGCAGTTCCTCTACAAAGAGGGCACCGACCTCGTGTTCATGGATCAGACCAGCTACGAGCAGGTCACGATCTCGACCGACATGATCGGCGATGCGCACGATCTGATGAAGGACAACCTGGCGTGCACGGTGGTGTTCTTCAACGAGCGGCCCGTCGATGTCGCGCTCCCCACGTTCGTGCAACTCGAAGTCACGGCGTCGGAGCCGGGCGTCAAGGGCGACACCAGCGGTAACGTGCAGAAGCCCGCCACGGTCGAGACCGGCGCCACGGTCAGCGTGCCGCTGTTCATCCGCATCGGCGACATGATCAAGATCGACACTCGTACGCACGAGTACGTCGAGCGCATCAACAAGTCATAGGTCATGCGCGGTCGCGTGATCGCGATCGATCGCGGCGATCGCGAGGGCGATCGTGACGCCGGGCGTGTCTTCGCGCTCGTTCGCACCGAACGGGTCGACGAGCGGGTGGTCGATCCACCTGCGGCGTGGCGGGTCGGCGAATTCGTCGATCTGGCTTCAGGCTCACAACTCGCACCCGAGCGCGTCCCGACCGCGCCCTATCCGGGACCAGGGAGCGAGGTCATGCGGCTCTCGCGTGGGCGGCTCGCCAAGCTGCATGCTCGCGCGCGTGCCCTGGCGACCGTGCGGCGATTCTTCGACGAGCGCGACTTCCTCGAGGTCGAGACGCCGTTGCTCGTGCCGAGCCCGGGCCTCGAGATCCATCTCGATGCGGTCGAGGCGGGTGATGGCTTCTTGATCACCTCGCCGGAGTACTCGATGAAGCGCCTGCTCGCCGCGGGCTGCGAGCGGATCTATCAGGTCTGCAAGTGCTTCCGCGCGAACGAGCGCGGCTCGCACCACGCGAGCGAGTTCACGATGATCGAGTGGTACCGCGCGTACTCGAACATCGAAGCGATCGCGGCCGATACCGAGCAACTCGTGCATGCCGTGTGCGGCGATGTCGCGCGCGCGGGTGATCGCGATATCGACGTACGGCCGCCGTGGCGCCGGATCCCAGTGCGTGCCGCGATGCAGGCGTGGGCCGGGGTGACCGTGATCGGAGACGAGTCCGCCGAGCAGCTGGCGCGTGAGGTCCGCAAGGCCGGCATCGACGTCGCCGACGGGCTCGCCTGGGACGACGTGTTCTTCACCGCGTTCGTCACACGGGTCGAGCCGGCGCTCGCGGCGCTCGATCACGCGATCTTGCTCGAAGACTGGCCCGCCCCGCTCGCCGCACTCGCGCGGCGTAAGCAGGGCGATCCGAAGACCGCGTTGCGGTTCGAGGCGTACGTCGGCGGCGTCGAGCTCGCGAACGCATTCGACGAGCTCACCGATCCGGTCGAACAAGAGACGCGGTTCCGCGACGAGCAAGAGATGCGGCGGGTGCGGCAGCGGCCGGTCTATCCGATCGATACCAAGCTGGTGGCAGCGCTGACGGAAGGCCTCCCCCCGAGTGGGGGCATCGCGCTGGGCTTCGATCGCCTCGTGATGCTGGCGACCGGTGCGACGACGATCGACGACGTCCAGGCGTTCGCCGAGCACGAACGCTGACAGCCGTGTCGCGGATCGCAGGATCCGCTCGATCTGGCGCTGCGTAAGCGCTTGAAGTCCGGCGTGGCACATCAGGTGCAAACGCAGCGGTCACATGCGAATCGCCTTGGCTTTCTCCGTCCTCGTTCTCGTCGCGGGCACCGCGGCCGCGCAACCCGCGATCACGCCGCCCTACGCCTACAACACCGAGGTCTCGCAGATCTCGGGCAACGATCGCGGCATCATCGAGAAGGGAGACATCGGCCCGGGGCAGGTGATCGGTGGAACGCTCGCAGCTGGCTTCATCGGCTTCGGCGTGGGCCAAGGCATCGAGGGGCGCTACGGCGAGCGCGGTTGGATCTTCACGGTCGCCGATTCGGTCTCGAGCATGGCCATGTTCACCGGCCTGCTAGCGATCGCCGGTGGCTCTAGCGAGCGCTCGCACGACCAGGTCGCCTACGGGTTGGCGCTCGGCGGTGCGGCGGTCTATCTCGGCTCGCGCGTGTGGCAGATCATCGATGCGGCGGTCGCACCGGCCGCCCACAACGAGCGTTATCGCGCCGCGCTCGCGCGCAACGCCGGCTACGTGCGAGAGGCGAAGGTCGTACCGTACCTCGTGCCCACCGAGCGCGGCGGTGGCGGTGTCGCTGGGATCTCGATGCGCTTCTAGCCGAGCTTGTGGCGGCGGCTCATCGCGCGGACGCTGCCGCCCAGATCGCTCGCGGTCCCTCGGCCGACTTCACCGAGCAATCGCCAAGATTGAGACGAATCGTCCGGTCGCGGAGGCGCGGCTCGCGCTCGTGACCGGCAACGGTCATAGGACCAAGCCGATCGTCATCGACAAGGTTGACGTGATCGACGTCGCCTTCAATCAGGACGCGCGCGCGTCGCTATCGGCATCGTCGCTCTCGACCTTCTTCGGAGCGCGCTTGGTCTTGGCCACACCGGGCGCGGTCGTGCGCAGCTGCCTGTCGCGCGCGATCAACGGCGCGAGGTGCTGGCCGGTGTAGCTGCGCGGGTTCTTCGCGACGACCTCCGGGGTCCCGACGGCGATGATCTCACCGCCGGCCGCACCACCTTCGGGGCCGAGGTCGATGACCCAGTCGGCGGTCTTGATGACGTCGAGGTTGTGCTCGATCACGAGCACGGTATTGCCGTTGTCGACGAGGCGGTTGAGGACCTCGAGGAGCTTCTTGACGTCGCCGAAGTGGAGGCCCGTGGTCGGCTCGTCCATCAGGTAGAGCGTGCGACCGGTCTGGACACGCGCGAGCTCGCGGGCGAGCTTGACGCGCTGGGCTTCACCGCCGGAGAGCGTGGTCGCGGGCTGGCCGAGCGCGATGTAGCCGAGGCCGACATCGACCATGGTCTGCATGATCCGACCGAGCTGCTTGTGATGCTTGAACAGCTCCGCTGCTTCTTCGATCGGCGTCTCGAGCATCTGCGCGATGTTCTTGCCCTTGTACTCGACGCGCAGCGTGGCGTCGTTGTAGCGCCGGCCCTTGCAGACCTCGCACGTGACGAACACGTTCGGCAAGAAGTGCATCTCGACTTCGCGGAGGCCGGCACCTTCACATGCCTCGCACCGACCGCCACCTTGCTTCGCGGAGACGTTGAACGAGAACCGACCGGCCTCGTAGCCGTAGGTCTTCGCTTGCGGCATGTTCGAGTAGAGCTCGCGGATGAGATCGAACGCCTTGGTGTATGTCGCCGGGTTCGAGCGCGGCGTCCGACCGATCGGTTGCTGATCGATGACGATCGCCTTGTCGACCTTGCCGAGGCCGGTGAGCTCGTCGTACGGGCCGACGCGATCGAGCGAGCGGTGCAGCATGCGATTGAGGGCAGGATGGAGGGTCGCGTTGATCAGCGACGACTTGCCGGCGCCGGAGACGCCCGTGACGGCGACCATCACGCCGAGCGGAATCTCGCACGTGACGTTCTTGAGGTTGTGCTCGCGCGCGCCACTGAGCTTGACCCAGCTGGTCGGCTCGCGACGCTTGAGCGGGACTTCGATCCGCTCGCGTCCGGAGAGGAAGTTGCCGGTGACCGACGTCGTGATCGCTTTGACATCCTCGGGCGTGCCTTCGGCAACGACGCGGCCGCCGTGACGACCGGCACCGGGTCCGAAGTCGACGATCCAGTCGGCGGCTTCCATCGTGGCCTCGTCGTGCTCGACGACGAGCACGGTATTGCCGAGGTCGCGCAGGCGATGCAACGTGCGGACGAGCCGCTCGTTGTCACGCTGATGCAGCCCGATCGACGGCTCGTCGAGGACGTAGAGTACGCCGGAGAGCTCGCTGCCGAGCTGCGACGCGAGCCGGATACGCTGGGCTTCGCCACCCGAGAGCGTGCCGGCACCGCGATGCAGCGTCAGGTAGTCGAGGCCGACATCGAGCAAGAACGTGAGCCGCGCTTTGATCTCTTTGAGCACTTCACCGGCGATCTGGAGCCGCGCGCCGACGAGCTTCATCGTGGTGATGAACTCGTACGCCTGCTTGACGGTCATACCAGTGACCTGATCGATCGGCTTCTCGTTGACGAACACCGCGCGTGACTCGGGCCGCAACCGCGTGCCATGGCACACCGCGCACGGAATCGCGCGGAAGAACTGCTCGTAGTGCTGCTTGGTGCGATCGCTCGAGGATTCGCGATGCCGGCGCTCGAGCTGCGCGAGGATGCCCTCGAACTTCATCGCCCATTCGCCAGTCGAGTGGCGCCCTTCCCATTGCACGTTGACCCGCTTGTCGCCCGTGCCGTGCATCAGGATGTCGCGCTGCTTCTCGCCGAGCTTGTTCCACGGCTTATCGAGATCGATCTTGAACGCCTTCGCGAGCGCGTTGACGATGTTCGCGGTCCAGCCGGTGTCCTTCGCGATCGATTCGCCCCACACCGCGACCGCGCCTTCGCGCAACGTGCGGGTCGCATCCGGCACGACGAGGTCGGCATCGGCGGCCATGCGCTCGCCGAGGCCGTTGCACTCGACGCACATGCCGAGCGGCGAGTTGAACGAGAAGCTCTGGGGCGACAGCTCGGGGAAGCCGATACCGCACTTCGGGCACGCGTTCGATTCCGAGTACGTGCGCGGAATCTTTTCGCCCGCGACCTCGACCATCAGCTTGCCCTTGCCTTCGCGCAGCGCCGTCTCGATCGAATCGTTCAGCCGACCTTTGTCGTTGTGGTTGATCGAGATCCGGTCGACCACGAGCTCGATCGAATGCTTCTTCTGCTTCTCGAGGCCGCTGCCGACCTCGTCGAGACGCACGATCATGCCGTTGATCCGGACGCGCACGAAGCCCGCCTTCTGGAGCTCGACGAACAGCTCGCGAAACTCGCCCTTGCGGTTCTCGGCCTTGGGCGCGAGCACGGTGACCTGGGTCTTCTCGGGCAGCTCGGCGAGCTCGTCGACGATCTGGCCCGAGGTCCGCGCGCCGACGGGGCCGTTGCACTGATAGCAGCGCTGCTCGCCCGCACGCGCGTAGAGCACGCGCAGGTAGTCATAGATCTCGGTCGTGGTGCCGACGGTCGAGCGCGGATTCGAGCCCGCCGACTTCTGTTGGATCGCGATGGTCGGCGATAGACCGCGGATGCGCTCGTACTTCGGCTTCTCCATCTGGCCGAGGAACTGGCGCGCATACGCCGACAACGACTCGACGTAGCGGCGCTGGCCTTCGGCGTAGAGCGTGTCGAACGCGAGCGACGATTTACCCGAGCCCGAGGGCCCGGTGATCACGACCAAGCGATGCTTCGGGAGCTCCAACCGATCGACAACCAGGTTGTGCTCGCGGGCGCCCTCGATCAGGATCGTGTCGGGCTCTCGCTTTGGATCATTGCGGCCAGGTCCCAGCGAGTTACGCGCCATGAGCCTCACCCTAGGGAGCGGATGTTCAGGTGTCAAGCAACGCCGTGCGACACGATCGGGCAGGCGAACAAACCTGACAGCCGTTTGTCGCGTGCCAGTGAAGCGGACTACTTCTTCACCGCGAACAGCTTCGCGTACTGCGGATATCCCTCGCTCGCGAGCTTGTCCGCGGGGACGAAGCGCAACGACGCGGAGTTGATGCAGTAGCGCAGGCCCGTCGGCTTCGGACCATCGGTGAACACGTGACCGAGGTGCGAATCGGAGAGCTTGCCGCGGACCTCGACTCGCTCCATGCCGTGCGTCACGTCGTGCTTCTCGCCGATCGAGGCGCCCTCGATCGGCTTCCAGAAGCTCGGCCAGCCGGTGCCCGATTCGAACTTCTCGGTCGAGCTGAACAGCGGCTCGCCGGTCACGACATCGACGTAGATGCCGGCCGCGTGGTTGTCGAAGTACGGGTTGTGGAACGGCGGCTCGGTGCCGTCCTTCTGCGTGACGTCGTACTGGATCGACGTGAGCTCCTTCTTGAGCTGATCGTCCGAGGGTTTCTTACGTTGACCCGCCGAAGCGACGACCGTCATCGAAGCAACGAGGACGAGAGCCAGACCGAAAGCTGACGTGGTGCGCATGTGAAAACTGCCTCCTGGCTCTACTACGAGTGAGCCAGGAGGCAGTTACGGGATTTTTTACAACCCGCTAGCGATTCGCGTAGTTACGCGCGCGAACGCTCGACCGTGACGTCCTGGTCCTTGTGCGATGTGCCATGGACGCCCGAGATGATCTGCTCGACCAGATCCTCGGGGACGCGGACGTGGGCGTGGGAATCGCGCATGCTGACCGAGCCGATCCGCGCGGTGTCGCCACCGATCGGGCCGGCGAGCAGCGAACGAAGGTCATCCGCCGACACGCCGTGCTTCTTGCCGAGGCTGACGAACAAGCGAGCCTGGCTGCCATCCGCGACGTTCACCACGGTGTCACGCTTCGCGCGACCTGCCGGTGCGGTTTCGGTTTCGGCTTTGGGCGCTTCGGCCTTCGCCGGAGCTTCGACCTTCGCCGACCTCGAGGAGGCCTTCGCCGGTGCGGGCGCCTCGTCCGTCACGGCGACCGCCTCCTTCTTGTCGCGACCACGACCGCGACCACCACGGCTGCGACCACGCTTGGGCTCGTCGCCTTCCGCCGTGGCTTCGCTGGCGGGCGCGGCGGCCTTCGCCTCGACCGGAGCTGGTGCGGGCGACTTGTTGTCAGCCCACGTCTCCCAGAACTCGCGCGTCGCCTCCGTCGGCTCGCTCTTCTTCTTGTCGCGCGACGGCTTGCCGCCACGCTCGAGCGCTGCCTTCGCGACGTCGTCGACCTTGGTCGGTTCCGACGCGGCGACCACGGGGGCTTCCGCAGCGGGCTCGGTGGCCGGCGCGGCAGCCTGCTCGCCGTTCACGTGATTGCTGGTGCCATTGGAGGCCTGCGAGGCCGGACGGTCATCGCGGTTGCGATCACCCAAGCTGCGATCACGATCGCGACCACCACGGTCGCGGTCCCGACCACCACGATCACGACCACGGTCGCGATCGCGACCACCACGATCGCGATCACCCTCGTGACGCTGTTCGGTCGCCGGTGCAGCCTCGGTCACGTGGCTCGCATCGAGTGCGACAGCCGGAGCTGCAACCTCGGTCGCGGCCGCGTCGAGAGGGGCCGTCGGCGTAGCGACGGGGTCGTTGCGGTGCTCTTGGCGCGGGCCACGATCTTCACGCGGGCCGCGGTCGAAGCGCGGACGATCGCCCTCGGGACGCGGACCACGATCGCGATCGTTGAAGCGCGGACGGTCTTCACGCGGACCGCGATCACCTTCGGGACGCGGACCGCGATCACCTTCGGGACGCGGACCACGATCACCTTCGGGACGCGGACCACGATCGTCGCCGCCGAAGCGAGGACGATCCTCGCGCGGGCCACGGCCGCGATCGCCTTCGGGACGCGGACCGCGATCACGATCGAAGCGCGGACGATCTTCGCGAACCCCCTCGGCGCGCGGAGCAATCTCGGCGCCGGCAACAGGAGCACCCGCAGCGCCGGCAGCGCCAGCTTCTACGGGCGCGGCATCACCTTCGGTACGTCCCGTCGCCGGGCCGCGGTCGCCGAAGCGAGGACGATCCTCGCGAGGGCCACCACGATCGCGCGGACCACGATCGCGATCGAAGCGACCACCGCCGCCACCTTCGGGGCGCGGACCACGGTCACCACGCTCGCCACGTTCCGGACGCTCGGCGAACGAACGCTCGTCGCCGGCATGGTTCTCTTCGCGACGCGGGCGCTGCGGGCCCGACGTGCGGGTCGTGATCGCGTTGAGCTTCTCGCCGAGGAGCTGCGCGAGCACGCGCCGGCCCTGCGCCTTCTTGAGCATCTTCTCGAGGATCCCGAGCTCGAGGTCGCTCGGGGTCTGCGGGACCGCGCGGATCAGGATATCGACCGGATCAGGCGGCAGCTGCTTGCCGATCGGCGGCAGCGACGCGGCCGGCGTCCCGATGAAGATGTCATCTTTCGGGAGGACGCGCTCTTCCGGCTTGATGCCGAACTGGAGCCGGATGAAGCGAAAGTTGCCGAGCTCGCGGGGGCCGACCATCGAAAGGGCGACGCCCTTCTTGCCGGCGCGGCCCGTACGACCGGTGCGGTGCACGTAGACCTCGGGCGACTCCGGCACGGAGAAGTTGATCACGTGCGAAAGGTTCGAGATGTCGATACCGCGCGCGGCGACGTCGGTCGCGCACAGGAAGCGAAGGCTCTTGGCCTTCATGCGACCCATCACGCGCTCGCGATCCGCTTGCGACAGATCCGAGGACAACGGCTCGGCGTCGAGGCCCTGCTTCTTCAAGAAGCGCGAGAGCATCGTGGTTTCGTCGCGCATGTTGCAAAAGATGATCGCGCTCTCGGGATTCTCTGCGTAGAGGATCTTTAGGAGGTCGCGGCTACGCGCGATGCCACTCACGATGTAGTACGCGTGGTGAATATCGCTGACCGTCGTCGAGTCGCGCGAGAGCGAGAGGTTTTCGGCGCCCTTCATGTGGCGCTTCGCGTAGCGCTCTACCTCGACCGGCATGGTCGCGGAGAACAGCAGCGTCTGGTGCTTCTCGGGTAGGTTCGACGTGACGCGTTCGATGTCCTCGAGGAAGCCCATCGACAGCATCTCATCGCATTCGTCGAGCACGAACGTCGAGATGGTCTTGCAGTCGAGGGTGCGGCGCGAGATGTGATCGAGCACGCGGCCCGGCGTACCGACGATGATGTGGACGCCGTTCTTGAGCGCTTCGATCTGCTTGCCGATCGGCGCGCCGCCATAGAGGGCCTCGATGATGATGCCGCGATGCTTGCCGAGCAGGGCGAGCTCGCGCGCGACCTGGAGCGCGAGCTCGCGGGTCGGGCAGAGGATCATCGCCTGCGGCTGGCGCACCGCGGGGACGATCTTGTTGACGAGCGGCAGACCGAAGGCGGTGGTCTTCCCGGTGCCGGTGCGGGACTGGACCAGGAGGTCCTTGCCTTCGGATACCGGATGAAACACGGCCGTCTGCACTGCAGTCGGCGTGAAGTAGCCCATGTCGTCGAGCGCGAGCTTGACGTCCTGGTGGAGCGAGAGGTCATCCCAGCTCGCGGGCTTGATCGGAGCCAGAGCTGCCGGTTCAGCAGCGGCTTCGGTCGTCGTGTCGGTCGTGATCGCCGCGATGATCGCGGTGTCGTCCGCCGGACCGTTTTCGGTCGGCGTCGTTCCATTTGTCATTAGCAGTAACTTTCAGTTTGAGATCGCCGAGTTCTTCCAGTCGGACGGCTGGTCGGTGCGCGGAGCCCGGATTCGCCGGGAGCAAACGACGTCGTTCGTCGCGGCCGGGCGTGGCGCTGCCGATGCAGAGTTCTTTTTCGAGACGCAGAAACACGGATTGCCTGATTGGCGCGAACCATAGTCTCGGCCCCCGTCAGGGTCAAGCCGGAAGGGTTCCGCGGCTAGCGAGCCAGGACGAGCTTCAGGGTGCCGGTGTCGTCCGAGGCGGCATGGCCGATCAACTGGGCCGGGATCACGCATTTTGCGGGTGGGTACGGGACCTCGCCGCACAGGCTGGAATCACTCGCGATCGCGAAGATCCGTAGCTCGCCACCGCTGACCCGGAGGTGCCCGGGGTCGACGAGCCTGGCGTGGAGGTACGCTCTGTCGGGCAGGACCGTGTCGGACAGGGTGACCGTGGTGAGGTTGGCCTGGCGCGGAATCTCGACGTCGCTCACGATCCAGCTCGCGATCGAGACGCCCGACGGCGCATCGAACTCGAGATCGTAGTGGCCCCAGACTCCCGCGATGTTCGGATCGACATAGATGACGTAGCTGCCATCGTCAGAGCTCAGCGCGGTCGGCGCCGGAATCTCGGCGAGGAACGCCGCGGCATTGTCGAGCTGGCTCCACGCGAAGTGCACCGACGCGAGCGCGGTGACCGAGATCTTGCCGACCGGTGTGCCGGCGCCATCGATCACCCGCCCGCGAAGCGCGACGCGCGGCGGCAACCGCACCGCACCGATCGACGCGAGCGCGAGGGGTTGATCGTAGATCGCGCCGAGCAACGAGCCGGTCGGCGGAATCACGCGCAACTTGTAGAGGCCCGTGAACGCGGTGCCATCGAGCACCGTGAGATGCGCTTGGCCATCGTCGCCGGTCGTCGTCTCGACGTTCAGCCGCGCGCTCGCCGTGCCGTTGACGAGCGGCGAGTAGTCCGCCGTGAGGATGACGTGCGCACCGGAGACCGGAGCGACCGCACCGCCCGTCGAGAGGCCCTCGATCGGGATCGTGATCACGAGCTTGTTGCCGGTATTCGCCGGCTGCGCGACCGCGCGCGTCGAGGTGCGTGCCTCGAGCCCACCGAGTAGCAAGCTCGGCGCGACGACGTTCGAATCGTACGGGGTCGCGACGATCGAGATCGGCCCGATCGCACCGTCGGCGAGCGTGATCGAGTACTGGCCATTCGCGGTGTAGTCGATCGTCGAGACCTCGGTGACCGCACCACCCGCGACGAGCCGCCCACGTGCGACGACGCGATACTTCTGCAGCAAGTGGCTGGCACCATCGGTGAGCGAACCGGCCATGACCTGTGACTGCGCGCTGCCGAGCACGAGCGTGCCGGTCTCGATATCCGTGCCCGCACGGAGCTGCAGCAACATCGGCGGTGCTCGCTCGGCCGCGGAGGTCGCGCCGTTCGCGGGCGGCAAGGCACCGTTGCCATCGGGGACGATCGACATCACGTACGGCGGATCGCCGGCGGTCGAGCGCGGCACCGTGACCGAGAACGAGTTCGAGCCGCGCGGCAGGCCCTCCTTCGACGTCACGACCGTGGAGAAGCCGGTGCCGCCCGGAAATAACGGCGCACGCGTGATCACGATCGTCGCGGCGATCGACGTGCCTTCGCAGGTCTGAGGTTGCGCGCAATACGCCTCGACGCGACCTCCGATCCGCGACGGTGTCGCGAGCACGAGCGTCGAGAGGTCCCCGTCGGCCGGCAACGTAAAGTTCGAAATCTCGACGGTGATCAGGTCGGAGCGATCGCTGGGTGGCGTGATCACTGCGGCAAACGATCCCGACGGCGGGCCGCCGTAACACACGCCCTCGCTGCACGCCTCACCGATCGCGGTGTTGCAGTCCGCATCCGCCGTGCACTCCTGCACGGGGCCCTCCGGAATCTGCAGACACGCGGAGGATGCGGAGCAGAGGAGTGCAGCAGCGAGGTGCGCGTGCTTCATCACGAGGTGCACTTCAAGATGTAGGTGCGCGCCGTCGATTGGCCGCCGGCCGGAATCGCCTTGAACGTCGGCGATCCGACGGTGAGGACTTCACGATCGAACACCACGATCTCCATCAGCCGATCGACGCCGACATCCGCTGCGAGACATAGCCCCGCGAGCGGGCAGGTCGATGTTCGCGTCGCGGTCCCGGTCGCACTCGCGGGGGTGCATACCGAACGAGCCGGGGTCGGTTGCTGGACGGTGTAGTCGACGTAGATCTGCGCGTACAGCGTGTCGTTGAGGTCGGTGTCGAGCAACGTAAGGTTGAGTGATTGGCCGCTCGAGTTCGGGTTCGCCTGGAACAGGATCGGGCCGGGTTCCGGCAGCTCCTGGAGGTCGCTGCGCACGGACGTGATCGATGGAGGCGAATCGACGCCGGCATCCTGGACGTCGACCGAAAGCGACGGCGGGATGATGCAGCCCGCAGCCGGCAATGCGAGCAACGCTGTCATCGAGAGAACCAGGAACGGCCGCACACGCGCGCGATGATGCAGCGGCCGCGCCACTGGCGAGTGCGCGAGCGTCAGCACGGAGTTAGCGAGTCCGGGGCGGTGGAGCGCTGCACCGTCGGGACCGCGCTCCGACATTCGCGTCATAGAGCTGCGCGCGGTTGCGCGACGTGGGTCACATCGCATCGGACGCATCGGGGTCGCCCTCCTTTTCGAGATGACGAAACACGGTCCGCGGATCGACGCCGAGGTCGCGCGCGGTCTTGGTGCGGTTGCCGTTGTTGAGCGCGAGGACCTCGTTGATGTAGTCCCGCTGGAACTTATCCTTGGCCTCGGCGAGCGTGAGGATCTGGGGCAAGGCGTCGCCGGTCAGCCCGAGGTCATCGGGGCCGATCACGGTCGATTCGCACAGCACGATCGCCTTCTTGATCCGGTTCTCGAGCTCGCGAATATTACCCGGCCAGTTGTGCTTACGAATCGCGACGGCCGCGTTCGGCGAGAAGCCTTTGACCTTGGCATCGTACTCGCGCGAGTAGCGCGACAAGAGATAGCGCGCGATCACGAGGACGTCGTCGCCGCGGACGCGCAGGGGAGGGAGCTCGACGTTCACGACGTTGAGCCGGTAGTAGAGATCCTCGCGGAACCGACCCGCCGCGATCTCTTTCTCGAGATCGCGGTTCGTCGCCGCGAGGATCCGGATATCGCAGGTCTCCGGTCGGGTATCGCCGACGCGGTACACGACGCGCTCCTGGAGCGCGCGCAGGATCTTGACCTGGAGTTCGATCGGCATCTCGCCGATCTCGTCGAGAAACAACGTGCCACCATCGGCCGCCTGGAACTTGCCTTGCTTGTTCGCGACCGCGCCGGTGAACGAACCTTTGACGTGGCCGAACAGCTCGCTCTCGAGTAAGTTCACCGGAATCGCGCCGCAGTTGATCGTGATGAACGGCTTCTGCGCGCGCGGAGAGCGGTTGTGAACCTCGCGCGCGATCAGCTCCTTGCCCGTGCCGGTCTCGCCGGTGATCAGCACCGAGATATCCGTCGGTGCGATCTTCTCGACCTTGCGAAACACCTGCTGCATCGGTGGTGACGTGCCCACGATCTCGCCGAACCGATATTGCTCGAGCCGATCGCTGAGCCGCTTGTTGTCGTGGCGGAGCTCGTTGAGCAGGAGCGCGTTCGCGACGATCAGCGCGGCCTGCGAGGCGAACACGGTCAGCACACGCAGCGTCTCTTCCTGGAACAGGTCGCGGATCGAATCGTTGCCGACGTAGATCAGGCCGAGCAAGCGACCGCGATCGAGCAGCGGCACGCAGATCACGGACGACACCTTGAGGTGCATCACGCTCTTCGCGGCGGCGAACTCGTCGTCGTGCATCGCATCCGAAATGATGACCGGCTTTCGCGAGCGAACCACTTTCGCGATGATCGAGTCCGAGAGCTGCGTGATGGCGTCGGCGATGTTCTCGCGGTTGAGATTGCGGGCGACCTTGATGTCGAGCGTCTCGCCCTCGGCGAGGATCAGGAACCCCTTGTCGGCATTCGTGATCTGGATGACCGCATCCATCAGGGCGTCGAGCAGCTCGGTGAGGTCGCGGACGTGCATCAGCCGGTCGCTGAACTCGAACAGCTTGGTGTACGCGTCGAGATCCGCGACGGTGTTCGCGGCTTCCTCGGCGACCGGCGCATGCTCGTCGACCATCCCGAACCGCAGCTCGCAGCTGCCGAACACGAGGCGCTCGTCGTGGGTCAGCTTGTGCTTGCTACGCTTCTTGCCGTTGACGACGAACTCGGACTTCTTCGGTGCGAACACCGTGTACGTCTGACCGTCGAAGTGCACGGCGAATCCGTCGACGACGAGCGGGTCGGGCAACACGATGTCGTTGTCCGGGCCCGATCCGATCGACGTGATCTTCTTGTGCAGGTGATAGATCGTGGGCGGGTGGCCGGGCGCGGTCAGGCGTAACGAGGGCATTAGTTCTCCCAGCTCAATCCGATGCCCGCGCCATCCGGCGTGAGCATCGGCACGATATGGATCGAGGACAGCGGGGCTTTCTTCTTCGGCGTCGGCTTGTCGAGGTCGCGCAGCTCGGGCGGCAGCAACGACTCGTCGATCTCGGCGCGGGTCTGCGGCTTGTAGTGGCGGTAGGCGTCGACCGCGCCGAACACCCACAACCCGAGGAAGGCGAAGCCGCTCCCGATCTCGATCTGCTGGAGCCGACGCACGCGGGTCGCGTCGCCGGCCAGCACGTGCGTCGAGCGAATGCCGTACGTGTTGACCAGATAGATCCAGATGCTCGCGCTCACCGTCAGCGTGACGGCCTCGCTCGCGGCGAACGCGATGCCCTTGCCGGGCTGCTTGTTCTGGAACTGACCGACGCCGAACGGCACGAAGTTGAGATACAGCGGATGAGATTCGAACCCGATGATCGATTCGCGCAGCTTGCGGAGGTCGGCCTTGCGCTTGCGCTCTTGCTCGGCGGCGGTGCGCTGCTCGCGGTCGATCCGGGTCTGGTTGAACGCATCGATCGCGGTCTGGTCGCTGACGATCAGCGGATCGATCCTGGCGTTCGTATCGAACGACAGCGCCTGATCGAACTCGCGCTTCGCCCCCGGCGCATCGCCGGTTTCGAACCGACACACGCCGAGCGCGAGGTACGCATCGGCGAGATCCTTCGGGCTCGCGAGCTTCGGCGGCGGCGGATAGAGCAGGGCGTTGAACAGCGGCAGCGCGCGGGAGTACTGGCCGCCGCGATATGCGGCCTTGGCCTGATCGAGCTCGTCGGTCGGCGCCGCGAATGCGGTCGTGGCGAGCGCGGCGAGCGCGATCGCGATCAGCGCGGCACGCATTTGACCTCGAGCTCGGTTCCCGCGTGCACGGTGACCGTGTGAGGATCTTCTTTGATCTTCTTGCTTCCGACGAACGCGATGGTGAACACGTGCTGCGAGTCCGTCGCGTTCGTGTCGAACGTCACCGACTTGGTGCTGCCGAGCGGCCAGGCTTCGTTGTCGACGATCACCGAGACATCCGCGACCTCGCACTTCGGCGTGACCGAGGCGGGGCGCAGCTCCATCGGCGCTTGAAAGCTCTTGGTGTTGTGATCGAGCTGCATGTCGATCGGCACGCAGCAGGCGTTCTGGATCTCGAGCTTGATCGGCTCGAGCACCTTGAGCAACAGCGTGTCCCCGGTCGGCAGGAACGGGCCTTGACCGCCGATCCGATATTGCGAGCCGGCGAACAGCCCGTTGATCTTGACCTGCACCGGCTCGAGCGGGGCCGCGGCATCCGGCGCGGCATCGGCGGGTACGAGGGCAGGGCGATTCGCATCGCGGGGCGCCGCGACCATGACCTCGGCGCGCGCATCGGGGATCACGGCCGCGATCTGCGCAGCGTCCGGCGGCCGGACCTCGTGCGCGACCTGGCCATCGCGGGAATCGCTGCCGATCGGCACCACGATGTTCGGCGCGCTCGTCGCCGCGGTCCCGCGCTCGTGAATCGCGTAGCCACCGACGCACAGCACGCCGACGCCGACCACCGCGAACAGCGCGGTCTTCAAGCGTGCGCGGCGATTCAACCGATCGAGGATCGCGAGGACCTTCTCGTTCTCGGGCTCGATCGTGAGCACGCGATCGAACACGTCGAGCGCGCCCGACCGATCGTCGCCCTCGAGCTTGGTCTGGCCCGCGCGCGTGAGCGTGTCGACGAGCCGGGTGCGCAGCGCTTCCTCGTACGATGCGGGTGCCGTGAAGTAGCGGGCGAGCTCGGCCGGGATCTTGTCGGGCGGCAACCCAGATTCCTCGAGGTAGGCCTCGAGCGCGAGCACCATCTCGCCGACCGCCGAGTAGCGATCGTCGGGCATCGCGGCCATCGCCTTGAGGATCATCCGCCCGAGCCGGTTGCCGATCCGCGGGTTCGCCTGGCGTGGATCGATGAACTTGCAGTCGGCGATCCGCTTCAACACCTCGTGCGGGTTCTTGCCCTCGAACGGCAATCTCCCGACGCTGAGCTGGTACAGCACGATGCCGGCCGCGAACACGTCGGTGCGATAATCGAGCGGCCGACCCTCGACATGCTCGGGCGCCATGTACGCCGGCGAGCCCAGCAGCTGACCGGTCACGGTCAGGCGCTCGAGGTCGACCATGTGCGAGATCCCGAAGTCCATCAGCTTCACGATCCCGTCGGAGCGGATCATGATGTTCTCGGGCTTCACGTCGCGGTGCAGGATCGATCCGGCGTGCGCATGTGCAAGTGCGCGACAAACCTGGAGAATGATCATCGCCCCGATCTCCGGAAACGCGATCGGCCGCTCGGTGACGAACTGCTTGAGCGTCTGGCCTTCGATGAACTCGGTGACGATGTAGCTCTCGAAGCCTTCCTTCGCGGAGTAGTCGAAAATCTCGAGGATGTTCTCGTGGCGCAGCTTCGCGACCGCCTGCGCTTCGCGCTCGAACCGATCGCGCGCTTCTTGATAGTCGGAGAGGTGCTTGTGCAGCACCTTGATCGCGACCATGCGCTTGAGCTGCCGGTCGAGGCCGCGATACACGATCGCCATCCCGCCCTGGCCTACTCGCTCGAGCAGCTCGTACTTATCGATGACCTGACCGACCTGGATCACAAAACGCTCATCCGGAGCCAGGCCCTCCTGGCTCCTCTCTGACATTGATGTCAGGCAGGGTTCCCTATGTTCATCGGACCACGAGAATGGTCGATAAGGTTGTCTAACCAGGGAAAGATACGTCGCTTATCGAACCCCGGACAAGGTGGATCGGATAGCAGCCACTGACGAAAATGGCGCGAGCCTTGACTTAGGGCCGCGAACCGACTACCTAAACGGCCTCTCAGAGACCCAGGCACGTAGCTCAGTGGGAGAGCACTACCTTGACACGGTAGGGGTCAGGAGTTCAATCCTCCTCGTGCCTACAGCAGTTTAGAATGGTTCGCGTGACACTACGACGTGCGGCGGTAGTGGTACTCGTTGGCGCATGCGGCCTGCACCGGAGCTCGCAGGTGATGGGACGTTCGACGCAGGTCGCGACGCTATTCTCCCTCGCGAGCATGCACTGCGAGATCGGCGCCGCGACGACGAACGGCATCGGGACTGCCCAGCCGTTGACCATTTCGTTGTTTAACACCACCCCATAAATGCGCTCGGGCGTTCGACGAGTGCGCCAAACTCCAACTTGATGTACAACCCTGGCCTACTCAGGAGACCCAGAGACGCATGATTTCGCAGAGTGACTTTCAATGAACGGTCGGCCGCCTGGTGGTCGCTTCGATCGCCGCCGCCCCGAACAGGGCCTTCGCATCAATCACCGGATTCGTGTTCCGGAGGTCCGCGTCATCACCGAAGAGGAACAGCTCGGCGTTCTGCCTACGCATGAAGCGTTGCGCTTGGCCGAGGAGCGCGGGTTGGATCTCGTCGAGATTTCGCCCCGCGCGTTCCCGCCGGTGTGCAAGATCATGGACTACGGCAAGTACAAGTACGAGGAAGCGAAGAAAAAGCAGCAAGCGCGCAAGCGCGCCTCGACCGTAGAGACCAAAGAGATCAAGTTCCGCCCCAAGACCGAAGGCCACGACATGGCCTTCAAGGTGAAGCACGTCCGTCGCTTCCTCGAAGGTGGCAACAAGGTTCGGCTCGCCGTGGTGTTCCGTGGTCGCGAGATCACGCACCCGAAGACCGGCATGAACGTGCTCAATAACGTCGTCGAGATGTGCGCTGACATCGCGAGCGTCGAGGCCACGCCGAACATGGAAGGTCGGCGGATGATCATGGTGATCGCGCCGAAGCCGGGCGTCGTGCGCAAGGCGCAGGAGCTCAAGAAGGCGCAGTACCAGGCCGCACAAGCTGCCGACGCACAGAAGCGCGGACCTGGTGGGCCGAATCAGAAGGCCCCACCGCCGCCGGAAGAAGATGACGATGATGATCTCGATGAAGACGAGATCAACGCCGATGTCGACGACAGCGACGACGACGAAGACGTGACCCCCGAGACGCCTCCGACGCCGACGGCGTCGTAAGCCTCCGAGAGTTTAAGGAAAAACGCCCGAGCGCGATCGCGACCCTGTGGAAGTGCCTGAAACGGCGCAAAACCACTTGTCACGATCGAATCGCTCGGGCATATAAGCCACCCGTTTAGCGCCCTTCCGGGAGCGACAGTAGCCATGCCCAAGGTCAAGACACACTCAGGTGCCAAGAAGCGGTTCTTCAAGACCGCCTCCGGCAAGTTCAAGTTCGCCCGCGCTTACAAGCGCCACCTCTTGACGGGCCGTAGCCAGAAGCGGAAACGTCAGCTCCGCAATGCGCACTACGTTCCGCCCGCGCACTATCATCAGATCGACATTCTGCTGCCGTACGCGTAGAGAGTAAGAGAAAGTAAAAGACGATGCCCCGCGCAAAACGAGGATTCAAAGCACGCCGCCGCCGCAACCGCCTTCTGAAGTGGGCAAGTGGCTTCCGTGGCAAGCGCAGCAGCTCGCATGCTGTTGCGAACGAAGCCGTGCAGCACGCATGGCTCCACATGTACCGCTCGCGCAAGCAGCGGAAGCGTGACTTCCGTGCGCTGTGGATCCAGCGCATCAACGCTGCTGCTCGTCTGCATGGCATCAGCTACTCGAAGCTGATCGGCAAGCTCAACACCGCGGCGATCCAGCTCAACCGCAAGATGCTCGCCGACATCGCGATCAGCGATCCGGTGGCATTCAAGACGATCGTCGGCGCGTAGCTCGTCGATCTCGCGCCGAACTGATTCGGCGCATCCAATGATGGCGATGGCGGCTTCGCGAGAAGCCGCCATTTTTGCGTTTGGAGACGTATGTCGGATTTGATTTCGAACCTCGAGAAGCTCGGTGACGAGTTCGGCACGGTCATCACGCCACTGGCCGACGAGCAGGCGATTCGCGCGGCGCAAGCGCAGTTCCTCGGCAAGAAGGGCAAGGTCTCCGAGCTGATGAAGGAGCTCGGCAAGCTCCCTCCCGCGGAGCGACCGCTCGTCGGTGCCGCGGCGAACAAGGTCAAGGCAACGATCGAGGAGCTCACGGCGACACGGCTGAACGAGCTCGCCCAGATCGTCGCGCGCGCCGATCTCGCGCGCTCGGTCGACGTGACGCTGCCGTCGCGCCCGGTCGGCGGCGGGCGCCTCCATCTGCTCTCGCAAGTCCGCCTCGAGGCCGTGCAGATCTTCGCGGAGCTCGGCTTCGTGATGGCGGAAGGTCCGCAGATCGACACCGACTGGAACAACTTCGAGGCGCTCGCTCTCCCCAAGGAGCATCCCGCACGCGACATGCAGGATACGTTCTACATCTCGCCCGAGATCGTGCTGCGCACGCACACGAGCCCGGTCCAGGTCCGGACGATGCTGACCCAGGAGCCGCCGATCCGGATCATCGCGCCCGGTCACGTCTATCGCCGCGACGATGACCCGACACACTCGCCGATGTTCACGCAGCTCGAAGGGCTCGCGGTCGACACCGACATCTCGTTCTCGGACCTCAAGGGCACGCTGCTCCACTTCGTGCAGCGGTTCTTCCAGCGCGATCTCGCGATCCGCTTGCGGCCGAGCTACTTCCCGTTCGTCGAGCCGGGCGCTGAAGTCGACATGCAGTGCAGCTTCTGCGGCGGCTCGGGCTGCCGGCTGTGCAAGTTCACCGGCTGGATCGAGATCGGTGGCGCCGGCATGGTCGATCCCGACGTGTTCGCGAACTGTCGGATCGATAGCGAGCGCTACACCGGCTTCGCGTTCGGCATGGGTCTCGAGCGCATGGCGATGCTTCGCCACAACGTCACCGACATCAAGTTCTACTACGAGGGTGACCTCCGCTTCCTGGAGCAGTTCTGATGAAGGTCCTCTGGAGCTGGCTGCTCGAGCTGTGCGATTTCGATCAGCAACCCACGGTCGAAGAAGGCGCCAAGGCCCTCACGCGCGGCGGTCTCGAGATCGAAGGCATGACGGATCTCGGTGCCGGGTTCTCCGGTGTCGTCGTCGCGCAGGTCGTCGGCAAACAACCGCATCCGCAAGCCGACAAGCTCACGCTCGTCGACGTGATCGTCGAGAAGGGCGGGCCCTCGACGCAGGTGGTGTGCGGCGCCCCGAACGTTCCTGCACCGGGACGGAAGGTGCTGTGGGCGCAGATCGGCGCGAAGCTGCCGGGCGGGCTCACGCTGCAGCCCAAGGCCGTCAAGGGCATCGTCTCGCCGGGCATGCTGTGCGCCGAAGACGAGCTCGGGCTCTCCGAGGATCACGGCGGGATCGTCGTGTTGCCCGAGGACGATCAGACCGCGCTCGGTTCGCCCGCACAGGTCGCGCTCGGCCTGAACGACTGGATGCTCGAGGTCAACGCGCCCGCGAATCGCGGCGACGTGCTCGGCCATCTCGGCATCGCGCGCGAGCTGTGCGCGGTGCTCCGCGGCAAGCTCGTGTGGCCCGACGCGGACATCTCGCAGTTCATCCGCGGCACCGCGGACAAGCTCGCGATCAAGATCTCCGATCCCGCACTCTCGCCGCGCTACACCGCGCGCTACCTCGAAGGGGTTCGGGTGGGCCCGTCGGGCTCGCGGATCGCGCAGCGGTTGCGCGGGGTCGGCGTGCGTTCGATCTCGAACATCGTGGACGTCACGAACTACGTGTTGTTCGAGCTCGGCACGCCACTGCACGCGTTCGATGCCGCGACGCTCGCCGCGGGCACGATCTGCGTGACGCCGGCGAAAGATGGCGAGCAGTTCACCACGCTCGACAACATCCATCGCACCCTGGTGCCTGGCGACATCGTGATCCGCGATGGCGACAAGGCGATCGCGCTCGCGGGTGTGATGGGAGGGCTCGAGACCGAGGTCACCGCGAGCACGACGCGCGTGTTGCTCGAAGCTGCGAGCTTCCAGCCGGTCGCGATCCGGCGCACCGCGAAGCGCTTGAACCTGCCGTCCGAGGCGTCGCTGCGGTTTGGCCGCGGTGTCGATCCAGATCTCGCGGCGTTCGCCTCGGCGCGCGCGGCGCGGCTGATGTGTCAGCTCGCAGGCGGCACCGTCAGCGAGCCGCTCTTCGACGCGTATCCCGGCAAGAAGGTGCCCGTCACGATCGATGTGCGCTTGCCGCGGCTCCAGATGCTCACCGGCGTCGCCTCGCTCGATGCCGCGACGTGCACCGATGCGCTCACTCGCCTCGAGTTCACGGTGACCGGGCAGGGCGATCACCTCGCGGTCACTGCGCCGAGCGCACGCGGCGATGTCATGCGCGAAGTCGACGTGATCGAAGAAGTGCTGCGGATCAGCGGCTACGAGCAGGTCGCGTCCACGCTGCCCGCGCTGCGCAAGGTCCCGGCCGATGCCGAGATCCATGTCGGCGATCTCGCGCGCCGCGCGCTCGCGAATGCCGGTGGGTACGAAGCGATCACGTATGGCTTCCAGTCGGTCGAGCGTAACGGCGCGCTCGGCCTCGCTGCGTCCGACAAGCGCAGCCAACCGATCGCGGTGCGTAACCCGATGAGCGCCGAGCAAGCGGTGATGCGCACGTCCTTGCTGCCGAACCTGATCGCGGCGATCGCACGCAACCAGAGCTTCGGCCGCCCCGATATCTGCTTGTTCGAGGTCGGCAGCGTGTTCTTGCGGCGCGGCGAGGGCGTGGGCGAGCAACAGCCGCACGAGCTCGCCGACGAGCCGGTGTGGGCGAGCGGCGTGCTGGCAGGGAAGCGTCGCAGCCAGCTCGGTGCGGGCACCGCGTGGGACGCCTTCGATGCCAAGGCGTTCGCGCTCGAGGCGATCCGCGCGGTCGCCGGCGATGTCGAGGTCCGCACGAACGCGACGTCGTCGATCAGGTTCCTTCATCCCGGTGTCGCGGGCGAGCTCGTGATGGAGCGCCGCGTGATCGGCTGGTTCGGCGAGCTCCATCCGAACGTGCGCGCGAAGCTCGGCGTCACCGGTACCGCGTTCGCGTACGAGGTCGATCTCGAGGCGCTCGCACCGGCAACGCCTCCGCAGATGAAGCCGATCCCGAAATTCCCGGGCACCGAGCGCGACGTGTCGTTGCTGCTCGCCGAGACCATCCCGGCCGGCCGCGTGCACGACGTGATCGCGGCGGTCGGCGAGGCGCTCGTCACGGGTGTGCGCGTGCTCGAGGACTATCGCGATACGAAGCTCGGCGCCGGCATGAAGAGCATGCTGTGGTCGATCGCGTATCGCTCGCCGGAGCGCACGCTCACCGATGCCGAGGTCGAGAAGGCACACGAGGGCATCGTGGCGCGGCTCGTCGAGAACCTCCCGGCGCAGCGCCGCTAACGCGAGGTTTTACGCGGCGACGCGCCAGAGCCAGTGCAGGCGAAGCGGATTGCCCTCGGGCACCGCGGGATGCTCGAAGCTCGCGCTCGGATCGCGCACCATGCCGAGGCGCTCCATCACGCGTTGCGACGGCACGTTCGCGGGTACGGTGAACGAGATGATCTCCGCGAGCCCGAGCTCGACGAAGCCATGATCGAGTGCGGCGCGTGCGGCCTCGGTCGCGTACCCGTGGCCCCAGGCGGAGCGCGCGAGCCGCCAACCAATCTCGACGTCGCCCGGGCGAAAGTCCGGCCGCGACAGCCCGACAAAGCCGACGAACGGCGCGCCGCGCTTGATCTCGACGGCCCACAGTCCCCAGCCCGCGCGTCCGAGGTGCGCGCGGATCCGGCGTGCCTGTGCACTCGCATCGTCGAACGAGAGCAGGGCGGGAAAGTGCCGCATGACCTCGGGGTCGGCGCACATCGCGGCGTAGGTCGCGATGTCCTCCTCGCGCCAATCGCGCAGCACGAGCCGCTCCGTCTCGATCACGGCATCACCGTGCGATGCTCAGGGAAACTTCGATTCGACCACGAGCCGCTCGACGAAGGCCGCGAACGGCACCGTCTCGAGCTTCTGTTGATCGCCGCCACCGAACGTGCGGATGCTGACCTGGTCGGAGGCGACTTCCTTGTCGCCGAGCACGATCGTGTACGGAATCTTCTGCAGCGAAGCGTCCCGGATCTTTGCCTTCATCATGCCGTTGCCGTCGTCGAACGACACCCGCACGCCTGCCGCTGCGAGGCGATCGACGACCGTCTTGGCGTGATCGTTGACCCGATCGGTGACCGTGACCACTGCGACCTGGACCGGCGCGAGCCACACCGGGAAGGCGCCGGCGTAGTGCTCGATCAAGATCGCGATGAAGCGCTCGAACGAGCCGTAGATCGCGCGATGAAGCACGACCGGGCGATGGTCCTTGCCATCTTCACCGACGTACGTGAGGTCGAACCGCTCGGGCGCGGCATAGTCGAGCTGGATCGTGCCGAGCTGCCACTTGCGGCCGATGCTGTCGCTGACATCGAAGTCGATCTTCGGGCCATAGAACGCGCCATCGCCAGGCTTCGCCTCGTACGCGAGGTCGAGGCTATCGAGTGCGGTCTTGAGCGCGGTCTCGGCGCGGTCCCACATCGCATCGTCACCGATGCGCTTCTCGGGCCGGGTCGCGAACTTCGCCGTGTACTGGAGCCCGAACGCGTTGTAGACGCGATCGAGCAGCTTGACGAACTTCGCGACCTCCTCTGAGATCTGATCTTCGCGGCAGTAGATATGCGCGTCGTCCTGCGCGAACTGACGCACGCGGGTGAGCCCGCCGAGTGCGCCTGCCGCTTCGTTGCGATGGAGCACGTCCTGCGTGTGCAAGCGCATCGGCAGATCGCGATAGCTCTGCTTCTTGAAGCCGTAATAGAGGTGGTGCGACGGACAGTTCATCGGCTTGAGCGAGTAGTGGTGCGGGTCTTCATCACCCGCAGCCTTCGCCTCGCTGTCCTCGACGAGGAACATGTTCTCTTTGTACTTGCCCCAGTGGCCCGAGATTTCCCACAACCCCTTGTTATAGAGCAGCGGGGTCTTGATCTCGACGTAGCCGTTACCGAGCGCGAGCGAGCGCATGTACGCCGAGAGCTGCGTGTAGATCGCGGTGCCCTTCGGTGTCCAGAACGCGGCGCCGGGAGAGAACGGATGGAAGTGGAACAGGTCGAGGTCCTTGCCGAGCCGACGGTGGTCGCGCTTCTCGGCCTCCTCCCGCTGCTTCTGCCAGGCGTCGAGGCCCTTCTTGTCGAAGAACGCCGTGCCGTAGATCCGCTGCAGCGTCTTGTTCTTCGAGTCGCCGCGCCAGTACGCCGCCGACGACGACAGTAGCTTGATCACGCCGACCTTGCCGGTCGACGGACCGTGAGGTCCAAGGCAGAAGTCGACCCACTCGCCGTGGCTGTACAGCGTGAGCGTCTTGGCGCCCTTCGCGACGATGTCGTGGATGATCTCGACCTTGAACTTCTCGCCCTTGCCCTCGAACAGCTTGATCGCGTCGTCGATCGAGACTTCGGTGCGCTTGAACGGGAGATCCTCGGCGACGATCTTGTTCGCGAGCTCTTCGATCTGCGAGAGCTCGACTTCGCTGAACGGCGTGCCACGATCGAAGTCGTAGTAGAAGCCGTTCTCGATCGACGGACCGATCGTGACCTGCGTACCGGGGAACAAGCGCTGCACGGCATCGGCGACGATGTGCGCGGCGTCGTGGCGGATCGTCTCGAGCGCTTCGGGCTGCTTCGACGTGAGAATTTCGAGCTTCGTGTCGTGATCGAGAGCGCGCGCGAGGTCGACCACTTGCATCTGTCCCGAGGGGCCATCGATCTTCGCAAGCACGGCGGCCTTCGCGAGGCCCGGTCCGATCGCGGTCTTGACGAAGTCGCCGATGGTGGTGCCAGCAGGAGTTTGCTTCTGGCTGCCGTCGGGCAGGGTCACGGTGATGTCGCTCACCCGAAATGACTACCAGGTCCGCCGCGCTCTGGTGCGCCGGCAGGGGCCGATTCGGTTACGCTTCGCGCGTGAGTTATCCGTTCGTTAGCTGGATGATGATCGATCGTCTTTCCGACGAGCCGGTGATCGCGTTCGTCTATCTCGATGCGCACGTCGGTCCCTCGGTGAAGGGCGGCCTCGCGAGCCAGCACGATCTTGGCCGCGATGCCGGTCCGTCTACGTCGGCGAGCTGCTGAGCTCGCCCCATACGTCGAACTCGGTGAAGAACGGTGACCAGATCTAACCTGCGGCGGGATCCAGGAGTTCACGCACGTCTGACCGGTTGGGGCCAATGGACACAATGACTTAGGCCGCCGTCAGGGATCTGAACGATTACAATATCTTGAACTGTGACGTCCGGCTAAGCCTATGTTACCTTTGGATCATGGCGAGAATGACCAAGGCGGACATCATCGAGTCGGTCTACGAAAAGGTCGGTGGGTTCTCGAAGAAAGAAGCCGCCGAGATCGTCGAGACGGTCTTCAACGTCGTCAAGGAGACGCTCGAGCGCGGCGAAAAGATCAAGATCTCTGGTTTCGGTAACTTCGTCGTGCGCGACAAGAAGGACCGGATGGGTCGAGATCCGCAGCGCGCGGTGCCGATCTTGATTCCAGCGCGTCGAGTTTTGACGTTCAAGCCGAGCCAGGTGCTCAAGAACATTCTGAATGGGTTGCCTCCGGTCTAAGTTTCCCGTAAACCTCTGGTCCCACACGAGGCGTAGCGCAGCCTGGTAGCGCACCAGACTGGGGGTCTGGGGGTCGCAGGTTCGAATCCTGTCGCCTCGACGGGAACGGACGGTACCCCACCGTCCACCTTTTTCAGAGTCTAGCCAGCCGGCTGGGACTCACTACACGGGGCGGGCGGCTGGGCGGCCCGCGCTAGTTCGTCGAGAACACCGCGGTGATCCGCGACTCGGCGACCATGTCCATCGCGAGAATGCCGAGGTGCTCGTGCGCATTCGCCGGCTCCGCGAGGTAGCCATCGAGATCGACGTTGATGGTGTCCGAGACGCTCGGAATGTTCGGCAACCCCGAATGGGATTGGTAGCCGCTCGTGTAGTCGAGGTAGAGCGTGTCCGGCACCGCGGTCTTGGCTTCGGCGAGTAGCGCGGTGATCGCGTCGAACTTCGCCGCGTCGTCGCTGACCAGGTACTGGTCTTGAACGCGGATCGCGCCGTTCGTCGAGCTCAGCGTGAACGTGGCGTCATC
Source organism: Kofleriaceae bacterium (assembly GCA_043780895.1). Lineage (GTDB taxonomy): Bacteria > Myxococcota_A > Polyangia > Haliangiales > Haliangiaceae > JABFXX01. The sequence continues at coordinate 7,135 of JAYWCI010000047.1, read as the reverse complement.
CGCCCACTTCGAGGCATCGAGACCGGTCGGCGTGGTGGTCGCGTCGAACCGCCGCAACAGCTGGATCTTGCCGCGCGCCACACCGAGTGACGGGATGGTCGCGTCGAGTCGCCACAGCCCCGGATCCTTCGCGACGTATGCGTCGAACGTGTCCTCGAACGTGCGCGTATCACCAGAGGGTGCGGACTCCTCCTTGATGCTCATGATGATCGTCTCGCTCGGATGCGCAGCGAGGAAGTCGTGCGCGAACCCGATCACGTCGTCGAAGCCGAGCAGCTCGGAGACAGGCCCGTGATAGATCTGAAACGCATCATCCAGATGACGACAGCGAATATCGACATAGCGAATGCCGGCTGCGAATTGCTCCGCGAGCGTGAGGTTCTGCGCCTTCGCGGTGCCGGGCACGGGCTCGTAGAACGCGGCGGATTCGTGAGTGCCGGGAATCGACAGTTCGGCGAGCGAGGTCGAATTGGCGATCGCTGCCATCCACCCCGGATCGGTCATCTGGCCGGGCTCCGAGCTGCACGCGGCTGCGCAGACGACCGCCACCCACGACGAAGCCCGAACCATTCCGCCATTTAATCACATCACCGAGATGCGACCGGCATGAACTGTCGTGACGGATGTGGCGCGTGTTGCATCGCGCCTTCGATCTCTCCACACCTCCCGGCGCTGCCCGAAGGCAAGGCGGCGGGGGTGCGCTGTCCTCATCTCACGGCGGAGATCCGGTGCGCGTTGTTCGGCTTGCCGGAGCGCCCGCCGACCTGCATCGGCTTGCAGCCGCAACTCGAGATGTGCGGCGAGTCGACCGAGCATGCGATGGCGACGTTGGTGCGCTGGGAAATGCTGACCGCGCCGCGCCCGACGTGAGAGGAGACGTGAGCTAGTAGGCGTCGATGCCGGCGTCGGGAACGTACGGAGCGATCGGCCCGCCCGGCGCATCGACCAGCGTTGATGCATCGATGCTCGCGTCGTTCAGTGCCGAGCAGCCGTTCGCCAGGCACACGCCGCTCGCGCAATCGCTCTTGCGCGCGCACGGCGTCCCGGCGCCACCCGATGCACAGGCTGTCCCGAAGACGAGCATCACGATCCACACACGCCACATCGTACGTGGGTACTGCGAGCGTCGTGCCCGAATGTCGCCGTGCCGGATCAGCGTGTTAGCGCCGTGCCTGTCGGCTGCGTTGACGAAGCGCCGCGAGGGTGACGGCTTCGGTGGCACCTTCTTCCCCGTGATCAAAGGCGGCGCGGGCGACGACGTGATCGATGGCCAAGCGGGCTTGGACGTCATCGACTGCGGCACGGGCGACGCCGACATACTGCTCGACACGACGGTCGCGTCGTCGGTCGGCTGCGAGCTGTAACCACCAGCTAGATAGCAACCCCGGCGCGGGTGCCCACCGTTTGGATTGGAGTACGCTCCATCCCCGGTGAGCACCCGCGCACTCGTTTTATGTTCGAACGACGATGGCGTCGATTCGCCGTATCTGATCGGCCTCGCGGATCGGATCGCTGCCTTCGCTGATGTCGTGGTGGTCGCACCGGAGCGGCAGCGCTCGGCGGCATCGCACGCGATCACGCTGCACAAGCCGCTGCGCCTCACCGAGATCGCGCCGAAGCGCTACGCACTCTCCGGCACGCCCGTCGATTGCGTGTACCTAGGGATGATCAAGGTCTGCGATCGCCCCCCGGCCATCGTGGTCTCGGGTGTCAACGATGGCTTCAACATGGGCAGCGATGTCTTCTACTCGGGCACGGTCGCGGCCGCGGTCGAAGGCGCGTTGCGCGGCGCAGCAGGGCTCGCCTTCTCGCTCGCACCCCGCTCGTCCGCGGAGGGCGTCATCCATGCCCTCGAGTTCGCGGCGAAGGTGGTGCACGCTGCGATCAACGAGCCGATGCCGAGAGGCACCGTGTTGAACGTCAACCTGCCCGGGACCTCGAGCGACGAGTACGAATGGACCACGCTCGGTCGCCGGATCTACGTCGACGATGTCGCCGAGCGCCAGGATCCGCGTGGCCGCCCGTACTACTGGGTCGGCGGCGGACCGACGGGGCACGATGATCTGCCGGGCACCGATTGCGTCGCGGTCGCGAAGGGCAGGAGCTCGCTCACCCCGATGCACCTCGATCTCAGCGATCGTGGACGGGTCGCGCATCCGCCGTGGCAACTCGACGGCTATCGGCCCGTTGCGTCTGCTCGATGAGGTAATGTCGCGGCGATGAAACGTCTGCTCCTTTTGGCTGCGCTCGTCGCGTGCGCGTGTCCATCGAAGCCCACGACGGTGACCGCTGGTAGCGGCAGCGGCAGCGGTAGCGCCGCGCCGGTAGCGGGCGTCGGGCCGATCGAGGCGACGACCTGCGAGGGTGTCAGACCGCGGATCGAGGCGATGTATCGCGCCGAGGCGCAACAGCGCGAGCCCAAGCGTGTCGAAGACGCGGTGGCAGACAACACGACGATGGTGATGAACGATTGCGCCAAGGATCCGAAGCTCGTCGGGTGCCTCGCGAAGGTGCCCACGGTGGCCGAGCTCGAGAAGACGTGCCTGATCCCACTCGATGACGAAGGCACCGAAGGAGGCGCGAAGTGAGAGCGCTCGCATGTGTACTGATCCTCGGCTGCGGCGGTGGCCAGCACGTGGAGCCCGGGCCCGGCAGCGGTGATCCGGTGCCGGTCTACAAGGACTCGCGCTCGCCGATCGAGAAGCGCCGCGACCTCGCGTGCGAAGCGATCCAGCCCACGCTCACGCAGTGCGCGGTCGCCGATGCGAAGGCGACGATGTCGCCGAAAGAGCTCGCCGACTTGAAGCCCGACGAGCTGGTCGCGAAGCACAAGGCGGAGTTCCTCAAGCAGTGCGAGTCCTCCTCGATGTCGTCGCGCCAGGTCCGCGTGCTCGAGGTCTGCAACAAGGAAGAATCGGCGTGCGATCCGCTCGCCGAGTGCCTCAAAAATCTCGAGCCACAAAAGAACGAAAATAAGCGAGTCACCTAACGATCGGAACGAAAGCCGATCTTCGCGGCATAGATTCGCGGACTGCACTCCGCAGTGCTGCCTGGCGAAGGCGGGACCCGCCGGCCGCATGAGCCCGAGCACGAACGTGTTGAGCGCGATGTCCGAGATCGGTACGCCGTCGATGCTCTTGCCGCTGTCATGACCGATCAGCTTCGCGAACGCGGTGTTCGCGACGGCGACGGCGGTGCGCCTGCGCGGTGGTCTCGGACTCCGAGACGAGCATGATGTTGTCGGCCTTGACGTCGCCGTGAATGATGCCGCGCTTGTGGATGCAATCGAGCGCATCCGCGACCTGCGCGAGGACGTCGAGCGCGCGCTTCGGCGACATCGGCCGCGGCCCGTCGTCGAGCAACGAGTTGTTGGTCAGGTTACGTCAATGCCGACAGGCGTCCCTAGCCAAAAGCCCCCATTCAGCTGGCGGTATTGCGCATGAAATCAGCGACCTCGGCGAACCGCCCATCCAAATAGGATCGGATAGGACCCGCGATCTGGAGGTCATTCATCGCCGCCTGCATGCAGCGCAGCCACGCATCACGCATCGCGATATCGACCGCGACGCGACCGTGGCGCATGCGCAGGCGAGGGTGGCCGTGTTGCTCCGTGTAGTCCTGGGGACCGCCGAGCCAGCCCATCACGAACATCGCGAACCGCTGGCGCGACCCTGGATCGACGCGACCATCCTGCGCCGTGCGATGGAGGTTCGTGAGCGCCTGTTCGGTCTCGAACATCACCTCGTAGAACCGCTCGACGAGCTCGCGAATCTTCTCGGCGCCACCGATCAGCTGGAACGGAGTCGCGGTAGCTTCGGCGGTCATGGAACTCGCATTCTGGAGGGCCCGCTGGGCCGAACACAAGATCGGGTTTCACGAAGGTCGCCCGAATGCGTTGCTCGAGCAGTACCTGCCCCGACTCGACGGTCGGTTCCGCGTGCTCGTTCCACTGTGCGGCAAGAGCGAGGACCTCGCGTTCCTCGCCGCGAACGGTCATGCGGTGGTCGGTGTCGAGCTCGTCGAGGATGCGATCGTGCAGTTCTTCGCCGAGCACGCGCTCACCCCGACGGTCGAGCGGATCGGTGACTACGCGATCTACAAGGCGCAGGAGATCACGTTGATCGCGGGCGACTGGTTCGCGCTCACGCCCGAGCTCGTCGGCCACGTCGATGCGGTCTACGATCGCGCGGCGCTGATCGCGCTGCCTCCCGCGCTTCGCCCGGCATACGTCGCGAAGCTCAAGACGCTCGTGCCACCCACGACCTGGGGCCTCGTCATCTCGCTCGACTACGTCGAGGGTGCCTGGCAGGCGCCACCCCACGCGGTCAGCGACGCCGAGGTCCGCAGCTACTTCCCGGCGGTCGAGCTCGTCGCAGAACAGCCGAATACCGGCGGCCGGATCGCGGAGAGCGGCGTGCATGCGACCGAACGCTGCTACTCGGTGCAGGTCTGCTAGAGTGGCGGCCCCCGGTCGCTTAGCTCAGTTGGATAGAGCGACGCTTTCCTAAAGCGTAGGTCACAGGTTCGATTCCTGTAGCGGTCACTGAAATCATTGAGGAATTGACACAAATCGAGGCGGTAACGAGCCACTAAGAAGCGTCCAGGAAGCGGATCACGGCTTTTGTGGGTCAGTGGCAACGACCGGTTGAGCGCGTGGCTCGATCGGAAGCGCGCTACGCTGCGCCGTGGTCGCACGCATGAAAGAATTCGTGCCCGCAGAACGTGCGGTGTTGGTGGTCGCACCGGACGGGAGTCTGGCGGCGGTCGTCGAGTCGCGGCGGATCGTCATTGTCGAGCTTACCGGCAATGCGCCGCTGATCGAGGTCGAGATCGATCCGGGCGCGACCGATGCCCAGGTCGGGTGGATCGGCGAGTCACGGCGCTTGCTCGTGGTCGTGAGGCACGCTTCGCATAGTTTGTGCGCGCTCGTCGACCCTCGCACAGGGCAACGGATCGTCGAGCAACGGTTCGCTGGGACGATGTATCTCGGGGCGACTCGCGGCGATCGGGCGCTTGCCGCGAGGGACTCCACGATCATGGTTATTCACGCCACCGATAGCAGTATCGCGCAGGCGCCGTTACCTCTGCGTGACCGGCTGCTTTCCGTGGGCACCGCTGGCGACAGCGTCGTGATCGCACACGCGAATTCGATCGACGAGTGGGACCTGCAGACTCGCGAGCCCAAGCGACGGCTGCGCCTGTCGCGCCACTGCTCGATCACCGCGTTGGGCGGGAGCGAACGGTTGGTCTGGATGCTCGCGCATCACGACCCTTGCCGCATCGACGTTCTGCCGTTCGGAACCCGCACCACGACCGCGACCGCGTACGAGCTTCCGGAAGTGATCACCGAGCTGGCCGGCCACCCTCACAGCGACATCGTCGCGTGCATCGGTGCGCGGAGTGGTGCCATCTACGTGATCGATTTGCGAACGTGCGAACAGGTCGCGCCGATCATGCCAGACGGACTCGATCGCGTCGATCAAGCAGCCGTCGTCAACGAGCCGCGATGCGGGGTGCTCGCGATGCAGGCGGGCCGGCCGCTCGTGTTCGTCCCGGCCACGGGAGCTTGCGAGCTCGTGCAACCGGTCGAGCCGAAATCCGAGTCGGCCGAGGTTCGTTATGTGGTCGAGACTCCGTTGGTGTCCGAGACAGTGCCAGAATCCGAACCCCACTTTGCGGTCTGGGAGGAATTGGATCCGCTACCGGCGGATGAAGCACCGGTCGTGCGTGATGACTCGGCGTATCCCGCGATCGCGCCACCCCAGCCACGTTCAGCGCGACCAGCGTCGGCAATCACGCTCGAGGGCTTCGCGTTGCGCGCTTCGAGACGACGGTGTTCGCGAGGCGAGTATCACACCTTCCTCGAGTATCTCCGCCGTCACGTCATCGAGGTTGCTGCGCGCGCGATCGCCCGTGACTGGGACTTCGGGCGCCTCGCATTCTCGACGGCCGATCGCCCACCGGCAGAGGCCGAGGTGCTCGGGATTGCCGGGCGGCGTATGGGACTGGCGGCGTCTCGCGTTGCCGAGGCGAACGAGGCGCTCGAGGCCGCTGAGGGCGCGTTGCGCGGCGCTCGCAGTGCGATCGGCGATCGGCTCACGCCACTCGACGTGCTATGCGCGGAGCACGGTATCAGCCGGACGGGCGAGCGTGTGCTCGTCGCGATCGCAGCACATGCGTTGTGGGGCGAGCTCGCGCGGCTCTATGGCATCCTCGCGAACGACTCGAGTCGTGCGACCTGCGACGAGCATCTCCTCTGGCAACTGTTGGGCGATTCCATCCCCCGGCGCGACATCGCGAAGGAGCTCGATTCTCAGAGTCCACTCGTTCGCGACGGACTCGTGCGGATCAGCGATCGGCCTCGCCCGTTCCAGGCGCTCGCGGTGAATCCGATCGTCGTCAAGCTCCTGGCGGGTGCGGAGATCGACATTGCGGGCGAGCTCGGGATCACCTGCGTAGCTGCGACGGTAACGCTCGAGAACTTCCTCGCGCCGGCTGTCGTCATCGAGCGAGCCATCGCCGAGATCGCGGCGGCGCCGTCCAACGCGGCGCGGGTCGTCGTGCGTGGGCGAACGGGGAGTGGTCGACGCACCTTGCTGGCCGCATTTGCCCAACTCGCGGGCCGCACCCTGGCGACGATCGACGCGGCGATGCTGGTTCGCGAGAAGCGCCTCGCGATGCTCCCGGCGCAGTTGCAGCACGCGAACCTGTGCGGCTGGTTACCGTGCGTGGACGGGCTCGATGCGATCAGCTCCGAGGACGAGCAGAGCAGGGACACGGTTCGCAGCATGCTTCGCACTCACCACGGCCCCGTGACGTTGCGACTCGCCCATCACGTAACGCCGCCCCTCGATCCCGGATACACGCTGATCGATCTCCCGACCTCGTCGATCTCCGAACGCGCGAACCAATGGGCCACCAGCCTCGCGACGCGAGGACTCGCCGTGAAAGACGCCGATTCGATCGCCGCGCGGTACTGTTACCGAGCGGCCCTGTTCATGGTCGAGGCGACCGCCTATTCGATGGACATCGGCGGGTGCCGACAAGGCGTCCATCGGCTGATGTCCATCAAACAGCCCGCCGTATGGTCGGCAGGGCGTGATGGTTAAAACGAACGATCGTTGTCGGGATCCTC
>JAYWCI010000046.1:0-10039 GCA_043780895.1 Kofleriaceae bacterium | reverse complement strand
GCGCAAAAGGAAGTGACTCGCGGCCTCGAGCTCACCGACCATTGCATCGCCGAGGTCGCACGCGAGATGCCCGCGCTGCACCGGTTCTTCAAGATTTAGCGCTGTCGCAGGTGTCGCACCGGCGTCGCGCGTAGATCGCCTCCGGGCCACGTGTTATCGCACCGGCCATGCGAAGTGCTCTGCCGTTGATCTTGTTCGCCGCTGCATGCGGCTCGTCGCAGCCGCCGGCGGCCCCCGCCGCGCTGCCGCCCACGTCTGGTGAGGCGAAGGTCGCGCCGAAGCCGCCGGTCGAGGACGATCTCCCGCCGCTGCCGGTCTCGATGAAGCCGGTCACCACGAAGACGCTGCAAGCGGTCGGCCTCGATCCCGATTCGCTCGATCGCACCGCCGACCCCTGCGACGACTTCTATCAATTCGCGTGCGGTGGCTACATCGCGAAGACCGAGATTCCGGCCGACAAGCCGATCGCGATGCGCAGCTTCGTCGACATCGGCGATCGCAACCTCGAGTACGAGAAGACCGTCCTCGAGACCGCCTCGACCAAGCCCGGCAACGACGCGATCCTCAAGCAGCTCGGTGCCTACTACGGCTCGTGCATGGACGAGACCGCGATCAACAAGGCTGGCACCGCACCGATCAAGCCGCTGCTCGCTTCGGTCGACAAGGTCAAAGACGCGAAGTCGCTGACCGCGACGATCACGCTGCTCCACGTCAACGGGATCGACGCGCTGTTCGACATGGGCTCGACCCAGGATTCGGCCGATGCCCGCAAGGTGATCGCCGATATCGAGCAGGGCGGCCTCGGCATGCCCGATCGCGACTACTACCTGAACTCCGACGAGAAATCGAAGAAGATCCAGGTCGCGTATCGCGACTACGTGATCGCGCTCCTCGGCGATGTCGGTCGCAAGCCCGATGCGGCGGCCAAGTCCGCCGACGACGTGATCGCATTCGAGACCGAGCTCGCGAAGGTCTCGAAGACCCGCGTCGAGCAGCGCGATCCGAAGGCGATGTACAACAAGCTCGATCGTGATGGCGTCACCAAGGCGATGCCGCACTTCGCGTGGGATGCGTTCTGGAAGGGCATGGGCCTCGGCACGGTGAAGGAAGTCACCGTCGGTTCGCCGGCCTTCCTCGCGGGTGTCGACACGCTGATCCAGAAGACGCCGATGACGGTGTGGCGCGACTATCTGACGGTGGCCGTCGCGCGCTCGGCGGCGCGCTTCCTCGACAAGCGGTTCGAAGATCAGTCGCTCGCGTACGGCAAGGCGATCACCGGCATGGAGCAGCTCCCGCCGCGCTGGAAGCGCTGCACCGGTGGCACCGATCACGCGCTCGGTGACCTCCTCGGCCAGGCGTTCGTGCGCGACCGCTTCGGTGGCCAGAGCAAGGCCGCTGCCGAAGAGCAGGTCCACGCGATCGTGGCGGCGATGACGGCGAACCTCGGCGTCTTGCCGTGGATGGATGCCGAGACCAAGAAGAAGGCGGCCGAGAAGCTGAACGCGATGACGTACCAGATCGGCTTCCCCAAGAAGTGGCTGACCTACAACTTCAAGCTCGACCCGAAGAACTACGGCGCGAACGTCCTCGCGGCACGCCGCTTCGCGATAGCTCGCGATGTCGCGAAGATCGGCAAGCCGGTCGACAAGGACGATTGGGGCATGACCGTCCCGACCGTCAACGCGTACTACAACCCGTCGCTCAACGGCATGGTGTTCCCGGCCGGCATCCTCCAGCCGCCGTTCTACAGCGTCGATGCGGCGGTCGCGGTGAACCTCGGTGGCATGGGCGTCGTCGTCGGTCACGAGCTCACCCACGGCTTCGACGATCAGGGCGCGCAGTACGATCTCGACGGCAACCTCAAGGATTGGTGGCAGCCGGAGACCCAGAAGCAGTTCCAGCAGCGAACCTCGTGCGTCGCCGATCAGTACTCGACGTACGAAGTCTCGGGCTCGAAGGTCAACGGCAAGCTGACGCTCGGCGAGAACATCGCCGATATCGGCGGCGTGAAGCTCGCGCTCGCGGCGTATCGCTCGCTCCGCGCGAACTCTCCGGATACCGTCGTCGCGGACGGCTTCACCGAGGACCAGCAGTTCTTCCTCGGCTTCGGCCAGGCGTGGTGCGCCAAGGCGCGCCCGCAGTACGAGCAGATGGGCGTCGCGACCGATCCGCACTCGCCCGCGCACTGGCGCGTCGATGGTGCGCTCTCGGCGACCCCGGACTTCGCGAAGACGTTCCGCTGCAAGGCCGCATCGAAGATGCGTCCGAAGAACGCCTGCGTCGTCTGGTAGCGAGACTCAATCCGACCAGCGCTCGTTGACGACCGCGTTCGCGGCGATGCCGTCGCCGGATTCGTGGACGTGGATCATTTTCAGATGCGCGAAGTCAGCCGCGCGGTCGGCGAAGAATTGGCGGGCCGCATCGTCGAAGTAGCAGCCCGAGAGATCGAGGATCACGAGCTGCTTCAGGATCGGCGCCTCCGCGAGGCGCCACAGCAGCTCGCCTGCATCGCGCCCGCACAGGCCGAGCTCGGTGACGTTCGCGAGGTTCGTCGCCGCGAAGATCCAGTCGAGGTCCTCGAGCTCGACATCGCAATCGGCGACGCCGGCATCGCCGAGCCACAGCACGAGCCGTTCGAGCTTCGGCCACACTGCCGTGCGCATCTCGCCGAGGTTCACGACCGTGAGGCCAGGTGTGACGAGCTCGCACGATACGAGCGATGGCAAGGCCACCTTGCCGAGCGTGATCACGTTCGATTCGAGTCGCAGCGTCTGGAGGTTTGCGAGGTTCGGATACCCCGGCTCCATCGTGCCGAGCTCGGTGAAGTCAGGTGTCTTGATATCGAGCAGCCGCCAGCCATTCGGAAAGCCCGACGTGCCGAGGATCGCGAAGGCGCCTTCGTCCCAGAACCCGTGCGGCCGCACGATCAGCTCGCGGATCAAGTTCGCGCTCGGCAGCTCGACGAGTCCGTCGAACGTGAGATCGCCGATGCTATCGGGGGGGGCTTCGTCCTCGGAGCCGAGCGTGAGCCCGTGGATGAACCCGTGGTGCCAGCGGATCGAGAAGTCGCCCTCTGGAATCCAGGCGAACCCGCCGAGCCACTCGTATGCGTACTCGGCGAGCAGCCATCTCTCGCGCGCTGCGAGCTCGGCATCCGCAGGATCGAGCTCGCGCGCGAGCTGCACCGCGATCAATTCACTGCGCGGGTCACCGCGATCCGCGAGCCAATCCGCATACACGCCGTAGAGCTCGGTATCGTCCTCTGTCATCCGCGCTTCGAGCTCGGGATTGGCAAGCACCGGCGGTGCGATGCGGAGCGTCGGATCGATGATGACGCCCTCGCGCCTCCCCGGCGGCACCGTGACGAGGAGCCGCGCGCGCGGATCCGCGAGGATGCGGGGAAAGGCCTCCGGCGCGAGCGAGCGCTCGCCCAGCAACTCGCCGACGAAGAGGTCGCTCGGCATGCACTGCTCTAGATCGTCGGGCGAACGCGATCGAAGGTCCGCGAGGATCGCGGCGAAGTACGGGACGACCCGCTCGGCGATCCGATCCGCGGCCGGCACGAGAATCAGGGTCTGGGTCGCGAGCTCGCGCCCGTGCGCGGACATCCGGATCTGCGGCGCGAGATTGCCGTCGCTGTCGATCAGCGGCGTGGCGGCCAGTTCGATCGCGACGTGCGCGGCTGTGATCGGATATACGCTGCGCGCGATCGCGAGCAGCTCGTCGTCGGTCATTCGTCTCGGCTATCCTAAATCACATCGCGATGAGGTGCTTGAGGAACGGCACCACCTGGCGCGACGTGACGTCTTCGGAGACCGCCTCGAGGCAGTCGCGCACGCCGCCCTGCACTTCGCGCTCGGTGTTGCCCGTCATCGCCTTCGCCGAACCCGAGGCCGAGGCCGCCTTGTTCGCTTCCCACTTCTCGCCACCATCCTTGCCGGCCCACGGCGAGACCCGGATCGCGACCGTACACGCGACCTGGGTCTGGTGACCGCTGCGCGTGATATCGACCTTCTTCACCGTCGACGCGACGATGTAGCCGCGTGTCTTGGCCGTGGTGAGCTCCGCGCTCGTAGGTAAGCCACCCGGCCAGTTCGTCGAGTAGCCGATGCTCTCGACCTGGCGCTTGACCACCTTGGTCACGCGATCAGGGCCGTCAATCGGCGCCTTCTTCGATTGATCGAGCGCCTTGTCGACATGGACGAACACGGCGCTGCCGCGAGCCGTGGTCGCCGTGGTCGTCGTGGTCGTCGTCGCGGTCGTCGCGGTCGTCGCCACCGCAGCCTCGCCGTTCTTCTTGAAGCGCTCGACCGCACGCAGCGCGCGCTGAGCGGTCTCGCGGACCTTCGTATCACCATCGGTCTTCGCGGCCTTCTCGAGCGCGGTGATGCTGAGGCTCAACGCATCCTTCGGGGTCTCGCCGTCGATCATCTTCTCGAGCGCGATCGCGGCGACGCGGCGCACAGTCGCGTCTTCGTCTTGATCGAGCGCGTCGGCGACCGCGAGCACGGCGCGCGCATCCTTGGACTTCGAGAGGGCGAGCGCTGCGGCGAGTCGCACCTTGTAGCTCTTGCCGTTGACCGAGAGCTCGCGAACATTTTGATCGATCGAATCGGCGTAGCTGCGCGCACTGCAGAGCACGACGAAGCAAGCGGTGAATACCGCCAGCGCGCGAGACATACCTCTAAAATCTAACACGCGACGACGCGCTCGTTACACCCGCCCGCGTATCCCACTTATCAGTAGAATGCGTGCAAGGTGAGCATCCTCGACAGCCTCAAGGTGGCAGGTGCGATGGCCCGCGTGAGCGTCCCGATCATCGGGAACGCGCTCCGCGGCTCGTTGGTTCGCGAGGATGTCGACGCCAAAGCGCGATGGTTCGCCCGGCAAGTGGTCGAGCTCCTCGAGGTCGATCTCCACGTGACGGGTGCCGAGCGGGTGCCACCCGGACGTGCCTACGTCTACACGTCGAACCACCAGAGCCACCTGGACATCCCGATGCTCTACGCATCGTTGCCCTCACCGACGCTCCGGATGCTCGCCAAAAAAGAGCTGTTCGAGATCCCGGTCTGGGGCAGAGCTCTGCGTGCCGCCGAGTTCGTCGAGGTCGATCGCAAGAATCACGCGCGCGCGATTCAATCGATCACGAGAGCGGCCGATTTGATTCGCGATGGCGTGAGCGTCTGGCTCGCTGCCGAAGGCACCCGCTCGTTCGACGGCAAGATCGGACCGCTCAAGAAGGGTGGCTTCCACCTCGCGACCGCCACCCAGACCCCGATCGTCCCGGTCGCGATCCGGGGCACCATCGGGATCCTGCCGCGCGGGACCAAGGCCATGCAGAAGGGCAAACGCGTCGACGTCACGATCGGCGCGCCCATCCCCGTCGAGGGCCGTTCGCTCGACGACCTCGCCGCCGAGGTCCGTTCGTTTCTGATCGAAAACGTCGAGAGGTAGCTACAACTACGAGGTTTTCCCGCCGGCCTCGCATTGCGTCATCGACGCCCGTCAGGGGTGCCCCAGGTTCCTCGATCTGCGGTATCTTTGTAACGTGACCTGGGTTGTGCCGTTGGCACTCGGGGGCTTCGCCATCCTTTTGATGGTGACGTTCACGATGTTGTCCGCCCGAAAACGCCATCACGCGCATGCTGCACCGGCAGCCGTCGTGGGACCGCGCGTCCTTATCCACGATATCAACGACGATCGCTGCACCGGCTGTGATGCCTGCGTCGCGGTGTGTCCCACCAACGTGCTCGATCTGGTGGCGAACAAGAGCCGTGTGCTGCGCTTCGAAGACTGCATCCAGTGCGAGGCGTGCATGTTCGCGTGCCCGACCGAAGCGCTCGTGATGTTCCCCGAAGGCGGCGTACCGCCGGCGCTCAAGGTCCCCGAGATCGACGAGAACTTCCAGACTGCCATCCCCGGTCAGTATCTGATCGGTGAAGTCGCCGGTAAGCCACTCGTCAAGAGCGCCGCGAACCTCGGCCGCGCGGTGGTCGAGCACATGATGCAGAGCGGTCTACACCCAGGTGCGCTCGGTCGCGGTGGGGGTGCGGTCGATGTCGCGATCGTCGGCTCGGGCCCGGGCGGTTTGTCGGCGGCGCTGTCGTGCATCCAGCGTGGCCTGTCGTACGTCGTGCTCGAGAAGGAGCAGCTGATCGCCTCGACGATCTCGCGGTATCCCAAGGGCAAGCTCGTCATGGCCGAGCCCTACGACACGCAGAACGTGTCGCTCCTGCCCGTGTTCGATTCGAGCAAAGAGCAGCTGATCCCGATCTGGACCGAGCTGATAGAGCGCGTCGGCATGGTCGTCAACCAGGGCGAATCGGTAGAGACGATCCAGAAGACCGGCGACGGCTCGTTCGATCTTCGCACCACGGTCGCCGGCTATCGCGCGCAGCGCGTGGTGCTCTCGATCGGTACGCGCGGCAAGCCGCGTACGTTGCAAGTCCCCGGCGAGAACCTGCCAAAAATTTTCAGCCTGCTCGACGACCCGGACGATTGGCGCGGCAAGAACGTGCTCATCATCGGCGGCGGTGACTCGGCGGTCGAAGCCGCCCTCGCGCTCTCCGATGCGGGTGCGCGCGTGATGATCTCGTATCGCGGCAAGGGCTTTAACCGCGCCGCGCCGAAGAACAAGTCCGCGATCGAAGCGTACGCAGCGGAGGGCCGGATCAAGGCGAAGCTCGGCTCGCAAGTCCTCCAGTTCGAGCCCGACAGCGTCACGCTCGCGCTCGCCGATGGTCAGCAGAAGCGCTATCCGAACGAAGGCGCGTTCGTGCTGATCGGTGCCGATCCACCTGTGCAGTGGCTCGAGAAGATGGGCATCCAGTTCGTCCAGCGCCCGCACCAGCATCAGATGGGCAAGACCGACGACATCGTGCGTCGCTTGATCCCGCGCGTCGTCGAGTGCTCCGAAGATGCCGCGCGCGCGGCCGCCGCCGTGCTCGGTGGTTCCACCGGCATCGAGCCGCAGATCACGACCAGGCGTCAGCCTTCGGTTCCGGCGATCGGCGCCGATGGCAACGTCAGCGGTCCGCGCAAGTGGCTGCGCTCGGCGACCAGCATCTTCTCGATGGGCGGCAAGTCCGGCCTGCACAACCTCAATGCGCTGCCGCCACCGCCGCCGCGCGTCGACACCAAGCCCGTCACCAAGCAGAAGAAGTTCGATGCGCCGGTACCGCTGTCGGAGTTTGCCAAGCGCGGCAGTCGCGCGTCGACCAATCATCACACGCACACCGGCACCGGTCGCCGCGACCAGCTGACCGCGGGCGAGCGTACTCGTATCCTTCGCATGCTCCGTGACGAAGGCGGCCGCGTGGCCGACGAGGAGTCGCAGGTCTTCTACGGTGCACCACCCGCGCCGAAAGATTACGACTTCGATTTCGACGACGGAGCCGCTCCGCCGCCGCCGCCCGTGTCTCGCCCGGATGTCCCGGCCAAGCCCGCCGTCGTGGTCGGGCTCCAGCAAGCGCGCCGGCAAAAGGGCAAATCAACGCTACCGCCGACGATGCCGAGTGGTGCGCCGCGCCCTGTCGAGCGTGCACCGAAGCAGAAATCACCACCGCCGCAAAACCGAGCACGCGCGGCGCTGCCGAAGCCGTTCGAGGATGGAGGTGCGACGCGCTCGGTGCAGGACGCCGAGCTCATGGCCGCGGTGCGCAGTGCACCGGGTCCGGGTCGCGTGCCGGGTCCGTTCGATGCCGAGCCCACCCGGCTCGGTAACGTCGACGCGCGGCTGCTCGATGAAAACGTGATCGAAGAGGCGCTCGCCACGATGCCCGGCAACAAGTTCGTCGCCTCGATCACCGAGCAGAACCAGCTCACGTTCGAAGACAACGCCGACGAAGCGACCCGGATGACGAGCATGGACAGCATCGCCGCGATGGGTCGCGCTCCGCAGCCGCCATCGCCATCGCCGTCGCGCGACGAGCGCACGCGCCTGGTCGACGTGCGAAACGATCCGAACATGACCGACGTCGACTGGGACCTCGATTAAGTGACCATGGAGCGGAAGGAACCGGATCCAGCGGACACGCTGCCGGCGACTTCCGACACGCTTCCGGCCACCTCGGATCCGGGTCCCGAACGCCCGAATCGCATCGACGATGCCGGAGATCGCGCTGCTTCGCGGCGCATCGCTATACCAGGCGCGCGCGGCGCGCGCGGCGCGCGCGGTTCACGCGCAAGCACCGCGCGCCCCTGTCGGTCGCGGCCCTCGCGCTCGTCGCCGGTGCGGTGATGGCGTGGATCGGCGTCCATCGCATCGTCACCGAGCGCGACGCGGCGAACACGGCGCGCGGCGAGGCCGAGACCCAGCGCGAACAAACGCTCGAGGCGAATGCGCTGCTCGAGGAGAGCGCCGATCAATTGCTCGCGGCCCGTTCTCGCTCCAGTCCTTGGACGCGCAGCGGATCGCGGCGATCGATCAGACCTCGAAGCCGCAGCGTGCGATCGAGATCGATCTCGATCCGGCACCGGAGCTCTACGAGAACGCCGATGGGTTCGTGGCGTGGCCGTGGGCGCGACAGCCCTAGCGCACGAACCACGCGACAGCCGCAACGATCGAGAGCACGCCGAGCAGGAGCAGCCCGACGATCGCCGCGCGATGATCGGTCGGTGCGATCGGGTGCACCGGCTTGTTCACGGGTTCGAACCGACGAGGCTCGATGACCACGTCCTCGATGTAGATGGGGATCGATTCCTGCGTACCGATCGCCGCGACGACCGCGAGAAGATCCGGATCCACGATCTCGATCTCGGGGCTCAGCGTGGCGGTCCTCGCGCGCGCCTCGCGATGGAGGCCGAGCAGCTGGTCCGAGGTCATCTTGGTGGTGAGCCGGTGTTCCGCTGGGTTGGGCACGTCAAACCCTACCAACCACCGCGAAACGTCGACGGAGCTTAACGGTGGCCTCACGCCGCACGGCCTGGCACGCCAACCGGAAAACCTCTCTTTGCAGATCCGCCTGCGAGCCAGCTTACCAGCAGAGCTCGCGGGTACGAATCGGAGCTACATGCACTAGAGTGTGCGCATGGAGCCCTCGTTGGTCGCCGCGCAGTTGCGCGAGATCTCCACCTACTTCGATCTCGACGGAGATCGCCACCGCGCGATCGCGTACGACCGCGCCGCAAAATCGATCGAAGCCGCGAATGGGTTGCAGCGCTTGCTCGATGAAGGCCGGCTCGAAGAGCTGCCGTACGTCGGCGCCTCGATCGCGCGCGTGGTCGGTGACCTCGTCCGGCGCGGCAACTCGACCGTGCTCGAGACCCTCCGTGCGAAGTGGCCGATCGTGATCGTCGAGCTCGCACAGCTGCCGTACGTCGGCGTCCAGAAGGCGCGCAAGATCCACGAGACCCTAGCGCCGCTCGATCTCGATGCCGTGGCGGCCGCGTGTCGTGCGGGTGCGCTGCGCACGATCAAGGGTTTCGGCGAGACCAGCGAAGCCAAGATCCTCGCCGCGATCGAGGAGCGCCGCGTTCGCGGCACGCGCGCCTTACATGTCGATGCCGAGCGGCATGCGAGCTCGCTCGCCGCACATCTGCGCGCCGATCCAGCGGCGCTCCGCGTCGAGATCGCGGGGCCGGTGCGGCGCTGGATCGAGATCGTCGAGCACCTCGCGTTCGCGGTCGCGACCGATCACCCGGACCGCCTCGTCGAGCACGTTCGCAGCTACGCGCTGGTCACTGGCGTCGAGCACGGCGACGACAAGGTCACCGCGCGGCTTGCCGATGGCATGCCGTGCGAGATCTATCTCGCGCCGCTCGCGAAGTTCGGCTGGGCGCTGATCCGCGCGACGGGCTCGCCGGCGCACGTCGCCGAGCTCGCAGCGCGTGGCGCGGCAGCGATCACCGGTGACGACGAGGCCGACGTGTATCGCGCGCTCGGCGTGACGTTCGTGCCACCCGAGGTGCGCGATGGCGATGGCGAGCTCGGCACCGATTGGAGCGACCTCGTCGAGGTCCGCGACATCACGACCGCGAGCCACTGCCACACCACCTACAGCGACGGCAAGCACACGATCGAACAGATGGCGCAGGCCGC
>JAYWCI010000045.1:0-5780 GCA_043780895.1 Kofleriaceae bacterium | reverse complement strand
CGCGTGTTCACGTCGACGGGCGAGCTCGATCTGCGGAAGGGCTCGTTCAAGCTCGCCGACGAAGCGCTCGATCCAGCCTGTGGTTGCGAGGCGTGCACGCGGCACAGCCGCGCGTACTTGCATCACCTGGTCAAATGCCAGGAGCCGCTCGGTTGGCAGCTCCTGGCGAATCACAACCTGCACTACTACGTGCGGATGATGGCGGACATCCGCGCGGCGATCGCTAGCGGCTCTTTCGGCGAGCTCTACGCAGCACGCCGCCGATCATGAGCACGAGCACGAAGCCTCCTGCGGTGCCACGCGAGGCCGCGCAGCCGTCGATCTCGTCGCCCCCGCTGGGGTAGCCGCTGCCGTACCCGCCCCACCCACCATCGGCGCCGGCGCCGTAGCCGGTGTTGCGACACGATGTCGCGTCGAGGCCGTCTGCGAGCGACGCACCATGCGCGCCGAGGTTCACGATGTACTCGTCGACGAGCTTTAGGTCCGCGACGATGTCGGGATTCTCGTGCGTCACGTTCCAGGCGGTTGCCGCCGCCTTCAACGCGCGCAGCGAGACGACCGCGCAGTTGTAGTTCGTCTCGGTGACCGCGGCGCGAAAGCCGAGGAACATGTTGTACATCGCGAACCGCGGCGCCATCTCGGGTGCCGAGAGATAGACCTCGTCGGGAGTCTGGGTCGGATCGAGCGCGTAGGTCAGGTGGACGTTCTGGGTCTTGATCGTGCCGGAGCTCGGTTCGCGATACGACAGCGTCAGATCCGCGACCGTGCCATCGGTGTTGTTCGCGGTCGGATCGATGTGGATGAACAGCATGCTGCCGCCACCGCGCCGACCACCGGTCGTCGGATCCGGGCTCACACTCGTGCGGCTCGCGACGAACGCCGCCGGGATGTGCATCGCGCCGCCGCGCGTGTTGCCCGCCCACAGCGACGACCCGACGACCTCGCCGAAGTTGTAGCCCGTACCCGCGAACCCCGAGATCGAGATATCGAGCGCGAGCGGGGTCGCGAAGAAATCGAGCTCCTGCTGGAACACCTCGGTCGCCGCGTTCGGATTTTCGAGGAAGTAGAAGTTGCCGGCGCCGTGCTCGGCGAGGCCACGCATCAAGTTGACATCGAAGTCCGCACCGACCCCGATCGTCGTGAGGCCGATGCCGCGCTCGACGTAGCCATCGGCCATCGCGAGGATCGCGGTCGTATCCGTGTTGCCCGAGGTCGCGAGCCCGTCGGACAACAGGATCACGCGGTGCTGGCGCGTCGGAGCGAGCGTCGCGGCGGCGAGATCGAAGCCGGTCTGCAGCCCGCGGAAGATGTCCGTACCGCCGGCGGGGACGAGGCCCGCGACGATCGTGTGGAGGTGCGCGCGATCGAGCGTCGTGGTGAACGTGGCATCGGTGCGCACGGTGTTATCGAACTCCACGATCGCGAGCCGATCGGTTTCGCCGAGCGTATCGATCAGCGTGTTCAGGCCGGACTTCACCTTGTCGAGCCGACCATCCGAGGCCATCGAGCCCGAGTGATCGATGACGACCGTGAGGTCGAGCGGCAGCTTTGGATAGTTCGCCGGATCGACGTTCGTATTGATCGCGATCTGGAGCGCGGCTTGATGCACACCGGTGACCCAGTCGTGACCGACCGAGAGGCCGGGCGTCATGCACATGGTGTCGGCGCACGCGTTCGCGGGCGGCGCGGCGTAGTGCTCGTTGAAGAAGCCGTTGGCATCGAGCGTGTCGGCACCGGGCACGCCCCCGCTGCCGAGGATGCCGCGGAACTCGCCGATGTCCTGCTGGCCGCCGAAGCTGACCCCACCGGCACCCGCGTCGCTGGCACCCGAGGACGGCGGACTGCCGTTCTGGGCGTCGATCCCACTGCTCGAACAGCCCACCAAGCCAACCATCAGGAGTGCACTCGTGCGCTTCATCATGTGGGGCACTTCAGCAACGACGATGCCAGATCGAAATTCACCTGGTTTCCCGAGCCCCACGCGTGACTTGCAAGCGATGTCGCGATCGCGCGCGCGGCCTCGAGAATTGAGCCAGCTCCGGAATGCGCGACATCGATGTCGTAGACTGCGCCATGTTCTCGCGCTTTTTCGGCGTCGCCATCGCTCTCGTCTCGATCACGGCGTGCCGGCGAACCGAACCACAACCTGCTCCCGCAGCGACCCTAGCGCCGCGAGCGCCCGTCGTCGCCGATGCCGGTGCACCCGCGGTGATCTATCGCACCGCCACCAGCGACTACCACGTCGACGACAAGCTCGCGGGCAAGGGCTCGACCTCGATGGTCTCGACCGAGGATCACTTCGCGACCCAGGCGGGCCAAGACATGATGAAGGGCGGCGGCAACGCGGTCGACGGTGCGGTCACGAGTGCGTTCGTGCTCGCGGTCACGCATCCGAGCGCCGGCAACCTCGCAGGCGGTGGCTTCGCGGTCGTACGCATCGGCAAGGGCAACGCGGCCGCGCTCGATTTTCGCGAGACCGCACCCGGCGCCGCGTCGCCGAACATGTTCCTCGATGCGGGAGGCAATCCGACGAAGGACTCGCTCGCCAGCGATCGCGCGTGTGGCGTGCCCGGTTCGGTCGAAGGCCTCTACGCGCTCCACAAGAAGTACGGCAAGGAGACCTGGGCCGCCGTGATCGCGCCGGCAATCAAGCTCGCGACGGAAGGCTTCGCCGTCGACGAGCGCCTCCACGCGAGCCTCGAGCGCGTCGCGAAGTTTCACGGCGGCTCGATCACGACCGCGCCGCTGTGGTGGCCCGCAGGCAAGCCGGCCGAGGTCGGCACGACCGTGAAGAACCCCGAGCTCGCGATCGTGCTCGAGCGGATCGCGAAGGAGGGCCCGGACGGGTTCTACAAGGGCGCCACCGCGAAGGCGATCACCGACGAGATGCAACGCGGCAAGGGCCTGATCACGGCCGCGGATCTCGCGGGCTACAAGGCGGTGTGGCGCGATCCGCTGCACACCGTGTATCGCGGCAAGCAGCTGATCACGATGCCACCGCCGTCGTCGGGCGGGGTCGTCATCGCGATGACCGCGAACATGTTGAAGGGCGTCGAGCTCGGCTCGTTGCCGTGGCACGGCAGCGAGCACGTGCGGCTCGTCGTCGAGACCTGGCGACGCGGGTTCGCCGCACGCAACGAGGTCCTCGGCGATCCGGCGTACGTCAAGGACATGCCGGTGAAGAAGCTGATGTCGCAGGAGTATGCAGCTCAGCTCGCGGCCACGATCACAGATACGGCGTCGCCGTCGAAGAACATCGGGGGCATCATCGAAGGCACGCACACCACGAGCATCGCGACCGTCGACAAGACCGGCATGGCGGTCGCGATGACGACCACGCTCAACACGTCGTTCGGCAACGCCACGCAGGTCTCGGGGTTCTTGCTGAACAACGAGATGGACGACTTCACCTCCAAGCCCGGCTCGCCGAATGTCTACGGGCTCGTGCAGGGCAGCGCGAACAAGATCGAGCCTGGCAAGCGCATGCTATCGTCGATGTCGCCGACGATCCTCGAAGACGACAAGGGCGAGCTGTTCATGGTGGTCGGTGGCGAGGGTGGGCCGCGCATCATCACCGAGGTCTGGCAGACGATCTCTAACGTGGTCGATTTCGGCATGCCGATCGATGCCGCGGTCGCGGCCCCGCGCTTCCATCACCAGCACCTTCCGGACGACGTCGTGTTTGACGACGATTCGATCACGGCCGCGACCGCGAAGCAGCTCGAGGCCGCCGGGTACAAGCTGGTCTTCGGCAAGGTCGAGCGGATCTACGGCGCCGTCAACGCGATCGTGCGTACGAAAGAGGGCTGGGCCGGAGCCGCCGATCCACGCGGGGGTGGTGCGGCGATCGGGGACTGAACGCTGATCTTTGTTACGCTAGGGACGATGTCGCACGGTTCCGAAGACCCGAGCGGAATCTTGGTCTACCCGAAGATCGAGGTGCCGAAGGGCCGGCAAAGCGAACCGCGCGTTGCCGGCTTCGGCACGCCGCGCGGTAGCGGGAGCGGCAGGTCCACGTGGTTCGTGGCGATCGCGCTCGCACTGGTCGGTGGCGCGATCCTCGGCTTCATGTTCGCACCGCCGTCGCACAAAGAAGAAGCAGCGCAAGCCCAGACCGCGACGCTCGCGGCCGAGCGTGCGACCGGCGTCGAGAAGGACCGCGCCGACGGCCTGCAGAAGGCGCTGAATGCGGGCAAGAAGGAGAAGGCCGAGGCCGACGCCAAGATCGCCGCGCTCACGACCAAGGCCGCCGACGTCGACAAGAAGGTCGACGAGCTCGCCGCCGCAGAGAAGAAGCTACAAGCCACGATCGACCAGAGCCAGGGCTCGGTCGATACCGAAGGCGACGAGATTCATCTCCGGCTCGTCGACAAGGCGCTGTTCTCGACCGGCGACGATCAGCTCACCGAGAAGGGCAAGGGCATCCTCGACAAGGTCGCGGTCGCGCTCGCGGATCTTCCCGACAAGCAGGTCTGGGTCCAGGGCCACACCGACGATCAATCGATCTTCGTGACGCCGCCGAAAAAAGATCCGAAAGAAGACCGGCGAGTGACGGGCCGGTCAAAGTCCAAGCCGAAGCCGCCGCCCGGCTCTCCGCCCGTTCGCTTCATCACGAACTGGGAGCTCTCGGCCGCGCGCGCGCTGCAGGTCGTGCACTACCTGCAAGATGTCTCGAAGATCGATCCCGCGCGGCTCGCGGCGCTCGCGTTCGGTCAGTACCGGCCGATCTCGCGCTCGAACAAGGCGGCGAATCGCCGGATCGAGATCGTGTTGTATCCGAAGCGCGCGGTGCTCGAGCCCGCGAAGAAATAGTTAGTGCTGTAGATCGACGAACTCGACGAGCTCGGCGTCGCTGACGGCGCTGACCACGTCGGGGCGGTTCGACGAGTACTCGCGCGAGTACAACAAGACGCCGAGGATGCCGCTCATGTCGCGGAGCTCGAGCGCGACATCGAGCACGCCATCACTCGCCGACTCCAGCAGGATCGCGCGCGGCTTCAACGCGCGCGCGAGGCGTGCGAGCTGACCCCCGCACCGGGTCATCGAGACGACCGTGTAACCGCGCTGACTCAACAGCACGTCGACGCGGTGGAGCCGGGCGCGATCGTGCTCGACGACGAGCACTACGCCGCGATCGACCTCCGGCGGATCGGGCTCCGGGGTCGGGATCGGGGTCGGTGGATCCGCACTGTCACGCGAGCGATAGACCGCGAGCGCGACCTTGTTCAGGAGGTCGTCGACATCGAACGGCTTCTCGACCACTTCACTCGCACCGATGGAGTTGAGGTTGATCTCGAGGCCGTGGACCGCGGTCATGATCAAGACCGGCACCGAGCTGAACTGCGACTGGTCGCGCAAGGCCGACAGGAACTGGCGACCGTTCATGCCGGGCATCATCAGATCGAGCAGGATCACGTCGGGGCGGGCGGCGTGGAGGCGGTCCAAGGCGTCCGCGCCATCGGCGGCGACATCGACCACGTAGCCCTCATCGGCGAGCACCTGGCCGAGCGTGTCACGCACCATCGGCTCGTCATCCACGACGAGGATGCGGCCACCTTTCACGACAGAGCTAGCTACCGCCATTCGAGGCTCGGAGCGTACCACCCGCGTGGTTTCGCGGTGTATGTTCCTCGCGATGTCGACGGCGGCGCTCGCCCGAGCCTACGACGAACTTCGTCCCATGGTGTTGCAGCGCTTGCTGGACATGCGCGCCACGCTCGATCCGTCGCTCGGCCGGCTCGATGAAGCGACGGCGCGCGGCCAGATGAACGCGGTGTTGG
>JAYWCI010000044.1:0-42951 GCA_043780895.1 Kofleriaceae bacterium | reverse complement strand
GCGATCGCCAAGGGCTCGGGCATGATCGCGCCGCAGCTCGCGACGATGATCACCGTGGTCACGACCGATGCGGCGATCGCGCCGCAGATGCTCGACCGTGCGGTCGCCGATGCGATCGAGCCGAGCTTCCACTGCCTCGTGATCGATGGCGACATGAGCACGAACGATGCGGTGATCGCGCTCGCGAACGGCCGCGCCGGCAATCCCGTGATCAGCGATCCGGGACCGGATCTCGCCGCGTTCACGGCGGCGCTGACCGAGCTATTCAACGATCTCGCGCGCGATATCGCCTCGGATGGCGAAGGCGCGACCCGCCTGCTCGAGGTCGATGTCACGGGCGCACCGAGCTTCGCGATCGCTCGCGATCTCGCGCGCTCGATCGCCGCGAGCTCGCTCGTCAAGGCCGCGATCTTCGGTGCCGATCCGAACTGGGGACGCGTGCTCGCCACCGTCGGTGCGCGCGCGGGCTCGCAGCGCTATCCGCTCGATCCGCACGCGGCGACGGTCACGATCCAGGGGCTGGTGGTCTACAACGGCGAGCCCGTGCTCGCAGATCCGCCCGCGCTGCGCGCGAGGA
Source organism: Kofleriaceae bacterium (assembly GCA_043780895.1). Classification (GTDB taxonomy): domain Bacteria; phylum Myxococcota_A; class Polyangia; order Haliangiales; family Haliangiaceae; genus JABFXX01. The sequence goes on along the minus strand of JAYWCI010000044.1, from coordinate 42,374 downwards.
TGCGCGCCCCCGAGGTGAAGATCGAGGTCGCGCTGCATGCCGGTAGCTATGCCGCGCACGCGTGGGGCTGCGACCTCGGGTACGACTACGTCAAGATCAACGCCGACTACTCGTCGCTGATCGTGCAGACCGCCGATGGCGGGCTGGCGAAAGACGATCGGCTCACGAACTACTCGCCGACGTTCAAGCGCACGCTGCTCGTCGAGGCGCTGTCGTACATCGCGCGGTTTTCGGGAACCCGGTGCGTGGTGCGGTTCGGCGGCACCGCGATCCAGCGTCCCGCGCTGCAGCAATCATTCTGCGCCGATATCAAGCTGCTGCGATCCTGTGGCTTGCAGCCGATCGTCGTCCACGATGGTGGCCCGGAGCTCGAATCGCACCTCGTCACGCTGTTGAACCTCGACGGCGGTCACGCGATCGGCGTGTCGGGCAAGGATGGCGGCATGATCCGCGCGACGAGGCGCAAGGGCACGGAGCAGGGCGACATCTCGGCGGTCAGCCCGACCATGCTCGAGATGTTCCTCGGCCAGGGGTACGTGCCGGTCGTCGCGGCGGTCGCACTCGGCGACGACGGTGGGAGCTACGAGGTCGATGCCGATGCGGTCGCCGGCGAGCTCGCGGTCGCGCTGCACGCGCCGAAGTTGATCTACCTGACCGATGCGGCCGGGATCCTCGAGGCGGGCGAGCTGGTGCCGGATCTCTCGGCGAGTGCGCTCGAGGCGAAGCTCGACAGCGGGTTGACCCGCGCGATCGTCGGCGCATCGCGCGGTGGCGTCGGTCGCGTCCACGTCATCGATGGTCGTACGCCGCACAGCGTGATCGCCGAACTGTTCACCGATCGCGGCGTCGGAACGTTGGTCACCCCGTGAGCGCCGAGGCCCGCGATCGCCGCAAGCTGATCCGCGAGCTGCTCGTGGCGCGCCCGATCGCGACGCAAGAGGAGCTCCGCACGGTGCTCGCCGAGCGTGGTCACGGTGTCACCCAGGCGACGCTGTCGCGCGACCTCGCGCACCTCGGTGCACGGCGAGCGGCGAGCGGTTACGAGCTGCCGGATGTTCCGCCCAGCGCACCGCACTTGCCCGATCTCGTGCGCTCGATCGACGACAACGGCACGATGGTGGTCATCCACACCGCGCCGGGTGCCGCGCAGATCATCGCGAGTGCGTTGGACCGGGCGAAGCCGGTCGAGATCCTCGGCACGATCGCAGGTGATGACGCGATCTTTGTCGCGCCCGCGCGGGGCGTCGCGGCGCAAAAGCTCGTGAAGCGAGTCCGCGAGCTCGTCCGCGCGATCAAGTAGATTTCGGTCGACCGAGCCCGAGCCGCTGGTGATCGGCCAGCGTGCAGCGGTTCTGGATGACCTCGATGCCTTCGGCCTCGAGGCGCTTCGCAGCTTCGTCGCTCTTCACGCCGAGCTGCATCCACACGACCTTGGGCCGTGGCGACATCGCGAGGATGTCCGCGACATGCGCAGCCACCTGCTCGCCGCGGCGGAACACGTCGACCAGGTCGACGCGCTCCTCGATCGCTGCGAGGCTCGCGTGGACGGGTACCCCGAAGAGCTCGGTGCCGACGAACCGCGGGTTCACGCCGATGATCCGATATCCCTCTTCGTGGAGATACTCGGGAACGTAGTACGCGGCCTTCTCGGGCTCGTCGTGAGCTCCGAGCACTGCGATCGTGGGGGAGCCTTCGAGGATCTCTCGAAGGCGCGCATCCGACGTGACCGGCACCCCTTGACCTTACCAAGCCGACAGGAATAGCCAAGGGTCCTGGCTTCGTTGCATGATGACCACGCATGCGTTCCGCCTTCATTCTCACCGCCCTTCTGTTCGCGGCCTGTCACGGGAGCGATCCAGCTACGAGCTCTGGCTCGGCAGGCTCGGCTCCGACGACACCGTCCGCCAAACCGGCGGCGACAGGCTCTGCCGGATCTGGCGATGGATCGGCCGCAGCGGCAGTCGGATCGGCCACTGGATCCGCGGCTGGATCAGCAGCGACTCCGGTCGCCGAGAAGCCGGCGCCTCCGCCGGTCTCGCCTGTTCCGGCCGGAGGCCACGACTTCACGGTCGAAGCAAAGGCGCTGCTCGCGGTCGGTGCCTGCGGCGAGGGTTCGACGCCCGAGGGCGTCACTGCCGAGCAAGTGACCAAGCACTGCGACGACGTGAAGAAGGCGCAGGCCGACTACACCGACGCGTGGGTGAAGCCGGCGCGCGAGTTCTTCGCCGCCCACGTCCCGAAAGACATCCCGAAGAAGGTCGTCTATCCGTTCTCGGGAGGTGACCTCTCGACGGCGCTCACGGTCTATCCCGATGCCGACGAGATCACGAACATGTCGCTCGAGCCCGCGGGCGATCCGCGCGACATCGACACCTTGCGCGGCAAGGAGCTCGACAAGGCGCTCGCCACCGTCGCGTTCGAGCTCAAGTTCCTCTATCGCGTGAACTTCTCGAACACCAAGAACATGATCGATGCGATGCGCGGTGGCGCGTTGCCGACCGAGCTGATCTTCGCGCTCTCGGCGATGAAGATTCATGGCTACGAAGTCGTGGGCCTGCGCTACTTCAAGATCAACGACGACGGCACGCTGCACTACCTCGACGACGCGGACATCGCGAAGGCCCCGACCGTCGGCAAGGCGAAGGCCGAGCAACGCAACTGGTTGTTCTCGAATGCCGAGCTCCAGTTCCGGAAGGCGGGTGGTCGCACGCAGATCTATCGTCACATCCGGCAGAACCTCGGCAACGAGGACAGCCCGGGCATCGGTGCGGGCTTGACGAAAGATCCGCGCGTGCTGCGCTACCTCGAGCTCAAGGGCCCGGTCGCCGCGATGACGAAGGCCGCGAGCTACTTGTTGTCGTGGGATTCGTTCTCGCTGATCCGCGACTACCTCACGTCGCACGTCGTGTGGATGGTGTCGGATGCAACGGGCGTCGCGCCGAAGTGGGGCAAGCCTGCGGGCTACGAGTACGAGACCTACGGCGGCTTCGTCGGTCCGCACATCCCGGCCGGCAGCGGCATCTCGAAGGATTGGCGCACCGAGTTCGATAGCGAGCCCAAGCGCGAGCTCGGCTTTCGGTTCGGCTACTACGACATCAAGAACGTGAACCACCTCGTCATCATGCGTAAGAAGAGCTGAGGCACTTCGTCGTCGACGACAGGTAGGACACGCGGCGACATCGCCTGCACGATCGACGAGATCGCTCTACGAATGATCGCGTTGCGCGAATGGCAGCTCGGGCGATTCAACTACCATCGAAGGCGAGCATGAGTGGTGCGAACTGTCCGAAGTGCGCCTGCCCGGTGGCACTTCACGAAGGCAAGCCGAACGTCACCGCATCCGGTGGGGTCGAGCTGTGGCACACGTCGTGTTGGGCCGTGCGTCACGCCCGCCCCGTCGAAGCGGTCGCGGTGATCGCACCTCGCTCGCTACTCGATCGCATGGATGGCCGCTGGCGCTACGTCGCGAGTGGCGCGGCAGCGCTCGTGTTGATCGCAGTCGTGGTCTCGCCGGGCAAGGCGACGGCGGCCTCGGCCGTCGCGCTCGATTTTGGCGATGACGAGCCCGTCGCGATTCGCCAGCACAACAGCGCGCCCGATGATGCGCCGCCGAAGATCCACGAGCCGACCTACGCGGTCCCGATGATCGATGGGGTCGCGCTCGACGAGCAATATCCGTCGCTGCTCGATTGGATCCATCCCGTCACCGGCGCTGCCGAGAAGATGCCGGAGCAGGCGAGTCGGCATTTCGGTGCCGAGCGCAAAGGCATCGAACGCAGCGAGTGCGGCGCGGGCCATTGCGGCGTCGATCTCGATGGTCCGGAAGGCCGCCCGGTCGTCGCGGTCGCCGATGGCACCGTCGTGCGCGTCGAGCGCCACGAGCTCGGCCTCGATGGTCGCAGCGGTCGCTACGTGCGCATCGAGCACGATGACGGCACGCTCACCTCGTACATGCATCTCGACGATGTCGCGCAGGGGCTCGAGCCCGGCGATCACGTCGACGGTGGTCAGTACATCGGCACGCTCGGCGCGACCGCGGTCTACGCCGCCGCGCCGCATCTGCACTTCAGCCTCGAAATCCCGAATGCCGCAGGCACGCACGGCGATAACACGAATACCCACTACGTCGATCCGGCGCCGTTCTTGATGCACGCCTCGGTCGCGCCGATGCCCGAGCGTAAGCACGCGATCAAACCGGCGATGTAGGGCTATATTCCGGGCGTGCCGACCCGGGAAGATTGGATGCGCAGGCTCGGCCCGCTTTACGGCGGGGCGGTCGCGATCGTCCACTCGACGCCGCTCACGTGGGACGCACTCGGCGACGAAGCGCGCTCGCCCGGCTGGGTCGTCGCGCTCGGTCTGCCGATCGGCGTCATCGCGTACATCGTCGCGGCGCTCACCAAGGCGTGCGGCTTTCCGCTGCCGATCGCCGCGCTGCTCGGCTTGGCGACGCTCACCGTGGCCTCGGCCGGCTTGATCGAACGCGGCGTCGTCGATCGGCTCGATCGCACTGCCGATACCAAGTCGCCCACGGTCACCGCGATCCTCGTGCTGATCTTTCTCACGCTGATCCGCGCGGCCGCGATCATGGTGTCACCACCGAGCGCGTGGCTTGGCATCTTCGTCGCGACCGCGATCACGGGCCGCTGGGCCGCGGTGTTCTTGCAATCCCTCGGCGATCCGATCCTCGATGACCATGCACCGCGCTCGCTCGTCGCGACGCCGGCGCCGTTGTGGCTCACCGCCGCGCTCACTGCGGGTGTGCTCGCGCTCGATGTGGTCGGGCTCGGCAAAGCGGGCGTCGTCGTCATCGCTCTCATCGCCGCCATCGTGTTCGGTCTCGGACTCGACGCGCAGCGCCGCGATCACGGCTTGAGCTCGCCGATCGTCGCGTGTGCGGGTGCGGTCGGTGAAGCGATCGTGCTGCTCCTCGCGACGCTCCACGCGTAGCGACACGTAGCGACACGTAGCGACGCGTAGCGACACGTAGCGACACGTAGCGACACTTAGCGGCGCGGCGCATCGTGGAGAAAGTTCACGAGCCGCGCCTGGCAACGCGGCGGCAGTTGCGCGAAGCGGGTCGCGACCGCGTCGGCCTGCGTGGGCGCAACGAGGCGCATGTACAAGCCGCGCGCATCGTTGGCATCGAGCGCCGCGAACGCCGCCTTGATCCGCATCTCGTCGCGCGTATCTTCGATCGCGAACAGCGGGAGCAACGTGGCGTCGAGCGCCGCGCGCTGAGCGGGGCGGGGCTGGATCACGTCGGCGTAGCGGCTGGTCATGCAGCTCGTATCGGCACGTGCTCGCCGCGGTTGCGTAGCTAAATATTTGTCATTAATTCTAAGTTCTTACGACGCAGGCGATGGTCTTGGCGGGCAGCGTGGTGGGATTCCCGATCAGCTTGGCCAACTCCTCGCTCGTGCTCGCCAGCTCGCGGCGGGAGATGCCGACATCGCGGTCCGCGAGCCGGTGCGCGAGGCCAGCCGGCAGGCCGACCTTCTCGAGCATCGCGCTGTACTTGGCCTGCGGTAGGTCGTTGGTACGTGACTGTCTTGCCGGCGCGCGCGACCTCCGCCGCGATCTCCGTCGGCCGAGGTGACGACTGCGCGATACCAGGTCGGTGCAGCTGTCGCCGCCTCGAAGATCTCACCTTCGACCATGGCGTCGCTCAGTGACTCATCGCTTTGATTGACCCTGCGATTCAAGCAGCGATCCGGCCCATCGACTCGCATTCCATGCGTGCGGCTTTCGGAGGGCCGAGGCGCTCGTCGATCACGCTACGCACACCGGCGGCGATGTCCTTCGGCTCCATCGCTCGATGCTTCGCTCGCGACCGCGCGGACTTGGCAGCGCGCACGATCAACCCGCTCGCGAGTGGGTACTGGCTGGCGAGCTGATCGCCGTCGCTCACCGATCCTTGCTGGAGCGACGAGAGCCACAGCTTCGCGCGTTCGTGACGGTTGGTCGCACGCATCTCGATGCTCGAGACGGGTCGCGACCAGTCACTGCCACCGATGGTCTTGGTGCTCGTGAGCGGGCCCGACCGCCGAAGTTGTCGCTTACCACCTGCGCAAACGGCGAGACCTTGTCATCTGCAAGTGCCTCGAGGTTGACGAACAGTGGCAGCTGCGCATCGATCGGGCTGACCGACGCGAGCTTGGCGACGGGCGAGGCGGCGGTGGCGACCGGCTCGCGCTCGGCGGCGCTGCCCGCGCGAACGAGCGAGAGCAGGGCAGAGGGAGTGGCTTGGGGGCGTGCTCCTCGCATTGGACAGAGACGGGCTTGGCGCGCTCGGGCGAGCCGGAGTAGAGCGAGTTGGCGATCGACATGCGCCCGGTATCGGCACGAGCTCGCTCGGGTTGAGTGCGAAATTTGGCCGGGCTTACGGGCGCTTGGGCGCGAGCATGACCACGGTCGCGCCCCACTGGCCGCTGGTCTCGTCGCCGAGCTTGTAGCTCGCCACGTCGTCGTGCTGGTCGAGGACGGAGTGCGTGATCGCGCGAAGCGTGCCACGGCCCTTGCCGTGGATGATACGAACGCTCTGCATGCCCTCGGCGCGCGCGGCGCGCACGTACTCGTCGACGACGTCGGCGCACTCCGCCGGAACGAACGTGTGGAGATCGAGCTCGGTCGTGAGGACCGGCGTCACGATCGCCATCGTGTCGAGGTCGTGGGAGGCGTGGGGGTCGTCGGGCATCAGCCCGGCCACTGGGTGGTGTCGGGGACGAACGGAATGATCCGGCGGCGGAGGTCGGGTGGGACACGCGCGTCGAGGATCTTTGCGACCTCATCGGGGCGGTAGAGCTGCGAGAAGTGCATCATCACGATCGTCTCGTTCGTGAACTTGTCGGCGCGCTCGATCACTTCGTCGAGGTGGATGTGGCAGCCGGCGCGCGCGGCGTCGCGCGATTTGCGCGCATCGAGGAACGTGCACTCCATGATGAGGACGCGTGGCGCGAACAGCTCGGGGCCGTGATCGAAGGCCGAGATCAGGGTGTCGGTGACGTAGGCGAGCTCGGCGCGCTCCTCGTGCTCGAGCATCTGCTCGCCGGCCCGGCGGCGAGCCGCGATTTCGGGGCCAGCGAGACCGTGGAACTCGGGCTTGAGCTTGGAGACGCGACGCGTGATGACGTACGCGAGCGACGGGACGGGATGGAAGGTCTGGACGGCCTTGATGCGGAGGTCGCCGCGCAGCTTGCGCTCCTCGCCGGCGGTCATGCCGATCGCTTCGATCTCGAGCGGCCAGTGCTGGAGCTTGGTGAGGGAGCGGAGCGCGGTGGTGAGGTCGTCGACGATTTCGGCCGGCATGAACACGCGGGGAGGGCGGGTCTTGCCGTGGAGCGCGCGGATGCCGAGGAGCGCGGGGAGCGAGCCGATGTGATCGACGTGGCCGTGCGACAGCAAGATGGTGTCCATCGCCGCGAGCGAGCGCAGCGGCATGCCGGCATCGAACAGGATGCCGAGCTCGGGGCAGGCGAGGGAGGTGTAGACGCCGCCGAGGGAGATGCCTCGCAGCGTGTAGGGACCGGCGGTCACGGACGTCAGCAACTCGGGCAGCATAGCGCGACAGCCTCGCGTGGGCGGGTGGTACGATGTGCGCCGCATGGTTGGGTACCTCCTTCTCGCAGTTCTGGCGGTGCTGCTTTTGCTCTCGGTCGCGCTGCCCGTACCGAGACGGATGTGGGCGTTCAGCCTGATCACCGCCAAGTATTTTTGGATGTGGGTCGCCGACGTGTTGCAGCTGCGGCGCATGTGGTTCGCGCTCACCGGCAGGAGCGCGAAGTATCGGAAGCTGACGCGACCGCTGCTGATGCGTATGATGTGCGAGGACCTCGGGCCCACGTTCATCAAGTTCGGTCAGATCATCGCGTCCTCCTCGGGCATGTTCCCCGATGCGTACGTCAAAGAGTTCCAGAGGGTGCTCGATCGCGTGAAGCCGTTCCCCTTCGAGGACGTGCAGCGCACGTTGATCGAAGAGTTCGGCGCGGAGAAGGCCGCGCAGCTGATCGATGTCGAGCCCAAGCAGCTCGCGTCGGCGTCGATCGCGCAGGTTCACACCGCGAAGCTGCGCGATGGCACGCCGGTCGTGATCAAGGTCCAGCGCCCGGGCATCATCCCGCGCTGCATGGCCGACATGAAGATCATGCGGTTCATGGCCAAGCTGCTCGCGCAGTTCCGGCGCGATGCGGACCTCGCGAACCCCGTCGGCATCATCGACGACTTCACGAACACGCTCTCCGAGGAGCTCGACTTCCGCAAGGAGGCCGAGAACCTCGACAAGTTCAACGACATCATGCGCGAGCTCGGGCACAAGAACATCCGTGCTCCTGTGCCGCAGCACGAGTACACGACCCGCAAGGTGCTCGTGATGGAGAAGTTCCTCGGGCTCCGCGTCGACAACTTCGTCGAGATCAAAGCCAAGGGCATCGATGGCGAGACCAAGCTCGTCGATGGTCTGCGCGCGTGGTTCCAGTGCGTCGTGTTCTACGGCTTCTTCCACGGCGACGTTCACGCCGGCAACTTGATGTTGCTCGATGACGACACGATCGGCTTTCTCGATTTCGGCATCGTCGGCCGGTTCGATGACAAGGCGCGCTACCTGGTCACCGACTACATGATCGCGTTCGCGTCCGGTAACTACAAACGGCTCGCAGAGATCATCGTCGAGATGTCGGGCGCACCCGACACGCTGAACCTCGAAGCGTTCATCGGCGATCTCAAGGAGACGTACAGCCCGCTGCTGACGCTGTCGTTCGGTCAGGTCAACTACGCCGATTTCCTGCCGGGCATCCAGAAGACCGCGACTCGCCATCGGATGAAGATGCCGAACGAGTTCATCTTGATCACCAAGCAGCTGCTGTACTTCGATCGCTATGCGAAGTCGCTCGCGCCGAAGCTCAATGTCTTCACGGATCCGCGGCTCGTACTCGGTATGATGCAAGACATCCAGAAGGCGCGGATGATGGTCGAAGCCAAGAAGTCGGTCTGACCGTTCAGCGAACCGTGATGCTCGGTGGATCGTCGAACCCGACGATCACCTGCGGATTCGCGCCGCAGACGCGCACGGCCTGATCTCCAATCGATGTCACGGGCGCGCCGAATGCCTGGTCGAGCTGCTTCACGATCGCCGCCTTGGCCTCGGGCGTGTCGTCGAACCGCGCGAGCCACTGCCAACCGCGGATGATTCGGTGTCATCGGCGTGGAGGACGAGCATGTCGCGCGCATCCGTCCACTCGGTCGGACTGATGAGCTCGAGGCCAGATAGCGCGTCCGTGCTCACACGATCTGCGAGGTGGGAACGCGATGAAGGAGGTGCTTGATGACGTGGTGGCCGAGCTTGCCGGTCGAGGCCCTCTACCTCGGCCCAAAACCGAGTCACGTGCGGACGGCTTCGGCGTGATCGGCGCGCCTAGTGCGGCAATGCCAGTAGCTTCTCGACGTTCGCTCGAAATTCGGCGCTGACTGCCGCGAACTCCGCCGGGGAATCCGCGGCGGGGAATCCAGCATGCACCGCGACGAGCGAGCGGTCGGACGCGAGGAACAGCGAGATCGGGAAGCCGGCGGGGTTCAGGTCCGTGAGTCCCGCGGGCACGATCTCCGCGAAGTCCTCGAGTGTGCCTTGCACCGGCACCACCAGCCACGTCGCGTTGTAGGTCTGCTTGAACAGCGCCGCTTGCTTCGCATCGACCTTGGCGTCGTCCGTAAACTCGTAGAGCAGCGTCACGATCGTGAGGCCTTTGGCGCGATACTCGCGATCGAGCTGACCGATGAACGGCGCCGCGTTGCGGCACGTGGAACACCAACTCCCGGCGAGCTCGACGAGGAGCGGTCCCTTCGGCAGGTCCGCGAGCTCCGGGCTCGCGGGCAACACGATCTTGCCGTTGACCTTCGTCGCTCTCGGCTTGAGTGCGAGCGTGAAGTCGGCGCCGCGCTTCGCGGTGAGCGTTTCGCGCCAGTCGAGCCGGTGGCCGCCGACCAACGTGCCCGTCGCGGTCGCGCGATCTTTCGAGAGCGCGAGCTCGACGCGATAGCCCGACGTGCCGTCGAAGCCGGTCATCACGATCGCATCGCCGACGCCGTTGCCCGAGACGTAGATCAGGTTGCCGGTATCGAGCGACACCATGCCATCGAAGCTCCCTGGCGCCGTCTCGATCAAGGCGAGTTTCGCCTCGCCGGACTCCGTCATCGCGAGCTTCCATGTAGTGCGGGCCTCGCCGACATCCACAACGGGACCTTTGCTCGCCACGGTCGCGAGGGCGGCGGTCGTCGGCACGGTGATCAGCGTCGCGCGGAGTGGCAACGTCGACGCTCCGAATGCCCGCCAGGTGGTGACGAACGTGCCGACCAGCGAACCATCCGGCTGCGCCTTCGCCACGACCACGGTCTGGTGCACGGCCATCGGAATCTGCAGAGTGCCGCCCTCGAAGGTCGCCTCGGTCGTGACCTCGTGAGACCCCACCTTGAACGTCGCCGTGCCTTTGCCCGCCGGCACGCGCAGCAAGAACACGGCCTCGACGTTGTCGGCCGAGGTGACGACTGCGCGATACCAGGTCGGTGCAGATGGCATCGGCATCGCCGCTGTCGCGGCAGGCTCGGGCTTGTGCTGGGCTGCGGGCTCCGAGCGAGAACACGCGACGAGAACCAGGGCGATGGCGAACGCGACGTACAACTTCAATCAGCTACCTCACGGCCAGTGTACTTTGTCGCCGCCTCGAAGATCCCACCTTCGACCGTGGCGTTGCTCAGTGGCTCATCGCTTTATTTGACCCCCGATTCACGCAGCGATCCGGCCCACCGAGTCGCATTCCAGGCGTGCGGCTTTTCGGAGGTGCTCTTCGGCAATCTCCAAAGTTCGTCTCGACGTTCGCGTACCGATCGTTGCTCGACTTCACGCCGGTGCGCTTGCCGAACATCGAGTCAGCCTCGTCGAACAGAAGGACCGCATGGCCTGCCTCCGCCGCATCGAACAAGGCGGCGCGGTTCTTCTCGCTCTCGCCGATCCACTTCGAGACGATCTTCGAAAGGAGGTCCTTCCAGGCTTGCGTGACCGGCATACGCTTCGCAAGCTGACCGAGGAGTGCGAGCGACATCCTCATCATCGAGTGCACGTTCCTCGATGCGCACGGCTATCCCGATCGCCAGAACAACGCGATCGCGCGGTGCACCAATAACGCCACGCCCGGCTTCGAGCGCTACGCCAAGGTCTCGGCTTGACCCAGGCGTGTCGCTGACGCGCAACGGTGCGCTTGACATGACATCGAAGTGATATCACTATGATGTCATGGCGATGAAAGAGCGTGATGCGGTCTCGATGTCTGGTTGGGTGGCGCTGTTGCTCGGGTTGGTCGCGCTCGGCGCGACGATCATCCCACACGCGCAGCTACCCAAGCATCAACTCGATCCGGCGCCGTATGCCTTGGCCGCGGTCGGCTTGTTCATCGCGGGGATCATCCTCCTGGTCGGCTGTCTGGTGATCGGGCCGAACGAAGCGCGCGTGCTCACGTTCTTCGGACGCTACACCGGCACGGTTCGGACCTCGGGCCTGCGCTGGGTCAACCCGTTCACGAACAAGCGGAATGTCTCGCTGCGCGCTCGTAACTTCGAGAGCGCGAAGATCAAGGTCAACGACATCGATGGCAACCCGATCGAGATCGGGGCCGTGATCGTGTGGCGCGTGACCGATACCGCGCAGGCGATGTTCGATGTCGAGAGCTTCGGCAACTACGTCCAGATCCAGGCCGAGTCCGCGGTGCGCAACCTCGCGATGCACCACCCGTACGACACGCACGACGAAGCGAAGGTCAGCCTCCGTGGTCACTCCGAGGTCGTCGCGAACTTGCTGCGCAAGGAAGTCGACATGCGGATCCAAGCCGCGGGTTGCGAAGTCGTTGACGCGCGCATCGCGCACCTCGCGTATGCACCGGAGATCGCGCAAGCGATGCTCCAGCGCCAGCAGGCCGGTGCGATCATCGCGGCGCGAACCCTGATCGTCGAGGGCGCCGTATCGATGGTCGAGATGGCGCTCAACCAGCTCTCGCAGCGCGGCATCGTCGAGCTCGATCCCGAGCGCAAGGCCGCGATGGTCTCCAATCTCTTGATCGTGTTGTGTGGCGAGCGCGGCACGCAGCCGATCGTCAATGCCGGCACGCTCTACTGACCGGCTAGACCGAGATGGCCGAGCGCAAACCATTTTTGCTCCGCGTCGATCCCGCGGTGCTCGACGCCCTGCAGAAGTGGGCGTCAGACGATCTGCGCAGCTTGAACGCGCAGATCGAGTTCGTCTTGCGCGATTCGCTCGCGAAGACGGGTCGGCTCGGCGCGAAGAAGAAGGCCTGAAGAAGGAGACCTAGCGAAAGCGGTCGTCGATGGGCACGTCGCGCGGCCGCTTCTCGGTGCGCTGAACATCGAGGTACTTCAAGAAGACCGCGAGGTACTGACTGTGCTGCGCGTCGAGCGCCTTGAACATGATACCGACCTGGTGCTCGTCATCGACCATCGTCGACCACACCGCGCGAGCGGGCAGGCGGAGTGGCTCGGACTGGACGTCGTCTTCGAACATCAACACGATGCTGACGTCGCAATCGGTGCCGATCTGGAGCGCTGCGCTCGCGATCGCGCACAAGCCACCGCGCGAGACATTCTGCGTGCGGCCTTCGACCGTCTCGTCGGCCATGTGAAACGTTACGGCGGCCTCGTGCGCGTAGCGCGGATGCTCCCGGCTCGGTTGGAGCTCGCGGTCTGGCGGTAGAGGTGACACTCCTTTAAAATTGTGGGCGCCAGGGCGGCACCCTGGCAAGTTTCCATTCGAGGTTGATCCGTAAATCCTGGGGTTGTCCGCCGTTCGGTCGCGATGCGCTCAGCCTCGCCTCGCCTGACAGTTCTATAGTTTCCCGCGCTTGAGCGTCTCCGAGAACCAGCCTTCGGTCAGTGCGTCGAGGTCGGCGGCAAGCTCGTCGGCTCGCATTTGCCACCGTGCCGAGCGTGTTGCGAACTGTTGCGCTCCCAGCCACGCGTAGTAGCCGTGGATCGCGAGCTCCTCGACCTTTCGCTTCTCGCGGCGCCTGCTCACGTCCATCCCCTCGATCCGGAGCTCGTTGGGATCGAACATCACTCGCTCGAGCTGCCACGTCGCACGGACGTCGAACATGTTCGTGTTCGCGAGCGTCGGATCGTCGACTTCTTTCCAGCTCAAGTTGTGGCCGAACCTCGCCGACACGATCGGCACCAGGCCCGCGAGCCTCGCGCGATATCGCCAGCCCGGCGCCGGATCGTCCACGAGCCCAGCTGCACGGACCGCGGCGCGCGCGACCTCGCCGACCGCGATCGGCATCGCCGGACAAATCCCGCACGGACTCACCGCACTCGGTCCCGCGATCACGCGCGGCATCACCTCGAGATCCGGCGCATCGGTATCACTCGGCGGAACGTCCTCACTACACGCCTCGCCCTCGCACTCGGTCGGCAACGCGACGACCGGCACGCTCGCGCGCGGCGCGGCCGTCGCACGGCCCGCGAGCACCGCCACCACGACGATCACGGCGACCAGCAACGCGCGGATCGGTAACCGCTCCGGCAACCACGCAACCACCGCGTGGACCCCACGCCACCATCGATCGACGGCCAAGCTTGTTGGCCGGTTGCGTGCACTGGCCACGGATCGTACGGTCCGAACATGCCCGCGACGCTCACCGCTAACGCGCTCCAGGTGCTGCGAGCGCGCTATCTCGTTCGCGAGCGCGGCGTCGTCGTCGAGACGCCCGAGCAGCTCTTCCACCGGGTCGCGCTCCACATCGCTGCCGTCGAGGCTCGCCACGGCGCCGCCGCGCCAGCCATCGCGCAGACCACCGCCACCTTCGAGCGCATGATGCTCGATCTCGATTTTCTGCCGAACTCGCCCACGCTCATGAACGCAGGCCGACCACTCGGCCAGCTCGCGGCATGCTTCGTCGTGCCGGTCGAGGACTCCACCACCGGTGTCTTCGAGGCGGTTCGCTGGGCCGCAGAGATCCAGAAGACGGGAGGCGGTACTGGCTTCTCCTTCTCGCGCTTGCGTCCCGCGGGCGACCTCGTCGCATCGACCGGCGGCACGGCCTCCGGCCCGGTCTCGCTGATGCAGATCTTCGATGTAGCGACTGAAGCCATCAAGCAAGGGGGCACGCGGCGCGGCGCCAACATGGGCATGCTTCGCGTCGACCACCCGGACATTCTCGAATTCATCGCGCTGAAGCTCGACCTCCAGCGTATGCGTAACTTCAATCTCTCCGTCGCGATCACCGATGTCTTCATGGCCGCGGTCGCGGCCGGCACCAACTACGACCTCATCAACCCACGCACCAACGCCGTCGATGGCGTGCTCGATGCGCGCCGGGTGCTCGATGCGATCGCGAATGCGGCCTGGGCCGTCGGCGATCCGGGCATGGTCTTCATCGATCGCGTCAACGCGCTCCAGCCCACGCCAGACTCCGGTCTCATCGAGGCGACCAATCCTTGCGTCACGGGTGATACACGCGTTTGGGTCGAAGGCCGCGGCCTCGTCCCGATCGAATCGCTCGTCGGGACCACGCCACGCATCGCCACGGTTGCACGCCTGGCCGGCGGGGCCGAAGCTGGCGTCGTCGTGTTTCGAGAGGCGAGCGCGGTGTTCTCCACTGGCATTCGCCCCATCTACAAGCTCACGACTCTCGAGGGCCTCACGCTTCGGCTGACCGCCGATCATCGCGTCGCTACTGAACGCGGCGATGTCGCTGCGAAAGACCTCGAGCCAGGAGACCGGCTGCGTGGCAACGGCGAGTGGTGGACGTTCGCGCGGCTCACGCTCGAAGGTGAGCTCCCTGTCTTCGATCTCACCGAGCCGACGACCAGCCACTTCTTTGCCGATGGCATCCTCGTCCACAACTGCGGCGAGCAGCCACTGCTCCCATTCGAGTCGTGCACGCTCGGATCCATCGATGTCGGCCGGTTCGTCGTCGATCAAGATTTCGACTGGCCACGACTCCGCACCACGATCCACGACTGCGTCCGCTTCCTCGACGACGTCATCGACGCGAACCGGTATCCACTGATCGAGATCGAGCGGGCGACAAAAGCGACTCGTAAGATCGGCCTCGGCATCATGGGCTGGGCCGATGCGCTCGTCCTGCTCGACATCGCGTACGACAGCGCGGCCGCGCTCCAGCTCGCGCATCGGCTCGCGAAGTTCCTCGAGGACGAATCGCTCGCTGCTAGCGAGGAGCTCGCGACGGAGCGCGGACCGTTTCCCGCCTGGCAGGGCTCGCGCTGGCAACGCGACGGCCACCGGCCCTTGCGCAACGCCACCACGACCACGATCGCTCCGACCGGAACGATCAGCATCATCGCGGGTTGTGCGAGCGGCATCGAGCCGCTCTACGCGCTCGCGTATCGGCGCAACGTGCTCGATGGCGCCGAGCTGACCGAGATCAATCCGGCGTTCCAGCGGATCGCGAGCGAGCGCGGGATCGCGACGCCCGAGCTGTTCGCTGAAGTTGCAGAGCATGGTGGGGTTCGCGCGAACCCGCGCGTGCCTGAAGATCTCCGGCGCCGGTTCCCGACCGCACACGAGATCGACGTCGGTACGCACGTCCGGATGCAGGCTGCTTTTCAGACCTACGTCCACGCCGCGGTCTCCAAGACCATCAACCTTCCGAACAGCGCGACGCCCGTCGACGTCAAAGCTGCGTACCAACTCGCGTACGAGTTGGGTTGCAAGGGAATCACGGTCTACCGGGATGGCAGCCGTGAGGGCCAGGTGCTGGTCACGGGACAACGCCCTGTCGTCGCGCCCAGCGTTCCGGGCTGCCCGGAGTGCGGCTCGGTGTTGTTGGTGCAGTCGCGCTGTCAGCTCTGCCGGAACTGCGGTTGGTCGGTCTGCGTTTGAAGTCGCCATCGCAGCGACGCTTCAGCAACTGTGTGACCAATCTTCGCGCGTGAACATCCGCGCAGTTACCTCCACAGTTTGTCCGAGCGTCCGACGGAACCCGGCCAAACAGGTCCGGGGGACGGACACAAAAATGCCCTGACACTCACGAAGAGGTCAGGGCCATTTTCGCTATTTGGTTGTACTTAGCGACGACGACGACGGCGTGCCGGGCGCGGCGCGACGGCAGCGGCTTCGAGCTCTTCGAGGTGCTCGAGCATGCTGATCATCGTGTTACGCGTGGCCGCGTGCGGCTCGTTCGTAATCGCACGGCCGAGGGAAATACGGAGCTCCGCGCGGAGCTCGCTCTCGATGAGGCGATACGTGCGGAGCGCCTCTTCGGGATCGTAATGATGGAGGTCCGCTTCGCAGCCCGTGGCGGCGATCCAGACAGCAGCGAGAGCCGCGGCGCGACGGCCGGGCTGAGAGATCGCGAAGTCCTTGACCGACGACCGGAGGCGCTGGCGAACCAGCGTCACGGGCGGCAAGGCAACCAGACCATCGTTGTCGTCGTCCGGTCGACGGAGGACAGGGCGTGTCATTGACTTGTCGGTTTCCATAGCTCTTTTTGTCCTGATTTCGCAGCGGACTCTTCGATTTCCCCTGAAGGGCCATGGCTGCGATGGAACGCGACCTTGCCTGATCGATTTCGGAAAAGCGATGAATATCAGCGCCAACGCCTACAAAAAAATGTGCTCGAAAAGAGCGATCTGCGAAGTAGATTCAGAGCCACATCGACCAGGGTTCAATGTCCTCACCGGAGATAACGAAACGTCTCACTCCAGTGCGCCATCCACCCTTCTTGTCATGAAGTCTCGAATCGTGAAGTCGACGAGATGTGGGCGTTCGATCGGCGCCGTGTGCGACGCGCCAGGGATTTCGAGGAGCTCCGCGGCAGGAATTGCGGCCGCCATCGCACGTCCGCGCTCGGGTGGAGTGAAGCCATCGCGAGCACCGACAACCACGAGCGTAGGAGCTGTGATGGTCGGAAGCAATTCTTCAGCACTGTGCTGCCCGGCCGCCGAGAGCATCGCGATGAACAACCGCGCATCGATCTTCGACATGCCCTCGAGGTAGGGCATGAAGTCGTTCGGTTCGACGAGGTCGCGACGGATCTCGAGGCGTGCCGCTACTTCGTAGGACAACCGCGTCGGCAGCAGTCTGCGTGTCAGCGAGTTCACGATGCCGGGTATGCGATGAACCCATTTCTGAACGGTAGGCAGCAGCTCTTCGACCGCTGCCGAGCCGCGAAACGTCTTCAGTGGATGCGATGCCGCACCACATAGAAGGACGAGCCCAGCCACGCGCGTCGCATGCCGGCGATAGGTCTCGAGCGCGACCTGAACACCCATCGAGTGTCCGATGATGACCGCGCGCTCGACCTTGGCATCATCTAGAACGCACGCGACATCATCGGCGAGGTCTTCGATTCCGACGCGCGTCGGATCCTTGGGCGCTGCCGTGCGTCCGTGGCCACGATAGTGCGGATGAAGCCCGACCCTTTCGGGCAAGTCAGCGCGCAGATATCGCCAGACGTAGCCGTCGCAGCCGATCCCATCGCAAAGAAGCACCGGCGTCGCCAGGCTCCCTCGGTCTTCGCCCCAACACTCGTAGAACAGTGGGTTGCCGTCTGAGCTAACGGCGTAGGCCCAGCGCGACGATCGAGTCAGGCGATCTCTTTCTCGTCTTCCTCGCCCGGGAACTCGTTCACCGAGGGATACTTCATGATCTCTTTACGAGCGATCTTCCATGCCTTTTGGACGATCCACGAAAGAGAGCGGTCCTGTCGGGTCGCCTCGTCCTGGATTTCCTTCAGCATGTCTTCGGGAAAGTATAGAGACTGCTTGCGCTTATCCGATCCGGCCATCGCCAAATAGTCTCGGGTCTACACGCACACACTGTCAAGCCGTCCGCTGAGTTAACATTTATAGTACCCACGGCAGCCGTGCCGCGCTCGGCCGCGTTCGATCTCGGCGAAAGAGGGGTTGTCACCACCATGTGTCGTCACTATCCTGTCGCGCCTTTCAGGGAGCGCCTATGACCACCGCAGCAGCTGCTACATCATCCAAGTCTCTCAACAAGAAAGAACTGAAGAAATTTCAGGACCTTCTGGACGAGAAGCGCAAGGCGGTACTCGAGCGGGCCCGCGAGATGCTCTCTCTCGAGAACATGTCGCTCGACACGAACGATCTGCCAGACGAGATGGATCTCGCGTCGAGCGAGTACCTCCAATCGTTCGAGTTCCGTCTTCGCGGTCGCGAGAAGAGCCTCTTGTCGAAGCTCGATCTCGCACTGAAGAAGATCGAAGACGGCACGTTCGGGATCTGCGAGATCTGCGACGACCCGATCGGGAAGAAGCGGCTCGAAGCACGGCCCGAGACCACGCTCTGCATTAAATGCAAAGAGGATCAGGAGCGCGAAGAGCGCACCATGGGCTGAGCGACCACGTAGAGTGCGCCATCCGCACGGTGTCGCATTGTTTCGATCCGAACATAGCGTTGTCCGCGCATGGACCTCGGAGGCCCTTCGGCTCTGCTAACGTGCAACAAGATGGCGGATGAACCAGATCGACGCGGCTTTCTAAAAGTCGCGTCGGGTGTGCTCGGCGGTGGACTCGGTCTCGTCGTCGCGGCGCCCGCATTGCGGATGTGCGTCGCACCGACAGGCGCCGAGACCGTCACCACGCCACACGATCCGATCGATCTCGGCCTCCTCGATCAGCTGAAGATCGGCGCGCCGTGGCAACGCGTGGCGGTCGTCGCGCCCGTCGTCAAGGATGCGTGGACCACTGCGCGCGATATCGTCCTCGGTGGAGCGTGGCTGCGCCGGACCGATGCAAGGGTCGAAGCGCTGTCCGCCGTGTGCCCGCACCTCGGCTGCGCGGTCGGTTTCGACGAAGCCACGAAGTCGTTCTTGTGTCCCTGCCACAACAGCATGTGGAGCGAGAGCGGCGGCATCGTCGCGAACACGGGGCCCGCGCAACGCGATCTCGATCCGCTGCCGATCGAAGTCCACGACGGTCGGCTGCGCCTGACCTGGGTCCGCTACAAGCTCGACACCGCGACGCGGGAGCCGGCGTGACCGCTCGAGGCATGCGCCTCACCGAGTGGATGCGGATGCGTGCACGTGGTGACAAGCGCGAGCCCGGGATCGCAGGCGGCCCGTCGTTCGCGTACGTGTTCGGCTGGGTGCTCGTGCTGCTGCTCGGGGTCGAAGCGATCACCGGTGCTGCACTCGCCGCGTTCTATGCGCCGTCGTCGACGGACGCATGGGCCTCGGTCGCCTACGTCCAAGATCAGATGCCGCTTGGCTGGCTCGTGCGCGGCCTCCACTATCACGGTGGCTCCGCGATCGTGGTCATCGCCGGTGTGCACCTCGTGCAGACCGCGGTGTGGGGCGCGTACAAGAAGCCGCGCGAGCTCACGTGGTGGATCGGCATCGTGCTGCTCTTGCTCGTGCTCGGGTTTGCGATCTCGGGCTACGTGCTGCGTTGGGATCAGGCGGGCTACTGGGCGAATCGCGTCGAGGTCGGCATCGCCGCATCGACGCCAGTCGCCGGGCCCACGATTCGCTCGCTCGCGATCGGTGGTAACGAGTACGGCAACCTCACGCTCACCCGGTTCTACGCGCTCCACATCGTCGTGTTGCCGGCGCTGTTCGCGGTCGGCACGTTCGCGCATCTCGTGCTCGCGCGCCGCCACGGCACCACGCCGCGCTGGGGTCGCGATGGCTTCAGGGTCGTCGCGGGCTGGCCGTATCAAACGATCCGCAACGTCACGGCGATGGCCGCGGTGTTCGCGGTGTTGCTCGGCTACGTGATCTCGCAACACGGCGCGGACCTCGCGGCGCCCGCCGATCCAGCGGCCGCGTTCGATGCGCGCCCGCTCTGGTACTTCCGCTGGTTGTTCGAGCTGCGCCATCTCGCAGGCTCGTACGAGAAGCTCGCCGCGCTCGCATCCCCCGCGATCGTCGGTGGCTTCCTCGTCGGCTTGCCGCTGGTCGATCGCGATCCGGATCGCTCGCCGAAGAAGCGCCTGAAGTTTGTCGGCGCGGTGATCGCGCTGTTCGCGATCATCGGCCTGCTCACCTTGAAATCGTTCGCCTTTGACTCCGGCGATGCCGCGCTCGCGAAGCGCGAACAAGCCGATGCGCTGCTCGCCTCGCGCGCACGTGCGCTCGCCGCCGCGAACGGCGTCCCGGTGACCGGTGCGCAGGACGTGTTCACGACCGTGCCGATGTATCAACCGCGGACCCTGTTCGCGCAGAAGTGCGCGGGCTGCCACGACGCGAAGAGCAAGGATCGCAAGGGCCCGATCATCGGCCTGGGCCACGGTTCGCGCGGCTGGCTCAAGGGCTTCTTGCACGCGCCGAGTGGCGATGCGTACTGGGGCCACACCAAGCTCGGCACCTCGGAAGATGCGATGAAGCCCGCCGAGCTGGCAGCGAACGAGATCGACGATCTCGTCGAGCTCTTGTATGCGCAGAGCGGCGCGAGCGACGCCGATCAAGCCAAGCACGATCGCGGCAAAGCGATCTTCGACAAGGCCTGCACCGATTGCCACAGTATCGACGAAGGTGTGGCCGGTGGCGTCGGCCCGGGCCTCGGTGATCTGGGCAGCCGCGATTGGTTCACGAGCTACATCTCGAACCCGAAGAAGGCGATCCATATGGGCAAGAACAGCGAGATGCCGCGGTTCGATGCCGAGCTCACGATGGTCGAGCGCGACGTGCTCGCGGGCTACCTCGTGTGGCTGCGGACCGCGACGCAAGCGGACCTCGACAAGCTCGGCCCGCTCTAGTTCCCAGCTGACGCACAGCTTGTATGCTGTCGCCATGGCTGCGTTCGAGTACCAAGAGATCCTTCCGATCGGTCACGACGACGACACCCCGTTTCGCAAGTTGACCGGCGACCACGTCGCGAGCTTCGAGGCGCGCGGTCGATCGTTCCTCGAGGTCGCGCCCGAGGCGCTCACGCTGCTCACGCGCACCGCGATGCGGGACATCGCCCACCTGCTGCGCCCGGGGCATCTGGCGCAGCTCAAGAAGATCCTCGACGACAAAGAGGCATCGCCGAACGATCACTTCGTCGCGCTCGAGCTGTTGAAGAACGCGAATATCGCCGCAGGTGGCATCTTGCCGGGCTGCCAGGACACCGGCACCGCGATCATCATGGGAAAGAAGGGCCAGTACGTCCTCACCGGCGGTGGCGACGAAGAAGCCATCTCGCGCGGCGTGTGGGACACGTACCAGACGAGCAACCTGCGCTACTCCCAGGTCTCGCCGCTCGACATGTTCGAGGAGAAGAACACCGGTTCGAACCTGCCCGCGCAGATCGATCTGTTCGCGACCGATGGCGACGAGTACCACTTCTTGTTCATGGCCAAGGGCGGCGGCTCGGCGAACAAGAGCCTGCTGTTCCAGGAGACCAAGGCGCTGCTCAACCCGAAGAGCCTCGCCGCATTTCTCGATGCGAAGCTGCGCTCGCTCGGCACCGCGGCATGCCCGCCGTATCATCTCGCGGTCGTGATCGGTGGTACGAGCGCCGAGCACACGCTCAAGACCGCGAAGCTCGCCTCGGCGAAGTATCTCGATCATCTGCCGACCCAGGGCGGACCGCGTGGCAACGCGTATCGCGATCTCGAGTGGGAAGAGAAAGTCGTCGAGATCGCGCGCACGACCGGGATCGGCGCACAGTTCGGCGGCAAGTACTTCATCCACGATGCGCGCGTGATCCGCTTGCCGCGCCACGGTGCGAGCTGCCCGGTCGCGATCGCGGTGAGCTGCTCCGCGGATCGCCAGGCGCTCGGCAAGATCACGCGCGAGGGCGTGTTCGTCGAGGCGCTCGAGACCGATCCGGCGAAGTACTTGCCCGATACCACGCACGAGCAGCTGGCAGGCGCGGTGGTGAAGATCGATCTCGATCGCCCGATGAGCGAGATCCGCGCCGAACTCTCGAAGTATCCGATCCGCACGCGGCTGTCGCTGAGCGGCCCGCTGATCGTCGCGCGCGACATCGCGCACGCGAAGCTCAAGGAGCGCCTCGACCGCGGCGAAGGGCTGCCGCAGTACATGAAGGATCATGCGGTCTACTACGCGGGGCCCGCGAAGACGCCGGTCGGCTACGCGTCCGGCTCCTTCGGCCCGACGACCGCCGGTCGGATGGACAGCTACGTCGATCTGTTCCAGGCACACGGCGGCAGCATGGTGATGCTCGCCAAGGGCAATCGCAGCAAGGACGTCACCGACGCGTGCAAGCAGTACGGCGGGTTCTATCTCGGCTCGATCGGGGGCCCGGCCGCGGTGCTCGCGAAGGACTGCATCAAGAAGGTGAGTACGATCGAGTACGCCGAGCTCGGCATGGAAGCGATCTGGAAGATCGATGTCGTCGACTTCCCCGCGTTCATCGTGGTCGATGACAAGGGCAACGATTTCTTCGCCGACATCGCCGGCGGAACGCCGACCAAGCATCTCGCTGTGAAGTGAGCGGTACGATTGTCCCGGGATTGCACACCTCGCTCGTGGAATCTCGGTCGGTTGCGGCGGTATCCGTGTTGCACCAAGAACGACTCGTGGGAAACAACCTGCCGCCGGTCGCCGGCACGATCGAGATCACGGCGCTGATTCCGGTGAGTGGGACGATCCAGCCGAAGCGCACTGGACCGCGGTTTCCGCGTCCTCATCTCCAACCGCTCGAGATCCAGAAGCGTCGCTAGGAGCGGATCGATCGCAGCGATTCGAGCGGCGGAACGGGTGCGAAGCTGCTTCGCTGACGCGTCCGGGTGTACACACCTGGGCGATGTACGTCGGGATCGATTTCGGCACTACGAACTCGGCGGTCGCGGTCGCCGATGACGCGGGCAAGGTCGAGCTGGTGCCGCTCGCCGGCGCGAGGTACTGGCGCACGGTGCTGTTCTTCGAGCCCGGCGGCACGTTATCCGCGGGCGCGCCCGCGATCTCGCGCTATCTCGATACCGGCGGCGAAGGCCGGCTCGTGCAATCGATCAAGAGCCATCTCGCGAGCTCGACGTTCTCGAGGACCTCGATCTTCGGCAAGCGGTTCGCGCTCGACGACATGATCGCGGCGTACCTGCGGCTCGTGCGCGCAGGTGCGGATCGCGATCTCGGCAGCCGCTGCGTGATCGGTCGCCCGGTGAGGTACTGGGGTGCCGAGACCGGAGAAGACGATGCGCGCGCGATCGGCCGGATGAACGACGCGATGGCGAAGGCCGGCTTCACGGATGTGGTCTACGAGTACGAGCCGGTCGGCGCTGCCGCGAGCTACGCCGCGCGCCTCGATCACGAAGAGCTCATCATCGTCGCCGACTACGGCGGTGGCACGAGTGACTTCTCGGCGATCCGGGTCGGCCAAGGCGCCGCGAAGGTGCTCGCGACAGGCGGCATCGGCGTCTCCGGCGATGCGTTCGATGCGCGCGTGATCGATGCCGTGGTCGCGCCCGCGCTCGGTCGCGGCACGCGCTACACGACCGACGAGATGGGTGGCGAAGCGCCGGTGCCATCGTGGTTGTATAGCCACCTGCGACGCTGGCACTTGCTGTCGTTCCTCAAGGAGGAATCGACGCAGCGGCTGTTGAAGCGCGTGCAGGGGGGCTCGGTCGATCCGAAGAAGATCGAGAAGCTGATCCAGTTGATCGATGAGGATCTCGGCCTGCCGCTCCATCAAGCCGTCGAAGGCGCGAAGGTCCGGATGTCTAGTGCGCAAGCCGATCGCCTCGCGCTCAAGGCGATCGAGCTCGATCTGCCGATCGCGCGCGCCGATTTCGAGACCTGGATCGGCGAGGACCTCGACGTGATCGATGGCGTGCTCGAGGACGTGCTCGTGCGTGCCGGCGTTACCGCGGATCAGATCGATCGCGTATTCGCGACCGGTGGTAGCTCGCTCGTTCCGGCCGTCCGTGGGCGGCTCGCGACGCGGTTCGGCGCGGACAAGCTCGTCGGTGGCGAGGAGCTCACGTCCGTCGCGCAGGGCCTCGCGGCGCGTGCGCGTCAGGTCTTTTCGTGAGCTTTTAGAAACGCGTCGAGCTGCGTCTCGAAGGCGTCCGGATCGTCGAGCCATACGAAGTGCTTGGTCCTCGGCAGCACCACGATCTGCTTGTGCGGGATGGGTCTCACCATCTGCTTGTAGAGCGTCTGCAAGCTGCCATCGGCGAGTACGAGCAAGAGCGGTGCGGTGATCTTGTCGACCTGATCGCGGAGGTCGGTGCGCACGAGCTCGTAGATCGCATCGCCGATCGTGTGGCGATCCGATTCTTCGATCGCCGCGAGGTACGGCTCCATCTTCTTCGGATCGGTGACCATGCTCGTGTACGCGGTGCGGATCTGCGCGACGAGCTCGTCGTCGCCGGCTTGCGCCCAGGCATTGCGCAGCGTGCGCGCGGTCTCGACATCGTTGTCGTTGAGCGCGGGCCCCGCATCGATCACGACCACGCCGCCGATCAAGTCGGGCGCGGTCGCGGCGACCCAATACGCGATGAACCCACCGAGGCTGTGGCCGACCAGGATCGGCTTCTCGAGCCGATGCGAGCGGATGTAGCGGATGAGGTCCTTGCGTACCGCCGCCGCGAGTGGACCCTTGATCGGCTTCTGGCCCGCGAACCCCGCAAGCGTGAGCACGTGTGCTTCGACGCTGTCGTCGAGGTGCTTGACGATGCCGTCGAACATCTCGCCGGGACACCCGAGCCCGGGGATGAAGATCACCGCGCGACCTTCGCCGCTGATCTTGTCGGTGAACGACCTCGGCTTGTAGCCCTTGTTGTCGACGAACGGGCTGGCGCCGACGTCGTCCTCGCTGTGCGTGGCGCGGGTCTCGTGCGCGGGGCCGCCGCATGCGCCGAACAGAAGCGGCAGCAGCGCGATCACGGCCATGACACCTGGTCTCTTGGTTCTGGTCACCGGCACCGCAGCCGGGCAACCTACACCCGATCCGGGCCGATCGCTCGCTAGTCGTCGATGTCGCCGGAGTCGAAGCAGTCGACGACCTTGTCGTCGCGGCGAACATCGACCGCACCTTCGACCGCAGCCTCGGACAGCACCGAGAGAACGCTCGACGCGAGGAACGGATCCGAATCGCGGGTCAGCGTGGCGCGAACTTCGAGCCGTGTGCCGCGCCGGGTGAGCGTGCGCAGCCAGACGCTGGCATCGGGATCGTCGTCGGCTTCCGAGGCACGCAACATCGCGGCGCGGACGGCCGCCTCGAGGGCCTCGGGAGTCGCATAGCGATAGGATCCGCGGAGCTCGACCATGGCGACAGGTATACGAGGCACCCATGCGCTGGATGTCGCAGATCTGTGACGACTTCAGCGGTGCATCCAGCGAACGAACGACGCGACGACCTCCTCGAGGTCGCCGATCACGTTCTCTGCTTCTGATCGCGCGTCGCCAGGCTCGAGCCCGTACGTGAGGTTGGTGCCTTGTTCGGAGCGCTCGACACGAGCGAAGCCGCTGACCGCATCGCGTTTACCGAGGCGCGGTTCCCACTGCATCTCGTGGTCGTCGTTGTAGGTGTAGGTCAGCGTGTAGGTGCGCGACGCGGCGAATTCGAACTGGATCTCGCGTGGTCGCTTCTCTTCATCGATCGCGATCACGCGGGTTCGTCGAAGCCCCGGAACCCAGCTCGTGAACGTGCTGGAATCGGTCAGGACCTTCCAGCAAGCCTCGGGCGATCGCCGGATAAACGCGGTCACCGTACGCATCGAGCGCAATGTAACTCGCTCGTGTGACGCGACGGTGACTCACTGTCACTTCAGTTTCGAGAGCTCTGCCCGAGCCGTCGTCGCGACCGTCGGATCGAGATCGTGCGAAGCCGATTCGAACCAGGTCTTCGCGGTGGTCGAATCGCCTCGCTCGGCGATCAGCCGACCGAGCATCACGGCCGCGCGCCCGCGCCGGACGGCGTGCGGTGAACGATCGAGAAATGCGACGAGCGCATGCTCGGCCTCGGTCTTGCGACCTACTTTGGTGAGTGCGATCGCCTGGAAGTAACGCGCGTCGCCCGCGAGCGGATCATCGCCGCCGGCATCGGCCGCCGCCGCTAGCTCGCCCGCGGCATCGGCATCTTTGCCGGCGCGGAGCATCAGCCAGCCGACCGCGAAGTGCTGCTCGAGGGCGGTGGTCTTCTTCTCGGGCTTCGCGATCTGCGTGATCGTGGCGGGCGGTGCTTCGCCCGGCGAGGCATCGGCGATCGTCTGGGGAGTCGGCACTGACGGCTTGGTCTCGACCTGCGACGTCTCGACCGGCGACGTCTCGATCGGCGACGTCTCGATGATCGAGGTGCGCGGCAGCGTGGGCGGTCGGGGTGATAGGAGCGTCGGGGTTCGGATCACCTCGGGCGCCGCGTGCGCGGGCGCGATCGGAGCGACGGTGGTCGGCGTCGCAGGCGTGGGTGCAGCGGGCGTGGGCGGAGTCGCGTACGGGGTCACATCCGCCGTGATCACTGGCGCCTTCCACGCCTGTCCCGCTGCCAGGAAGACGTTCTGCTGGCCGATGATCCGCACGCTCGCGTTTCCTTCTTTGACGATCACCTCTTGGATCGCGTCATCGACGACGGCGACCTCGTACAGTCCCGAACCTTCGATCTCGCCATTCTTCGCCGCGACGCGCACGTGGTCACCGGTCGGCAGATCGTCGACCGCGAGGCTGATCCGACCGGTGTGCAGGCGCACGATCTCGTCGGTGCCCTTCGCGCCGTGCGTGACCTGGCGCTCGAAATCGGCGGCCGATGATGCTTCGATCTGCGCGCGCAGCTCGCCACCACTGCCTCTTGCAACCAGCGACGTCGCCGGATGTCCGGTATGCATGACGACCATCGCCGCCGCCGCTGCGGCGAGCGCACCAGCGGTGAAGCCACCGACGACGAATGGCCATCGCGTCGCGACCTCGTGGCGATCTTCGACCGCGGCACGCAACAACTGCGCGCGAACGATCTCGACGCGGCTCTCGCTGGGCGAGGTCGGGTCGAGCTGTTTCGCGAGCTCTCTCAACTCGTCAACGTCGCTCATGGCTGACCTCCGTCGATCGCGTCTCGTAACGCGCGTCGTGCATCGTGAAGGCGTCGCCACAGCGTGCCGGGGCGAACGTCGAGAATGCGCGCAGCTTCGATGCCGGGGACATCTTCGAGATCACACAGCACGTACGCGGTGCGCAGGTCATGGGGAAGTTTCTCGAGTGCCTCGGACAGCCGATCGAGCTGTTGCATGCGCATCGCGGTGTCTCGGGGCGTTGCCGGCGAGTCGGCGGGCTCGGGAACCCGTGCGTACGCATCGCGCCGACGCTTCGCGCCGCGCACGTAGTGACGGACGAGGTTTGCCGCGATGCCGTAGAGCCAGCTCTTCACCGCGCCGCCGCCGCTGTACTTCTTGGCCGAGCGCCACGCTTCCATGAACGTGGTCTGGACCAGGTCATCGATCTCGGAGGCTTCGCGGCGGAGCAAACGCGAGATCAAGCGATACACCGCGACGTGATGGCGATCGAACAGCGCGCCGAGCGCGGCGTTGTCGCCGACTCCGCACGCGGCGAGCAATGCCTCGTCGGAGATCTCCGAGATCGCGACGCGGCGCTCGTCGAGCCGGCGCAGCGGGACGACTTGCCCACCCTGCGGAGGCAGGGCGATCGCGGGATTGGATTTCGTACCCTTCATAGTGTCCCGACCCGCAGGCCGATGCCGACCGAGAACGTGCCGACCGGCTCGCCGGGCAGCGCGAGTTGGTCTCGGGGCACGCCGAACGGCGGGGCCTCGGTCATCGAAAATTCGTAGGCCGCGCTGTGATTGAACGGTGACAGCATCACCGCGGCGAGCGTATCGAGCCAGACGTGGTTGCCGAGCGGCACCGCGAGCCGCATCGATGCCGAGATGCGCGGCGTCACGCTGGTCTGCGAGAAGTGATCATCGAGGGCCAGCGCGAACGCGTGCTCGGGGTCGCGATGGATGCAGTCATCGTCCTGCGGTGGTTGCACGCAACCCTGATCTTGCGGGTTGCAGGCTGCAACCCGACGACAGCCATCGAGCCGAGAGGTCGTCATCTGCCCGACGCCGAGGCCGAGCTCCGGGACGAGCTCGACCCGACCGAGGTGCGTCGGATAGCTCGCGGTGGCGAGCAACGATAGATCCGTGCGTCGCGCCGCGGTCTGACCGACGAGCTCGGAGTCGGTGCCGTAGCGACCGCGCGCACCGACACAAAACCCACCGATGCGGGCGCACGCGCCGGCCGAGATGCCGGTCCACCGCGCACCATCGAACGTCCACGCTTGATCGAGGGCCGCGCTGACCGCGAAGTGATCGAGCGTGCTGGTCGATGCCGTGCTCTCCGGTTCGCCGTGGCGGGCATCGGGCGCCGCCATGCCGGGCGCCGCCATGCCTGGGGGAAGGCTCGCAACATCGAGCGCGCGTGACGGTTCGAAATCATCGACCGCCCACGAGTTGATCCACGATGCCGCGACCACGGCATCGTTGACCTCGCGGCCCTCGCTCTGCGTGCCGTGCTCGACCGCGACCGCGAGCCCACCTTCGCGACCGACCTCGACCGAGGCGACGACGGTCTTGCACGACGAGGGTTCGCCACTGACCGTCATGCCGAGCTTCACGAGCTCGACGGTCACGTTCGCGACCGCGGCAGGATCGCCATCGAGCTGCGCGTGCGGCGGGCACGGCTCGGCCGCTGCCGGAGCAGCGAGCGCGAACAGGAGGGCGGCCGACGAGCGAGTCACTTCATCAACATAGTGCCCGCAGACGCCCCCGCCTTCGGTTTGGGGTGTGCGCGGAAATGTTTCGCCACCGGCGGAAGGAATCCTTAGTCTTTGAAAAGACTTAGGTTAGTCGACGAAGTAGGCGACGACGTTCGCGATGTCAGCGCGGGCCATGAGCGTCGCTTTGTTGTTCTCGATGAAGCAGCACTGCGCGGTGCGGAACGGCGGAAACGAAGGCCGCCCGAGGATGTGCGCGCCGAGCATCGAGATCGAGGGCTCGTGGCCGACGACGATCACGGCGCGACCGTAGGTCGGAATCTCGGCCGCGGCGCGCGCGGGTTGTGCGGCGGGCTCGAGTGATCGCAACGAGGCGATCACGCCGAGGTAGTCGAGGCTCTGCGCCAGCAGCTCCGCGGTCTGCGCGGCGCGCGGCAGCGGCGAGCACAGGATCGCATCGGGTTCGACATGGGTCTCGCGCAACAACCGGCCGAGCACGCGCACGGCCTCGCGACCGTTCGCATTGAGCCAACGATCGCGATCGCTGCCGGCATCATCTTCAGGAATGGCTTCACCGTGGCGGACGAGATAGATCTTCATGGCGTGGGGGTCTCGGGAGGAAGTGCGTCGTCGGGGCCAGCCGAGGTCTCGACGGCGGTTGTAGCCTGTTTGCAGCGGGGCGCGCTCGCGAGCGAGAGCACGTCGAGCGCGACGCCTGCTTTGTCGTCGATCCGCATCGCCTCGCGCCCCGTGGTTGCATCCCACAATCGTAACGCCCCATCGCCGCCTTCGTAGGCGAGCGTCGCGGCATCGAGCCAGCGCGTCGCGAACCGGCTGCGCTCGGTGAGGACGTGCTTGAGCGCGCCCTTGCCGTCGGCGACGTACAGGGAAGGCACGGCATCCTTCGCGCACGCATCGACGGCGGTCGCGAACGCGATGTGCGCGCCGCCCGGCGCCACCGCGACGCTGTCGTGCGCGGCCGCGTGGCTCTCGGGGATCTGGGCGGTGCTGTTGCCGAACTTGAGGGCCGATGCGGTCGCCGGATCGCCATTCCACGCCGCTTCGACACCCGCGATCGCGGCTGGGTGGACGACGCGTCCTTCATCGAGCGTTGCTTCGAGCCGCGGCGAGGGCAGGGGTTGCGGGACCTTTGCGAGCTTCGCGGTCATCTTGTCGACCGACGACACCGTCCAATCGCCGAGGCCCCAGCGCCCAGCGGCGGGCGCGGTGCCAACGATCAATTGATCGCCCAACTGATCGCCATCGCCGTAGCCGAGCGCGATGGCACGCGCCGACGGCAGTTCGATGCGCTTGCCGAGCTGCTTCCACTCGATCGGATCGAGCACGGTGATCCACGCTCGGGCGAACAGGGGCGCGGCCGTGTCACCTTTGGGATGATCGATCTTGTCGAACCCGAGCACCGCGAGCTCGTTCGCACCACGCATCACGCCGAGCACCTGATGATCGGTGTGCGTGAGCCGGTAGTAGCGATGGCTGTCGCGATCGTAAGCATAGAGCTCGCCGCGACTCGAGGAAGGTTGCACGCCATCCTTCGCGGGCCACTTGAACGTGCTGCGCCGTCCGATCAACCACAGCGCGGTCTTCGTACGCTTGACGTACTCGTCGTGGATCTGCGAGGCGAGCGCGGTCACCGCCTGGCCGTGCGGTGTCGCGCGGAATACTTCGAATTCTGGATCGGTCGCGAACGCGGGGCCGTACTTCCAGTAGTCGCCCGCGATCGCCGCGACGATGTGATCGACGGCCGCGGCGTGCTCGCCTTGTTGCGAGAGCGCGATCGCGAGCAAGCGCCGCGCATCGAAGTGAAAGGGATCCTTCGCGACCGCGAGCTCGCACGCGGCACGGACCTGCGGCCACGCCTTGGACTTGTACGCGGCGATTGCCTTGTCGTACGCGTTCGCGCCTTCGTTCCAGAGGAAGTTGAAGCGAGCGATCCGATCGACACCGAGCGGCGGAAACGCGATCGGGGCCGAGACCACGTTTGCGGCCCCAGCATCCTTCTTGGCAGCTGGGGCGTCGGTTTTCTTACCGCAAGCCACCACCAGCGCGACCATCACGACCAGCCGTGATATTGCTTGGACCACAAACGGAGAATGCCATGAAGACTGCACTATTCGCGCTCATCGCCGCTGTCGGAATCCTCGGGGCCTGTAGCCACGACAAGCCCAAGACCGTGGCAACCACGCCGCAACCCACGCCCAAGCAGGCCGCTCCGGCGGCTGATACCAAGCAACTCGCGCAGGTAACGGCCAACACGCAGGTCAGCCCGAACCTCGCGCTGTCGGGCGACATCATGTCGATGTGCGGCATCAAGGCCGCGGCGACCGCCGCGCCGCCTCAGTTCGACTACGACAAGGACGCGCTGACCCCCGATGACCGTACGGTCCTCGACCAGCTGGCGACCTGTATGATGACGGGCGCGCTCAAGGGCAAGGCCGTCTCGCTCGTCGGTCGCGCCGATGCGCGCGGCACCGAGGAGTACAATCTCTCGCTCGGTTCGCGTCGCTCGGATGCGGTCACCGCGTACCTCACGCACCTCGGCGTGGGCGAGCCGTTCCTTCTCGCGACCACGCGCGGCGCGCTCGATGCCACGGGCACCGATGAAGCGAGCTATGCGAAGGATCGCCGCGTCGATATCCTCGTCAAGGCGAACTGAAAAATCGCCGGACCGTCGTCGAAGGGCTCTGCTAGAGTCCGGAGATGGCGGATGCGGCGAAGCGGCGGGCGATCTATCAAGACGTTCTCGACGCACCTGCGAACGTGGTCGCCGAGATCATCGGCGGTGAGTTGCGCCTATCGCCACGCCCGGGTGGGCCACACCAGCGCGCGACCTCGATCATCGGTGCGTTGCTCACTCCTCCTTTCGATCTTGGCAGTGGGGGGCCGGGTGGGTGGACCATCTTGGACGAGCCCGAACTGCATCTCGGCGACGAGGTTGTCGTTCCCGATCTGGCCGGCTGGCGACAGGAGCGGCTTCCGATCGTCGCACATGTGGCGTTCTTCACTCTCGTACCCGATTGGGTCTGCGAGATGCTGTCGCCGTCGACGGCAGTTCATGATCGAACCGAAAAGCTGCCGCTCTATGCGGCAGCGGGTGTTCAGTTCGCGTGGCTCGTCGACGTCAAGGCTCGAACGCTCGAGGTGATGTGCTTGCGCGAAGGCGAGTGGGTGATTCGCGGCCTCCATCGAGGCGACGTGCGCGTGCGTGCAGAGCCGTTCGATGCGATCGAGCTCGATCTCGCGATCCTGTGGGCCAAGATCGCCGAGCTTCCGCCTCGCGGCTCGCGCGCTTCTGAAGACGGCCCGGAATATCACGCCGACGCCAAGTAGCCTTTGGAGCGCGTGCTAGGCTCGAAAGCGGATGGCACTCGAGCACGTCGCGCAGGGCCAGACCCGGTTCTTCACCCCGGGTGTCGCGCCCGATCCCCGCGGGATCGTCCTCGGTCGATCCTGCCTGATGACGTTCCCCACGCTCGAAGGCGCGGTGAGCTGGCTCCGGCTGTATTCGTCCGAGGCATCGCTCGATGAATTGATGTCGGGCCTGGCGATCACGAAGGCCAAGACCGCTCTCGGTAGTCGCGAGATCCTGATCCAGATCCCGGCGGTATCGTCGTACGCCGCAGATCGCGCCGCACGGCTGGCGCGGCTGGTCGGCGGTGCGATCTACACGGGTACGACCAAGCACTTCGTCAAATACCGCGACGATCGTTCGCCGTACGGCTACGACGCGATCGACATCGGCACGATGCCGGCCGCGACCGATTTCATGGTCCACGGCGACGAGTTCACGCAGGGCTACGTCCACGAGGGCGACCTGCCGTTCTCGCGCCTGCTGTTCCGGCTCTCGGTGCGCAAGATTCCAGGCGCCGATCGGCTCTCGCCCGAGGACCGCGCGGATCTGTTTCTCTCCGTCGCGCACGGCCTGTCCGACGGGATCATTCGCTACCTGTGGCGCAACCGCGTCGAGGCGACCGCCGGG
This sequence comes from Kofleriaceae bacterium, assembly GCA_043780895.1. Lineage (GTDB taxonomy): Bacteria > Myxococcota_A > Polyangia > Haliangiales > Haliangiaceae > JABFXX01. Next base: position 9,747 of record JAYWCI010000044.1, on the reverse strand, counting down.
CTGTTCAACCCGCGCACCACGAGCGCGTTCGACGATCACGCGCGCGACCGCGGCTACATGTGGATCCGCGTGCGCAACCTGCCGGAGCGCATCCTCCAGCTCTTCCTCGGCACGCCGGGCATCGACGTGTTCAAGCCTGCTGGTGCGAACGCCGCGGTCGCGGTGGGCTACGAGCATCCGATCGATCTCGCCTCGTGCCAGTCGGTGTTCGCGGCCGACACGTTCCACGTGTTCTGGCCCAACGATCGCGTCGATCAGCTGCCAGGTCCGCTCGCGCTCAGCGACATCGGCGATCTCACGCGCGTCGATCTCGAGATGGACAAGCCGCGCGCACCGGTCGAGATGAGTGGCGGTGCACCGGATCCGATCGGTGTCCCGTTGCGGCTCGCTGCTGCGATGGGGCCGCCGCGTCGCGTGGTGGCCACGCTGATTCCGGTCAACCAGGCGTCGCGGCTCAAGCGGATCTTGTTCGCGCTGCCGCCGGTGTCGCTGCGCGGTCATCGCATCTCGGTCACCGATCGCGGTGTGCTCGTGATCGGCAGCGAGAACCTCGACGTGATTCCGCTCGGCCAGTTGCTGTGCGAGCTCACGCCGGGCTTGCTCGTGCCGCTCGGCATGGACGTCGTGCCACGCGTGTCGCCCGAGGTGCTCGCGCGCGCGCTGGGTCACGGCACCGGCATCGTCACGGTGTTCACGCCGGAAGGAAACCCGTTCCAGCTGCCCGAGAGTGCGTTCACCTCGCTCGAGCGACGCGCGCTCGCGAAGCTCGAGCCCGATCGGGCGGGCGTCGAGGATCTCGGCGTCGAGATGACCGAAGGCGCGCGCGTGATCAACGATGCGGTCGGTCGGTTCGCGCTGTGGGGCTTTCCCGATGCCGCGGATCGCAAGCTGTTGCCGGCGGCGGAAGAAACCAAGAAGTAGATGGCGCAGACCCACGTCCGCGTGTTCCTCGAGCGCTTCGTGGTGCCGCTCGTCGCGGGCGGTGAGATCCATGTCGGCGCGCCGATTCCGGTCGCCGATGTCGAGCGCTGGGATACCGAGCTCGATGGCGCGACCGTCGAGCTCGTCGCGGTCGATGAAGCGCGCACGAATATTCTCTCGACGTTGGTCGTGCGCCCGCCCTCGCTCGTGCTCGGGGCCGACGAGCTCGCCCTCGCGGCGGGGCTCCACAACGCGCTGTTCCTGGTCCATCCGCGCGCCGATCAATGGTCGGTCTCCGATCGCCAGCGCCGGCGGATCGTCGACAACGCACTCACGCTCGTCAGCCAACCCCTGACCCACGAGCGCAAGCGGGTGATGGCGCGACACGCGCTGCTCCACAATCTGTTTCACCTGCAGCGCCGCGATACGACCGTGTCGTGGTGGACCGGCCGTGCGCGGTTCCAGGGTCAAACACCATCGAAGCGGCTCACCGCGTGGAAGGGCGTGCGTCGCGTGCGCGAGGAGCACGTCGATGTCGGCTTCGACGAGCTGCTCGCGGTCACCGACACGCAGGCGATCACCGCGACGCTGCTGCGTCGTACGCCGCTCACGCAGCTGCTCGATAGCCAGCCCGGCGCGCCGCCGCTGCACTGGGAAGATGCGGTGTTCGTGCTGCGTGATATCGAGCTCGCACGCGCGGTCGCGTATCACCTCGTGTCCGGCGGCGGTCCGGTCGAGCAGGTCAAGGAACCCGCGCGGCTCGCGGCTGCGTTCGAGCAGATGCTCGAGCGCTCGCCCGACGAAGCCGACGTTCGCGCGGTCGCGGCGTTCCTCGTCCACATCTGCGCGCTGTTCGCGCTTGCCGAGATTCACCAGCGCGAGCTCAACGCGAAGTCGCCGTTGATCTCGACCGTGCTCGCGGCCGAAACCGCGGGCCAGCGGCCGCGCGGCTTGACCACGCTGCTCGCCTTGCCCGGCGCGTTGGCGCTCGTCGATCCACGGCTCGCGCAGCCACCAGGGATGGCTGCACTACCGGCGCTTGCCGCGCGGTGGAACGTGCATCGCATGCAGACCGCCCAGCTCCTCTCGGAGCCCGTGATCGACGCGCTCGCGCAACGGCTGCGTCGGCACCTCAAGCTGCCGACCCACGCCGTCGCGGTCTAATCAGCGACCGTGCTTCTTGTCTTCGTGGCGATCTTCCATCGCTTCGTGAACGGCGTGCTCCGCATTGTGGATGTGGCCGTTGGCGCGAGCGCGTAGACCCTTGGCCCACTCGTTCTGCTCCTTCTCGTCGATGTCGTTCGCGGCCTTGTGAAGCATCTCTTCGGCCTGCTTGAGGCGATCGCGATGCTTCACTTTTGCGTCGATCGGCGGATGGTCTTCCATCGGCTTGCCGTCATCGATCGCGGCTTCACGGATCTCTTTGAGCGCCGCATCGATCTCGCGGATCGCGTTCTGCTCGTCCCACTTCACATCGGGACGCGAGGGCTTCTCGAGGAGTGCGCGCGCGTAGCGCAGATCCGACATCGCGTGCAGGTACGCGGGGTGCGCCTGCGCGGGCGGTTGCTCGACGACGACGACGACGGGCGTGGGTGCAGGCGGCGGGGGCGGCGGCGCTTCGTGCCGCGGCGGCGGGGGCGGCGGCGCGGGCTCGGCAACAACAGCCGGGTGACTCGCGCAGGCGGAAGCGAACAAGAGAGAAGCGAAGAGCAGTTTCATTGAAGGAATCTCCACCGTGGTTAGGACTCTGGACGATGCACGAGATGAACCATCCCGAACGCTCAGAAACCCGCTCGATCAGGGTCTTAACCGTGCCTTCAAGCCACGGCCGGGCACAATGCCCGCCCCAAACTCAGGTAAGGTCACCGTCCTAGCAATGGTCGCGCCGCCAACACCTCCACGAAATTTCGCGGTCGATGTCGCGCGCGTGAGTGCGCAGTTTCAAGAGCTCGCTCGTCAGATGGGACAGCAGTTCCTCGACAAGCAGGAGATCATTCGTTTGATGACCATCTCCGCGATCGCGGGAGAGCACATGGTCATCGTCGGTCCTCCGGGCACTGCGAAGTCCGCGATGATCGACATGTTCGCGAAGCTGATCGATGCGAAGTACTTCGAGTACTTGCTCACGCGGTTCACCGAGCCGAACGAGCTGTTCGGCCCGGTCGATATCTCCGCGTTCCGCGAGGGCCGCTACACGCGTCGGCTCGACTCGATGCTACCGACCGCCGAGATCGTGTTTCTCGACGAGATCTTCAAATCGAACAGCGCCATCTTGAACTCGCTCCTCCACGTCATCAACGAGCGCAAGTTCCAGAACGGATCCGACGTCATCGAGGTGCCGCTGATCTCGCTCTACGCGGCCTCGAACGAGGTCCCGAACGACGACAACCTCTCGGCGATGTTCGATCGCTTCCTCGTGCGTGTGCTGTCCGACAATCTCGACAGCTATCACTTCCACGAGCTGATGAAGAAGGGCATCGCGCTCGAGCTACGTAAGATGACCGGTCGCGGCACTGACGCGGGTGGGCGCCAGGTCGAGAAGCTTCGCCCCGTGACGAGTGCGCGAGAGCTCCGCGCGATCCAGCAGAACTTCGACAAGTTCATGGTGTTTCCCGAGGAATTCCTCACCAAGTACAAGGGGCTGATCTTCCAGATCCGCTCCGAGGGCATCTCGGTCTCAGACCGTCGCGCGGTGAAATTGTTAAAGCTGTTCGCCGCGTCGGCCGTGTTCGATGGCCGGACGAAGGTCCACGACGGCGATTTCTTCGTGCTGCGCCACATCTGGAACAACCTCGATCAAGTCGAGCTGCTCGAAGAGATCATCAACCCGGTGGTCGATTCGTACTACCGCGAGCATCCGGACGAACGCCGCTTCATCGGCCCGTCGGCCTCGCTCGATGATCTGCTGACCGAGCTCGGGCTCATCCGCGAGCTGCTCACCTCGGGCACCGAGCTCTCGGACATCCAGCTGTTCAGCCAGCTCAAGAACCTCAACGAGATCAAGGTCGCGCTCGCCTCGCTGCCGGGCGATGCCGCGGCGCGGATGATTCGCGAGGTCGATCAGCTGCTCGAGACCGTGTTCGCGTCGTCGAAGTTCGGGCTCTAGCTCAGCGGTCAGAGCTCGAGCAGTTGTTCGCCTGGTAGCAGCGCGATCCGCAGACGCGGCGATCGGAGCTCTGCATCATCGCCTGGAACCCGTAGGATCCTTCTTTGTCCGGCGGCTCCTTGTCGCCCGCGTGCTCGCACGAGGTGTCGCAGTCAGCCTCGCAGGTGTCCAGCTTCTTGATGCTCACGTCGGCGCTGTGGTTCATGCCCACCATCATGATCGGCATGAGCGCGAATAGCCCCAGGACAACGGCGATCCGGGGGCCGGTCCAGTTGGTTTGGGGCCGGAGGCTCATCACCTGGTCGGTCTGGTAGACCGGCGTCGATGGAACTTCGCGGATGACCTCGTGCACGACCTCGTGCACGACCTCGTGCACGACAGCCCCGACCCGAGGGATGTGCAGATCCATGCCGCAGAACCGGCACTTGATCGTCTGTTCCTCGTCGGTCGAGGTGACGTGGTCGATGCGGCCGCCGCAGGAGGGGCAGGTGATCGTGACGATCGCCGTGGTCATCGTGTCAATCTTAGCAGAGTCATTTTGGAGGCATCGCGTCCTGAACGAGGCACTTGTCCATGCTGCACTGCGCTTCGCAGAATTTGATGTCGACATCCGCGGCCTTCTGCTCGAGCTCGGGCGCGGCCGACCACTTGCCGGCCTCCTTGTCGCCGGCGTGGACGCACCCGGCCTTGCAGGTCTGCTCGCACGGCGTCAGCGGTTTGGTCGGCTTGGCCACCGCCTCGACGGCGGGCTTCGTCTCGACCGGCGTGGGCGGCTCGCTCTTCCCGCACGCGGTGACGAGCAGGGCGAGCATGGCGAGCATCAGCGTACGGACGCGCATGCCGCAGCGTATCAGATTCGATATTGACCATCGGTCAATAACCGCCACCGGATCGTTCAGCGCGGCAAGCAGCCGGCTTGGCCACTCGAGTTCGGATAGCCAGTGCCCGCGGTGTACGCCGCGTTCGACCACTCACCTTGCAGGTGCCACGTCGAACTACCGAAATTCTGATCGGTCGACGGGAACGTCCACGCGCACTTGTCGCCGTTCTCGGCGCCACTCGCATCGAACCAGCCTGCACCGCGCGGGTCGGTGATCGCTTCCGAGAGCTCGTGAGCCGTCACGTTCGCGAGCGCGGTGAGGCCCTGCGAGTGGCCATTGCTCGCGCCACCCGGATCGCAGCCGGCGAGGCCGTCGATGTTGGGCATATACGCGACCTGGATCGCCGCGCCGTTCGAGCACGTGCCCCAGCTGTGCCACGCGCAGTAGCTGACGTGACCCGCCCCGGTGTCGGTGAAGATGAAGTACACGCCGCTCGGATCGGGGTTGTTGTTGGCGATCTTGCAGGCCTCGGCGACGGCCGACGACGTGGTCAGGGCCTTGCCGGGCGCTACCGTCGCGTCGAGCGTGTGACCCGTGTACGTCGCGGACGCGGTGACCTGGCCATTCGTCCCGGAGTACTCGGTCGAGGCCTTCGCGTAGGTCGAGCCGCCGAACCCGCTGAAGAACGAATCCATGCCGGTGATCTTGTCACCGGGATTCGTCGACCACGTCGTACCCCAGAAGATCGCGTGCGTGGTGTTCGACGTCAGCACGGTGCCTCCATGGCCCGTCATCAGCGGCGAGCTCGTACCGCCACCGCCGCTACCTCGCGCGAACTGCAGGTGCTCCGGGGCGCCGTGGAGCCCTTGTTCACCCGTCGAGGCTTGGTCGACGGAGGCGACGTCATCGTTCGTATCGAGGCACGCGCTGGCGAGCAGGAACGGCAGGATGATGAGCTTGTTCATGCGGCGGACTCTCACGCGATTCCGTGACCGACGGAAGTTCAAAGTGATGCGGCATCAATCATAAGAGCGCATGAGAGCCGCGATGATCCCGACGTTCTATATTGACCACTGGTCAATAGTGACTACCTTGGCGGCATGGCTCCGATCAAACTCCGTCCGATGCAGCGTCTGCAAGCCGCGCTCGGCCCGATCCTCGCGAGCCTGCCCGATCCGGTGCTCCGCCGTCTGGCGGGCGCGCCGATCGTGGTCGATGGCCAGATCCTCGCGCCCGACATGCAGCTGGTGGTGAAGGCGCTCGCGAAGCGACCGATGATGGCGGCGAATGCGGCCGCGCTGCGCAAGCAGCAGACCATCGGCGCGGTGATCGCGAACGGCACGCCGATCGAGATCCACGCGGTGCGCGATCTCGAGGTCGCTGGCTTACCCGCGCGCCACTATCATCCGGGTGGCATGGCGCCGCTGGTGATGTTCCTGCACGGCGGCGGCTTCGTGTTCGGCGATCTCGAGACCCACGATCGGCTGTGCCGGATGCTGTGCAAGCACGCCGGTGTCCACGTGCTCGCGATCGAATATCGGCTCGCGCCGGAGCATCCGTTCCCGGCCGGTGCGGACGATGCGGAGCGCGCGTGGCACTGGGTGGTCGCGCATGCCGCCGAGCTCGGCGCCGATCCCGCGTGCCTCGCGGTCGCCGGTGATAGCGCCGGTGGCAATCTCTCGACGATCGTCGCGCAGCGCTTCGCCGGCACGCCGCTCGCGCCCAAGGCCCAGCTGCTGCTCTACCCGACGGTCGATCACAAGGGCGAGTACCCCTCGAAAACGCTGTTCGCGGAAGGGTTCTTTCTCACGCGCAAGGCGATGACATGGTTCGACGAGCAGTACGCGATCGCGGGCGGCAACGTCGATGATCCGCGCCACGCGCCGGGCACCTCGAAGCAGCTCGCGAATCAGCCGCCAGCGATCATCGTGACCGCGGGCTTCGATCCGCTGCGCGACGAGGCCGAGGCATACGGCGAAGCACTGCGGCGCGCGGGCTCGCAGGTGATCGTGCGGCGATACAGTGGCCTCATCCACGGCTTCGCGAGCATGACCGGCGTGAGCCGCAGCGCGAACGAAGCGATGCTCGAGGTCTGCGGCATGCTGCGCGCGGTCCTCGCGGTTCAGTGGAAGCCGGTCACGCTGGCTTCGCGCACGTCGCCGGTCGCCGGTGGCGGCACGATCGACGCGTCAGCGGTCGCTTCGACGTAGATCCCCGCGGCTTGGACGTCGGTGAAGCCCTTCGTGTCGGGCCCGTCGATCGCGCGCAGCGTCGTCGCGAGGTCGCTGCCCGGTGCGGTCAGGCCGAGCCCCGAGCCGAGCTGCGGAATCGCGATCGCCGCGGTCGAAGGATCGAGCACCGCGTCCCACACGATGGTGCCCCAGGTCGCGTGCACGTTCGTCACGTCGCCGATGCCGAACGCGGTCCACGCGAAGCCGCTCGCGCCATCGAAGGTGAGGCTCGTGGTCGGAGCCGGCAGAAATTCGTCCGCGGTGAGCGTGACGCTGGTCGGTACGCCCGCGAGGTATTGCGTCGTGATCTGGCTCGCCGTCGCGGTGCCGAGCGTCGCGCGTACGCGCGTGGCATCCGCGCGCAGGCCATCCCACGCGAACACCGTGTCACCGGTCGCAGTGGGTGTGGCGTGTGCCAACGTATCCACGACCTCGGTGAAGACGATCGACGCGCCCGGACCGTTCTGCACCGGAATCTCGAGCGGCGTGGTCGACCACGCCGGGATGTCGAGCATGCCGACCTCGTTGTCGACCGGGACGCGCGTCGCGAAGTAGCCGACAAGGACTCCCGCGTTCGTGGCCCGCACGAGCACGTCGATGTTCGAATCGCGGCCGAAGCAGTACGCGTTGATGCCCGTGTACATCGGCAGCGTGGTCACGGGCAGCGTGATGCAGCCGAGGTCGATCGAGTAGGCATCCGCGGCGATCGGCACCGCGGTCAGCACGAGCGTGCCGGCGATGATCGAAGCGCGCGTCGGCTCGGGGCCGTGGATCGCGAGCGTGCCGGTCGTGAGGGCAGGTGCGGTGAGCAGCTGGATCGCGGTGTCGCGCGTATAGATCACGGTGACGTACGCGCCCGGCTCGTAGCCGACCGCGGCGCGACCTGCGCCGTCGGTGGTCTGCTGATCGATGATCGTACCGTCGGCGTGATGCGAGACCACGGTCGTGCCTGCTTCGATCGCCGTGTCGCCCGCATACGCGACGAGCTGCGTGGTCGGCCCCGGGTCCGAGCTCCGGCAACCGACCACCATCGCTACCGCGGACAGCCAGCGCACGGCCGCATCCTGCGCGACCGTGCTAGCTTTGTCACGTGCCGATTCCCGTCGACAAACGCCGAAGCTTTTTGGCGCGGCAGGCCGCCACGATGGCGCTGTCACACGTGCAGACCGACACGCCGATGGCGCTCGTGCGTGCGGCAGCGTGGGCCAACTCGCTCTCGCGCATGGGCGTCAACTTACCGCTGTTCGTGATCCACGACATCGGCGTGATGCTCTCGATGACGCGCGGCGCGGGCGGCTACGTGCTGCGCGCGCGCGATAGCCAGCTCGCTCGCATCGGCCTCCCGCAAGGCGCGAAGCAGCAGCTCGAACAGTATCGTCGCCTGCTCGACAACATCGCGAGCTCCGAGGTCACCGAGCGGCTCGCGGGCCTGCGCCTGCGCGACGAGATGCTTGCGGTCCTCCTGTCGCGGATCCTCGGCGATACCTACAACCGCTGGCGCGATCGCGCCAAGTCGACGGGCGTCGAGGCGCTCCCTCTCGATCTCGGCATCCTCGGCGAGATCGACTACGCCGAGCACTTCCGCGACTTCGATGCGAAGAGCCTGTGGCACTTCCTCGATCACGTGGTGCTCCAGCAGAACCACATCTACACGCAGGTCGAGCTCATCGATCTCGATACCGTGCGCCTCCTCGGCCTGTTCAAGGAAGACACCGCCTCGGGCAGCGAAGCGCTCGGTGGCGCGATCGATCTCGTCGATCTGTTCGCGGCGCTCGGCTCGCCCGAGGCGAACGACGTCGCGAACTTCTCGCTCGATCTCTTGCCGAGCGTGCTCGAGACCCGGCGATCGACCGGCGCGCAGACCTTCGCGGTCGACGGCTACGCCTCGATCGAGCGCAAGGGCAACATCGATTCGCTCGTGCTGTCCGAGCTCGCCTACGACCGCGAGATCTTCGAGCAGAAGGTCGTCGATAACGAGCTGCTCTACTACGGTCGCGACAAGCAGCACGAGGACGAGCGCCGCCTCCAGTACATCCTGATCGATTGCTCCGCCTCGATGCGCGGTCAGCGCCAGGTCTTCGCGCGTGGCCTCGCGCTCGCGCTCATCAAGAAGCTCACGCTCGAGGGCGACGAGATCTGGGTCCGGTTCTTCGATTCGCGCCTGCACGAGACGATCAAGATCGCGCGCTCCGGCCAGGTCCCGGTGCCGTACCTCCTGTCGTTCCGCAGCGAGCGCGGGCGCAACTACGGCAAGGTCTTCCGCCAGCTGCTCGTCGAGACCACGCGCCTCAAGCGCGAGCAGAAGCGCCGCGTCGTCATGTACGTCATCACGCACGGCCAGTGTCACATCGAGCCCGAGCTGATCACCTCGCTCAAGCAGCAGGCGTTCATGTACGGCATCGTCTGCTTGCCGAGCACCGAGCAGCTGCCGGAGTTCGTGCCGCTACTCGACCGCTCGCAGATCGTGCGCGCCGATGCGCTGACCTCGCGCGCCGAGCGCCAGCGCCGCGCGCTCGACATCGTCGGCGATGCGACGCGCCCGGCAAAGCCCGCGACCGTCATGCCGCCGTCGGCCGGCGCGAGCCTCCGCAATCTCCCCGCGCAGAAGTAACCGCGATCTGGCGGGATTGCCGCCCCACGGTGGCGATTCCTTGCGACAAATAGCGCC
>JAYWCI010000043.1:0-20479 GCA_043780895.1 Kofleriaceae bacterium | reverse complement strand
GCCGGCGATGAGCGGGTACTTCGCTTCGATCGAAGCCCACGCATAGATCAGCGCGAGCACGATGCCGACGACGTGCGCCGTGTACCAGACCTTGCCCTGCACGGCCGAGAAGAACAGCACGCTGCCGAACGCGAGCATCGCGACGAGCCAGAGGTCGTCGCGCTGGGTGCGCAGCGAGAGCCCGGCCTGCGCGAGGCGACGCAGCAGGAGCAACGCGAGCGGCAGGATCAGCGCGGCGATGATCACCGTCGAGATGACGTCGTTGCCCGCGCGGCCCGAGATCGCCGCGCTCGGCACCATCAGCAGCGTCGGAAACGGCGGGAATGACATGTACCAGGTGGTCGCGACGGGCGGCGCCTTGACCTGCGCGAGTGCGATCTCTTCGCCGGTGATCGTGTGGAACATCGGCCGCGTCGTCATTCGCCGGCCCTCGACCTCGCGGCCATCGGTGAGCTCGACGGTCTCGAGCTTGGCCCAGTCGTTGTCGATCAACGGCGGCTGGATCGACGCGTGACCGTGCAGCCACGCATCGGCCTGGTAGACGAACTGTGGCGCCTGCGATTGGTGCCCGAGCCGCCCTCCGGCGAGCGTGCCGTAGACGACCAAGCCGATCGCGAACAACGCGGCGTAAAGCTTCACTGAGGCCGAGATTATGATGACCGGATGGCTGCGTGGTAGCGTCTCGACGACGTGAAGAAGCTGCTAGCCGCTGCGCCAGCGCTTCTGCTGGTGATCGTCTCGCTCTGGGAGGTCGCGGCCGCGCACCGCGATGATCGGTCGGTTCCCGACGACGATGCGTGGCACGGGGCCGCGACGGCGCTGCGCGAGCGCGCCGAGCCCGGTGATCTGATCGTGTTCGCGCCATCCTGGGTCGATCCCGTCGGGCGGCTGCACCTGGGCGACCTCATCCCGGTCGAGATGGCGGCGCGGATGGATGCGGCGAAGTACGCCAGGATCTGGGAGCTCTCGATTCGCGGTGCGCATGCGCCCGAGGTGACGGGGTTGACGCCCGCGACCGAGGCGAGCTTCGCGGGCGTGACGCTGCGGTTCTACGAGCGCACACCGGTGAAGGTGGTGAGTGACGTGCTCGATCACGTCCCCGAGCTCCATCCCGATCGCGGTGCTGTTTCGCTCGAGCTCGCCGAGGTTGGCTTCGCGCCGCATCGCTGCGTCCAGATCGTGCCGCCCGCGAATGGCGCGGTGACCATGACCGTGCCGCTCACGCTCGGTGGCAAGCTCGTCGGCTACATGGGCCTTGCCGACGTGTTCAAGCGACGCGACGTGCGAACGCCGGGCACGCTCGAGGTCCACGCAGGCGCGGCAAGTGCCGTCGTCACCGCGGGCGTCGACGATGGCTGGGTCCGGTTCGAGCTCGCGACCACGCCGGGACCGCAGACCGTGACGTTCGTCGCGAAGGCGGTCTCGCCGGATCGCTTGATCTGTTTTGCGGCGGAGGCGCGCGAGTGAAACCCCGCCACATCGGCTGGATCCTCGCGCTCGTCACGACGATCACGGTGGTGATGCTGCAACGCGATGTCGGCATCGCGCGCGACGAGACCGTCTACATGAGCGCGGGGCAGCGCTACGCCGATTGGTGGGTCGGGCTCGCGAAGCTCCAGCACGGGCTCGGCGGGCCGCTGATCACGTCGACGTTCGGTGGCCCGATGGGCGGTGGCGGCAATCCCGAGCATCCACCGCTCGCGAAGCTTGCTGCCGGGTTGTCGCATCGCTGGTTCCACGACGACCTGCCAATCTTCGGCGAGCTCACGGCGTATCGGCTGCCATCCGCGATCTTGCACGGCCTGCTCGCGTGGCTGGTGTTCACGTTCACGCTCGAGGTGTGGGGGCTCGCGGAGGCGGTGCTCGCGGCGCTGTGCTTGCTGGTGTTGCCGCGCGCGCTGTTCCACGCGGGCCTGACCTGCTTCGACGCTCCGATCATGACCCTGTGGTTCGCGACGATCTTCGCGTACTGGCGTGCGCTCGGGATCGATCCGAAGCGAATTCCGTGGCAGCTCGGCATCGCGTGGGGCCTTGCGCTCGCGATGAAGCACACCGCGCTGCTCGTGCCGTTCGCGATCGGCATCCATTACATCGTGCTCGCGATCCGCAAGCGCGATGCGCTGTTACGGTGGCGGCTCGTCGCGACGATGGCGGTGCTCGGCCCACTCGTGCTGTTCCTGCTGTGGCCGTGGCTGTGGCTCGATCCGATCGGACACGTCAAGCAGTGGTTGCAGTTCCACGCGAACCACGTCCACTACAACTTCGAGTATCTCGGTCACAACTGGAACGCGCCGCCGTTCCCGTGGCACGTCGCGCTCGTCACGACGCTGTTCACGGTACCGACGGCGACGCTGGGCGCTGCCGCGCTTGGCGCTAGCGTATGGGTCGTGCGCTGGCGGCGCGGCACGAACGCGGACAGCGATCGCGGACCGGTGCTGCTGCTCGGGCTGTCTGCCGCGGCATCGATCGGCCCGTTCCTCCTCGGCTCGACGCCGATCTTCGGTGCCGAGAAGCACTGGATGGCGGTCCTGCCGACGATCTGTATCGCGGCGGGTGTCGGTGCGATCTGGGCGGCGCGCCGGCTATCGGCGACGTTCGAGAGAATTCCGGCGCGCGTCGCGATCGGTGTCGTCGCAGGTACGATCGTGCTCGCCGGGTTCTGCGAGACCGTGGTCTCTCATCCGTACGCGTTGACGTGGTACTCGGCGCTCGCGGGTGGCAGCCCCGGTGGCGCGGACCTCGGTCTGAATCGCCAGTTCTGGGGCGTGTCGGCGCGGGGCGTGCTGCCGGAGCTCGCGACCCAACCGCCGGGCCCCGTGTACTCGCACGATGCCTCGCCGGCGTGGGGCTGGTACCAGCGCCTCGGCGAGCTGCCGAAGGGCTATCCAGATGCGGGCAACGAAGCCGCGGGGATCGCGGCGAGCAGCTATGCGCTTGTGATCCACGAGAAGCACTTCAATCGCCACGACTACATGATCTGGAAGAGCTACGGCACCGTGCGCCCGCTGTTCGTGTTGCGCAGTGGCGGCGTACCGATCGTCTCGCTCTACAAGCGGCCGAAGCCGTAAGCTAGAGTCGTGATTCGGATCGCTTCCACCTTTGCACTCGCGCTCGTCGCTTGTTCGCAGAACAGCGCGCCGGGCTGGGATACCGCCACGTACTGGAGACAAGCGGAGTCCGCCGCGCACGCGTGGCAAGCCGATGCCGAGCTCGTCTTGTTGATCGCCGACGCGACCGATGCGAAGGGTATCGCGCACCTCGAGGCGCCGAGTGCGCGCTTGCGGTTCGAGTATCGCTCGCAAGTGGATCTCGCGAAGACCGCGGCGGAGCAGGTCGGTGTCTCGGCGGGGCGGCCGGCGAACTGCTTGTTCGCGAGCTACATCCACGACCAGCGCACGCAGCTCTCGACTGGCATGCGCACGGGCGATTGTGCAGGCCCGCGCCTCGGCCCGGTGAAGTGCTCGATCGTGCAGATCTGGAGGCGCGCGATCGCCAAGGGCTCGCCGACCGTGGGCGTCGCGAATATCGAGATGCACCTCTCGGGCACCGTGCGGCGGTGGCGGTTCACGAAGTCCGATCACGGCCTGGTCGACGAGACCTTCGAGGACGATTGTTAGCGCTTGCAGAAGCGTGAGGTCATCGTGCGATGGACGTTCGCACGAAACTCAGGGGTTCGCCCACATCCACACGTCGTCGACGACCAGGTGGCCCGTCGGCGAATCGTCGACGAGCACGAGCGTGCCGCGCTTGCCGAGGATGTCGTCATCGATCATCCACGTGGTGCGCTGCAAGGCTTCACCACCCGGTGCGGGCACGCCGGCGGTCCGCACGAGCTTGTCCTCGACCCAGAGCTCGATGCGCAGCTTCGTATCGTCGGTGCCGCCCCCGACGAGGAGGCTCATGCGCTTGCCATCGATCAAGAAGCTCGGCGAGGTCATGCGACCGGTCCCCTTGTCGCCGCCGTGCATGCTGTTCGCGAAGCGCTGGCCGGTCACGCCGACGACGAGCCCTTGACCTGCTTCGGGCTCGATCGCGGGACCATCGCCCCACGCCGGACCGGAGCGCGTCCAGCCCGCCCACGTCGGCTGCTCGAAATCGAACACGGTCTTCGCATCGGCGGGAGGCTGCGCGGGCAAGCGTGGCAACCACACGGTATCGGGTACGACGTGCGCGCCGGTGTAGACGTTCGGGCGCTCGCTCTCGGGGAGCTTGAGCGCCGGATGATATTGCGCGACGAGCGCCGGCAGCTCGAGGAACAGATCGCGATCATCCATCACGATCGCGGTGAAGCGATGATGCGCGAGCGCGTCGTCGAGGCCGCGGACCGTACGAGGCTGGCGCGTGGTGACGTCCTTGATGCCCATGCGATGGACGTGCGGCTGCTTGCCCGCGAGCACGAGATACCAGGGATGCGAGGGCATCCACACCTCGCCCTCGAGCGACTCGATGCGCTTGATCAGGGCGTCGCCCGCTTCACGATCGTGCGCGGTCGGGATGAACCGCGACGGCGACCAGCGCGCGTGTACGCAGGTCCATGCGAGCGCCGCCGCGGCGAGGCCCGCGATGAGCCGCGCGATCCGCGTATCGACCGCCGTCGTCGCGCTCGTGTCGTTCTCCGTCGGCCGCTCGTGCGTGCGCATCGCCTGCGCGCATTGCGCGAGCAAGGGGAGGGCGGCGCCGGCTGCGAGCGCGCCGTGCAGGAACGCGGGCATGTACGCGTTGAAGTGCGCGAACTCGGTGCCCCAGCCGATCGCGCCGACGATCGTCGAGAGCGCGAACGCAGAGCACCACAAGATAAACGCCTTGCTCGCCGCGGGCAGCTCGCGCGTCCGCGCGTAGGTGATGACAAGCGCGACGAGGGCGACCGCGACCACGATCGTCATCGCGGGGAAGTGCCACAGGATGTTACCGAACGACTTCCAGAACCGATCCATGTTGAAGTCGTGCGAGCGATGGATCTTGGACACGTAGGTCCAGAACCAGCCGTCCGTCGACGAGTTCATCGCCTGCGTGCCGCCGAGCCCGATCACACCTGCCGCGACGACGTACGCGGTGACCTTTTTCCAGTCCATCACGGCGACGATCGCGCCGCCGAGCACGACATAGAAGATACCGGTCTGCTTGCAGAAGAACGCGAGTGCGAGCATCGCGCCGCCTCCCGCGACCCGCGCGTGACCGCGCCAGCCTTCGCCGTGACAGAGCCGCGGCATCGCGGCGAGCGAGGCGGTCACCATCGCGAGGAACAGCGTGTCCGCGCGGACGATGTCGAACCAGCCTTCGACGAAGGGATAGATCGCGGCGAACAGCCCGAACGACAGCATCGCGCCGCACCACGCGATCGGCTGCGCCACCGCGACGAGCCGGCGTGCGAACCGCGTCGCGATCACACGCGCGCGCGGCAAGGCGTGCGTGCTCGTCGAGATCGCGCCCGAAGCTGGAACGATCGTCGCGAACGCGACGCCCGCCATCACGAGCAGCGACAGCACCGAGATCATCCGACCGAGCGTGTAGCCGAGGCCGAACACCTTCCCGAGGATCGCGAGCAGCGCCGGATACAGCGGCGTGTAGAGGTAGGGGATGAAATCGATCGAAGGCGCCGCGTAGAGCGAGTGGCCCTCTTGGATGCGCAGCGCGTGATGCAACATCCCGCCCTCCATCCACTCGAGGTCGTACGGATACGTGACGCGACTACCGACGGCGATCGCGAGCAGCGCGATCTGATAGAGCCCCGCCGCGGCGAACGCGAGCCACGGCAGCAGCTCCAGCATGCGGCGCGCCCTCGCGTTCTCGGTGCTCACGGTGTGACCTCGATCGTCGCCGCGACGACTTCGTTACCCACGAGCTTCGCGGTTCCACCCTGTGCGTGCATCTGTTCGTTGCCTCTGAACAAGCCGGCCTGAATGGTCAACGGGCCGCTCAGCCCGCGCGGGATGGTGACCGAGGTCGGATAGCGGATGAACTGGCCGGGCTTCCACCACTCGAAGGGTCTCGCGGGGACGTGGTCGCCATTCGCGACCATCTTCGCATGGGCATCGACGAGATGAACGAACACGCGCCAGCCAGAAGGCATGTGACCGCGCGCTTCCCAGGTCCACGTCAGGGTGATCTGATCGCCGGCCTTGGCGTGATCGGGTGCATCGAGCGCGAGCAGGCGCAGGTTCGTTCCGAAATCGGTTCCGAAATCGGTCTCGATGGGCTTGGCGATCGCGGGCTTTGCCGCGAGCAGTGCTTCGCCTGCACCCGGCGGCACCGTCTCGGCGTCGTACCATTTCTCGACGGCGTGTCGGGTCGCGGCGCACTCGCTGTCGTCGGTCGAGAGGTCGTGTGCCTCGAGCGGATCGCGATCGATGCGATAGACCTCCCAGCTCGGATCGGGGCTCACGTTGTAGATCACGTGACACGTGCCATCGGTGCCGCCGCGCTTCTCGTTGTTGTTCTCGTAGCTGAGCTGCTGGAACACCACGCGAGGCAGGCTCTTGCCGGCGAGCACGTCGACGAGCGAGCGCCCCATCATGTCGGGACCGGGCTGACCACCCGCGAGATTCACCAGCGTGGGGATGATGTCGATGTGACCCGCGGGCGTGGTCGCGCGCTGCGGTGGCAAGCCGGGCACGCGCATGATCAGTGGGACCTTTGTCTGCGCCGAGTAGAGGTGATAACCGTGAAAGTACACGCCGTGCTCGCCAAACCCCTCGCCGTGATCGCCGGTCACGACGATCACGGTCTTGTCGTAGAGCCCTTTCGCCTTGAGCTCGTTGAACAATCGACCGAGATGGAGATCCGTGAACTCGATCTCGCCATCGTACAGGGCCTCGGCGTCCGTCCCGAACGACTTCACTTCAGCGTGCGGTTCATACGCGGCGTGAGGATCGTAGTAGTGCACCCACAGTAACCAGCGGTCGGCGGCGTGCTTGTCGACAAACGCGATCGCCTTGTCGGTCTGCTGCTTCGACGAGCTGCCATGCGTCTCTTCGGGCCCCTTGCCTGGAACGCCCGCGTGCAGGCGGGCATCTTCGTTGTCGTACTCGGTGAAGCCCTGGTCCATGTGGCGATAGCGATCGAAGTACTCGTAGTTCGTGATCGCGCCGGTGACGAAGCCGAGCGGGGCGAGATACTCTGCGATCGTCGTCGCTTTCATGAGGAGGCCCGGCCAGTTGACCGACATGTCGTAGAACACATCGAGCGGCATCCGACCCGTGAGGATCGCGGGCATCGAGTAGCGCGTGGACGGCGCGTGGGCCCAGCCGGCCTCGAACACGGTGCCGTCCTTGCCGAGCGCATCGAGGTTCGGCGAGGTCGCGCGCTGGTAGCCGTACGCGCCGAGGTGATCCGCGCGCAGCGTATCGATCGTCACGACGAGGATGTTGAAGTCCTTCGGCACCGCCGCTGGCACGGGTGCGAACGCCGGCGGCTCTTGCTCGCGCTTGGCGTGCGCATCGCCACCGACGCAGTTTTGATCGATGCCGTCATCCGGAATCTCGAGCGCGCCGGGATGGACGTTGGGATCGCTGTCGTCGCAATCACCCCCACCCAGGAACCGCGAGTAGCCATCGTGATCGCGATCGAACGCGGTCCGCAGGGTGCGTGCGATCGAGCCGCCGAGCCCGGTGTACGCGAGCTCGGCCTTGATCACCGCCGCCGAGCCACCACTCGCGAGCACCGCGACGAGCAAGAGGATCGAGCCGATCGGCCAGACCGCGCGGCGCGGCCACGTGGGGAGTCGGGCGAGCGTGGCCTGGAGCAAGGCGGCCGGGCCGGCGATGGCGATCGCGAGCAAGCCCCCGACGACCGCGACGAGCGGCGCGCGCAGCGGCAAGATCTTCGCGGTCTCCCACTGCAGCTTCGCCCACACGGCGAGGCCGATCGCGACGAGTGCGCCCGCAGCGATCGCGGGCGTCCAGAACCGTGCGAGCACCGGAGCGCGCGGCACCAGCCGCGCGAGGCCGGCTTCGATCGGCCGCGCGATCACGAACGTGAGGGGCGTCGCGATCACGAGCGCGCCGACGGTCGCGGCCATCGCGACGAGCACGACGAGCCGCATCTCGTGACGATTCGCGACGTACGGCATCGTGCTGCGGTACGCGACGTACAGCGCGAGCGCGAACACGGGCAAGCCGGCGAGCACGAGCGAGAGGGCGACCGGAAATTTCGTTTCGCGCCTAGCCAAGAACCGGCCCACGTCGCCGAGCCGCGTGTCGCGCGAGAGCACGAGTAGCAGCGCCGCGATCGCGAAGCCAAGGAGGGCGCCGGTCGCGCCGTGCGAGAGCGCGGTGTAGGCGACGAAGCGCATCCGTCCGACGATGCCGGGTACGAACTGTCCGGCCGGTGCCCACGACCAGACCGCGTCGATCGCTCCGGCAGCAAGTCCCGCACCGAATCCCGTCAGCGTGCCCGTGCCGAGCACGTCAGCGATGGGACGTCGGGACTGCATCGATCGGCCGGCAGCGTACCATTTCCAAAGCGGCCGCAACCCGGGCACGGTCGACGCGTCTCGCACGTAGGAAGTCTCTCCCGTGGGGCTTGATTCTCGTCGCGGGCCGCGGCCGGCCGGTAGCGGTCAAGACGATCGGTAATCACGCGCCGACGATCGGCGCGGCGCTCGGATTCGGTGTCGACGCAGGCACCGACGGCGGTGTCTCCACGCCGGGCGTGGCACCGCTATCCAGCGCGAAGCACTTCTAGAAGACGAGCGCGGATCGCGGCAAGTCGCGCCTGATCTCGCCCTTCATCCACCGCACGTTCGATGGGAAACGCATGGAGAAGCCACGCCAGGGTAGGGGGCGAGAATCCCCCGTCCTTGGACGCGGCGTCGGTGAGTCCGCGCCCGAGATCGCCGCCTGCGTCCAAGAGGGCGCCGATGTCCTCCAGGTCGCGAAGCTCGGTCCGGGACAACAGAGCGCAGAGTTTTTGCGCGAGCAACTCGCGCACGGTATCGACGTACACACCCGGGCGAAGCTCCGAAGCTGGCTCGACCGGCGCGGTCGGATCAGCAACGAGGTCAACCTCGATCGATGCGTCACCATCGCGTACGAGCAAACGCACGAACGAGTTTGCGCTCTGCAGGCGTTCGACAACGAGCCCGGCGATCACGAGCCGCGCTTCGACCTCACGTGGGATCTCGCCCAGCACGCGATGCGGACGAAATGCGAGGTCGAGATCGCGCGTCGTTCGATGGTGCAGATAGAAGCCGATCAGCGCTCCTGCGCCGAACAAGGTCCAGGTTGGCTGCATGCCGGCGAGCTCGTCGAGAACTCGTTCGTGGAGCGGACTGAGCCCAGCCGCCTTCATCGCGCCCATTCGAGGTACCACGTCCAAAACGCGCGCGTTCGTCCCAACGTGTGAGCGATCAGCGACCAGAGGCGTCGCATCTCGTCGGCGCCAACGATCACGAGCGCATCGTCGGGCTTGGCTTGCCGCATCAGCTTCGCCACCCAGTAGGCGCGCTGAGCATCTTCGTTCGAGGCGAGGTAGCCTCGAAGTTCTGGCAAGGTGACGTCGCAGTCCCACAGGAAGTAGGGGCGCTGCTGACTGTCGCACAGGCGCGAGAGCGGGGTCGGACACAACACGCAGCGAGGATAGCCCACGACGGCCTCACCAGCGAGTCCGTCTATCTGGCCGTGCAGGCGTGCGCGTGCAGGCGTGCGCGTGCAGGCGTGCGCGATGCGTTCTTCGCCGGGTGGGGATCATCGATCGCGGTGAGCCCGGGGCGCCTGCTTCTGCTCGTGCTCGGTCGCAGCCAGCGAGCAGGACCTCGCGTTGATCTACATGTACGCGCTCGTCGATGGTCGACCGTCAGTCGAGGCCGCAGGACGAGACGCCCTGATTCGCGCCATACTGCCGTATGGGCGGCGTCCGCCATCTCGCGGTCCAGCGGTTGCGGGCGCTGCTGCCCTCGTGGCGGTTCTTCGATCGCGCGACGGTGTCGCCGCAACTGCTCGTGCGCCGGGTCGGTGGCGAGTGGCTGCCCGCGGCGACGCCGCGCCGCGGTTGGTTCGGCTGGGCGTTCGCACCGGCGAGCAATCTCGCGCTCGCGTATCACGCGACGGTCGAGCAGCTGGTCGCCGAGGTCGACGAGCTCGATCCTGCGACCGATCACGAAGCACCGGCGATCACGGGCCTCGTCACGTACGAGCTCGTGACCGCGGTCGCGCGCGCGAGCGTGCAAACCGGCGACCGCTGGCAGTGGAAGATCATCGTGCTCGACGAGCGCGCGTGGACGGACTACCTAATCTCGGCCGAGCTCGCATGATGCTCGTGTGGATGACCCGGCTCGCGGCGATCGCGACGGTCGTCAGTGCGCTCGAGCTGGTCATCAGCCATCGCGCGTTCGGCGAGCGCGGTGTGTTTCGGTGGTCGATCCTGCGCCGCGAGTACGCAGGCGCACCTCGGCTCGTGCGCGCGCTCGCGGACCTCGCCTTCTCGACCCGCGGAACCTGGATGATCGTGCTGGTCCAGCTCGCGAGCGGGCTCGCCTTACCGTGGGTCGCTCAGCCCGTGGTGCCGTGGCTCGCCGTGGCGAGCACCCTCCTGATCGCTGTCCGGTGTCGCGGCACGTACAACGGAGGCAGCGACGCGATGTTGTTGGTGGTGCTGATCGGGCTCGCGGTCGCCGCGTCGGGGGCGCCGCTCGCCGGGCTCGCGTATGTCGCGGTGCAGCTCGTGCTGTCGTACTTCATCTCGGGGATCGCGAAGCTGCGCGATCGGACGTGGCGCGAGGGCCGTGCGCTGCCGGTGATGGTCGGGTTGCCTCAGTACGCGGTGCCGGACGCGGCGCGGCGGCTGTTCTCGGTGCCCGTGATCGCGAAGGGCGCGGGGCTCGGGATGCTGGCCTTCGAGTGCGCGTTTCCGGTCGCGCTCGTCGACGAGCGGGCCTGCATCGCGCTCCTCGCGGTGGCGGCGGTCTTTCACCTGGTCAATGCCGTGGTGTTCGGGTTGAACCGGTTCTTGTGGGCCTGGATCGCGGCGTTTCCGGCCTTGATCTTCTGGGTCCAACGCCTGCGCGGCTGAACGGTTGCGGTATCGTCGTCACGATGTTTGACGCTCGCATGCGCTGGCTGCTCCTCGGAGTGGCCGCGGTCGCGCTCGTCGCACACTCGCTCGCGTACAACTTCGTGACCGACGACGCGTACATCTCGTTCGTGTTCTCGCGCAACCTCGCGGAGCACGGTCAGCTCGCGTTCAACCTCGGCCAGCCGGTCGAGGGCTACACGAACTTCTTGTGGACCGTGATCCTCGCGCTCGGCATGGTCGCGGGCGTCTCGCCGGAGCTCAGCTCGCGCGTTCTCGGCACCGTGTGTGCGCTCGTCACGCTGTACGTGGTGTATCGCGCGTGCGAGCGCGCGCTCGAGCGGCGCTCGACGTGGGCCGCGGTGCCATCAGTGTTGCTCGCGTGCTCCGCGGGGTTCGCGTGCTGGACCTCGGGCGGGCTCGAGACCCAGCTGTTCACGATGCTCGTCGCGATCGCGATCGATGGCGTGGTGATGGCCGAGCTCGAGGATGGCCGCGGGATGAAACGCGCCGCGATCGCGCTCGCCCTGGCCGCGATGACCCGGCCGGAAGGCTTGTTGATCGCGGTGGTGATCGGGGTGGTGCGGCTCGGCGCGAACGGGCGCGCGCGGCGCTGGATCACCAGGCGCGACCTCGCCGCCGCGGCGGTGTTCCTCGTCGTGTGGGCGCCGTGGTTCGCGTGGCGCTGGCACTACTACGGTTGGCCGTTCCCGAACACGTACTACGTCAAGGCGAGTGGGCCGTGGGCCTCTCCCGGGATGCCGGCGCAGATGGCCGCGGGAGGTCGCTACTACCTCTGGGCGTGGCTCACGCAGGCACGCGTGTTGTGGGCGCTGCCGTTCGTGGCGCTCGGCATGCTCAGCGCCGGGCGCCGCAGCCAGCGTGGGGTGCTGATCGCGGTGTGCACGCTGCTCTCGGTGAGCTATCTCGCGTACGCGGCGAGCGTCGGGGGTGACTTCATGGGCCTGCACCGCTTCATCATGCCGGTGTTCGTGTGCGTCGCCGTGCTCGCGATGCTCGGCATGGAGACGATCGTCCGCACGTTCCAGCACCACGCGATCGTCAGGGCGCTGGTGGCGCTGGTGATCGTCGGCTTCGCCGTGACGCAGGTCGAGCTCACGATCAAGTCGACGCGCTCGTGCGCGAAGCGCGTCTGCAATAACGATCACGGCATCGACTCGCCGGCGTTCCTGATGGTCTACACCGAGGACCGCGCCGCGATCGGGCGCGCGATGGAGCGCTGCTTTTACCCCGATGATTTCTCGATCGTCGGCGGGGCGGGGGCGCAGCCGTACTACGGTCGGATGCGCGCCATCGATGTGTTCGGCCTGGTGTCCGAGCGGATCGCCCACGAAGCGCCGCGCAGTAATCCGCGCGCGGGTCATACGAAGTGGGGCAGCGACGAGCTACTCGCGTCGTACGATCCGACGTTCGTGTTCAGTTGCTACACGCTCCACCGCGATCCGAGCTCGCCACCGCTGCCGTGCAACACGCGGTTCTGGTTCGAGCGCGGCTTCGAACAGGTCACCATGCACATCCCCGCGCTCGCCGAACGCGGCGAGTACTACACGTTCCTCGTCAAGAAGAGCCGAGCCTTCGCATGCCCTGGCCTCGTGCGCTGAGATCGTGGCACGGCTGTGGCGCGGCGATCGTGATGATCGTCGCGCTGCTCGGCCTGCGCGCCGCGGTCACCACGGCGCAGCTCGATCGTCTCGCGGTCACGCCGGTTACCGAGCGGGATGCGAGCGATCCGCCCGACCGCGAGCTCCGCGGCTCGCTGTTCGTCGCGCGTGGCGGGCCGTCGGTGATCGGGTTCGTCACGACCGGGCCTGCGCGGCTCGTCGTCGGGGCGCACGTCATCACCGGTGCGGGCGTGGCGAACCAGTGGATGCTGCTGCCCGCCGGACCGGTCGCGATCCACTTCGCGGGGCCAGCGACCTCGCGGCTCGTGTGGAGCCCGGTCGGGCGCCGCGGCGATCCGGAATACATCCCGGCGAGCTCGCTGTCACCGGATCCCCCGGAGCGCGCGCAGTTCGGCGCGAGCGTCGGCGCGGCGCCACTCGATGGCCTGATCGCCCTCGCGATCTTGCTCGTCGTGATCACCCTGGCCTTGATGCTCGCGCGTCGCTGGCTCGCGCTGGTGCCACGCGCGACCTGGCTCGCGATGGCCGCGGTGTTCGTCGTCGCCGTGGGCGTGCGCTGGATCGATCTGAATGGGCACGGCGAGACCTGGGACGAAGCGGTGTACTGGGCCTCGGGCCGCAACTACATCACGAACCTCCTCGGCCTCGATGCGAGCCCGAGCCTGTGGAGCTGGAACTACGAGCACCCGCCCGTGATGAAGTACCTCGCGGGCATCGGTGCGCAGTTCGCCGATGGCTACGGACCGGCGCGCGCCCTCTCGGCGGTGTGGGTCGCGATCGGCTGCATGTTGCTCGTGCCGATCGGCACGCGCTTGTTCTCGCGCCGCGTTGGCATCCTCGCGGCGCTGATCGCCGCGCTACTCCCGCCGCTCGTCGCGCACGGCCAGATCGTCGGCCACGAGGCGGTCACCGTGATGTGGTGGCCGCTCGGCATCTTGCTCGCCCTCACTCTGCGCGATGGCGATCCTGATCGCCGCACGCTGCGGCTTCGGCTCGGCGCGATCGGCGTCGTCATCGGCCTCGCGATCGCGTCGCGGTTCACCAACGGGCTGCTCGGTCCGTTGTGCGTTGCGATCATGCTGAGCAGGACCGATCGCCGCACGTGGCTCGAAGGGCTCGTCGGCATGCCGATCGTCGCGCTCGTCACGCTCTACGCGGTGTGGCCGCGGTTGTGGCCGCATCCGATCCGCAACCTCGAGCTCGCGTTCGACAAGCTCAGCAAGTCGCACTCGCTCGAGCCGTTCCTCGGCGCGATGACGAATCATCCGGGCCCGCACTACTTCCTCACGTACCTCGTCGCGACGTTGCCGATCGCGGTCCTCGTCGGTGTGGTCGTGTTCGTCGCGCGCGCGCGCGGACGTAGCGCGCTGATCCTGCTCGCGTGGTTCGTGGTCCCGCTCGGCGTCATGATCTCGCCGGTCCGCCAGGATGGCGTGCGCTACGTGCTGCCCTGCGTGCTCGCGCTCGCGATGGCGAGCGCCGCGGGGTGGGACTGGCTCGCGACGAAGCTGCACTGGCCACACGCGTTCCGTGCGCTCGCGGTCGCGGTCACGCTCTATCTCGCGGTCACCCTCGTCCGGGTGCATCCGTATTACCTCGACTACTTTGCCGAACAGGTCGGCGGTGCCGGCACCGTCGCCGAGCGCAAGTGGTTCGAGACCGCGTGGTGGGGAGAGGGTGTCGATCGCGCGGTTGCCTATGTCAACGACAACGCGCCGACCGGCGCGCACGTGTTTCGCGATTGCATCGCGCCGGTCCATCTCGCGTGGTTTCGCGCCGATCTGTGGGTGCCGCTCGCGCACCAGATCGATCAGGCCGACTGGATCGTGACCTACGCGCCTCAGACCGAGCACTGCCCGATCCCAGCTAGCTACACGCGCGTGTTCTCGGCGAGCGCGAATGGTGCGACCCTGGCCGAGGTATGGCGACGGTAGTCCTGCTGGTTCCGCTCGTCGTCGCGATGGCCGCGTGTGGGCGCTCTGGTTTCGAGGTCCACCCGGATGCGTCCCCGGATGCGTACGATGGGGTCGGCGATGGCCGGGCGCCATCCAGCTGCCTCGGGACCGGCGCGTTCACGAACCTCCGCGTCCTCCCAAATGTCAACTCGACGGCTAGCAACACCGGCGCCGAGATCTCGAAGGACGAGCTCGCGCTCTACTTCAACACCAACGTCTCGGCCACGAGCATCGTGGTCTCCACTCGGTCCACGCGAGCTGACGTCTTTTCCTCGCCCATGGAGGTCGTGCTCCCCGGCGGTGACGCGGGCGATCCGAGCCTGACTGGCGACAACCTCGAGCTCTACTTCAGTAGCGGACGCAGTGGCGCCAGCTGCATCTATCGCGCGAGCCGAGCCGTGTCGACCGTAGCCTTCGGGGCTCCCGTCGTCCTCGCTCCCTTGTGCGGGTCGACCTCTGCGGGCGCGGCGATCAGCGCGGATGGCCTCGTGCTGGTCTACAACATCACGATCGACACTTTCGGCGAAGGCGACCTCTACGTCTCTCGTCGCGCCACCCGCACCGACGATTTCCCCGTGGGGGCGCGCCTCGCTAACCTGCCGGCGAACGTCGGCTATGCGTGGCTCTCGGCCGACCAGTTGCGGCTGTACTTCGAGCACACGATCGGCAACAACATCGAGCTCTACAGCGCTTCCCGGGTCAGCCCGACCGATGACTTCACGAACATCCAGCCGATCGCCGAGCTCGACGATGGCAACAGTAGCAACGTGGATCTCTCGCTGGATCCGAGCGAGAGCACCATCTACTTCTCGACGAACCGCGAGGGCAGCGACAACATCTGGACCGCGACGCGGCCTTGCCTGTGACCGCAAGCCGCTGGTCTGTGCCTACTTCTTGTCGGGCGTGCCGCGCAGGCCGGTCACGTTCCACGATTGCGTGCAGTAGGCCTTCTTGTCGTCGTGCTTGATGTACTCGGCGACGAGCACGAGCTGGACGATGCCTGCGTCGTCGATCTTGCCCGCGATCGAGTACTTCGCATCGAGCCCTTGCACGGTCGTCGGCACCGCACCCTTGACGGTCTTCGCGTTGATCTTGCCGCCCTTCTGGGTGACGCCCGCCATCTCGGGGATCGTCTCGATGTTGACGGTGATGCTGGTCTTCCGCAGCGAGATGTTCAGCTTGGATCGCCCGAGCGCCACCGGTGGCGGGTTGCAGTTGTGGCCCATCTCGTCGAACTTGACGTCGTAGGAGCCTGGCGAGCCTGACGTGTCTTCCGCAGACGCGACGGACGAGAACAGCGCGCCGACGACCAGGGCGCTGAGGGAGATGTTGCGCATGGCTTGCCTTGTGGACGTCCCAGCACCGCTCGGGATTCAGTCCAACTTCATAGTGCCATAACTGCTCGGGAAGTTAGGGCGCCTCAAGGAGCTTGTGCTGTGCGGGGTGCGTCCTTGTAGACCCACACGGTCTTGAGCGAGCGGACATCGCTGTTCTCGCGCGCGACGATCGTGACCATGTTCGAGCCTGGCCACAGCGGCAGGTCGGTCGTGAAGTCGAGCGACTTGTCACTCTTGCCGCCGCGGTTCGAGCGATAGAACACCTTCTTGCTCTCGATCTTCGAGGTCGGGTTCGACACGAAGATGTAGACGTCCTCGACGTGCATCTCGTCTGTCACGGTGCCGGTGAGCTTGTACGTGTCGCCGCGCGTCTGGAGGTTCTTGGTCGCGACGTTGATGAGCGGCGGTGTCGTGTTGTAGGTCGGCGCGAACGGGCTGTTGCCCGCGCCGCCGTTGGCGACCGACTTGGTCCGTACGAAGCCGACCTTCGTCGCATCCAGCTTGAGCTTTGTCCACGAACCGAACGTGCCGAGCTCGGTATAGCTCGAACCCTTCATCGCCGCGCCCACGACGCTCGAGTCATCGGACGCACCGGCGTGGATCGTGGTCGCGCCCTTGAGCATCACACCACCGCTCGCGGGGGTACCCGCGACGGCCTGCGCGACCTTGAAGTGGAGCTTGTCGCTCGACTGGCTATCGAGGTTCGAGTCGTACGCCATCAGCTCGAGCACGACTTCATCGGCCTTGAGCGTGGCGTTCGTCGCGAGCGGGAAATCGAACTGCTTGATCGCGCCCGGCTCGAGCACGTCGATGGCGAACCGCGACTTGTCGAGATCGACGCCATCACCGGTCGCGTTGCGCAGGATGACCTGCGAGTCCTTCGTCGACTTGCCGGTGCCGGTGTTCTTGATCGAGACCTGCAGGTGATACTTCTCGCCGAGCTGGATCAGGCCGTCCCCGTTGCCTTCGTCGACGAGCTGCCACGCGTACGCGAACACCGGGCGGGGGAGCGCTTCGATGTGGACCTCGGCCGGGGTGACCTTGTTCGTCGCGTTGCGCGCTTCGCGGACCTCGAGACCGAGCCGGTCGACGCGATCGACGGCATCCATCGGCAACTTGAGCTTCGCGGTGAACGTCTTGGTCTCGCCCGGCGCGACCTTGCCGATCGGGAGCTCGACATCTTCGAACACGCCATCCTCGGCCTGGATCCGCGGCAGCACGCGATACGCGGCGGCGGCGCCGTTGTTCTTCACGGTCGCGGTGACGGCGACATCCTCGCCACCCTTGAGGGTTGGCGCCGAGGCGGTGAGCGCGATGTCGAGGTTCGCAACACCGGCATCGCTGCCAGGTGCAGTCCAATCGACGTTGATCACCTTGAGCGCGGCGACGAGCTTGGCTTCTTCTTCACCGCGAACCTTCGCGATGATCTTCGCGGCGCCACCGACCAGCTTCGGGCGGGTCGAGGCCTGGACGCCCGAAACGATCTGCTTGGCGAACCGCATCTCGAAGTCTTCGACGATCTCGTCGGCATCGTCCGGAGTCTCGTCGTCATCGGTTGGCGGCGCGGTCTTCGGATCCTTGTCGGTGACCGACGGCTTCTTGCGCTCGACCATGTACGAGACCTCGTAGGCCGGCTTGTCGCCATCCTTCGCGTACGTCGAGACGAGGTGCGCGTCGAGATCCTTCTCGCCGTAGCTGTGGGTTGGCGCGAGCATGCGCACGAAATCGGTCGGCGCGTCGTTCTTGTCGGGGATGTACATCCGCTGGAGCTGGATGTCCGGGACGATGCCGAGGTTCTGGATGCTGCGATCGCCCGGCGTGAGGTACTGCGCGATCGTGAGCTTCAACTTCGAGTGATCGTCGTTGTCGTAGAGCTCCTGGACCGAGCCCTTGCCGAACGTGCGCGTACCGATGATGGCGGCGCGGTCGAGGTTCTTGAGCGCGCCGGCGACGATCTCCGAGGCCGAGGCCGAGCCGCCGTTGACGAGCACCGCGAGCGACGAATTGGTATCGCCGAAGCCGCGCTCGGCACGCCGCGCCTCGCGATCGCGACCCGACACGGTCGAGACGATCGTGCCGCTATCGACGAATAGATCGGAGAGCTGGACCGCTTCTTCGAGCAGGCCGCCCGGGTTGTTGCGGAGATCGAGGATCCACGACGTGGCACCGGCGCCCGACATCTCCTGCATCGCCTGCGCGACGTCTTGCGCGATGCCCTTCGAGAACTGCTTCACCTTGATGTAGCCCACGTGCGAGTCGAGCAGCTTGTGCTCGACCTGCGAGACGCGAATGACATCGCGCACGAGATCGAAGCGCATCAGCTGCGGCTGGTTCTTGCGCTCGACCCACAGCGTGACGCCGGTCTTCGGGTCACCACGCATGCGATCGACCGCTTCGTTCGACGTGAGGTTCTCGGTCGGTTCGTTGTTGATCTTGACGATGTGATCGCCGGACTTGATGCCCTTCTTCCACGCGGGCGTGTCCTTCATCGGCTTCACGACCGTGAGCTTGCGATCGATCATCCGGATCACGATGCCGAGGCCGCCGAACTTGCCGCTCGTCGACACGTCCATGTCGCGCGCTTGCTCGGGGTCCATCAGGATCGAGTGCGGATCGAGCGTGCCGAGCATGCCGTTGACGGCCGCGTACTCGACCTTCGCGAGATCCGCGCCGGCGTTCATGTTGGGCTCGATGAACCGGAAGATGCTCTTGAGCTTGCGCTGGAGGTGCCACGGCGAATCGACATCGTCGGTGTCGAACACTTCCTTCTTGTCGTTCACCGCGACGGTGACCTTGTTGTGTGCGGTGTCGGGCTCGACGAGGACCTCGGGGATGTTGAACTGGACGCTATCGAGCGCGCTGTACAACATCTTCTTCGGATCGATGCGCGACGGATCGACGTAGCGATCTTTCACGCGCACGAGCGTCGAGCTGAACACCTTGAGCGCCGAGAGGTCGTGCTGCTTGTCGGCCGCGGCGCCCGGTGCCGCGCGAGCCGCCGAGGTTTGCAGACCGACAACTCCCTCGTGGTGGATCACGGTAAGGACGAGTGCGAGCGCACCCGCGATGCCCACCAGGGCGAGGTTCAACCTGCTTCGCATTCGATGATTATAGGGGGCAACGCACGGTCCGCCACCCGAGGATCGACGACGATCGTCTGACCCACGCAGCGGCCTCGAGTGAGACGATGTAGTACAGTCGCGAGACGCGATGGCCAAGGTTCGCACCAAGAAGTCCAAGGTCATCGACGTTGGCGACAAGCCCAATGCCGAGACCCGGGACGAAGACGAAGAAGCTGCCGAGGACGGTGAAGACGGTAAAGAGGAAGGCCTCGATACCGATCTAGCCGCTGGCGGCGCGATCGACGTCGGTGAGGATTCGGCCGGTGGCGATGCCGACGGGCCGGTCAACGACGGCAACGACGAGGATGCGCCACGCGTACCCGTCAAGCGTGAAGCTGGCTCGCTCGCACGCCGCGATCCGCTTTCCCTTTATATGAGCGAGACGCGGCGCTACCCGCTGCTCACGCCCGAGGAGGAGCACGATCTCGCGGTCAAGCTCGTCGAGCACGGCGACACGAGCTCGGCGCGCAAGCTGATCGAGGCGAACCTCCGCTTGGTCGTCAAGATCGCCTACGAGTATCGCCGGGCGCATCGCAACCTCCTCGATCTGGTGCAAGAGGGGAACATCGGCCTGATCCAGGCGGTTGGTAAGTTCGATCCGTATCGCGGCGTGAAGCTCTCGAGCTATGCGGCGTTCTGGATCCGCGCGTACATCCTCAAGTTCATTCTTAACAACTGGCGGCTGGTCAAGATCGGCACCACGCAGGCGCAGCGCAAGCTGTTCTTCAATCTGCGCAAGGAGCGCGAGAAGCTCGAGCAACTCGGCTTCCAACCGAGCTCGGCGCTGCTCGCCGAGAAGCTCGATGTTCCCGAAAAAGATGTCATCGAGATGGAGCGCCGGCTCGCTGCGCCCGAAGCCTCGCTCGATGCGCCGATGGGCTCCGGCGACGACGACGGCACGCGCACGCGGCTCGATTTCTTGCCGAGCGAAGACATCCGCCCCGATCGCGCGGTCGCGAACAACGAGTTCGCGCAGCTCCTCAAATCCAAGCTCGAGACCTTCGCGCAAACGCTCGAAGGTCGCGAGCAGACGATCTTCCGCGAGCGCTGGCTCTCGGAAGAACCGCTCACGCTGCAGGAGCTCGGCGACCGCTACAACGTCAGCCGCGAGCGTGCGCGCCAGCTCGAGAAGCGCGTGCTCGATCGCCTCAAGAAGTTCCTCGAGGCCGAGATGGGTACCGCGATCGACATCGAAGCCATGTCCGGCGAATGAGCGCGAGGAACGCGGAAAACGTGAGCGGCACGCTGTACATCGTCGGCACGCCGATCGGAAATCTCGAGGACCTGTCGCTCCGGGCGGCGCGCGTGCTGCGCGAGGCCGATGCGATCTACGCCGAGGACACCCGCTCGGCGAAGGTGCTGCTCAACACCGCCGATGCCGCGGGCGGCGTGAACCCGCACCGCACGATCACCTC
>JAYWCI010000042.1:0-4937 GCA_043780895.1 Kofleriaceae bacterium | reverse complement strand
TGCGAGCTGACCAGCTTGGACGTGCCGTGGACCATCGAGACCTTCGCCTCGCCGCGCGCGTTGACCTCGATCTTCGCTTCAGCCGCCGCGTCCTTCGCGCCCTGGAGCTCCACTGCACCACCAGGGACGCCGACCTTGCCGGCCGTCGCGGCCGGGACCGTCGCGGTGCCCGTGCCGAGATCCATGCTCATCAGGAGGTTCTCGCGAATCGTGATCTGCGACGACGCGCCGGAGAGCTCGAGCGAGGTCGCGCCCGAGACGAGCACCGCCTTGCCCGTATCTTTCTTGATCCGCAGCTTCGCGCCGAGCGGAATCGTGCCCTTGCCCTCGACGGCGGCCCAGGTCTTGTCATTCGGACCCTGGATCTCGACGCCGATACCGGTGATCTCGAACGCGACGTCGTGCGTGGTCACCGCGGCATCGGGCGGAAGCTCGACGCCTGCATCGATCGTTTGAACCGGACCGATATCGACGCTGATCGATTTGCCGATCACGAGCTCGACGCCCTGCAACTGCGCGTGACCGATCAACAGCTCGACGTCGCTCGCGGTGATCCGGACCTTGCCGCCCGGGGCGACGGTGACGTTCCCGATCTCGAGCCTTGCCTGGGTCGTGTTGATGATGTCGACCGCACCGACCTCGACCTTGACGTTCGTCGCGTTGTTCTTGCCAGGGCCGAACCGTAGCACCGTGTGAGGCTGCATCTCGAGCACCTGCGAGCCGACGAGCGTGATCTGAGCCGACGCATCGGCCGTGCGCGCGGCATCGCCGAGAAAGAACATCGTGCCGACGGCGGCCCCAACCCAGGTGCCGATACCGGCCTGGCGCTCGACGGCACCGTCGGCTTTCGTCAGCTCTGCGATCCCCGCTTTCTTCCTGCCACCGCACGCGCCAACGAGGCACGCGACGATCATGAAGAAGGCGAAGATCCGTCGGGTCATACTTACTTGTGGAGGTCGATGTTCTTGATCGCTACGCCGTTGGTTTCGATCGTGACATCGAGATCCTGCGATGCAAAGCCCGGCGACTTGACCGTGATCTTGTAGCTACCTGGTGCGAGATCGATGCTGAACGTACCGTCACTACTTGTCTGGGCTTTGGCGTTACCCGGCGAGACCGTGACCGTGGCCCGCTCGACGGCTTTGCCCGATGGCAGCTGGTGGACGACGCCGCGGAGCTGCCCCGGCGGCAACAGCGGCTCGAGCTTGATCACGGGCACCGTCGTCCCCGCTTCATCGAGCTTCGCGATCGTCGCGGTGCCCGGCTTCTTGCCATCGACTTCGACCGAAATGGTCGCGTTGGTCTCGTCGATGCGATGCACCGCCGGCTTGGACGTGGTCGCTTCGGCCTGCGTGCCGATGCGCGCGCCCTTGAACACGTACTTGCCTGTGCTGTCGGTGGCGACCGGATCGACCGTGACGTTCGCGAGCTTGAGCGCGACCTTCGCGCCGACGACCGGCTTGTCCGAATCGTCGGTGACCGAGCCCGAGATATCGGCCACGATCGGCGTCTCGACGGCCGGGCAGCCCTCCGGCGTGTACGCGCAGCCCTTGAACTGTGCTTCGGCCTTCGAGTTACCGAACTGCGCCGAGAGCCCGAGACCGATCGTGAACACCGGCTCGTACGGCACGAGCGGAATGTTGTTGTCGAGGGTCTGAGCGATCGTGATGTACGGCGACTTCGCCATCGCGGCGAAGGCGAGCACCGAGAACAGGTCGTTGATGTGGTAGCCACCGCTCACGCCGCCACGGAACGTGAGCTTGCCGTCGGTCAGCGCCGCGTGACCGACCTTGACGCCGCCCATGCCGTCGCTCGGTGGATCGCCGAGGTAGGCTTCGAGCGAGGCCTCCGCGCCGACCCACGCCTTGCCGAACGGCACCGCGAGGTGGCCGCCGCCGAACACGGCATTGAAGTCCGAGACGCCGAGAGAGACTCGATCGGCGAGCGAGAGCAACTCGGGGTGATCGACGCTCGCCGCGCTGTTATCGAGGCGATAGCCGGCTTCGAACGACAGGATGCCGGGACCGGCGGGGAGCGACGCGAGCAAGCGAAGATCGACCGAGATCGCCGAACCGGCGATCGACGGCGCATCCTTGCCTGGAACCCATACACCGAGCTGCGCGCCGAAGCGCGTGGTGCCCGAGGCCTTCGCGAACCGACCGATGAGGTGCGGGTCACCGACGTAGCCATCGTCGGTACCGAGCACCGTGTTCTTGTGGCGGTCGTAGCGACCGTCGAACGAGAGCGCGACGCTGAATAGCTCGTGCACGCCGTACGCGAGTGCGAGCGAGCCGAGCACGCGGCTCAAGGTCTCGGCGGGAGCGAGAGCGCCTTTGCGGTATCCGTACCCGTCGAGCGTGATCAGCTGGAACGCGCCCTTCGGCAACGTCTCGGCATCCGGAACGGTAATCCCACCAGGCAACGCACCGTACCCGATGGCTTGCTGCGGCCCGGCTTCGGCAAGCGCGACCGGGGCGACGCTCGTGCTGACCGCATCGGCCGATGCCGTCGGTTGCGCGAGAGCCGACTCAGCGGCGCAACCCAACACTACGAACGCTAGTCCCCAGCGCATTACCGAAAGTGTAAGGGCCCTGTCAGGGTAAATTCCAGTGCACAGCCAGGCTTTCCATGACTTCGATAAGCTCAGTACCGCAGCCAACGAATCAGCTCTGACACGCTGGGACGCTTGCCGTACATGAGGATGCCGACCCGAAAGATCTTCGCGGCGGCACGCGAAACCACCAGCATCGAAATCGCGAGAATTCCGAGCGAGAGAGCGCAGTCGAGTGCGGTGGCGCCACCCAGGAGGTAACGGAGCGGCATCAGCATCGGTGACCAGAACGGCACCATGGTCAGGATCGCGGCTGTGGGACCACGGGGATCGCCGGTCACGGCGGTCATCGAGACCATGCCGATGACGAGAAAGATCGTCACCGGCATCTGCGCCTGTTGCGAATCCTGCTCCGACGAGACCATCGCGCCTACTGCGGCGTACATGGTCGAGTAGAAGAGAAACCCGAGCGCGAAGAACGCGAAGATGACGACGAAGTCGGTCAGCGCGAGCGCCGGCAGCGCACTCGCGGCCGCGGCCGAGATCCCGAACAGGCCGAGCAGCTGCGAGCGATATGCGAGCGCGACGCCGCCGACGATCAACCAGATCGAGATCTGCGCGAGCCCGGCACCTCCGACCCCGGCGATCTTGCCGGCCATCAGCGCGCGCGGCTTGGTCGCGGCGACCATGAGCTCGACGACGCGCGAGCTCTTCTCCGTGACCACGCTGCGCATCACGTTGATGCCGTAGAGCGTGATCATCATGTAGAGCAGGAGCGCGATGATGTATCCGAGCAAGAACATCGCACCGCCGTTCTCGCCCTCGGTCTCGCCGTTCGTGTGCAGCGCCTTGAGGTTCGGCGGCTGGAGCAAGGCGAGGATCTTCTCGGGAGGTTGGTTGATCGCTTCGAGCCGCTGCGAGACCACGACCTGGGTGACGAGCTTGACGAGCGTGATCTGGACGATCTGGTTCGTCGCGTTGTCACCGCGATAGATGATCTGGCCGGTGCCGAGCGCATCTTTCGGGACCCGGAGAAAGCCGCTGATCTGCTTCTTCGCGAGGTGCGAGAGCATCTCCTTGTCGGTGGTCGCGGCCGGGACGATCGTCGCGACCCAGTGTTGATCGTCATCGGCGAAGGCCTTGACGAGCTTGGGGCCGAGCACGCCCGACTCGTCGGCGATCTCGACCTTCGCGCCGTCGGTGCCGTGCGATGCGAACAGCACCGGCACGACGATCAGCGCGATCATCAAGAGCGGCCCCAGGACCGTCATCGCGACGAACCACTTGGTCTGAACGCGCTCCAAGAACTCTCGCTTCGCGATCACGAATGCTGCGCGCATTTAATCAGCCCTCCGCTCCGCGACGATCGCGGCGTCACCACCGACCCGCTCGACGAAGATCTGGTGCAGCGTCGGCACGACGACCTCGAACCGGCGCAAGCCGACCTCGGCCGCGACGAGCGCCGCGAGCAAGCGCTGCGGCGCGATGCCCTCGGCCATCTTGACCTCGCAATCGGCGACATCGCCCGGCCGCGGCGGGCGGCTCTCGGCGACGAGCGTGCGATCGGCGAGCGCGACCACGGCGCGATCCTTCGACGCGGCATCGCTGAACAGCAGCGCGACGAGCCCGTCGCCCGCGGCGGCCTTCTTGATCTCGAGCAAGTTGCCGTCGAGGATCTTCTTGCCACGCGCGATGATGCAGACCTGATCGCAGACCTTCTCGGCCTGCTCCATCTGATGGGTCGAGAACATGACGGTGCGGCCCGCGGCGCGGATCTCCTCGACGACCTCGCGCAAGACCTCGGCGTTGATCGGATCGAGGCCGCTCCACGGCTCATCGAGGATCACGAGCGCGGGCTCGTGGATCAGCGCGGTCGCGAACTGGACCTTCTGCTGCATGCCCTTCGACAGATCCTGGACCTTGTTCTTGGTCCACTGCGCGAGGCCGAGCCGATCGAGCCACGCGCCGGCGCGCTTCTTCGCCTCGCTCGAGGACAGGCCGCGCAGCTCGCCCATGAACGTGACCATGTCGATCACCTTCATCTTCGGATAGAGGCCGCGCTCCTCGGGGAGATAGCCGATCTGCGCCGCGGCGGCAGGACCCGGCGTGTGCTGCTCGAGGATCGTGATCGTGCCGGCATCCGGTGCGATGATGTCGTTGATCATGCGCAGCGTCGTCGATTTGCCGGCGCCGTTCGGCCCCAAGATGCCGTAGACCACGCCGCGCGGCACCTCGAACGAGATGTCGTCGACGGCGATGTGATTGCCGAACTTCTTGACGATGCCGCGAACGCTGAGGGCCGAGGTCACGACTCGTCTCCGAGGATCGCGCGCTCGAGCACGGCCATGCGGATCGCGACGCCCCAGCTGACTTGCTGCAGGATCAC
>JAYWCI010000041.1:0-29668 GCA_043780895.1 Kofleriaceae bacterium | reverse complement strand
TCTTCTTCGGTCACCGCGCCGCACGCGATGCCGCGCAGGAAGTAGTTGAGCAGGCCCTGGCCGGTCGCCGCGTCGTCGAACATGTCGCCGATCAGCGTGGCTTGCGCCGCCTTGGCGACGAAGTTCTTGAGGCGCTCGCTCGCCGGCACGAGGCCGTCGAGGAAGAACGCGTAGACCGCGCCGTAGCGCGGCACGAGCTGCGCCGGGTGGAGGTCCCAGCCCTGATAGAAGCCGTTCGTCAGCGAGTGACGCGTGTCATCGGCGTGCAGGCGCCACGCGGCCCACACCGCTGACCTGTTCTCGGTCTTCTGCGCATCGCTCAAGTTCGCACCCTTGTGCGGCGCGACGGGCATCACGGTCGTCGCACCGTCCGAGAGCGCGACGCCGGTGTTCGCGAACGAGACCTTCATCATGTGCTTTGCGAAGTCACACGCGGGGTGGCGCATCTTCTGGTGCGCCGCAGTGATGTCGCAGTTCGCGGTGTAGTCGTAGGTTCCAAAGTGCGCACCGGTGAGGCGATCGCCGGCGGCGCGATGGAGGCGCGGCATCATCGAGCGACCCTGCGGATCGAAGATGGTCTGCGTGGTCTCGACCATGATCTCGAGCTTGAGCGTGCCCGGCTCGAGCTCGAGGCGGTCTTCGAGAAGGTCGAACGTCTCGACGATGGTCTCGACGTCGTTGACGGTCTGGATCTTCGGCAGCGTGACGACGAAGTTCGAAGGCATCTTGCCACCCGACGTGGTCACGAGCTCGGTGAGGAACACGTCGAGCGTGCGCAACGAACGCGCCGCGAGCTCGCGGGTCAGCGGCTTGATCCGGATGCCGAGGAACGGCGGCAACGAGCTCGCCGCGATGCCCGCCGCGACCTGCTGACCGGCCGCCGCGGCGTGGCCGTCTTCTTCTTCATCCGAACGGTTGCCGTAACCATCCTCGAAGTCGATACGGAAATCTTCGACCGCTTCGCGCCCGAGCTTCTCGCGCACGCGCTCGAGCACCGTCGCCGAGAGGTCGCCGCGGATGCCGAGCGCTTCACCGAACGAGCTCGCATCGGGCGCGTACGTCGCGAGTGCCTTTTGCGCGAGCTCGCCGAGCTTCGCCGGGGTCTCGGCCTTGAACAGGTGGGCGCCGCCGTAGACCGTGTGCACCGGTTGGCGTGCACCCGAATCACCGGGATAGCGCCGCGCGAAGCGCGCCTGTGCACGATCGACGCGAGCGAGTGCCTTGGCGAGCTTCTTCTCCGAGAGCGACGTACGGGCCATGCCCGCGTTGTATCTCAGCTACCGCGGTAGGTCGAGAAGCCGTACGGGCTGAGCAGCAAAGGCACGTGATAGTGCTGGGCGCCGTCGTGGACCGCGAACGTGATCTCGACGACGGGGAAGAACCCTGCCGTCCCACGGGCCGTGTAGTAGGCGCCGGTCGCGAACCGGATGCGATAGGTGCCGGGAGCGACCGGCCCTTGCGGCGTCAGCGTGCGCAGGCGCCCGTCGTCGTCGGTGACGCCGCCGCCGACCAGGGTCCAGCTCCCGGCGACCTGGTGTTCGAGCTCGATCGCGATCGCGTTGCCGGGGAGCCCGGAGGCGGTATCGAGGACGTGGGTCGTGATCATCTAGAGTTCTCCGAGCAGCTTGGCCAGGCGCAGCCGGGTGATCTTGGCCTGCTCTTCACCGGCGGTGCGCAGCTCGGTCGCGCGCTCGCGATCGTGGCGCAGCCGGAGGTCCTCGAGCATCGCCGCGGCGCTGCGACCCGAGGCGCACACGATGTAGATGAAGCCGTGCTTCGCCTCGTACGAGACGTTGAGCTTGCCGAGCTCGGCGCGCGTCGCAGCTTCGGCATTCGCCGCACCGGCTTGCTCGCTCGTCGACCACGCCGAGGCGGCGCTCGCGCCGATCTTGGGATGCGCGCCAAACGCTTCGAGATGCGCACTCTCGGCGAGCGCGAACCACGTGCGATCCGCGATCCGCATCAGCGCGGTCACGTCTTCGAACGGGCGCGCGCCACACATCGCCGCGGTCCAGGCCGCCGAACCGCAACAGCGGAGCAGCGCGGCGGTGCAATCGAGCGGCGTCATGTGGTTGAGCTTTGCGAGCCCCGGATCGAGCGGCACGGTGAGCTCGCCCCACGCACGCAAGCGCGCGACCCCGCCGCAGGGAAACGTCGAGAGCCGGAGGTGCGTGACAAGGCCGATGCGACGCAGCTCCTGGTCGAACACGTGGCGCGTGTGCGCTTGCAGGGGCGAAGCGATCAGCGTGCGCCACGTCGTGTCATCGCTGGATCCTTCGACGGTGGCGAGTGCAGGTGCATTGCCCTTGAAGTGCGAGGTATCGATCTCGATCCGTTCGATCGTGCCGGCACCCGCGAGCGCAACGATCGCCCACTCGTGGCCCGGGCCGCGCCGCCGCCGGGTCTCCCAGCCATCGGCCATCGAGCGCGACGGACCGGGCTTGATCAAGTTGTTGCGCGAGCCGAAGAACATGTCGCTGCACGTCTCGACGACCGCCCCATTCTCGAGCGCCGCGAGATCGACGAGCCCCGCATGCAAGCGATCCCAGCGCGGCACGACCTCGCCGTGGACGCGCAACCGTGCGACGCCGCCATCGGGATAGATCCGCAAGCGCACGTGCGTGAACCGCGCGTGGTTCGCGACCGCGAACGCGTTCTGCGCGTTGCCCTCGAGCGCGGTGCGCGGCACGAGCGGGAGCCAGTGCGCCGATGCGAGCGCGGCGAGATCGAGCGGCGCGTCGATCTCGGTACCTTCGAGCGCGCACGTATCGGGATAGTTGCCGCGAAAGAACGCGGTATCGACGACGACGCCACGGATCTTCCCCGGCAAGCCGAGCCGGACCACGCACCAGTCGTGGATCTCGCTGTCGCGGCCCGGTGCGACCCCATCGGCGGGGCGATAGCGCCGGGTCTCCCAGCCATCCATCCACTTGCCGCGATCGGTGTACGCGTGCTCTCTCCACTCGGCAGGATGCGCGCGGAGCAGGCTCTCTTTCTCGGCGAAGAACTCGTCGTTGCACAGGATCGCGGCGCCACCGACGGCTTCACCGGCGAGCTCGGGGAGATCGAGAAAATCACGCACACCGGTCACAGGAGACCTCCTAGATCGTTCGCGAGTAACCGCCCCCCCTCCGCCACGCGGGTCCCGCGCAGATACGTCGCGTGCACGACGCCGCGCAGGGTCTCGCCGAGATACGGCGTGATCTTGTGCTTGTGATGGATGTCTTTGCCCGCGACGACCTGGGTCTCGGTGTCCGCGAACACGACGAGATCGGCATCGTGACCCGCCGCGATCCGGCCCTTCACACCCTCGAAGCCGGCGAGCCGCGTCGGCCCTTCGCACATCCACTTCACGAGGTCGCGCAGTGTGTGACCGCGACGCACGGCTTGGGTCCACACGACCGAGAGCGCGAGCTGGAGGCCCGAGACGCCGCCCCACGCGCTGACGAAGTCGCCGGCCTCCATCGCCTTGAGCGCCGGCGAGCACGGCGAATGATCGCTCGCGACGAGCTCGAGCACGCCCTCGGCGAGCGCGGCCCACAGCGCCTCGCGATTCGCGGCATCGCGGATCGGTGGGGCGCACTTGAACGGCGTCGCGCCATCGGGAATCGTTTCGGCCGTGAAGTGGAGATAGTGCGGACAGGTCTCGGCGGACAACTTCAGACCTTCCGCGCGCGCGGCGCGCAGGAGCGGGATCGCGGTCGCCGCGGAGTGATGCACGATGTGCGTGCGCGCGTTCGTCGCGCGGCACAGCCGGATCATCATCTGGATCGCCTGCTCTTCCGCCGCCGGCGGGCGCGAGGCGAGGTACGTCGCGTAGAGATGTGGATCGGCGCCCACGAGCTCGGCCGCGACCGCATCGATCGGGCCCGCGACCTCGGCATGCGCGAGCAGCGGCACATCGAGGCCTGCGAGGATCTGCATCGCCGGTGCGAGCTCGGTCTCGCCGACGAAGCCGAACTCCGCGACGCCGCTATCGACGAGGAAGCACTTGAAGCCGCGCACACCGTCGGCGACCATCCCGGCGAGCTCGCGCTGGTTGCCCGGCACCACGCCGCCCCAGAACCCGACATCGACCGCACACTGCCCCTTCGCGGCGGCGCGCTTCGCGGCGAAGCCTTCGCGGGTCGTCGTTGGAGGGATCGAGTTCAACGGCATGTCGACGAGCGTGGTCACGCCTCCGATCGCGGCCGCGGTCGTCGCCGTCGCGAAACCTTCCCATTCGGTCCGGCCCGGCTCGTTGAGATGGACGTGGGTATCGACGATGCCGGGCAAGATCGCGAGCTCGCCGTAGTCGATCACATCACTCGGGGCATCGGCCCACTCGCCGACGCGCACGATCTTGCCGCCGGCGATATGGATCGACGCGGGTTGGACCCCGTCAGGCAGCACGACTCTGCGCGACCGCACGACCGAAGCTTGCATTGCGCGCGACTATACGGCGGCGTGCAGGCGCTCGCGAATGAACGCTCCGATAATCTCCTGCGCTTCGTCGGCCGCCTTGTAGAACCCGACGCTCGCGGGGAACACGTGGGGCATGCCCTGCCAGACGTGGAGCACCGCGTTCGGATGCTTCTCGGCGTAGCGCACCGCATCGTCGAGCATGATCTCGGCGTCGCCGACATGCATGTGAACCGGCGGGAGCGCCGAGAGATCGCCGTACAGCGGGGAGACCCGCGGATCGCGCGCATCGTGCTTGCCGAGGTACATCTTCGCCGCGGCCGCGACCGGCGCGAGCGTCAGCATCGGATCGAGGGCGGCCTTGGTCAACAGGCTCGGGCTCTCGAGCGCCATGTCGGTCCACGGAGAGAGCGCGACCGCACCCTTCGCCGGGCGGTTCGCCTTGTTGACGAGCGCGAGCGTGACGAGCGCGAGCCCGCCACCTGCAGAGTCGCCCGCGATCACGATCGAGCGCGAGCGTTCCGCGAGCCCGGCGTACGCCGCCAGCGCGTCGTCGACCGCGGCCGGGTACGGGTACTCGGGCGCGAGGCGATAGTCGACCGCGAACGTCGCCGCGTTCGCGCGCGAGGCGATCTGACCGACGTAGTTGCGGAATGCCTTCGCCGAACCTTCGACGTATGCGCCGCCGTGGAAGTACAGGATCGCGGTGCCGCGATCGGCGTTCGCCGGCTTGCACCACACGCCCGGCACGCCGCCGACCTTTGCATCTTCGTAGGTCACCCCCGGAGCCGCTTGCTTGGCCTCGAGCTGCTTGTCGAAGGCCGCGCGACCTTCGGGACCGAGCACGAGCGCGGGCCCCGCAGCGATCATCTCGCGCACCTGCTCGACCGCCGCCTTGTCTGCCTCGACCTGAGGATGCTTGATGACCGTGCCCATACTGGACACATCTATGCACGGGCTGCCTCGAGGCGCTACTGCCCGCTCAGCACACGTCGCTAGATGTGCGCGCCCGCGGCGACCCAGGTCGCGAGCTCGGCGCGCTCCATGTCGGTGATGTGGGTCTTGTTGTTGAACGGCATGTTCGCGAGGTCGTACGCGCGATACTTGATCCGCGGCGCCATCGTCTTGATCTGCTCCGGCGTGTCCAACATCATGCCGACCGGCGCCGAGTGAAACACGTCGTCCGAGGGCTTCTGAGAGTGGCACGGCACGCAGCGCACGCCGACGATCTCCTGGACGCGCGCGAACGTGACCGGGTGATCGATGCCGAACTTCGGCTTCACATCGATCCGCGAGATCACCATCAAGCCGAGGATCGCGACACCACCGCTGACGAACGCCGGGAGCAACCACGCCTTGGTCGCGAGCTGCTTGCCGCCGCCGAGATAGCGCGAGTTCATCGCGAGCCGCACGCCCGCGCCGCCGATCGAGACGACGATCAGGATCAGCCAGTTCAAGTGGTGCGTGGTCGCCGCGGAGAAGTGGTTGCTGACCATGATGAACAGCAACGGAAACGTCAGGTAGTTGTTGTGGATGCTGCGCGCCTTGGCCTGCAGCGACAGCTTCGGATCTTGCGCCTTGCCCGAGATGGTCGCTTCGACGAGCAGCTTCTGTGAGGGCACGATCACCGACCACACGTTGCCCGTCATGATCGTGCCGATCAGCACGCCGGTCTCGATGTACGCGGCGCGCCCGCTGAACACGAGCGAGAACCCCCAGATCGATCCGAACAGAAAGATCACGCACAGCGCCGAGGCCACGCGCGGATGCGTGATGCCGACCGTGCGCCAGATCGCGTCGTAGATCAGCCAGCCGGTGAGCAGCGAGGCGACCGAGAGGCAGATCGCGATCTCGGGGCCGACATCGTGGACCGACGGATCGACGAGGAATGCGGCACCGTGAAAGTAATAGACCGTGATCAAGAGGCCGATGCCGGTCGCCCACGTCGTGAAGTTCTGCCACTTGAACCAGTGCACGAGGTTCGGCATCTCGCCGGGCGCGAGTAGCTTCTTCTCCAGCTCGTAGAACGCGCCGGAATGGAGCATGTAGATCTTGCCCTGCGAGAGCTTGCCGAGCTCGGCGGTCTTCTCGAGGTTGCGATCGATCCAGTTGAACAACATCGAGTTGCCGACCCACATGATTCCGGCGATCAGGTGCGCCCACCGGAGGATCACGTCGAGGAGCTCGGACAACTGCACGCGCCAACTATAGCTACGGGTGGCGGAGCTGCGCGAGGGCGGCGGCGAGCGAAACGCCCCGTTTGTCGACGAGTGGCGCCGCGAGGTCGCCGACCTTGTCGAGCCGTGCACGGAGCGTCTTCAAGGTGAACGTTTTGGGATCCAGCTGCGGGGCGACGTCGGCACCGGCGATCGGCGTCGATACCGTGGCACCGCACCAGGAGCCGGCCGAACCGCTTCTCCTTCGCGTTCTCCAGCGTGACCTTGTCGGGCACGTGGTCAAGGAGGAGGTTCGCGATGCCGCGCCCGAGAGCTTCGGCATCCGCCGTACTCGAGGTGGTTCTGCTCGGGCGGCTTGGCCACTCAGCCCCACGCGCGACGGATCGCTTCGGCGATGCCACCGCCGCTGCCGGCGATGCGGACGAGCGTATCGGTCGCCTTCGCGCGCACGTGCTCGGGTGCGCCGCCCATCGCGAACGAGCGCCCCGCGACCTCGAACATCGGCACGTCGTTGACCCAATCACCGACGACGACGGCCTCGGCGACCGTGCAGCCGATACCGGCGCACAGCTCCGCGAGCGCGGTGCCCTTGGTCGGCCCCATCTTGCGGGTGAGGATCGCGTGCTTGCCCTGGAACAAGCTGATCGCGAACGACACCGCGAACACATCTCGATCGCGCAGCTGCGCGTAGGCCGCGGCGATCGGTTCCGGATCGCCGACCGCGACCGCGCACAGCGGCTCGTGCCAGCGCTCGTCGTGGAGCTCGTCGACCCGCTGCAAGTTGGGCGACCACGTCGAGATGTACTTCGCGTACGCGTCGCCCGCGGCATCGTGATGGATCTCGTCGGCGCCGAAGATGAAGCTCGCGAGGCCGTGATCCGCGAACGCCTGCCGCAACAAGGTCGTCGCGGCGACCGGCATCGGGTGGTGCGCGAGGGTCTTGCCGGTGTGGACTTCGACCAGGTGGCTGCCCTCCACGCAGGCGATCGGACCCTCGATTCCGCAGGCCCGGGCGGCCTCGACCGAGCCGGAGTGCATCCGCCCTGTAACGATCGTGACCGTGGTTCCGGCGTCACGGAGCTCGCGAATCGCCGCAATGTCGCGATCATCGACGCGTTGGTCCTCGCGGAGAAGCGTGCCATCGAGATCGACCGCCAGGAGCCGGTAGGACATCGCCAGCCACCTTAGCACCTGGTTTGTCGGTACCAGAGGGGGGGTGCTACGATGACCGGATGTTGCGGGACGACCTCGCGAAGGGGCTGCCCGCCGGGGTTTCCGGCGAACAAGTGGAAGCCGTCGCTGCGCGCATCGCGGCAGCCGGGCGCGCCGCATGGCCCACGGTCGCGCTGACGGACGAGGTCATCACCGAGCGCCTGGTCGCGCGGGTACACGATGATCCGGAAGCGTCGCTGGACGAGCTCCGCGATGCGGACCTGTTCCTCGCGTTCGGGCTCGCCGCCGGCAACATCGCCGCGATCCGCGCGTTCGAAGACCATCTCATCCCGCAGATCGATGTCGCGCTGCGCCGGCTCCGGCTCGGCGGTGGCACCGCGGATGAGGTGAAGCAGGCGCTTCGCGTCGAGCTGTTGACCGGCCCCGAAGCCAAGATCGCGGACTACGCAGGGCGTGGAGACCTCGCGGCGTGGCTGCGGATCAGCGCCACGCGCAAAGCCTTGAAGCTCGTCCGCCGCGCGGACCGCGAAGAATCGCTCGACGAGATCCTGCTCGATCACTGGCCGGCCAACACCCTCGATCCGGGACGCAAGCACATGCGGACCACCTACACGGATCAGCTCAAGAAGGCGATCCGCGAGGCGTTCGCCGCGCTCGAGGTGCGCCAGCGCAACCTGCTCCGCCAGCACATCCTCGACGAGCTCACGATCGACGATCTCGCGCGGCTCTATCGGGTCCATCGCGCGACGTGTGCGCGCTGGCTCGCCGATGCGCGCGCGGATCTCGGCAAGCAAACTCGCAAGCGCTTGATCGCGACGCTCGGCACGCACAGCGAGGAGCTCGAGAGCGTGCTGCGCTTCCTCGACAGCGATATCGAGCTCTCTATCTCGCGCATCTTGCAGTCGAAGTGACCATGGCGAGCGTCGCGTGCCCGAGCTCCGACACGTTGCTCGCGTTCGCGACCGGCGAACTCGACGACAAGGCGCTCGGCGAGATCGAGATCCATCTCGATACCTGCGCCGATTGCCGCGCCGTGATCTCGAACTTCGCGCGCGGTGATGTCGCGCCGACCTTTGGCCGCTACCGCATCGATACGGTCCTGGGCTCGGGCGGTATGGGCATCGTGTACCGCGCTTGGGATCCGCAGCTGGCACGCGCGGTCGCGATCAAGGTCGTGCGCCGCGCGACCGAGGACGAGAAGGGTCGCGCGCGCCTGATCCGCGAGGCCCAGGCGCTCGCGCGGCTGTCGCATCCTCACGTCTGCCACGTCTACGACGTCGGCACGGACAACGAAGAAGTCTGGGTCGCGATGGAGCTGATCGATGGCGTCTCGCTGCGCGAGTGGGCCGGCGAGAAGCGCGAGGGCTTGCTCGAGGTGTTGCTGGGCGCGGCGAAGGGCATCGCGGCCGCGCACGATGCCGGCCTCATCCACCGCGACATCAAGCCAGAGAACGTGCTCGTCACGCGCGATGGCCGCGCGATCGTGACCGATTTCGGGCTCGCTCGCGGCGACGACACGATCGATCCGCACGGTTCGACGGCACAGAACCACTCGCGGCTGACCACGACGGGCGTGATCTCCGGCACCCCGGCGTACATCGCGCCGGAGCAGCTCACGGGTGATGTCCTCGATGCGCGCGTCGATCAGTTCGCGTTCGGCGTGATGGCGTGGGAGCTGCTCACGGGCTCGAAGCCCTTCCCGATCGTGTTCGCGCTCCGGATCGATGCGGTTCGCAATGG
Organism: Kofleriaceae bacterium; assembly: GCA_043780895.1. Classification (GTDB taxonomy): domain Bacteria; phylum Myxococcota_A; class Polyangia; order Haliangiales; family Haliangiaceae; genus JABFXX01. Next base: position 20,177 of record JAYWCI010000041.1, on the reverse strand, counting down.
CGTGACGCCGCCAGCGTCGATGCGCAAAGATGTGGCCACGGTGCTCGCGCGCGCGATGGCCGTCGCGCCGCGCGACCGGTTCGCCTCGATGCGCGAGCTGATCGCCGCGATCGAAGATCCCGAGTCGCTGCGCGTGCTCGTGCCGAAGCAACGGCGCGTGCCTGCCTACGCTGGGGTCGCCCTCGTCGCGATGATTGGCGCCGCGATCGCGGCGTGGAAGTGGCCCGCGCACGAGGCGATCACGCAGACCACGACGATGCCGAAGGCCGAGGCGCAGGTCTCTCCGATCCTGCCGGATGCGGCCTCACCCGATGCAGCACCCCCACCCGATGCGACGAGCATCGGCGCGGCCGCGACCGCCGTGCTCACCGCGGCCCCGCCGGCACGTGCACCGCGCATGGCGAGCCACGCGGCGATCCAGGCGCCACCTGTCACGCCGGCTCTACCAGCGACGGCGATGAAGGTCGTCACCGATCATAGCCACAGCGGTCCCGAGCGCCGGGCCACGGCGATCGCCGTGATGAACGCGTTCTGCTTTCTGCCCTACGACGTCGCGCATCCCGACAAGGACTTGCCGCGACCTGTCGTCGATTGGGGCATCGTCAAGAGCATCACGCCGGAGACCGGTCGGATCATGGGCGACGTGATCGATTCGAACATCCTGACGATCGAGGGCGCGCGCGACACGTATCGCGTGATGCGGGAGGTCTCGACGCTGAGCTACATCGTGCCCGCCGAGGTCGGCGACATGGTCGCGCTGTGCTCGGATCGCGAGGCCTCGGACGTCTATCGCTTTCCCGGTGGCCCGACGCTGCCGGTCGAAGCGATCGTGCCGATCCGGAGCGCGCCGCGGATCACCGCGTTCGCGAAGTACAAACCGCTCCACACCGCAGAGCTCTCGCTCACGGCGGCCGGCGCGAACGGTCGCGCGAACCTCAAGCTCGATCGCGCGTACGTCGTGCGCGCGAAGGTGCTCGAGACCGGCGATGGCAAGCGATTCAAGATGGATCGCTACTTCCTCGACGTGCCACCCGCGCTCGCGACCAAGCTCGAGCTCGACAAGCCGACCTGGATCATCGTCGACAACCTTCACTACGAGGACGCCAACGAGTCCGGCAAGAAGCCGTTCGTCGTGCATCTCGTCGCGATCGTCGGCGAGATGTTTCCGGGCTAGTAGCGGCCCTGAACGCCGATGCCGAACTCGAGCTCGGCGTAGAGCCAGCGCGAGATCTCGGCGGTCTCGCCGACGAATGCGTACGCGCTGAACGAACGGTGCAGATCGAGCATGTAGCCTTCCATCGCGCGGACTCCGAAATCGGTTCCGTACGCCTGGCCGGTTTGCTTGAGGTAGTTCGTGAAATCCAACACCAGCGACGGCTGGACGAACAGCTTCGAGTGGCCGGCTTCGCTGAAGTAGAACCGCGCGCCCGGCTCGAGCCGGAACACGCGCGGGCCCTCCGTGATCGGGGTCGGACCGAAATCCTTCTCGAGGCCGATGTGGAAGTTGAGCGTGAGCTCGACCGCACGCGCGACCGCGTAGCTCGGCTCGAGATCGAGCGCGAACGGCGACCGCCCCGTGCACACCGGCGCGTTGCCACTCTTTGCGGTGCTGTCGGAGACGCCGCAGTAGTCGCTGTTATACGTGGCGATGCCGCGCACGCCGACCTCGAGCCGCGCCGACAGCCCGAACTGGCCCTTGTGAGTCGCGGGAATCGAATCGTCCGCGAGGGCCGGCGACGCAGAGAGAACAACAACCAGGGCGATTCGCCGCATCGCGGGTGACGTTATCACTCATCGCGGTTCGCCGCTTCAGCTCCGCTCCGGTGCATCGCCGGGACACCGCTCGTACTCATCCCAGGACACGGCAATGGCGTACCACAGACCGAAGCGCTACCTTCAGCGAGATGGTTTCTCGTCGGCAGATGCTCGCGGCGGCCCTCGCCTCGCTGGCGTTGCCTCGACTTGCTGGCGCGATCGGCGCGGGCTCGAAGTTTCGCTTCGGACAGCTCCAGCTCGGCTCGGGTTCTGCGTGGAATCCGCGCCCCCGCGCACTCGCACGCATCGCGTGGGAGATCGCCAAGCGCACGTCGATCGATGTCGAGCTCGAGCCCTCGGTCGTCACGCTGACGAGCGAGGTGTTGTTCGAGACGCCGTTCCTGTATCTCGCGGGTGATCGCGCGATCGAGTTGCCGAGTGCCGCCGGCATCGAAGCGCTGCGCCGGTTCCTCACGTTCGGCGGCTTCATGCTGATCGATAGTGCGGAGGGCGCGACCGATGGCGCGTTCGATGGCTCGGTCCGCAAGCTGCTCTCGGCGGTGTTCCCGTCGCCGGCGAAGAGCCTCGAGATCATTCCAGCCGATCACGTGGTCTACAAATCGTTCTACCTGCTCGACAAGCCGGTCGGTCGGCTCGCGATCTCACCCGCGATGGAGGGCGTCATTCGCGATGGCCGGCTGGTGTGCTGCTACGTGGCGAACGACCTTGGCGGTGCGTGGGCGCGCGATGATTTCGGAAACTACGATTTTCCGTGCGAACCCGGCGGCGAGAAGCAGCGCGAGCTCTCGTTCCGCATGGGCGTCAACCTCGTGATGTACGCGCTATGCCTCGACTACAAGTCGGATCAAGTGCACGTGCCGTTCATCATGAAGCGACGGCGCTGGAAGCCCGACGAGTAGCATGTCGATCGTCCTGTTCTCGATGACGCTGCGGATCGTGCTCGCGATCGTCGGCGTGGCCTTTTTGATCGGCGCGGTGGTCTTCGTGAAAGCCAAGCGACCGCGGCTCGGCGCGGCCGCCGGGGTCGGCGCACTCGGCGCACTCGGCGCGCTGGCCGGTGAAGCCCTCACCGCGCTCACCGTGCGCCTCGCGGCGCCATCGTCGTCGGACTTCAACGAGTACCGCTGGGTGTTCCTGTCGCCGTGGGGCCGGCTCGGCCTCTATCTCGGCGGCGCGTGCGTGGTCGCGATCGTGATCCTGTCGTGGCGCGCGAGCCGCGGTGCGAATCCGTGGCGGCGCGCGATCATGATCGGCCTCCGCGGCGCCGCCTCGCTCGGCGCGCTCGTCGTGTTCCTCGAGCCCGCGGTCGAGCTCCGCCAGGTCGCGCGCGAACCGAACCGGATCGCGGTGCTCGTCGACGATTCGAAATCGATGTCGCTGTCGGAGAATCCCAAAGGACCTACCCGGATCGAACGCGCCCGCCGCCTGCTCGCCGATTCCTCCGAGACGCTCGCCGCATGGGAGCAAGACCACAAGATCGACTACTACACGTTCGCGGATACGCTCGCGTCGACGTCGCTCCAGGCACTCGCCACCGATCCCGCGCAGGGCAAGCAGACGATGCTGCGCAAGGCTCTCGAGCTCGTGCGCGGCCGCTACGAGGGTCGCGATCTCGCGGGCATCGTGTTGATCTCCGATGGCGCGGCGACGGGCTCCTTCGACGAGGATTCCGGCGATGGCGCGGTTCGCGACTTCTTGAAATCGCTCGATACCCGTGTCCATACCGTGTGGGCCGCGCGCGATGGACTCCAGGATCTCGCGGTCGCCAAGGTCATGGCCGACGAGTTCGCGTTCGTGCGCACGGTGGTCCGGATCGAAGCGGTGATCCACACCACCGGCCTCGCACCGCGCCAGCTTCCCGTCACGCTCTCGACCGATGGCCAGCCGCTGCGCCAGAAGATGATCGAGCTGCCCGGTGGCGACAAGGACGTCACCGTCACGTTCGAGGTCACGCCACCGCGGGTCGGTCGCTACGTCTACGAGGTCTCGGTCCCGGTCGTCCCCGGTGAAGCCGTCACCACGAACAACACGCGGAGCTTCGTGATCCGCGTGATCCGCGACAAGATCCGCGTGCTGCAAGTCAGCGGTGCCCCGTCGTGGGATGTCCGCGCGCTCCGCCAGATGCTCAAGTCGAACCCGAACGTCGACTTGATCTCGTTCTTCATCTTGCGCACGCAAGACTCGGTGTCGCTCGTGCCGAACGACGAGATGTCGTTGATCCCGTTCCCGACCCGCGAGCTGTTCGAGCAGCAGCTGCCCTCGTTCGACGTGATCATCCTGCAGAACTTCGAGTACCTGCCCTACGGCATCGGCGACTACCTAGAGAACATTCGCAGCTACGTCGAGGGCGGCGGCGGGCTGGTGATGCTCGGTGGCGCGCAATCGTTTACGTCCGGCGGTTACTACGGCACGCCGGTCGCGGCCGCGTTGCCCGTCGATCTCTACGGGCCGTTCGATTCGGGTACGGTGCTCGATTCGGGCAAGTTCCAACCGCAGCTCACCGATGCGGGTGCGATGCATCCGATCACGTCGCTGAGATACTCCTCCACCGACAACGTGGCGGCATGGCGCGCGCTGCCGCCGCTCGAAGGCACGAACCTGATCGCGGGCGCGAAGCCCGATGCGACCGTGCTCGCCGTGCATCCGCGCCTGAGGACCAAGAGCGGCAAGCCGATGCCGGTGATCGTCGCCGGCGATTACGGCAAGGGCCGCTCGATCGCGTTCACCACCGATACGCTGTGGCGCTACGGCTTCGTCGCCGCGAGCCGCGCCGGCGACGACGGCCGGCAATATACGAAGCTCTGGGAGAACGCGATTCGCTGGCTGATCCAGGATCCCGATCTCCGCAACCTCCACGTCGATAGCGACGCGGTCGAGTACCTGCCCGGCGCTCCCGTGCGCGTCGCCGTGCGCCTGCTCGGCCGCGACTATCAGCCACTCCCGAACGGTGCCGTCACGCTCACCGTGACCCGGGGTGCCGACCCCGCCAAGGCGCAGCCGGTCTCGACCCAGCAGCTCACCGTCGGCGACGATGGCACGCAGACCGTCGAGCTCGGCGGCCTCGTCGCGGGCGTTTATCGCGTTCAGGGCAAGGCGACCATCGCGGGCCATCAGGTCGATGCCGGCGATATCTTCCTCGTGCGCGAGGGTGGCAGCGAGCTCGATCGCCCGGATGGCGACCGCGCCACGCTCGAGGCCATCGCGGCGGCCACTCGGGGCCAGGCCCTGGGCCCGGTCGACGTGCTCCCTGCCCACTTGGCCTTCGACCCTCCCCGAATTATTCGGGTCGATCGCCGCACCGATGTCGAGCTGTGGAGCCGTCCAGGCCTCCTCATCCTCGTCGTGGGCCTCCTCGGGCTCGAGTGGCTCTTGCGCCAGCGCAGCGGGTATCTATAGATAGGGGCATCAAATGGCGCTGCAGCTCGATAGCCTCGTCACCGACCTCATGTTCCAGGCCAACACGGCCATCGATCAAAAGACGTTGATCGAAGGCCTCGGAGGGGAGACCGCGCTCGAGACCAAGCAACTGCTCGATGTCGATCGGCTCGACCCGCGCGCAGAGATGGAGCTGTCGCCATCGATGCCGTTCCGCCGCCGGACCGAGAGGCGGTTGATGATCATCGACGACACGATCGTCACGCCGCGCCCGGATCCGAATGCCGAGCCGATCATCAAGGACGACCTTCGCGCCGCGAAGGAGCTGCTGATCGATATCTGCGCGAAGCTGCCGATCCGGCTCGGTCGGTTGTTCGTGCTCGGTACGTGGGGCGATGCCGTGCTCGTCGCGCGGAACATCAAGGACCTCCGCGCGATCTGCTTGCTCCCGTGGGCGCTCGATCCGCAGGTCGACGAGACCGGCAAGCGCCGCCAGACCCCGCTGACGCAAAAAGAGTTCGAGTCGAAGCTGATGACCTACGAGAAGCGCCTCGAGGAGCTCGACGAAGAGCAGATCCTGGCGCGCCTCGATGGCTTCAACTTCGAACGCCGCGGTGACCTCGTGATCGTCGACGTGCTCGAAGAGGACGGCACGTGGGATCAGCGCAAGTCGATGGCGATGGAGATGCAGCTCGGCGCGTGGGACAGCTTCTCGATGATCGCCGGCGCTCCGTCGACCTCGAAGGTGCCGCCGAAGCCTGGCGCTGCGCCCGCGAACGGCGCGAACGGCGCCGCGAAGCCGGTCGCTGCCGCGCCTGCGCCGAAGCCCGCCCCGCCCGCTCCGAAGCCGGAGCCCGTCGGCCCGCCGCTCACGATCAAGGAGCTCGATACCACGGTGCTGCTCGTGTTCCCCGCGGAGCGCTTCAACCTCGATGTCGCATCCGCACTCGGCAAGAGTGATTGGGACAACGTGGTGCGTCGCTCGGACAATGTCTCGGGCTCCGTGCGCGACAAGATGCAGCGCGATGGCGCGAACTGGGTCGCCCCGCTCGAGTTCCTCTCGGAGGTCTTCATCGACGGCAAGCCGCTGACCAAGCAGCAGTTCGAGAAGGACTCGCAGCCGCTCGACGGGCTCAAGTCGCTGACCGTGCACTTCCCGCGGTTCGGCGAGGTGGTGCTGTTCGAAGTGCCCGGCAAGGGTCGCTTCGTCACGTCGCTCACGAGTGGTCCCGAGCGTGCCGTGGCGGTGGTGAAGTAGTGCGGCTGGCGATCGTCGCGGCTTGCCTCGCGATCGCCAGTAGTGCCAGCGCCGACGACGACTTCGGCGGAGCCTCGATCATCTTCGCGCGCGATCACTCGTTGATCCGCGTCGATCCGAAAGGCAAGACCGAGGTCGAGATCGCGACATTCGGAGATCCGAGCGACAAGAAAGCGAAGCCTCCGGTCGTGCGCTCGCTCAAGACCGACGCGGCCGGCAAGGTCTTGCTCGCGGATCTCGATGGCATCTGGCAGTACATGCCGCTCGATGGTTCCGCGAAGTCACTCACGCCGCTCGCGTGTGGTGACGGTCCCGCCCAGCTCGCCGAGGATGGCACCTGCGTCGTGTGTCGCGCGAGATCAGGCGGCTCGCAGATCCTGAACCTCACGAACGGCAAGACGCTCGCCGTCGATCAGATCGGCGCGCGGATCACCGGCAAGGGCACCGATCGCAAGCTCGTGTGGGCCGACAAAGGCGGCATCTGGTCGGCTCCGCCGGGCGATCGCAAGAAGGCGAAGGAGGTCGCCCCCCAAGCGCCGCTGCGCAGCTTCCTGCCGAGCCCCGATGGCGCGCGCGCCGTCGGTGTCTACAGCGACGAGATCTATGTCGACGCGCATCACAAGAAGCCCGCCGAGATCTTGATGGGCTTCCAGCTCGATGGCGAAGGCGCGCGTCGCAAGGCGATCAAGGCCGGCGTGCCGCTCGAGTGGTCGCACGATAGCGAATGGGTGCTCGTCCAGAACGGCGGCGAGGCGTGCCTGATGCACGCGACCGGGGGCGAGTACAAATGCTGGCGCGGCTTCACCGCAGCTTCGATCTCGAGCGATGGCAAGTACGGCGTGTTCCTCGGCAATCGCGATGGCTCGCATCGTCAGGCGCCGCCAGCCAAGGCCGACCCGAAGAAAAGAGGCAAGAAGGGCGGTAGGGCCGAGAAGCCGCCCGAGAAGAAGGTCGATCCGGCGGACGAGCCGGACCTCGAGGGTGGCAGCGACGACAATGACGATACCGCCGTGCCACCACCGTCTGGTCCGCTCAGCGTCTTTCGCGCGAAGCTCGAGGGCTCGGCGTTCACCGATTCGCCGCCGATGATCGTCAAGATCGTCGACGGCGCCGCGGTCTGGGTTCCCGGCACGCCGTAGCGAGGCGAGCGCGACGATGAACGCCGCGAACATAGAGGCTACCTTCGCGAAGAAGGTCGCGAACATGTAACTCGGAGCGTGAACGGAGCATCCGGTCACGGGTCAGGCAGCACCATGAATCCTCAGGACCTCTTGTTGCGGCTGTATCGTGACCATTGCGCGCTCCTTTTCGGCTACGCGGTTCGGCTCACGAACGATCGACCAGCAGCAGAGACGTTGCTCCACGATACTTATCTGCTGGCGCATCGCTGTCTACGCTCGGAAGTCGTCGACGGTCAGTGGCTTACGAGTCGATTGCTCGAACTTCATAGATCGAGATCGAGATCGAGATCGAGTTGAGTTGCCCGAGCAGGCCGAAGCGCATCGCCCATCGCGATGGGACCTCGAGCTCGTCGATCACGCCTCGGTACCATCCATCGAGTGGCGCATCGTCGCCGCAACCGATCACCGCGATCAACGACGTCGGGGCAACGAATCTCCGCGTGGCTCGGCTCGCTCCTGGTCCCTACCGGCCCGCTAGACCCAGCTCACGAACGAGCCGCCGGCCACGTAGTGCCCGACCCGATCGTCGACCAACTCTCTCGCCGTTTTGACCGGCCGCATGAGCCTCCACCCTACCGTGAGCGACGGCTCGCGCTGGTGGGGCGTACGCAGCTACTTCCCGATCGTCCCACTATCGGGTCCGGTCGCTTTGACATCGATCGCATCGCTCACGATCACGAACTCCACGCGCCGGTTGGTCGCGCGGCCTTCAGTCGTCGCGTTGTCGGCGATCGGCTTGCTCTGTCCGAAGCCGAGCGGCACGAGCCGCGCCTTGTCGACGCCCTTCTTGGCCAGGTATTTCACGACCGCGTTGGCGCGGCGCTGCGAGAGCTCTTGGTTGTGCGCTTCGCCACCCCGATTGTCGGTGTGACCTTCGACTCGCACGTTCGCGATCTCCGGATGCGCCGAGAGCACCTTCGCGACGTTGTCGAGAATGCCGAACGATCGCTGCTCGATCACGTCCTTGTCGGTGCGGAAGTAGACGGCGTCGACCAGCTCGATCTTGCCGTTATTGATCACGACGAGCTGCTTGGCCGCACAACCGTGGTTCGCGAGCGAGCCCTTCTCGTCGGGGCAGTTGTCGATCCGGTCGGGGATGCCATCGCCATCGCGGTCAGGATCGGGGCATCCGGCGTTGTCGGCCGGGCCGGGCTCGAGCGGACACTTGTCGACCACATCGAGGACGCCATCCTTGTCGTTGTCCGGATCGGGGCATCCGTCCTCGTCCTCGAAGCCGTCCTTGTCCTCGGGCTCCTGCGGGCACTTGTCGAGCGAATCGTGAATGCCATCGCCATCGCTATCGGGGTCGACGACCGCGATCTTCTCTGGCGGAGGAGGAAGTGTCGCAACGACCGCCTGCCTCGCAGGCGCAGGTTGAGTGGTGTAGCGAACGCTCGCGAACAACCGCCAATCGGGGGAGCCAAATCCCGCACCGATGCCGATGCCGCCACCTGCGACGAGCGTGATATTGCGGCGAATGTCGAACTGCGCCCCGAGGTCGACCTCGGATGGATCAGAATTGATATGCGAGTACGGATGCGCAGCCGGAGTGCCGAGCGAGCCCGTCAGATCGAGCTCCCACGGAATGCGTCCGCCCTCGAAGCGGTAGCCGGCGCCGAGGCGGAGATCGAGCTCGTCGTCGACATCGAGATCGAGGACTCTTTTCTCGCTGCGCGCGGTGTACTCGAGATTGCCCGCAAAGCGGAGAGCGCCGAACGCGTGCGAGATGATGAGCTCGGGAACGAACGTCGCACCGTCGTCTCCCGCGTACCCGGTGCTGCCACCGCTGGGCAGAGAGAACGCGACCGCGAGTGCGATGCCGAGTCGATCGCCGCGTCCCGAGCGCAGCACCAGCTTCGGGATGAAGCGAAGGTCGCCGAGCTTCGGCGAGTTGGGAGAGTTGATCGCCTCGGTGTTGATCTGATTCGACTGCGCGTAGATCAGAGGTAGATCGAGCCCGAGGTCGAGCCAGCTCGTGATGCCGACTTCGCCGACCAGCCCACCGCCGAGCCGGTTGTGAACCAGCGAGCCCGCCCGATCGCCGGTGCGCGCATTGTAGAACGTCAACGGATCGTTGGCGTAGCCGAGCCACGTGCCGATGTTCCACTTCCACGGCGCGAGCCCGTCGGCCCATTCGACATTCAAGAGCCCTTCGCGATCGAGCGCCATCCGCATGCGCTCGACCGGAAAGCTCTGGGTCGTTCCCGCGAGTTGCGCGGCCACCGGCGACGCTGCGAACAACGTGAGCACCACTGCGATCTGGCGCGATGCACGGCGCTTGCGCACCACGAGCGCGCCGAGTACCAGCAACACGGACAGCATGCCACCGCTCGAGCCGCCACCCGTCGCATCGCAACCACCACTGTTGAGACCGCCTCCGCGAACGCGGATCGGATCAGCGCCTATGACCGTGCTCGCCGAGGTCGCGTTATTCGCAGGTAACGGATCGCTCGTCGCCGCGCTGACGACGACCGACGTGGTCAACGTTCCGGAAGCAGGTCCGGTCAGCGTCGTCACGATGGTGAGATCGGACGATGTACCGGTGGCCATCGCATCCTTGGTACACGTCACGACCTGCCCCGAGACCGTGCAGGTCCAACCGTTGCCTCCACCACTGACGTACTTGACGCCATCGGGCAACGTCTCGGTCACCACGACTTGATTCGCCGTCGAGGGACCGTTGTTCGTGACCGTCACGTCGTACGTCAGCGTTCCGCCGATCGCGACCGGCGAGGTCGACGTGACCGTGACGCTCAGGTCCGCGCTCGCGCTTGCATCCGACGTCAGGCTCGTCGAGTTGTTCGTCAGCGTCGGGTCTGGCGTCGCCGCAGAGACCGTCGCGCTATCGGAGAACGGGCCCCCCATCGGGGGCGCGGTCGCGACGATCGTGATGTCTGGAGCCAGACCGGTCGGCAGCGTCGCCGCGGTGCACGTGACCACCTGCCCGGTCTGCGTACACGTCCAACCCATGCCACCGGCACTCACGAAGGTCGAGCCGGGCGGTAACGTATCGGTGACCGTGATCGTCGTGGCAACGCTCGGTCCCGAGTTCGTGACCGAGACGGTGTACGTCAGCATTCCGCCTGCGTTCGGCGACATCGGCTCCAGGGTGATCACGATGCCGAGATCAGCCGACGCGCCGACGCTCGAGACGACGTTCGCGGTGTTATTCGCCGTTACTGGATCTCCCGTGATCGAGGAGACACTCACGGTGTCGGTGGCATCGCCACCCGCGGCCGGCGCGTCTGCGACGATCGTGATCGCCGGTGCAGCGCCGGTCGGCAGCGCCGCCGCCGTACACGTCACGACGAGCGCAGCCTGGGTGCATGTCCAACCGGTGCCCATCGCGCTCACGAACGTCGCCCCGGGCGGCAACGTGTCGGTGACCGTGACGGTCGATGCCGAGGACGGACCGTTGTTCGTGACGTCGACGGTGTACGTGATCGGTGCCCCCGCGGTGACCGGCTCGGGCGCCGCCGTGATCGCGACCGCGAGATCCGCGCTCTCGTTGACGTTCGTCATCACCGAACCGGCGTTGTTGGTCGTGTTCGGGTCCGGCGTCGTGCTCGCGACCGTGACCGGGTTCGTGATCGTTCCAGGCGTAGCTGGCGCGGTCGCGATGATCGTGATCGCCGGTGCTGCGCCCGTCGGCAAGCTCGGCGCGCTGCAAGTCACGACCTGACCGGATTGGGCGCAGGTCCAACCGGTACCGGTCGCACTGGTGTACGTCGCGCCCGCGGGCAACGTATCGGTGACGGTGACATTGCCCGCCGTGCCGGTGCCATTGTTCGTCGCCGTCACGGTGTACGTGAGCGTCCCGCCCACAGCGATATTGGCAGGGCCGGTCACGACGACCGACAGATCGGCACTGCCGGTGACGGTCGTCGACGTGGACGCCGAGTTGTTCGCGGTGTTCGGATCCGGTGTCGTGCCGGTCACGGTGACCGAGTCGCTCGCAGTTCCACCGTACGGTGGCGCCTTCGTGGTGATCGTGATCACCGGTGCCGTGCCGACGGCCAACGTTGTCGCGGTGCAAGTCACCAGGTTGCCTGTTTGCGTACAGGACCAGCCGGTGCCGGTCGCGCTCACGAACGTCGCGCCCGTGGGCAGCGTATCGCGGACCGTCGTCGCGCCCGCATCGTCCGGACCCGTGTTCGAGACGGTGACCGTGTAGACCTCGTTCGCGCCGGGCGCGACGGTCGGCGTCGGGTTCGCGGTGACCGTCACGCCGAGGTTCGCAGTCGGCAGCGAATCAGAATCGGTCGCCGTGTTGTTGGCAAGCGTCGGATCGGTGATGCCGGTAGGCGTCGCCACGGTCACGGTCGTCGTCAACGTGCCGGTGGCCGTGGCCGAGACCGTACCGGTCGCGACGTAGGTCAGCGTGCCGCCCGGTTGCAGCGTGCCCGTCGTGTTGATCGATCCAGTGCCGGAGGCGACAGCGCACGACGAGCCTGCCGAGGCAGTACACGTCCACGTCACGTTGGTGAGCATCGCTGGGAACGTGTCGACGACCGATGCGCCGTTCAGGATATCGACGCCGTTGTTCGTGACGACGATCGTGTACGTGGTGGGCTGCCCCTGCGTGGCGGTCGTCTTGCCGTCACTGTTCGTGACCGAGAGATCGTCGGACAAGCAGATGGGGATATTGGCAGCCGACGCGACCGCATCACCCGGTGCACCCTTCGTCGCACCGTTGCTCGGAAACTCCGTGACCGCCGTCGAGGCGCTCGTACCGCCCAACGCACCGACGTTCGACGTGGTGATCGTTCCACCCGCGAGCGCGATGAAGCCACCACCACCACCGCCACCGGCTCCTTCAGCCTCGGCGTTTTGATTCGACTGCCCGCCGCCGATCGCGCCATCCGCACGTGCGTTGATCCCGGTCAGGGTGCGCGCTGCGATCACGATGGTGCCACCGGCGCCGCCGCCTCCCGAGGCGTCGTTCCCCGAGTTCAGGCCGACCTTGCCATTCGAGGTGACCGCCGCAGTGCCCGACACGCTGTCGGCGAGCAACACGACCAGACCGCCACCTGGACCACCGGCCCCTGCGGCGTTGTTGTTGCCATCGCCCGCGCCACCACCACCGCCCAAAAAGACGCGCGCCGATGCATCGTTCGCGAGTGGACGGCCGCCGAGGCCGCCGACATTGCGGCGATGGTCGCCGCCCCACAGCGGATTTCCCGGTGCGACCGCCGTCGCATCTTGATCGCTAGACGAGAAGGTGTAGCCGCCGCGACCGCCGCCTGACGAGGTGGTGTACGCATTGCCGTTCGCGACATAGTCGGGATCGAGCTTCCACGCCACCGCACCGGTGACGTTGGTATCCATGATGCCGATGCCGGTCCACACCGCGCCGTTGTTGCCGTTCGCGCCACCACCACCCGCCGCGTTGTGCGCGTCACCGCCACCGCCGCCGTTCGCTGGCGCGCCACGTCCATAACGACCGTTATCCGCAAAGTCGTACAGCGCTTCGAAGCCCGCGATGCTCTCGCCCTTCTCGCCACCTGTCGCGGGCTGGTTCGAGCGAATCGTCGTGGTGCCGGGTGGCCCCGTCGTCAAGTTATCGACGACGCCACCCCGAAATCCCGTGCCGCTCGCATCGATACCAACGCCGCCGATCGTCATCGTGCTTCGCGCCTGCACCGCGATGACACCACCACGTGCGCCATTCCACGGCGTCGCCGTGATCGATCCGGTTCCGGAGATCGTGAGCGTTGTCGCCTGCGGCACGCGGACCACTTCGGTGAGGCCGGCTGTCGTGTACGCGTTCTTTGTTCCGCCACAGCTGGTCTCGAGAGTGACGGTGGTCCCCGTGACGCTCGCGACGTGCACCAACTCGTAGTCGCCAGCGCCGTTGAGCGCGCTGACCGCGCCGAACGTCGCCGAGTCGGTACCGTCGATCGTCGCGCCCTGAGGTTGGTAGAGGAGCAACAGATCGTTGGCGGCCAGTGCGGTCGTAAAAGGTGCGGTCGCGGTGAAGTCTGCGGCCGAGGTGATGGTGAGCGACGTTGCTCCGGCCGCAATGTTCGCGCCGAGCACGCCGTACTGATTGACCACGGTGTTCGCAGTCGTGACCGAGAGCGAACCTGCCTGGCCCGTCAGCGGATCGGACGTCTCGCCGAGGTGCGCATCGCTGGTGAGATCCTCGGGCTGAGTACAAGCAGCGGAGAGACACGTGGCAGCAAACCAGGCGACGAGAGTAGTGCGGGCGAACATCCGGCCCACCGTAGCCGCCCGTGACGGTCAAATCCAGGTGCAGTTGGGTAGTGGTTGGGTAGTCGCGAGATCCGAAGCAAGAAGGGCGGCAAGGCCGAAAAGCCGCCCGAGAAGAAGGTCGATCCGGCCGACGAGCCGGACCTCGAGGGTGACGGCGACGACAATGACGATACCGCCGTGCCACCGCCGTCAGGTCGGCTCAGCGACTTTCGCGCGAAGCTCGAGGGTTCGGCGTTCACCGATTCGCCGCCGATGATCATCAAGGTCATCGACGGCGCCGCGGTGTGGGTTCCCGGCATGCCGTAGCGAGACCAACACGATAGAGTCGCGCTTCGGTAGCCAACGTCCATCGCGGCGCTCAGAACCGGTCGTAGCCGATCGAGATCGCGAGCTGTGTCGTCTCTCCTACGGGATCACCGGGGAAGTAGAACCGCGCATCGAACGCGAGGTTGAGATGGCGCGCGGTCTCGTTCTGATCGAGCCCGAACGGATACCAACCGGCGCGCAGCAATACGAGCGGACCACTTGGATTGTTGAGCACGCCGTAGCCGACTCCTCCTCCCAAGAACAGGCCGGTCGGAAAGATGTATTCGGCCGTGACCGCGGTCGCGTAGTCACCGGTCACGCCGCCATCGCCACCCGGCGTGTGCACCGTGCCGAACGAGAGATGGTTGTCGAGATAGATGCCGAGCTGGCGATTGATCTGCGCGCCGATCCGCCAGTCAACGCCATAGAGCTGGCCCGAGAAGCCGTTGCCGAATTCTTCGCTGATCGATGCGGAGAAGCCGTTCCGGAACTTCACCGGAACGGGGTCACCGTTGTCGGCGAAGGCGAAGGAGGGAAGGAGGATCGATAAGAGAACGAAGCTGGCTTTCATCGTGAGCCCGCCCAACGCAAGAGTGGTGCCACTACCTCCGAAGGTTCCGCATGCCACCAATTCGCGCAATTTTCATTTACCTGCTCGGGACGTCAACGCGGGTTTACGTTTCGGATGTGCCGAAGGCCATCTCACCCGAAGCGCTGGCGACACGGTTAGCCAGCGCTACCAGCTGAATGCGTGGGCCTCGTGCCCACCGAATGATGCAGGTACCGACTAGATCGCTGCTCGAGCAACGCCGTAGGATCGGGGTCAAGGCGTTGTCGAGATCAGGACCGCATAGTCGACCAAGCACTCGAAGCCGTCGCTATAGATGTGGAGCTTGTCGCCGTTCTTCAGATCGTACGCATAGTCACCGCCGACATCCCACGCGTCGGTGCCGAGCTCGGTGTGAAGCGAAACATGCGCCGGCTGTGTTCGAACGGACAGGTGGAACAAAAAGTGACCCGTGCCGAAGGGGGGCCCGACCGGCACGTTGCCGAGCCCATGGTAGTTGCTTCCGTCGAAGTACAACACCGTCGTTCGGCCGGTCGTGCTGTCGGCGAAGATCTCGCCGTACCACTGGTCCGATGCGCGGGTGACGGCGAGATAGAACTGTTGATGCACGACGTTTGTCGTCAGCACCGTGCCCGCGATCTCGAAGTCGACGTCGTTCACCACCATCGGTAGCGTGAGGTCCGTACCGATGATCGGGATGTGCACGTGATCGGGCTCGAACACGACTTGCGAGTCGGGCGACCAGTACGGCTGCTGATCGACGAACGGATCGAACAGGACCAAGTGCTGCCTCGCGACGAAGGGGTCCGGATCGCATGCATCACCGACGCCATCGCCATCACTGTCGAGTTGCAGGGGATCGGCGAGGTGCGGACAGACGTCGCACGCGTCGCCGACGCCGTCACCGTCCTCGTCGTGCATGGGTTGGACGACTCCGGGACAGACGACCGAGCTGCTCCCATCTCGGGTGGGTTCATCGGCAAAGCCGACCCGACCGCATGCAGCGACCGCGAGAGCCAAGACCCAGCGAGCCGACACTTGTCCGATCGTAGCATGGTGCCGCAGCGCCATTTAGTGCGAGAAGCGACCTTGTCGTCCGAACAGCCTGCGGTTCAGGGAACGTAGATCAGATCGCCGGGCAGCACGTAGATGTTCATGTCGCTGCGGGTACCCGAGGCGAGCGAATCGTAGTCGAGCGGGATCTGGCGCGTGCGGCCCTTCGCATCGCGGCGAAGCAACCGGATCTCGTCGCGACGGGCGAACCGAGAGATGCCACCTGCCATCGCGATCGCCTCGGCGACAGTCACGTACTGGTCGCTCGAGAACACGCCGGCCTTGCCGACCTCACCCTCGATCGTGAAGCGATAGCTCTTCCACGCGCGGACCGCGATCGTGACCTCGTTACCCGCGGTCAACTTCACGAAGTTTTCGAGCTTCGTCTTGATCTTCTCCTTGAGCGCCGAGGGCGTCTCGCCGGCGGCCTTGAGGTCGCCGATGAGCGGCATCGTGATCGTGCCATCAGGGCGGATCGTGGCCTCCGTATTGAGCTCCTTTTGCTCCCACACGTTGATGCCGACGACATCGCCGACCCCGAGCACGAGCTCGCGGTTGCGCGGATCGGGCTCCTTCGAATAGTCGTAGTTCGGGAGCGACGAACCGCAGGCGACCAACATCATGACCACGAGGACAAGTGCCTTCACCCCGTGAGTGAAGCGCGTCCCTCGGCCCCGGTCAATCTAGCCAGCTAGTTGTTGTTTCCGCCGCCGAGGCGGCCGAGGCCCTGCTGCGCACGGTAGTTGTTGCCGCCGCCGGTATACTCGATCAGCTCCTCGACCTCTTTGACGGTGTCGGTGTACTTGGTGCAACGCGAGACCACGAACACGCGGAGGTCCGAGTCGTGGCTCGGATCGTTCGGCGACGGCGGCAGCTCGTCGTCGTTATCCTTGAGGTAGAGCGTGAAGTCGCTATTCGAGCCGCTGCCCTGCGAGTCGTGGTTGACGCCAGCGCCCTGCGAGAGCCAGACCGGCTCCGGGCACGGATAGGTCGCACCGGAGCCGCAGGTCGCGAGCGCGGCGTTCCAGTTCGCGATGTTCGCGACCACGTAGGTTCGCGCGACATTGAGCCCGGACTCGGCACAATCGGTCGCGGCGATCCCGCTACGCGTGAGGTCGGAGGACCGGTTCGAGGCGAGCTGCATCGAGACGAGGACCGAGGCTCCCGCGAGCAACGACGCGATGATGATCATCGTGACGAGCATCGCGCTGCCACGTTGGGGCGTGCGTTTGGTCAGCTTCATGGCGACGCGCTCGTATTGCGGATTTCGACGGTCTGACGAAGGATACGACGACGGAAGTTATCGGAGGCCGCGGCCGCGGCCGCGTGATCTTCGACGGCCGGGCGATTGTACGACTGGAGGTTGCCGATCAGGCCGCTCAGCGTGCGCGCGACCATCGTGACGCGGACCGCACGGAGCGTCGCGTTCGGGTCGGCGGCGTCGGTGCTGATGTTGAACAGCCACTCGTCCACTGCCATCGCGGCCGCCGTGGTGCCTTCGGGATCGATCGAACCGGTCCCGTTGATGTCCTCGGCCTTGACGAGCTGGAGGTCCTCGACGCCTTCAGCCATCGGCTCGGCATCGGCGGTCGATCCTTTGCCATCGGGGTCCATGAGCAAGGTCGGGTTCGATCCGCTGCCACCATCGGAGACCGAGCCCACGTAGAACAGCGCGTGCTGAGCGCGGATCACGAGCGAGCCTGCCGCGTAGGGCCCGGCCGCATTGGCTGGCAAGGTGATCCCGCACGTGCCGGGCACGACGAGCGAGAGGACGTTCGTGTTGACTGCCGTGATCCGCGCGAGCATGCCGACCGTGCCGTCGCTGACAACGATCGAGTCACCCGCCGAGAGCTGCGAGCCATCGTTAACCGTGAGCGATGCGTTGTTGTTGTAGATCTCGCGGGTCGACGTGACGACCGCGCCCGAGGCAAAGATCACGTCGAGCTTGTCGGTGCCGGCGGCGATGCCGCTCGGAGTCGTCGCGTTGTTGTAGACCTGGATCCCGGTGCTCGTGCAGGTGTTCGGATCATAGATCGCGTTCGCCGGCGAGCCCGGACTCGACTGGCGGATCGCATCCGCGATGAAATCGAGCGGCACGCGGACCGCGCTCTCGGTCGTGACCGAGGCACGCTGCTCGCGAAAGCCCTGCGTCATCGAGACCGCGACCGCGAGCACACCCGCGACGACGAACGCGAAGATGATCAGCGAGATCATGAGCTCGACGAGCGTGAAGCCACGCTGAGCGGTGCGCTTCATAGCCCGCGCCTCGCATACTGCGTGATGGTGTGAGCCTGGCCATCATCGGCCCACGTCACCGTGACCACCATGTCCCAGTAGTTGGTGCGTGCGGTCATGGTCGTCGCGCGCGTGAAGATACCGGACGCCGAGCCGCGCTCGTTGATGCTGGTCTCGGTGGCCCACGCGCCGCCCGATCCCAGGCCCGCACGCATGCGTTCGATCTTGTCCTGCGCCAGCATCGCCGCCTCGGTCGAATGGCGCGAGAAGTTCGACGCCTTGGTCTGCGTCACGTAGAGCGCGATGATCCCCATGATCGCGACGGCGGTGAGCACCATCGCGATCATGACCTCGATCATCGTGAAGCCTGCTTGGGCCTTGCGCCGGGTCACTGTGTGCGAATCCATAGTCTGCGTTTGACCGACGTCGTGCTCGCCGAATCGACAGCGGCGGCCGCCACGCTCGCGGCATTGGCATCGGTGACGAGGCGCGACTGCTGGTCAGCGGCGCCGGAGTAGACACCGGTGCCCGAGTTGATCACCGAGCTCACGCCACCCTCGACGAGGACCGAGGTGCCGATCGACGGCGTGCTCGCGACGTTGATCGCGTAGACATGCCCGCTCGCACCGCCGGTGCCGTATGCGCCCGGGTTCGTATTGTCGTTGGTGTCCGCGGTATCCGTCGTCACGTAGATCTGATTGCCGATCACGGTCGCCTGCGCGATGCCCTTCTCGTTCGCGCCGTACGCGTACTTGAACAGGATGTCGGGCGCGCCCTTGTTCTCGTTGATCGTCGCGTCGGCGATCGGCGTGTTGAGCGAGACCGCCATGATGTACTGCGCCGTCCCCGGCGGGCTCCACGTGGTGTCACTCGGATAGGTATCGACGTAGCCGCCCGTCGAGATGATGGCGTACTGGACACCACCCTTGACGAAGATCGCCGGCTTCGCACCGATCGGATGGTTGTCGGTCGAGAACCGGAACAGCGGCTTGGTGACGCCGTCCTTGCTGATACCGGTCGCCGGATCGGCGCGCCAGACATCGCCGTAGAGCGTGCCCCACGCGACGTCGGTGAGATAACCTTGGAGCTTCGTATCGATCGCGACGACACCACCCGGGATGCCAGTGCCCGAGGGGATCGACGCGCCACTGCGCAGCGTCGTCGTGAACGCGTAGCTGGTCTGCCACTCGGCGAGGCCGGTCTCGATGTTGATGCCGGTGACAACGTCACCCGAGCCGGCGGTGCCGCCGTTGTTGGTCTGCGCGTAGACCATCCACTTCGTGGCGACACCGTTCTGCACGGCGCCGGCCGCGAGCGTGAGGCCCGTGCCGATCTCGAACGTCGCGCGCGCAGCCGTGTTCGCCATCGAGTACTCCCACAGGACGATCGGGTTGGCCGGGTCGGAGATATCGAGCGCGTAGACACCGGGCTTGCGATCATTCGCGGTCGTGTCGCCACTGCCGGTCTGGACCATCAAGATCGTGTGCCAGCCGCGCTGGCCCGAAGCGGTGAAGTCACCGAAGGCATCGATCACGTGCGGCGAGCCATCGATGCGACCGGTGTTGTAACGAAGGATCGGCAGCTGCGTGCGCGGGATGTAGGCCCACAGCTCGCGACCGATGACATCGCAGGTGCCCTTCACTTCCATGCACACCGCGTGAAGCATGCCGTCGTCGCCGCCGAAGTACGACATCGCCGGACGATCCTTGTTGACGATGCTGCTCGCCTCGATCACGGCGACGGTCGAACGATCGACACCGCCGAGCGCCGGGCGGAAGAAGTTCGGAATCAGCGAGTCGTCGCCAGCCAGCACGCGCGAGATCAGCAGCTGCTGGTTCGCGCTCGACAGGTTCGAGCCCATCAACGGGCCGAGCGTCGGGACTTCGCTTGCCTTGAGGAAGTGCATCGCCGGCTTCACGCCTTGATCGACCGTGGTGAACACCGTGCGGCAATCACTGTTGAAGTAGGTGGCACAACCCGCGAACACCGCATCCGGCACACCACCGGAGGCGTCGAAGATCGACGTACCCGCGTTGTAGTTACTCGAGGTCGTCGTGATGTTGCTCGTCGCGCGGGCACGGAGGTGGCCCTTGGTGAACGGGAAGCGGAACTTGGAAGAGTCCGAATCACTCGAGAACGTCGGCACCGTCACCGTCGTCGTCGACGACGTGATGAACTCGAACGTGCCTTGCACGATCGCGGTCTGGTT
>JAYWCI010000040.1:0-20321 GCA_043780895.1 Kofleriaceae bacterium | reverse complement strand
CGCCGGTTCTCCGTGCCCGTGAAGCGCGGTCCACTAGCGGTACCCGCGGTGCGCTTGCTCGTGGGAGACCTCGTCGAGGGTCGCACGTTCACGATCGAGCGCACGCCCGCGACGGTGTTCGCTGCGACGCGCTGAGAGCGATCCGGAATGGCGCTCCGGAATGGGGACGGTAACGCTTTCCTCACAATTCGGCTCGCAAGCTATCGAAATCATGATGACGACGAGGGACGGTTACCCGTTTCGGTTTGTTTTCGGTGAGCCGCGTCCTCGATCGAGAGCTCGATCCAATCGATTTCGCCCGAGGTGAGTAGCCGTCCCTCGACGCGTGTTTGATTCAGCGGAGTTGCACGACGAAAAGTGACGAAAGAGTTACCGTCCCCTTTCGGGGGTAGTCTCGCTTTGGTGAGCTACGAAACGTACGCAGAGCACATCGCGCAGCTGCAACAGGCGACCGAGGCGGCGTTGGCGAAGCACGAGTTCGAGGCGCTGGTCTTATGCTCTGGCGCCGCTCAGCTGAAGAACCGGTTCGACGATCAGACGTGGCCACTATCGCCGACGCCGACCTACGCGCACTGGTGTCCGCTCGTCGAGCCGGATGCATATGTGATCGTGCGACCGGGCAAGAAGCCGACGCTCGTGCGCACCGTCGTCGATGATTTCTGGGAGACCGCGACACCACCGGAGAGCGATCACTTCTGGGAGGCGTTCGACGTGGTGACCGTCGGTGCGGGCCTCGCGGGCGACGTGTTGCCGGGTGGCAAGGTCGCGGTGATCACGCGAGACGCGGGACAAGCGCCTCCGGGCGACGTGAACCCGACCGAGCTGATCGGCGCGCTGGATCAGATCCGCACGATCAAGACCGCGTACGAGATCGAGTGTCTCGTCGAGGCGTCGCGGCGCGCGGTGATCGGGCATCGCGCGATCCAGAAGCGCTTCCTCGAGAGTGAGGTCTCGGAGCTCGAGCTCCACCTGACGTACTTGCTCGCCTCGGAGCAAGATGATGCGGTCGCGCCGTACAAGAACATCGTGGCGCTCGGCGAGCACTGCGCGGTGTTGCACTACGTCGCGTATCAGAACGTGAAGGTCGCGGGCCCCACCTCGATGCTGGTCGACGCGGGTGCGAAGTGTCAGAGCTACGGCAGCGACATCACGCGCACGTACGCGCGCGGGGACGGTGCCGCGGCGAATCGGTTTCGCGCGCTGATCGGTCGGCTCGACGAGATGCAGCAGCAGATCGTGGCACTGATCAAGCCGGGCATTCCGTACGAGGACCTCCACGACGAGACCCATCGCATGCTCGCGAAGTTGTTGATCGAAACTGGCATCGGCAAGGGTAGCGTGGACGAATTGGCGACCCGCGGGGTCACGCGCGCTTTTTTGCCGCACGGGCTCGGCCACTCGCTCGGCGTCACGGTCCACGACGTCGGCATGAAGCAGCGCCCGCCACGGCCCGAGAACAAGTTCCTGCGCAATACGTCCACGATCGAGGCCGGTCAGGTGTTCACGATCGAGCCCGGCCTGTACTTCATCGAGGGCCTGCTCGGCCCGCTGCGCGCAGGTGACGCGAGCACGCTGGTCGACTGGAAGGCGGTCGACGAATTGCGCCCGTTCGGAGGCATCCGGATCGAGGACAACATCCTGGTCCGTACGGCCGGGGTTCGCAATCTGACGCGCGAGGCATTCAGCGCCTAGCGTTCGCGAACCGGCCGCCGTATGTTCCGCGCGTATATGCGTGGTTTCGGAGCATTCATCGCGGTCGTACTTTTGTGTGGATGTCAAAAGAGCGCCGACAAGAAGTCCGATACGCCGGCGCCCCTGAAGGCCGGCAGCGGCGCGGCGTTCAAGGTCGAGCAGGTGCCGCCACCGTTCGATCTCAAGACCCCACCGGCCGATGCCGTGAAGACGGCGTCGGGCCTGATCTACAAGAAGCTCGTCACGAACGCCTCCGGCCAGGCGCCGAAGCGCAACGACACCGTGATGGTGAACTACACCGGCTGGAAGCCCGCGACCGGCGAGACGTTCTTCACGAACCAATCGAAGGGACAGCCGATGATGCTGAACCTGTCGACAACCGCCGCGGCATTCACCGAGGCGATGCAGCTGTTGAAGACCGGCGAGAAGGCGGTCCTCTGGGTGCCGCCGTCGATCGGCTACAAGGACGAGCACAAAGGTAGCGCGCCCGAGACGCTCGTCTATCAAATGGAGATCGTCGAGATTCGTCCCGCGCCCGCGGTGCCGGCGGATGTCGCGGCGCCCCCCGCGACGGCGGAGACCACCAAGGGTGGCTCGAACTTCATCGTCGTGCGCCCGGGCACCGGCGCCGAGAAGGCGAAGTTTTACGACACCGTCACGTACAACTACACCGCGTGGGACACCACGGGGCGGATGTTCGAGACGACCGAGACCAAGAAGCGACCGTCGAAGATCGCGCCGTATCGCCAGTCCGCGGCACTCGAAGAAGTGCTGACACAGATGACCGCCGGCGAGCGCGTGCGCGTGTGGAGCACGGGCGAGAAGATGGCGCCGAATGGCAAGCCGGCCGCGGGCGCGCCGACGGGTCCGGTCTGCTACGAGATCGAGGTCATCACGATCGAGCCAGGTGTTGAACCTCCGACCGCGCCGCCCGATGTCGCGAAGCCGCCGGGCGATGCGTCCAAGACGCCGAAGGGCACGTACTACAAGGTGTTGAAGGCGGGCAAGGGCGGTCCCAAGCCGAAGCCGACCGATACCGTCAAGGTCAACTACACGGGCTGGACCACGGACGGCCGGATGTTCGATTCGTCGACGATGCGTGGCACGCCGGCCGAGTTCAGCTTGCAAGGCGTCGTCGCCGGCTGGACGGATGGCATTCCGCTGATGTCGATCGGCGACAAGTACCGGTTCTGGATTCCGGACGAGCTCGCGTACAAGGGCGCGCCCGGTCGGCCGCAAGGCATGCTCGTGTTCGACATCGAGCTCGTCGAGATCAAGGCGCCTGCGCCTGCGAGCCCGGGCGCTGCCGATCATCCACCGCCGCCTCCTCACCATCCGTAGGCGGTAGTAGCCGTGATCCCGGTCGCTGTCGCGAGCGCGTGGGGTTGGTCGATCGATCAGATCGCTCCGCTCTCCGGTGGGTTGATCAACGCGACCTACGCGGTGCGTGACGCGGGGCATCCGATCGCGGTGCTCCAGCGTCTGCATCCGATCTTCGGCCCTGACGTGAACCTCGATCTCGATGCAGTGACCACGCACCTCGCGGCGCGCGGCATGGTCACGCCGCGCTTGATCCACACGCTCGATGGGTGCCCGTGCATCGAGCACGAAGGCGTGTGGCGCGCGACGAGCTGGGTCGAGGGCGTCGCGGTCGCCGCGGTTCCGGATCCGAGCTGGGCCGAGGCCGGTGGCGAGCTGGTTGGGAGGTTCCATCGCGCGGTTGCGGATCTGCGCTACGACTATCGATTTTCGCGCGCCGGCGTGCACGACACCGCGCGCCACCTGCAGCGCTTGCGCGAGCTCGCGAGTGGGGAGGGTGATCCTGCCTGGTTGCTGCTCGCGCACGAGATCCTCGCGACCGAGCTCCCGGTGCTCGGTGATCAGCCGCTGCGCCACGTCCACGGTGACCTCAAGATCTCGAACGTGTTGTTCCACACCGATCCGGTGCGCGGTGCCGCGCTCGTCGATCTCGATACGCTCGCGAAGGGCACGCTCGCGTTCGAGCTCGGCGATGCGATGCGATCGTGGTGCAACCCGCATGGCGAAGATGCGGGGTGCGTGAAGTTCGAGCTCGCGAACTTTGCGGCCGCGATCGCGGGGTATCGTCGGATCGCGGATCCGATCGTCACCGAAGCCGAGCGCGCTTCGATCGCCACCGGGCTCGAGACCGTGTGCGTCGAGCTCGCGGCGCGATTCTGTATCGACGTGTTCGAGGATCGCTACTTCGGCTGGGATCCGCAGCGCTTCATCTCGCGCCGCGAGCACAACCTGATTCGTTCGCAGGGCCAGCTAGCCCTCGCGCTCGACGTGCGCAGCCAGCGCGAGGCGATGCGCGCCATTCTGCTGGGCTAGCGATAGAACGCATCTCGAAAACGAGTCCCGGCTCCGATACGTAGGCGGGTAGGCGCAAGCGTAGGTGACGAAAGGGCCGCGATTTCGCTCTGAGGCTTCGTGCCGCCACGGCTGCCACCGGACGAACGTGACGAGCCGCTCGGGCGTGCGCCTACGAGCTGACCTCGGCGACTCGCGCCTGGGGGCGGATCGCCGAGGCAGGTTGGGCATCTCGATCGCCTCTCGGTCGGTGAGCATCGGTTAAGCGGATCGCTTCGCGATCGGCCCGAGATCGGGTCTAATTCGTAGATGGCCGCACGGGTTCGCAGGCTCTTGGTCCTTGTCTGCGTTGCGTTGCTCCCCCCGGTGGCGAGCGCCACCACGCCCCGGCCAACCACTCGGATTATCGCCGACACGCTGACCGCGATGCCGGCCGCACAGCTGGCGAAGCCGCTGCGCACGAGCACGCCGCTGGTCTCGGTCGCGCGGCCCCCCGTCGCGTGGATGGCGCTCGCCGCGAAGGGCCACTGGGAAGCAACGTGGGATCCGGCGACCGGCGTGCCCCGCCAGATCTGGGGCCGCGGTGTCACGATCGCGCACGCGAATGCGAATGCCGCGATCTCCGAGGCCGCGGCGCGCTCGATGCTCGCGGACCAGCTCGCCCTCCTCGCGCCCGGTGCGAGCGTCGCGGATTTCAAGCTCGTCTCGAACACCGATGACGGCCACATTCGCACCGTCGCGTTCGCGCAGTACGCGAGCGGTCATCGCGTGGTCGGTGCGCAGCTCAGCTTCTGGTTCGAGAACGATCATCTGTTCGTGATCTCGTCGCAGGCGCTGCCGCACATCTCGTTCTCGATCACCCGCAGCCGGCTCGCGCCGGACGTGCTCGGCCCGCGCGCGACCGCCACGATTCGTGATGCCGTGACGATGCCGAGAGCACCGGTGGTCGAAAATGGCGACGATGTCGTGCTGCCGCTGATCGGCGATGCCGCGGTGATGGGCTATCGCCTGGTCTCGCCGTTCACGATCGATGGGGGCGCCGAGGGCCGCTACCAGGCGTACGTCGATCCGACGAGCGGCGACGTGATCGCGGTCCACCAGCTCAACGAGTACGCGACCGGGACCGTGCACTTTCATGGCACCGATCGCTATCCCGGTCGCGGTCGCAAGGACTACCCAGCGGTCAGCGCGCACGTCACGGTCGCGGGTGCGCCGCAGACCACGGGTGAAGACGGCACGATCAGCTGGAGCGATGGCTCGGTCGCGCTCGAGACCACCACGGACGGTGACAAGGTCACGATCGTCGACGCGGTCGAGGCGCTCGCGCTCGGCGAATTCACGATCGATCCGGGCAGCACCACGACCTGGGATGCGAGCGGCCGTGGCTCGGCCGATGCGAAGCCGAACGATGCGCAGGTCAACGCATACATCAACGCGAACCTCGCGAAGCAGTACGTGCGCGCACACGTCGACGCGCAGATGGTGACGCTCGAGGACGTGATCAAGGTCAACGTCAACCTCGCGCAGGATTGCAACGCCTTCTTCGATGGCGCGGCGCTCAACTTCTTCCACGCGACCGCGATGTGCGAGAACACCGCCCTCATCCAGGACGTGGTGTTCCACGAGTACGGTCACCGCGTGCACACCGCCGAGATCATCGACGGAGTCGGGTCGTTCGACGGCGCGATGAGCGAAGGCGTGGCTGATTTTCTCGCGGTCAGCATCACCGGCGACTCCGGCATGGGCCGCGGCTTCTTCTACACCGATGCGGCGCTGCGCGAGCTCGATCCACCCGACCACGAATGGCGCTGGCCGATCGACATCGGCGAGATCCACCACACCGGCATGATCATCGGCGGCACGCTATGGGACCTCCGCAAGGCGTTCATCAGCAAGCTCGGCGACGTCGACGGTGTCGTCCTCGCGAACAAGCTCTATGTCGGAGCATTGCGCCGCTCGGTCGATATCCCTACTAGCTTGCTCGCGGTCCTCGCGGCGGACGACGACAACGGCGACCTCACGGATGGCACGCCGAACGAGTGTACGATCCGCAACACCTACGGCGCGCACGGCCTGCGCTCGGTCACCGGTCGCGTGAACGCGCCTGGCGAGATCGACGACGACGTCCTCTCGGTCGGCATCGAGATCTCGGTTGCCGGCCTCAGCGAGCGCTGCACCGGCGATGCCCTCGCCGACACCAAGCTCGCCTATGCCGGGATCGTCAACGGCGATCCGATCGATGGCTCGGTCACCGCGACGCCCAACGCCGCGAACCAGTTCTTCGCGCAGCTGCCGCTCGCCCCGTACGGCGTGATGAAGTACCAGGCGCAGGTCGGGTTCGCCGATGGCTCGGTGTTCACGCTTCCCGATAACCGCGGCGATCCGTACTACCAGACGTACACGGGCCACGTCGTGAAGCTGTACTGCACGGACTTCGATTCCGAGGATCCCTTCGCGAACGGCTGGACCAGCGGGGTGACTGCGAAGGGCATGCCGCTCGCGACGACGTGGGCGTGGGGCACGCCGACCGGCGGCGCGACCGATCCGCACGCCGCGTACTCGGGCGACAAGATCATCGCTCAGGTCCTCGACGGCGACTACGCCCCGACGACGAGCTCGTGGTTGCAGATGCCGCCGGTCGACGTCGGACGCTACACCGACGTGCGCTTGCAATATCGTCGCTGGCTCGCCGTCGAGGATAGCCACTACGACAAGGCGACGATCCAGGCCAATGGCGCGCAGACGTGGATCAACTACACCGCGAACATGGGCGACTCGAGCTCGACCCATCACATCGATAAAGAGTGGCGGTTCCAGGACGTGTCGCTCACGCCCGCGTTCTTCGGTCACACGTTGAACGTGCGGTGGTCGCTGGTCTCCGACGCAGGACTGAACCTCGGTGGCTGGCAGATCGACGATGTATGTGTCGTCGCCAACCCGAATTCGATCTGCGGCGACGGCGTGAAGACGACGACCGAGAGCTGCGACGAGGGCTCTGCGAACGCGGACCTGCCGAACAAGTGCCGAACCTACTGCAAGCTGCCCGCGTGTGGCGACGCCATCATCGACGTCGGAGAAGAGTGCGACGCAGGGTCCGCGACCGACACCTGTTCGGCGACGTGCAAGGTCATCGCGATCGACACTGGCGGCTGCTGCTCGGCGAGCGGCGGGAGTGGCTCGCTCGTGCTCGGCCTCGGCGTGATCCTGCTAGCGACTCGGCGCTCTCGGCGCTGGCGGATCTAGATCCGCGGCATCGATCCAGCCGTCGTGGTTGCGATCGAGCTTCTGCATCCTCGCGGCGAGCCGCGGCGGTAGCTCGCTCTGATCGACGACCCCGTCGTGGTTCAGATCGTACGTGCGGATTACCTTCCGGATCCGTCGCGCACGGCGCTCGAGCCGACGCTGCTTGCGCACCATCCGCTGTTCACGAGTCGGGCGTTGCGGCGCGTAATCTTCGGCGGAGGCGACCTCAGCCACGGAGACGAGCGAGACGAGCGCGGCGAGGACGGCGGCGGCGAGCTTCATGCCCGCTAAGACGCGCGATCTGGCGCCTGGTTAACCCGAGACGGTCACGCGCGTCTTGCGCACGCGCGGCGTCTCGGTAAACGCCTGGCGGACCCGCTCGAGGATGGCGTTCGGGAGCGCGGCGTCGTCGGGGATGAACTGGACCTGTGCCTCGGCAAACAGGGCTCTATCGCGGTCGCCGACCGAGCCAACCATCACCATCTGGCTGCGACTCCCACCCTCGAGCCCGCGTGCATACATGCAGAGCTCGAGCGCGTTCATCACGCCGCGCAACGCCGCATCGACGAACACCAGGTCGGGCTGGTCGCGATTGAGCTTGTGCGCAGCGTCGGTGCCTTCACTCGCGATCTCGACGACGGCGGCCGGATGCGCGCGGCGCGCGAGACTCCACAGCCAGCGCGCGCGCGCCGTATCGTCATCGACGATCAGGATCCGCAACGTCCGGTTGTGATGGCCGAGTCGCTCGGTGATCGCCTCGAGCTGGAGCAACACGTCGCCCGCCGAGCGCGGGCGAGCGGCGGGCGCCTTCGCGAGCAACCAATCGACGAGATCCGAAACTTCGCTCGGCAGGTCGGGCCGCAGATCCGTGATCCGCGGCGGTGGGGCCGAGGCATGGCCGCGCGCTTCGACCAGCGGATCGGCGTCGGCAAAGGGCGGCGCACCAGACGCCATCTCGATCGCGACGCAGCCGAGACCGTACAGGTCGATCGCTTCGGCCGCCGCCGGATCACCGGGCTCGGCGTCACCGAGCACGACCTCCGGCGCGAGGATCCTACCGTGCGGACCGAATGCGGGAATCTGCGACAGCGACAGCCGGCCGAGCACCATGCGGTCGCTGATGCCGCCGTTCGAGCGCGCGCCCGGATCGACCATCACGGTCGATCCCGAGATATCGCCGACCGCGATGCCGCCATCGTGCGCGCGCGTGACCGCGGCGATCAGCGTGCGCAACCGCGCGAGATAAACCTCGGCCGCGAATGGACGAACCAACTCGTCGCGCAGCAGGTGACCTTCGACGCGCTCGCCGACGACGAACTCGACGCCGTGGTGGACGCCCATGCCGTGGACCTGCACCGCGCACGGGTCGCGCACGGCGGCGCAGCGCCGCGCTTCGGCGAGCAGTGACGGAAAGCCCGGGTCGCGCCACGCGAGCTTGAACGCGACCGAGCGATCGAGCAGCATGTCGCGCGCTTCGAATACGATGCCGGTATCGGTGCGACCAATCTCGTCACGGATCGCGTAGGTCGAGGCGACGACCTCGCCGTGGCTCAAAGGACGGGCGGGGCTATCGCGGAATCCCGCTGGTGCCGCAAACGTCCCGGAGGCCATGCCGGGTTCTTATCACGTAAGTCCCCAATTTCCTGAGACACAAACTACGAGTTTGTCCGTCGCGAACGGCCCCGCGCCGAAACGCCAGATGCCCATGCGTGCCTGGCGCATCAAAGCGTCACGCATGGGCATCCATCCGAATCCGGGCCAGCGCGTTTGGAACGCGCCAGGACGGGCTACGCGATGTTCGAGATCTTCTTGGCGTTGTCGAGGCCGACCTTGCGGGCCTGCGCCGAGAGCTGCGCTCCGTACGCGAGCGCGTCGGCCGAGAGTTGCGCGAAGTTCTTCATCGCGTCCTGCGCCTTGACGACGAACTGGGATTCCATCGTCGCGTACTCGGTCGCGAACGACGCCATGCGGCCGAACGCGTCCGCCATCATCTGCTGCATCTGGGTCTGGCCTTGCGCCCATGCGGTCATCGGATCAAAGCCGACGAAGGGGTTCTGCATCGAGGGGGCGGCGGCGGCGGCGGGGGGCTGGTTCTTGGTATCGGTCGACATGGTCATGGCTCCTTGGTTACCCACACCTTAAGTTTGCTGCACGAGGTCGTCAAGGCCCGATTTGTTGCATTGCACAAAATAATCTTCATCGACAAATCGACGTAAGTGCTGCGATGCAGCTATTCAACCCAGTGCCTTGTTAGCTTGCGCGAGGCGAGCAGGAACAGCGCGGACGAGATCACGTAGAAGCCCAGGCCCGTGTAGAGCGCGTAGCGCAGCGACTCGTCACCGAAGTGAGGCTTGAGCTTGTCGGAGATGAACCCGAAGTACCAGAGGCCGACCGCGATGCCGAGCAGGTTGTTGATCAGCAGGAACATCGCAGAGGCGGTCGTGCGCATGTGCGCGGGCACGAGGTGCTGCACCGCCGTGATGATCGGGCCGAGCCACATGAGGTTGAGGCCGGTCGGGATCAGGAACAGCGGGAACGCGACCACGAGTGACGAGGTGTTCATCGCGAGGAAGAAGCACGGCAAGGAGATCAGGAACGCGAGCGCCGGGATGATCGGATACGCGCGCTTGCTCGCCTTGCCCGCGCGATCGGCGAGGATGCCGCCGCAGAGGATGCCGAGGCAGCCGCCGATCAGCGTGATGCCGGCGTAGTACCAGGCTCGATCGACATCACCGAGGTGCAGGCTGCGCTTGAAGAAGCTCGGCAGCCAGCCGGCGACGCCGTAGCCGCACACCGACGACGCGGCGGCGCCGAACGAGAGCAGCCAGAACGAGGACTTCTTCGATACGATGCGGAACACCTCGAGCACCGTCGGGGGCGTGGGCGGTGCCGTCGCGGGTGCAGCGGCGGTGATCGCCGGGGACTCGTAGCCACCCCGCTTCGGATCGCGCACGGTGAGGCGAAAGATCGGAGCGACGAGCACGCCGACGCCACCGACGATCACGAACGCCCAGCGCCAGCTCAAGGCATGCGCGATCAAGCCGCCGAACAGGATCCCGAACGCGCTGCCGAGCGGAATGCCGAGCGAGTAGACCGAGAGTGCGCGCGCACGCTGCGACTTCGGAAAGTAGTCCGCGATGAACGAATACGCGGGCGCCACGCCGCCGGCTTCACCGACGCCGACGCCGATGCGCGCGAGGAAGATCTGCGTGAACGAGTGCGTAGCGCCGCACAGCGCGGTGAAAGCGCTCCACACGAGCACCGCGACCGACATGATGTTGCGGCGCGAGCTGCGATCTGCGAACCACGCGATCGGCAGCGCGAGCGTGGTGTAGAGCAACGCGAACGCGGTGCCGTACATCAAGCCGAACTGCGAATCGGTCAGGGTGAACTCTTTCATGATCGCGGGACCGAGGATCGCGAGGATCTGTCGATCAACGAAGTTCATCATGTAGACGAACACCAGGATCGCGAGGACGTAACGACGATAGGCCTTGGTGGGCGAGCCTGACGTCAGGGTGGGCACCGACGGTTGAAGAGTCCGCTCCATGCGTGCTGCGATAGCCCAAAAATCTACTGCGATGCAATAGAGATTCGCGCGTCGCCCCGCATAAACAATGAGTTACGCAGCGCGTGATAGATTCCGGTGTTGTTGCAGTGCATTATATTCTAGCTCTCGATCGCCGTGATGAGCTCTACCGACGAAGCTGCCCCCCACGTGCCGACGCTTGACGAAGTGGTGCGCGAGCACATCCTTCGCGTCGTGCAGCTGTGTGGAAACCACAAGACACGTGCCGCGCAACTCCTCGGGATCGACCATACGACCCTGTGGAAGAAGCTGCGCGCGTACGGCGTCGACTGACGCTGCGCTACTCGGTCGGTTTCTTTTTCTTACGGGGGGCGGGTCGCGCTCTGATGCTCTCTCGCACAGCTTGCTTGAGCTCTTCGAGCTCGCGTCGCATCGCCGCGACGTCATCCCCGTTGTTCGGCCTCGCGGTCACCTCCGGCTGCTGCACATCATGTGCATCAGGCGGCGGCTCCGAAGGCGGCGTCGCGGGCGTGGGATAGGGCGGCGGAGGAGCCGCGTAACCACCGCCGTACTGAGGCTGATAGCCACCAAACGGTGATCCCATCCACATCCGCGCGAGCGCATCGGTCGCGGCCATCGGGATCTGTGCGAGCGGGCTGTAGCCGCCGAGCGACTGCACGCCGCGCTTGGCCTGGAGATAGAGGTCGAGCGCGTTCGTGACGTAGCGGCTGAAGAACTCGGCGAGCGAATCATCCGAGAGCCGGATCATCTGCGTGAGCAGCTGGGTCGGTAGAAACTTCGCGGCGTTGCCGGCCTCGAGCACGACCTGCACGAGGCTTGCCTGCGTGAGGTCCTCGCCGGTCTGCGCATCGACCACGCGAACATCGGTGCCGCCGCGCACCTTGGTCGCGAGCTCGTCCAGCGTGATGTAGCGCGAGTCGCCCGTGTCGTAGAGGCGGCGATTGCCGTACTTCTTGATGAGGACCGTCGCCACGGCTGCACCTTATTGGGATCATTGTCGCACTGCAAGAGCCGAATTTGTTGCGCCGCAAAAGAAGCCTTGACAGATCCTCATCACGCTCGTTAGCGTGCGCCGCATGTCGACCCGGATCGCTGATTTTGTGCTGCGATGCAGCATAACGGTTGCTGCAGCGTGCGGGTCGAGCTCGGGCACGGTGTGCACGAGCGATGACCAGTGCGCCTCGCACTTCTGCCGCGCAGATGGCACGTGCAGCCCGGCCACGACCGATGCCGGCGATGCCGGCGATGGCAGCGGCAGTGGCAGCAACGTCGATGGCGGAACGAACGCGCTGTGCGTGCCGAACCACGACGGCATGATCAGCGCGAATGAAGTGCCGCTCGCCGCGGGCAAGATGGCGAACTACCGGATCGCGACCGGCGCGATCTGGAGCACGCAAGGCACCGCCTCGACCGGTAACACGCGCACGTGGTCGCTGACGGGGGCGCTCACGAACGATGCCGACAGCGCGGTCACGCTCGATGCCCCGGCGGGCAAGTGGTGGGCGGGAGACGCGGGCTTCGCGACCGCGACGTACGTGACGACGCTCGCGAAGGGTTCGGATCTGATGGGCGTGTTTCACGTCGACTCGACGGGCGTGACGCTGCTCGGGGTCGTCTCGCCGAACGGTGGGACGGGCTACACCGAGCTCGTCTACACGCCGCCGGCGCGCATCCTCGCGGTGCCGTTCGGCGCGAGCTCGACCTGGACCTCGACAAGCAACGTCGTCGGCTATGCGACGTTGTCGGGCGCCACCACGTACGTCAACTACACCGAGAAGTATGTCTCGAACGTCGATCAGACCGGCACGATGGCCACGCCGTACGGAGATTTTCCAGTGCTCCGCGTCGGTACGGTGCTGACCCAGTTCCAGACCGGCTTCTCGCCGTACTACTCGGTCCATTCGTTCGCGTGGATCGCGGAGTGCTTTGGCTCGGTCGCCACCGCGACCGCCCCGTCGACGACCTCCGAGTCGTCCGCGGTCGAGTTCGGTAACGGTAGCGGCGACGCCGAAGTCCGCAGGTTGATTCCTTGAGAGCACTCGCCACATGCGCGCTCGTGCTCGCCCTCGCGGGCTGTCCGAGCTTTCACGCGGGCCCGCTTGCGGGTGCGCCCGCCGATGCGACGTTCGTCGACGTCGACGGCATCCACGTGCGCTATCGCGAGACCGGCTCCGGTCCCGCGGTCGTGATGATCCACGGCTACGGCGCCTCGCTCGAGAGCTGGGCGAGCGTCGCTCCTCCGGTCGCCGCGCATCATCGCGTGATCGCGATCGATCTCAAGGGCTTCGGCTGGACGAGCCGGCCCGAGGGCGATTACTCGCCGGCCGCGCAAGCGGACCTCGTATGGCACGTGCTCGACAAGCTCGGCGTCGACGATGTCGCGATCGTCGGCCATTCGTGGGGCACCTCGGTATCGCTCGCGATGGCGGTCCAGCATCCCGCGCGCGTGCGTCGCGTCGCACTCTACGACGCGTACGTCTACGACGATCAAGTGCCCAGCTTCTTCCGCTGGGCGCAGAAGTCCGGGCTCGGCGAGCTCCTGTTCGGGCTGTTCTACACGGAGCGCATGGAGGACCGTGCGCCACTCGCGTACTACGACGAGCGCTGGGTCACGCAGGCGCGCGTCGAGCGGGTCGAAGACAGCATGGATCGACCGGGCACGAAGGCTGCGGCTCTCGCGGTCGCGCGCGGCCATCACTTCGGGACGTTGCACGAGCAGCTGCGTGGCTTCGCGAAGCCGGTGTTGTTGCTGTGGGGCGCACAGGACCAGGTGACGCCGGTGAGCTTCGCGTATCGGCTCGTCAACGAGCTCCAGAATGCCAAGCTCGAGGTCTATCAGCACTGTGGTCACATCCCGATGGTCGAGGCGCACAACGCCTCGACGCGGGACCTCGTCACCTTCCTCGATACCGATCGCTCGATGGCGGACCTCGAGTCCGCTCCAACGCCAGCGCCGGTCGCGCCTACCGAGACCATGGGCGGCGGTGGTGGTGGCACGAACCACACCGACGTCAACGTCGCGCAGGTCGATCCGGAAGCGCCGCCGAAAGTGCGCGAAGGCTTCGGGCCGCCGCCGATCGACGATTCGGATCGGCTGCCGCTCGGCGCGGATCTCGCGTCGCTCGGCTCGGAGCTCACGCCGCGGTTGTACGCGGCGCCGCGCGAGAAGGTCGAGCTCGTGATCCACGGTGCGCTGCGCGTGCGCACGGCGCAGCTCTATAACCTCGATCTCGATCGCGGGCTCGACACCACCGGCAAGCCGATCTTTCCGATTCCGCTCGGTGGCGGTCAGCTGATCCAGAGCAACGACATGCGCGCGCGCACCGATCTCGCGGCGTACGCGCCCGGTGTCGGCGTCGCGGTCAAGGCGCGTGTCGACTGGCTCGACAACGTCGCGCTCGGTGGCTCGCCGGATCTCGCGGGTGGTTCGCCGGCGACCAGTGGCGGCCAGCGGCCGACGACGGTCGTCGTCAAGCGCGCGTGGGCCGAAGCGCTCACGCCCGCCGGCACGCTCGCGGTCGGCCGCATGGGCGCGCACTTCGGGCTCGGCATCAATGCGAACGGTGGCGACTGTGAGGATTGCGATCACGGCGACGCCTCGGATCGCGCGGCGTTCGTGTCGCCGCTGTTCGGTCACCTGCTCGCGGTCGCCTACGACTGGACCTCCAGCGGCCCGTTCACGACGAGCAAAGATGGTGGTCGTCCGATCTCGCTCGAGCCGAGCGACGCGGTCGCTGGTCCAACGCTCGCGATCCTCAAGATCCACTCGCCCGCGGCGCTCGCGCGTCGTGCCGCGGCGGGCAAGACCAGCGTCGAGTACGCGGTCTATATCTCACATCGCACGCAAGATCGCGATGTTCCGGCCTCGTACCTACCAACGGCTGCGCCGGTCACGAGCTTCACGAGCAATGACCTCAGCGCGCGCGGCTTCACGGCAACCGCGACCGGCGGCTGGTTCCGGATCTCGAGCGACCGGTTCCGGATCGAGGCCGAACTCGCGTACCTCGCCGCGAATGTCGCCCAGCCATCGCTGATCCCGGGTGCCGCGGTGACCGAGCCGATCACGTCGAAGCAGCTCGGCCTCGCTCTCGAGAGCGACGTCAACGTCGGCGTCGGGAAGATCGGATTCGATCTCGGCTACGCGAGCGGCGATAGTGCGCCTGGCTTCGGCGCCTTCCCGGCCGCGGGCCAGGGCGCGACCATTCCAGGTCAGTTCGATGGACCGCAGGCGAGCGCGCCTGGCGATCGCACCGTCGACAACTTCCGGTTTCATCCTGACTTCCACATCGACCAGATCTTGTTCCGCGAGATCATCGGCACGATCACCGACGCGGTGTATCTGCGCCCGCACGCGAAGATGACGCTGCTCGAGGTCGGCGGCGGGCACCTCGAGGCCGGCGCCGCGCTGATCGCCTCGTGGGCGGTCGAGGCGACCTCGACGCTGAGCGGCCAGCGCGCGCTCGGTATCGAGCTCGATCCCGAGCTCCGCTACGTCAGCCGCGATGGCTTCGCGCTCACGCTCGATTACGGCGTGCTCGCACCGGGCGCGGCGTTCGATAACACCACTCTCAAAGCGCAGACCGCACAATCGTTTCGCGTCCGCGCGGGGTTTGCATTCTGATGCGCGTTGTAATCTTCATCGGTCTCGCTGCCTGCAGCACGAACCTCACGCCGCAACCCGATCCGACGCCGGTGCTGCCGAACTGCGTGCCGAACCGAGATGGTCAGATCACCGCCGACGAGCTCCCGATCGCATACGGCTTCACGGTCGACTACTACGCGGGCGCCAATCGCACGGTCAATCTCACGCCCTCGAACGGGATCTACGATCTCTCGGTCGAGTCCGCCGAGGACGCGGTCGTCGCGCTCGGTCCGATCCAGCTCGCCGCGCAGTGGTACGCGGATCAGTTCCCGACCGGCCAGTTCACCGTCGGCGCGGGCTCGGGCCTCGACGGCATCTATCATCAGGATGATCGCGCGCTCTGGCTCGATGGCACCGCTTCACAAGAACAAGCGCCCACCGCGGGCAAGACCCTGATCCGCTATGCCGATCCGATCGCGCTCCTCCGGTTCCCGTTGACCGATGGCCTGACCTACTCGACGACCGCGGCGCTCGCGAGCGCGACCGTCGCGGGGCTGCCGTTCGTCGGCACGGACAAGGTCGATGTCGATGTCACCGCGGGCGAGCGGCTGGACGTGCCCTACGTCCAGTTCTCGCCGGTGCTACGCGTGCGCACGAACGTCGTGCGCACGCCTTCGACCGGCACTCCGGTCGTGAGCAAGCGCACCACGATCTTCATGTTCGAGTGTTTTGGCGAGGTCGCCCGCGCCGAGAGCAAGCAAGACGAAGCCGCCGAGGACTTCACGACCGCCACGTACGTCCGGCGGTTCGCCCTCGGGCAGAAAGTGACACCGTAGTGCCGACCATCTGGGACATGTGGAAAAAGGGTTTCGGTGCGTGGGAGAAGGCGACGACGCAGTTCGTCGAGAAGACGCTCTCCAACCCGAGCGTGATCGGTCCAGCCGGCGCGCTGCTCACGACCGTGATGAAGACCAAGGCCGCGAGCGATCAAGCGATGACTCGCTGGTGGTCGATGGTCGGCTTGCCGAACCGCCGCGACCAGGAGCTCACGCTCCACAAGCTCAACCAGATGGAGAGCCGCTTGTTCGATCTCGAGGAACAGCTCCACGCACGGAAGGCCCCCTAGCCATGGACGTCACGAAGCTCCTCACGATCGCGCCGGCACCCGCCGCCGTGTTTTCGCGCCTCGCAACCCATCGCGACAAGCCGCGCTTCCAGGTCCGCGACCAGGCCGGCGCCTGGCAACCCGTCTCGTGGGGCCAGTTCGCGAGCCAGATCCGCGGCGTCGCCCGCTGGTTGATCGACCGCGACGTCGCCGTCGGTGAGCGCGTCGCGATCTTCGCGGCGAACTCGGTCGCGTGGGCGAGCGCGGCGCTCGGCGCGCAGACCGCCGGTGCGGTGTTCGTGCCGATCTATCCGGCCTCGACGCCCGATCAGGTCGCGTACATCCTCGGTCACGCCGAGATCGAGCACGTGTTCGTCGCGGGCAAGGAGCCCTCGGCGCGCCTCGAGAAGGCGCTCGCCCAGCTCGCGACCAGGCCGCAGATCATCGACCTCGACAGCTGCGCGTGGACGATCGATTCGACGGTCTCCGATCCGCACTCGGTGCAAGCCGCGGCGAGCCGCGATGCGGTCACGGCCACGATCGTCGATGCGCGCTACAACGCGCTCGAGCTCGATCACCCGGCCGAGATGCTCTACACGAGTGGCACCTCGGGCAATCCGAAGGGCGTGCCGCTGTCGCACCGCAATATCGGCTCGAACGGCCGCGACTGGCTCGAGAGCAACGCGCCTCTCCTCGAGGAGGGCGATCGCGACCTCCTCTGGCTGCCGCTCAGCCACATCTTCGGCTGGGGCGAGCTGTGCGCCGGCAACTTGCTCGCGTGGGAGACCTACCTCGCGACGCCCGCCGACGCGCTCGAGCTTCTGCCGGTGATCGCACCGCACGTGTTCATGTCCGTGCCCGCGTACTGGGAAAAGATCGCGCGGCTCGTCGCGGCGCAGCCCGATACCAAGGCCGCGTTGAAGGCGGTCACCGGCGGAAATCTACGGTTCTGCCTCTCGGGCGGCGCCGGCCTCAAGGTCGAGATCAAGCAGCAGCTCCACGCGCACGGCCTGCTGATCATCGAGGGGTACGGCCTGACCGAGACCTCGCCGACGCTCACGCTCAACAAGCCCGAGTCGTATCGGTTCGACACCGTCGGCAAGGCACTCCCCTCGGTCGAGCTTCGCCTCGACGACGACGGCGAGATCCTCGCGCGCGGAGACAACGTGTTCGAAGGCTACTTCAAGGATCCCGAGGCCACCAAGGCCGCGTTTACCGACGACGGCTGGTTCCGCACCGGCGATGTCGGTCGGTGGACCGACGATGGCTTCCTGCAGATCATCGATCGCAAGAAGGACATCCTCGTCACCGCCGGTGGCAAGAACGTGCCGCCCGCGAACATCGAGGCGAAGTTCGTCGACGATCCGGTGATCGAGCGCCTCGTGGTCTACGGCGATGCGCGCAGCTACCTCGTCGCCGCGATCTGGACGCGCCCCGAGGTCCCGGCCAGCGAGCGCGATCAGCTCGTTGCTCGGCGCGTCGAGGCGATCAATGCCGAGCTCGCACGCTACGAATCGATCAAGAAGTTCTTCATCGCGGACGCGCCGTTGTCCGTCGAGGACGGCACGCTGACCTCGTCGCTCAAGCTCCGCCGCAAGGCGGTCTACGAGCGGCTCAACGCTCGCTTCGAAGCGCTGTACGCGTGATGAGCCCGACCAAGTCTCCGCTCGATTCGATCGTCGCGCTGTGGAAGCGCGTGCCGAAGGGCCCCGCGCTCGTCGGCGCGACGCCACACACCGTGGTGTGGACCGAGAACAAGTGGAAGCTCATGCGGTTCGCACCGGCGGTGCCGAAGTTCAAGACGCCGATCCTGATGGTCCCGTCGCTGATCAATCGCTGGTACGTCCTCGATCTCGGGCCTCAGCGCTCGCTGATCGAGTGGCTCGTCGCGCAGGGCCACGAGGTGTTCTGCATCGATTGGGGGACGCCCGGCGCCGAAGATCGCTACCTCACGTGGGACGACATCGCCGGTCGTTACATCGGTCGCGCGACGCGGGTCGCCGCGCGCTACGGCCCATCGGGCAAGGTCCACATGCTGGGCTACTGCCTCGGTGGCACGCTCGCGACGACCTACATCGCCGCGTTCCCCGAGTATATCGCCTCGTACCTCGCGCTCGCCGCACCGCTCGATTTCGACAAGGCCGGCATCATGACGACGTGGACCCGCGTCCCGACGTTCGACATCGGCTCGATGATCGCCGCGTTCGGCAACGTGCCGTGGCCGCTGATGCAGGCGACGTTCAAGATGCTGAGGCCCGCGGGCGATATGGTGAAGACCGTCGCGCTCCTCGATCGCGCGTGGGACGACGAGTTCCTCGAGGGCATGCTCGCGACCGAGCGCTGGGGCAGCGACAACGTCTCGTTCCCGGGGGCGTGCTACGCGCAGTACATCCAGGAGCTCTATCGCGAGAACCGCCTGATCCGCGGCGGCTTCTCGCTCGCTGGTCGGCCGGTGAATCTCTCCGCCATCAAGTGCCCGGTGCTCGCGATCGCGTTCACCGACGATCACATCGTGCCGGTCGACAGCGCGGCCCCCATTGTCGATCGCACGTCGTCGGTCGACAAGCAGCTCGTCGTCCAGGGCGGCGGGCACGTCGGCGCGGTGGTCT
Source organism: Kofleriaceae bacterium (assembly GCA_043780895.1). Taxonomy (GTDB): domain Bacteria; phylum Myxococcota_A; class Polyangia; order Haliangiales; family Haliangiaceae; genus JABFXX01. The sequence continues at coordinate 1,209 of JAYWCI010000040.1, read as the reverse complement.
CGCGCAAGGCCGCCGATCGGCTGTGGCCGATCATGTCGAACTTCTGGGCGACTCGCGCGGCGTAGCGACCGGAAACCCGGAAGTCGTTTCAGGGGACCTGAGCTGAGACGAAGCTCACCACATCATGGAGCGCGGTGTGGCACCGCCGGTGCGAAGCGCATGAGCTTCCACTTGATGCGCCGGCAAGCTCGACATCATGACGGCGGCCGCCCTCGCGTGTGCGGAGCGCGTTGCCCGCGTTCGACTGTCCGGTTGTGCGATATGCAGACCGCCGGCGCCTGGGTTCGGAGAATAGCTGCGCGCGTCGAGCCGATTCGTGCGACAGCAGCACCTGCTGTCCGTGTCGGATTTTCAGGTCGGAAGGGCGGAGGCGAAGCCGATCGAACGATCGTCGCAAGCGCGCAACGATCGGCGACGTCCCACGTGCTTCGATCGTATGTGCTGCGCGGCGCGGCATCAGTCGGACCGTCGATCGACCGATGTGCGCACGACCCAGTGCTACTGTGACCTCGTCAACGCAACGAGGAGTGGGTGATGTTTCAAGTGGGTCAAGCGTCTGCGGAGTCGAGCAACATCAATGGAGTCATCGCGAACCTGGCGATGGGCCCCGAGGCCGTCGATCGAGAGTTGCGTCGGATCGCGAAGGCCGAGCGCCGGCTCGAGCACGACAGGGCGCACCTGTTGACCCGAGCGGTGCGACTGCGGATCTGGAGCCACTTCGGACGCGGCTCGCTCTCGGAGTATCTCGATGAGGTCTTCGGCTATACGCCGAAGGTCGCGCGCGAACATGTTCGCGTGGCGTTCGCGATCGAAGAGCTCCCGGTGCTCGGCGAGATGCTGGAGTCGGGTGAACAGAGCTACACGGCGTTGCGCGAGCTCTCTCGGGTGACCACAGCGGAGACCGTGGACGAGTGGCGCGAGGCCGCGCGCGGCATGAATGTTCGGCAGGTCGAGGAGCTCGTCGCTGGGCACGAGCAGGGCGATCGACCGAGCGATCTGAAAGATCCAGATCTCGCGATCAAGAAGATCACGCTCGAGCTACGAGCCGGAGCGACCGCGCAGCTCCGGCAAGCGAGGCAAGCGATCTCCGCCGAGGTCGGCAGCTTTGTTGACGACAGCGATCTGATCGAGGCCCTGTGCGCCGCGTACTTCGCCGGCGGCGAGGCGGATCAGGGCCGGGCGCGTCACCAGCTGATGATTACGGTCTGC
>JAYWCI010000039.1:0-6741 GCA_043780895.1 Kofleriaceae bacterium | reverse complement strand
CCACCGAGATCGACCACCAGCGTCGAGCCTTCGACGTGCTGTGCGACCTCGAACGCGGCGACCGACTGGAGAAACACCTCGGCCCCGCCGCCCTTCGCTTCGAAGCCAATCCACGACAGCGTGCCCTTCGAGGGCGTCCGCTTCGGCTTCTTGCCGTTGTCCGCGCGCGGCAGGACGCCCGGCTTCACGCCGCCGTACTCGCCCTCGCCGTGCGGACCGTTCGGGGACATCGCGAGCGCCGCCGGATCGTCGGGCGAATCAGCCGCGGTCGGTCGCGCCGTCGGAACAGCCGAAGGCGATGAAGAGGGTGAAGGCGGCGCTGCCTTCTTCTTGTGGGGCGCCGCGATGGCAACCGGCCCAGTGAGCAGCACAGTCAGCAGTGCGAGGCGCATACAAGGAATCGTACAAACGCTGGACGACGGAGGCAAATTTCGACTCCGCTAACCGTTCGCTACCCCAGGCCCCAGGTCCCCGAGCGTGACGTGCCCCACGGGATCGCTATGCTCACCACCATGCCACACCAGGTCAAGGGACTGCTCTTCCTGGACTACGTGCGCATGGTGCGAGCGAACAAGTCGGTCGAGTGGCACATCGTCCTGGACCCGGGTGACCTCCACTACTTCTTCGAGGACACGATCGATCCGGCCGGCTGGTATCCGATGGACACGTTCGAGCGAGTCGGTAACGCGATACTGAAGTATGTCGGCAAGAGCGAGCTGGCCGGCGTCGAGCTGTGGGGCCGGCGCTCGGCGATGCAGCTCGTGGTCGCGTATCCGATGTTGCTCGCCGAGGGTGATCCGGTCGAATCGATCAACCGCTTTCGCGTGCTGCGCCAGACGTTCTTCGATTTCGATGCCCTCGACGTGCCGCTCCTGCACCCCGGTGCCGCGCAGATCGTGCCGCGCTTTCACATGGGTCGCGTCGCAGAGGAAGCCGCGTGCTTCCAGATGATGGGGTTCTTCGCGGGGTTGATCGAGCGAGCCGGCGCCACGAATCTCAAAGCGAAGTTTCGCCAGCGCTCGTGGGATGGCGATCCGCAGACCCGGCTCGATCTCAGCTGGGTTTCGCCGGAGGATCGCTAGTCGCGATCGGATCCGCGGGCGCGCCGACATAGGCGACGCGCGCCTCACCAACGAGGAACAGCGATCCGGCGATCAGGATCGGCGAGCCGAGGGTGCGCGCGAGCGTGACCGCACTCGGTAGCGCGGGCGCGTGATGTGGCGTGCCGCAGATCGCGGCGAGCGCCTCGGGCTCCAGCGATCGATCTTGCTGATATCGGGTCGCGACGATCGCACTGACCTGGCCGGCGAGCTCGCCGATGATCGCGTGGACGTCTTTGTCCGCGCTGATCGCGGTGACGAGCACGGGCTTCAGATTCAAGCTCTGCAACGTGGCTGCGAGCGCTCTCGCACCGTGCGGATTGTGGGCGCCGTCGAGGATCAGGTCCTCGAAGCGCTCGAACCGACCGGGATGAACGACGCGCGCCAGCGCGGCGATCTCGACCGGCAGGCCGATCGCTCGCAGCGCCGCGATCGCGAGCGCTGCATTCCGCTGCTGGTGGTGGCCGACGAGCGCGGACTCCGGGCCGAGCTCTTCGACGAGCTGGGCCGCAGGAGCAAAGCGCAGCAGCACCGGTTGACCGACGATGATCTGCTGGTTCGGTTTGAAGATGCCGGCCTTCTCCGCCGCGATCTTCTCGATCGTGTCGCCGAGGATCGCCTCGTGATCCATCGCGATGTTCGTGATCACAGCGACTGGCGCATGGACGACGTTCGTCGCATCCAGCCGGCCACCGAGCCCGACCTCGAGCACTGTCACCTCGACGTTTGCGGCACCGATGATCACGAACGCCATGGCCGTGATCTGTTCGAAGAACGTGAGCTCGTCGCCGCCTGCGGCCGCGACCTGCGCGTAGGCCTCCACGATCTGAGGTTCCGAAACCATCACCCCATCGAGCTGCACGCGCTCGCGCAGCGTCGAGAGATGCGGTGAGGTGTACGTCGCGACGCGCTTGCCCTGGGCTCGCACCAGCGCGGCGATCATCGCGACGACCGAGCCCTTACCGTTCGTACCACCGACGTGGATCACGAGCCCCATCCGGCGCTCGGGATGGCCGAGCCGCGCGAGCAGCTCGGTCATCCGCTCGAGCCCGAGCTTCACGCCGAACCGGCGCGCCGAGACCAGGCGATCGAGTACCTCGCGATACTCCATCTGGTCAGTCTGTGTGCGGCATCTCGAGCTCGACGTCGCCGACGGTGCCGGTCCGACGATTCGCATCGTGACCGTGCTGGAACCAGCGCAGCGAACGCTCGAGCGTGCGCTTGAGATCCTTGCGATGGACGACCATGTCGACCATGCCGTGCTCGAGCAGGAACTCGGAGCGCTGGAACCCGGGCGGCAGCTGCTGGCGGATCGTCTGCTCGATCACGCGCGGACCCGCAAAGCCGATCAGGGCCTCGGGCTCCGCGATGGTCAAATCTCCGAGCATCGCGACCGAGGCTGCGACCCCACCGGTGGTCGGATGCAAGAGCACCGCGATGTACGGCACGCGTGCCTCGCGCAACCGCGAGCGAGCGGCGGAGGTCTTCGCCATCTGCATCAGCGAGAGCACGCCTTCCTGCATGCGCGCGCCTCCGGAGGCCGAGAACAGGAGCGCCGGGCGCTTGTGGGCGACGGCGCGCTCGAGCTGGCGCGTGATCTTCTCGCCCACGACCGAGCCCATCGAGCCGCCCATGAACTCGAAGACGAAGAATCCGGCTTCGACCGGGATGCCGCCGATCGCGCCGGTGCCCGCGCGGTACGCGTCACCGGGGCCGACCTTGCGCATGCTGCTCTTGATCTGATCGACGTACTTCTTGCCGTCGACCCGGAACCCTAACGGGTCGGTGCTCTCGAGCTGGAGGTCGTGCTCTTCCCACGAGCCTTCATCGATCACCATCTCGATCCGACCCTGGGTCGGCATCCGGAAGTGATGGTTGCAGCTCGCGCAAACCCGCAGATTTGCGTCGAGATCGGCCTCGTATAGCGTCGTATTGCAACGCTCGCACTTGGTCCATATCCCCTTTGGAACGGACTTTTTGGGCTGTTCGGCCAGCCCCTGCGTACGTGACCACCAGGCCATGGGATGCACCTGATAGCCTATTATCCCGTGCGTTTCCAGCGGCTTTCTCTCGCAGCCGCAGCAAGAACTTGGTAGACACTCGGGCGGTAAGCGTCCCCTGTTACGTGAGGTCGCGATGTCTTCGATCCTTGTCGTCAACGAGATCAGTACCGAGCGTGAGGAAATTGTCCGCGCTCTCCAGGCTGAAGGTTTCACAGTAGTCCAGGCCGGATCTGCGTCGGAAGCGACGCGAGAGATCTGGGGTGGTACGTTCATCGTCGCTGTCGTCTCGTCGTTGCTGACTGGCACCACCGCGCAAGCGTTGGTCGGTCAGCTCCGGCAGATGGCGCCCGAGATCGAGACCATCATTCAGGGCCGGAGCGACGAGCTCCCCGCGCTCGTGCGCAAAGTGATGGCGATTCGCGACGGCTCCGTCGCGGCCTAGCTACGATCCGAAGCGATCTTTCAGTGTCAGAAATTCCAAGAACTCGAGGAGTCGTCCGACCTCGGGAACGATGAAGCCATGTCCGTCGATACCCGCATCCTCGGCGAGGAGTACCAGGCGCGCGGCGCGTAGCCGATCGACGACCTCGATCACCTCGTGGACCGGCAAGCCGACGCGCGTCGCGATGTCCTCGACCCGTTTCGGGACGAGGATCGCGGTGCCGATATTGACTGGCGTGCCGGCGAGCAGGATCTGCTCCTCGGCCATGTGGCGAAGGCACTGCACGACGCGATGGTTCGCGGTCGGCAACAGCAACAGCTCGACCTGCTGGTTCGCACTCTCGAGCCGCAGCGCGAGCGACTTGATGATCCGCAGCGCGATTTCGGGGCGAGCGCGCAGCATCGCCTCGAACGTCTTGCCCTCGATCACGAGCAGGCGCGAATCGATCTGGACCACCGCGGTCGCGCTGCGCGGCCGCGAGTTGAGGATCGACATCTCGCCGAAGAACTCGCCGGGGGGGATGATCGCGAGCACGCGCTCGTTCTCGCCGACCATCCGGCGGATCTCGACCTCGCCCGTCGTGACGACGTACATGAAGTCCCCCCGCTGGCCCTCTTCGAACAGCACGGTGCCGGCCGGAAAGTCCCGCGCAAACCTGTCCAACCCGTCGTTCACCCGAGAATCATCGCATGGTCGCGTGGCGCAGAATATGGAGCAGCGCGCGCGAGCCGACCTTGGTGCGGACTGTGCCCTCCTCGGCGGGTAGCCTGACCTCGTCGCTCGTGAGGCCGAGCTTGGTCGCGCGGACCAACATCTCCACATCCCAGCCGGCGCCCCGGTCGCGCATGCCGAGCGCCACGAGCGCGGGGAACTTGAGGGCGCGGACCGGGCCGACGCCGGACCAGCGATGGCGATACACGGTGTCGATCAGGCCGATCACCACGCGCTCACCGATCGCGTGCTTGGTCGAATCGGTGCCGAGCACGAGCTCGAGGCCGCGGGTCTCGATCGGCGCGACGAGCGAGGGAAGTAGCGCGGCCGCCGCCGGGCGGTCACCCGGGATGAATACGACGAGATCCGGGACACGCGGGAGCGACGAAAAGTGCGCCTGCGCCCGCTGGCAGGCCGCACCATAGCCACCGGTGTACTCGCGGAGCACGAGCGCGCCGGCGTCGCGTGCGATCTCGGCGGTGCGGTCGCGCGAGGCCCGATCGACGACGACGACCGAGCGCACGGTCCGCGCGGGAAGAGCTCGCAAGACGGCGGCCAGCGTGGCCGCGTGATCGCGAGCCGGTACGACAACATCGATGACCAATCACCCCGAGCATACGACCTCTTTGGGGGGTTGGCGTGTGGTACACGAGCGTTCGATGGCGCTCACCTACAAGGACGCGGGGGTCGACATCGACGCTGGCAACGCCCTGGTCGATCGAATCAAGCCGCTCGCAAAATCGACGATGCGCCCCGAGGTGCTCGGCGGTATCGGCGGCTTTGCCGCACTGTGTCGGATTCCGACCGGCTACGAAGAGCCGATCCTGGTCAGCGGCACCGACGGCGTCGGTACGAAGCTGAAGACCGCGTTCGCTGCGAACCGCCACGACACGATCGGCATCGACCTCGTCGCGATGTGCATCAACGACGTGCTCGTGACCGGTGCCGAGCCGCTGTTCTTTCTCGACTACTTCGCGACCGGCGCGCTCTCGGTCGACACCGCCGCGACCGTGATCGCGGGCATCGCGGATGGCTGTCGCCAGGCGGGCTGCGCGCTCGTCGGTGGCGAGACCGCCGAGCTGCCGGGCCTGTATCACGGCAGCGACTACGACCTCGCCGGCTTCTGTGTCGGCGTCGTCGACAAGAAGAAGATCCGGCCGACCCGTGACCTCGTCGCGGGCGATGTCGTGATCGGCCTGCCCTCGGCGGGCCTGCACTCGAACGGCCACTCGCTCGCGCGCAAGGTCGTGCTCGAGGAGCTGAAGCTGCCGCTCGATGCCACGCCCGCGGAGCTCGGTGGCGATACGGTCGCCGATGCGCTGCTGCGCCCCACGATCATCTACGCCTCGGCGTTCCGCCAGCTCGGGGAGGCTGGGATCGCCTGGAAGGCCGGCGCGCACATCACCGGCGGTGGTTTGATCGAGAACCCGCCGCGGATCTTTGCCGACGACACGCTCGCGGTCGAGCTCGATCGCTCGACGTGGGACGTGCCCGGCATCTTCAAGCTGATCGCGAGTGCAGGCATCGCCGAAGCCGAGATGGATCGCACGTTCAATATGGGCCTCGGCATGCTGATCATCGTCCCGATCGCAGAAGCCGAGCGCACCGTCGAGCTGCTCGCCGCGGTCTCGGCGCGTGTGGTCGGAAGGCTCGTCCCGCGCGACGGCGGCGACGCCTCTCGCTTCGTCTAGCCATGAACATCGGCGTTCTGGTTTCGGCGGCGGGGACTAATCTGCAAGCGCTGCTCGACGCCGAAGCGCGCGGCCAGCTCGGCGCGGCACGGATCGCGATCGTCATCTCCAACAACCCTGGTGCGCCTGCCCTCGCGCGCGCGACCGCTGCCGGCAAGCCCGCGCTCGCGATCGATCACCGCGGGCTCGCGCGGATGGCGTTCGAGGATCTGTTGATCGCCGGCTTGCGCGAGGTCGAGGTCGAACTCGTCGTGCTCGCCGGGTTCATGCGCGTGCTGACGCCGCACTTTCTCGACCGGTTCGCGGGCCGGGTGATCAACACGCACCCGTCGCTCCTGCCCGCGTTTCCGGGCATGGATGCACCCGGCCAGGCGATCGCGGCCGGGGCGAAGGCGAGCGGGGTCACCGTGCACGTCGTCGATGCGAGCGTCGATGGCGGCCCTGTGCTCGCGCAGGTCGCCGTCCCGGTGGATCCCGGTGACACCGCCGCGACGCTTCACCTGCGGATCCAAGCCGCCGAGCACGTACTGCTGCCGCAGATCGTTCGCGAAATTGCCGATGGTCGGATCGTGTTAGCTTCGCCGAGCCCGCCTCGTGCCGAGTAATTCCTACGACCTCGTCGTCCTCGGTGATGACCTCGCCGCGCTCGTGTGCGCCACGTTGTGCGCACGCCGTGGCATGCGCACGCTGATCCTCGGCGATGATCGCCCTGCCCGCTACCAGCTCGGCCCGCACAAGCTGCCGATCGAGCCCGTGGTGTGGCCGACCGTCGCCGGCTCCGCCGCCGAGCGCGT
>JAYWCI010000038.1:0-54851 GCA_043780895.1 Kofleriaceae bacterium | reverse complement strand
TCGATGCGCCACCGACGTTCGATGCGCCACCGACGTTCGATGCGCCACCGACGTTCGATGCGCCGCCGACGTTCGATGCGCCGCTGACATTGCTCGCGCCACCGACATTGCTCGCGCCACCGACATTGCTCGCACCACCGACATTGCTCGCGCCACCGACATTGCTCGCGCCACCGACATTGCTCGCGCCACCGAGGTCAGCTCCGCCACTAGCCGCGCCACCAACGTTCGATCCGCCGCCGCTTGCGGCACCGCCACTGACATTGCTCGCGCCACCTGCGGCTGCGCCGCCGTTCGATGCGCCACCGCCGACATTGCTCTCGCTGGTGCCTGCTGCACCGCCGCCAACGTTCGATGCATTACCGCTTGCAGCACCACCGCTTGCAGCACCGCCGCTTGCAGCACCGCCGCCTGCGTCGCTCGCGCTACCTGCAGCTCCGCCGCCACTTACTGCAGGTCCAGTCTTGCTGACACCGCTGCCGCTCGAGGACGCGTTCGCTGTAGTGCCCGCGCCGCCAACCGGGCTCGCGCCGCCAGATGCACTACTTGCATTGGCTGCGTTGCCCGCGCCACCGTCCGCGCCGCCCACACTACCGGCGCCGCCCGCGCCGCCCACTTTGTTCGGGCCGCCAGATGCATTACCTGCGTTGCCTGCGCTACCCGCACCCGCACCCGCACCGCTTGCATTGCCTGCGTTGCCCGCGCCAACAGCACCCGCGTTCGCGCCGCTTGCATTGCCTGCGTTGCCTGCGTTGCCCGCGCCAGCAGCACCCGCGTTCGCGCCGCCGGCGTTACCTGCGTTGCCTGCGTTGCCCGCGCCACCCGCACTCACGTTCGCGTTCGAGTTGCCTGCATTGCCTGCACCACCCGCACCGCCAACACCCGGGTTCGCGCCACCCGTACCCGCGTTGGCGCCGCCTGCAGTGCCTGCCGTGCCTGCAGTGCGGCTCGGCTGCACGTCGACAACCGAGCCCGACGAGCCGGAGCTCGGCATCGGACCGGTCGCGCCCGGCAGATTGCCGAGCCCACCACTCGTGGTCGTCGCGGTATTGCCCGCGTTGCCGGCACCACTCGCACCGCCGCCAGCACCACCTGCGCCGCCTGCGCCGCCTGCGCCGCCTGCGTTACCACCATTGCCCGCGCCACCCGCGCCGCCAGTTCCGCCCGCGCCTGCGGCGCCGCTCTGTGCGGCGACTTGAGCTTTCGACGCGTCGGAGCCCGCAGCGCCGAGGTCGCCGGTCCCCGAGCCCGAGACCCGCGCGGCCGGCGAGTTGACGACGTTGGTCTGGACTTGCGAGCCGCTGATCACGATCTCGGCCGACGCGTTGATCCCGAACGACGAGGTCGCATGCGTGAGGACATCTTTGGCCTTCGCCGTGATGCCTTCGCTCGTGCCGACCTTCAGCGCGTTCGAGTGCATGATCACGTTGGCTTTCGCCTTGACCTCGATGTCACCCGTCTTCGAGATGATCGAGACGACCTTCTTCACCGAATCCAGGATGATCTGGTTCTGCTTCGAGTCGACGATCGTGACCTTCTCGGAGCCGTCTTTGTCGTCGAAGATGATGCGGTGTCCCGAGCGAGACTTGATCATCTTCGTGTTGTTCGTGCCGGACTCGTGCTTTTCAGGCGGAGGCTGTTTATTCGAGTGCGCTGCGCCAATGACGATCGGGCGATGGAGATCACCGTGCTCGAACACCACGAGCAGCTGATCATTGATCTCGGGCAGGTGGTACGTGCCGCGGCCTTTGCCGCCCATCGGCACCGCGATCCGCGCCCAGAACGTCTTCTCGCCCTCGGAGAGGTGCGGGATCGTGATCTTGATGCGGTAGCCGCCGTTATCCGGGGGCGAGTCCTTGTTCTCCATCACGATAGCGAGCCAGACGCCGCGGTACTTCGTGGCCCGCGACGACAGGTGTGGTCGATCGATGGAGAGAAAGCTCATGGTGCGTTCAGGCGATCTTGATCGTGGGCGCGTCGAAGTTTGCGGGTTGGCCGGAGGTCAGCTTTGCGGTGCCAGTGCCGTTGATGTCGATCGTCTGGGTCGCCTTGACCTCGATCGTGGTCTTGGCGCTGATCTTGATCGACTTCTCGGCCGTGATCGAGAGCTTGCCCTGCTTGCAGGTGATCTCCATCGCGCCTTCCATCGTCGAGATCGAGACGCCGGTATCGCCTGACATCGGCGGCTTGAACACGGCGCACTTGTTCGGTCCTGCACCCGCGGTCGCGAAGTTGCCGATGCCGATCACGTTCTTCGCGGTCTTGTCGGCGATGACGACCTTCGTCTGGTCGCTGTCATCGAGGATCATGCGGTGGCCTGCGCGGCTGCGATAGCCGCGGAAGTTATTCTTGCCGTCTTCGTTCGGCTCCGGCGAGGTGTCCTTGGTGCTCCAGACACCGCCGAGGATGACGGGCTGGCTCGAATCGCCAGCGACGAACATCACGACGACCGCATCATCGACATCGGGGAGCGTGAGCCACCCGAACTTGTCGCCCTCCATCGGGGTCAACAGCTGTGCCCAGTGGGTCTGATCGGTGTCGCCCTGATCGAGCCACGGCAACTTCACCTTGATCCGGTTGAGGCCGTCCGGATCTTTGTTCTGCACGACGACGCCGTAGTGCAGGCCATACGACGTATTATCCAGCGAATCCTGCCGGGGTCCGCCAGCGCGCACTACTCGCCTCCCAGAGCATCTCGCGCGACGCGCAGGTGAGTGACGTAGCCACCGCTCCGGTCCTTGCCGCCACCGTTATAGCGATGGGTCAACCCCATGACGTAGTACTTGCCGTTGAAGGTATCGGCTGCGTCCTTCGGGTTGATCGTCAACTTGATCGTGGTACCGAGCTCGAACTTCGGATCGCCGACCGCTTCCGCTTCACCGGTGACGAAGTTCAGGGATTGATCGGTGAACTTCGCCTTCGCGATCGCGTCCGCCTCTTCTTTGCTCCAGATCGGATGATCGACGGTAAAGGTCTCCTCCGTGCCGTGATCACCAGATGCAGTGACCGCGTGCTTGGAGCCGAGTGGCGAGCTGGTGCTCGTGTACTCGCCCGTGATCAGTTCCTTGGTCTCGGGATTCCAACCTTTGACCGTGACCTTCTTGTTGATCGGCGCCGACGACACACGCGGACTGAACGATCGCAGCTGCTGACCATCACCGACGGACTGGCTGATCTTGAGCTCGATGCCCGAGTCGTTCGCGAGATTCGGCTGCTTGACGTTGAGCTTCGTATCGACGCACCAGATGTGACAGCCCATGCGCGCGGCACGCGTGCGCAAGAACTCGATGTTCGTCTGGTTGTGTTGATAGACGTGCTTGTACGTGATCGATTTCTCGTGCTTCCAATCGAGCGTGAGACCGGCGCCCTGTACGACCTGCGAGAGCATTTGCTGATCCGTCTTGTCCGCGAACGTGACCGACTTCTTCTGACGAATGAGCCGGTGCATCTTGTTCATCGCACGGATCATGACCCGCGCGACCTGACCGCCGGTGTACGACGGCTCGAGTCCCACGACCTCGCCTTTGAAGATCGTGGTCTTGGCTTCAGTGACCTTGAGCTCGACGCTGCTCCCGACCTTGACGTTGTTGGTGTAGCTGTGGTCGGAGTTGTAGACGACGATCATCGCCATGTCGGGTTGGTTCATGTCTCGATCGACCGTGAACGAGACGACGTGGTCCTCCGGCACCGCGGTGCCGTCGAGGTTGAGCTCGATCGATACAGCGCCTGCCTTGCCGACACTCATCCGGTCGTGCCTCCGCTCGATCCACCCTTACCGCCGCTGGCATCCGAAGCTGCCATCGACAGGCGCTCGGCTTCTTTGAGCTTCAACGTGACCGTCGCGCGAAGCGGGATGCCGTCGTGCGAGAACATCGTGTACTTCGTCGAGATCTGTTCGATCACACACTTGAACTTGCTGTCGCCGCCACCCATCACGGTGCCCCACACGACGACGCAATGATGCGGCCGACGCATCGCGTCCTGGGTCGAGCTCTCGTCACGCACGGTGGCGAGGGTCTCGAGCGTCGAGACCTTGCTCAGGATGCTCTCCTTCTCTTCGTAGCCATCGAAGAGCAGATCGACGCTCATCGTGCGGCCTTCGGCGCCCGTGAACTCGAGCTGGAGCCCGTTCGCGTTTGCCTTGTTGTGCTTCTGCCAAGGGACCGATTTGTCGATCTGGAGTTCTTTGGGGTTGTACTGGGCCTCGACGCTGATATCAGTTTCGTCGAGGCTGCCAATCGAGATCTTTGCGCCGGGCGGAATGAAGGTCATAGGTACGGCTCCCCGTTACGTGCACGTGCGCCATCCATGAGCACCAGGATGTGCCGGTAAACATCGTTTGCCACTTGCTCGATATCGATCTGCTGCGCGGAGTTCTGAAGTACGGCTTGCGAGCTCGGGTTCGCGTTCGGCGGCGCCGCGCTCGGCATGCCGCGCTCCGATGCCGCGATGTGCGTGCTCGGGGCGGACTGCACGAGCGTGAGCTCCGCGAGCGAAATGTCGCCACCGAGGTTCGAGCCCTGATTCTCGAACATCTTGCGTGCAGCGCTCTCGAACCAGGTCGGCACTTCGACCTCGCCGCCGCCAAAGCGGCCGGTCGAACGCGCGCCCCCCACGCTGCCGGTACGCACGTAATCGGGGGCCGCGGTCGGTGCACGCAACACCGCGCCGTGCTCTCGCGAGCTGGACGAAGACGCCGCCGAAGGAGAAGACGAAGACGAAGACGAAGCTCGATACCCCGACGACGCGACGTACGAACCGAGAGCTTCACCCGCGCGTGACGACAGCGACGACAAGCCCGGACGCGACTCGGTGCCGTAGAGCTGCTCGGCGACGAGCTCGAGCTGGCGACGCTGGGTCTCGCGAACAGCTTGCGTACCGGTCGACTGCACGGCGCCGGGCTCCTCGGAGCCACCGCCCGAGAACGAGCCGTTGGAGCCACCGAAGTCAGAACCAGCGCTCGGCGACACGAGCGGCAACACCGACCACGCGATCTGCGCGCGCTCGGCAGCGGTGATCGATTCATCGCCGCGACCTGCGAGTGCGAGCGCGCGCGCGGCGCGCGCGGCGGGCGACCACGATCGGGCGACCGCGCTGTGACCGAGCGCGGTGTACATCGCTTCGAACTTCGCTCGCCGCGAGGTCGCGACCTGCGAGGTCGCGACGACCATCACGTCGGACTCGCTCGGCTCCGCGGTGCCCGACGCGAGCGCCGTCATCTCGGGCGTGCCCACGCTACTCGCGGTGTTCTGGGTACTCGCTGTCGAGGCCCCCACGAGGGGGGGCATGCTCGGCGCGCTCGCGCCGAGGCCGACCGCAGGGTTCGACTCGGTGGTCTCGGCGTTCGCAAAGCCGGTGCGGCCAAAACCGATACCGAGCGCGGCGTACGTGCCGAGTGCGGCAACACTCTGGGCTGCGAGCAGCTCGAGCGCAGCGACGGGCATGCCTTGGTCGCCATCCGGCGCGGCGGCCGTGAGGCCGAGCGCCGCGATGGTCGCCGACGGCCACATGAAGGCGCCACGCGGCGTGCGGCGATCGACGCCGAACGTGGTCGTCGATGCGGGCATCTGAAACGGCGCGCTGCTCGCTGGCAGAGCGCTCGCCGAGGCGGTGGTCGGGTACGCGGTGAACACCGAGGCTGCGGGCGGAACGCCAAACGACGATGAAGAAGACGACGAAGAAGACGAAGAAGACGAAGAAGGCGACGCGAACGACGACGCTTGCGCCGCCGCATCGCGGCGCTCCGCTTCGATCGCGAGCGCCTGGACGAACGTGCGATTGACCGTGCTCGCCATCGCCGCGAGCTGCCCCGGACCCGCGATCGCGAGGCGCATCGCCTGCGCCGCCTCCGCCGGACCGAGCCCGTAGACGCGCGCCGCGAGCACGAGCTCGGGGGTCACGAAATCGAACGACAGATCCGCGGCCGAGCGCTCTTGTGCAACCGACCACGCGTGGGCGCGATCCGCGATCATCCCCGGTGCGGCGAACGTGGGAACCCGCTGCGCGTCACCACCGCCGGCGGCGGCGTAGAACCCGGGTTGCGACATCGCAGAGTCACTCGCCATCGGCAGGCTCATCGAGTCGACCATCGCGTGGCTCAGCTGGGTGCCACCACCAAACATCACCGACGAGCGCTGCGCCATCTCGGGCGACAGCATCGTCATCATCGTGCTCATCGCACTCGGGGTCATCGTCGGGGCATCGGGGGCATCGGGGGCATCGGGGGCATCGAGGCGGAGCTCGTGGGTCGCCGGAGCCTGTGCCATCGCGGGCGAGGTCGCTTGCGGCGTGACGATCGACTCGACATTCCACGACAGCAGCGCCGAGCGCATCGTCGTGAACGACTCGATCGCTTGCTGCGTGACCTGGCGGGTCGCGGCGGTGGGTGCGTCGAACGCCCCCTCGCTCTGGGCCGCGATCGGCTCGACCGGCGCGACATACTCGGGAGACCACTCGATCGCCTCGCGATTCTCGAACGCGATCGGCGCGAACGGCGTCGTCGCGGCCATCAGCTCGAAGCCGGGCAATTGGCCGATCGCCGCACCGACGACCGTTTCGCGCGCCGCCGGAGCGAGCATCCCCGCGAGGTAGGCGGCGGAGAGCTGCTCGCCGAACAGCGCGCGCACGTCGAACGTGGGCGCCGCGGCGATCGGGAACACGTGACGGAACGCGGCCGCGAATGGCGACGATGCGAGCTGCGCCGAGAGCCCGGCGTTCGGCGCGACCGGCACGGTGCGCGCGACAGCGTCGGCGAGCGAGTCGCGGTCCGCGGTGAAGAGCCCGACAGGTTGCGACGGCGCGGGTGCACGAACGCGTGCGACCGATTGCGCGATCGCGACGAGCTCGGAATCGGGCGTCGCTTCGTTGTCGTCGTAGCGACGAACCGGCGGAGCGTAGACCGGGGCTTCGGCAGCGCGCTGCGCGACCGCGGCGGGCGAATCATCGACCGAGTGATCGGCTTGCGGCGCGACGAACACGGTGCCCGGTGCGGCATCCGCGAGCGCCTGCAGCCGGGTCTCCGGGCGTGCAGACGACGCGGTCAGCAGATCGAGCGAGGATTCACGTGCACCCGAGAACCGCGCGAGCCAGCGATCGGCCCACGCGACGTGCTGGAGCGCTGCGGGCGATGCCGACTCGGTCGCCGAGATCGCGGTCGGCGACGACGGACGTTGGGCATCGCGCTGTTGTGCGGCCGGCGTATTCGGTGCGGCGAGCCACGAGATCGCCGGCATGCGCAGCGCGCTCTTCGACGCTTGCGGCGAGCTCGCGGCCAGCAGCTGGGGGCGCGGCGCGATCATCGGCATCATCGACTGCGCTTGGCTCTGCGCCATCGGTCGCGCCGCGCGCGGTTGCGCGTGCTCCGCGACAAACGGGAGACCCTGCGCGCGTTGTTCGGTCTGCGCGACGTTGCGATCGACCGTCGCGACGAGCCCGCCGAGCCCCGCCGGCATCACGAGCCGCGGGCCGCGGGTCTGTTCGAACGAACGACCCGACGCGGCGGTGCGAGCGATCAGCTCGGCATTGCGCAGCGCTTCGTTGAGCTCGCCGATCGTTTGCACGGCGCGCTCGGGATGTTGCGCGAGGTTCGTCGCGATCATGCTCGCGAGCGCGGGCGAGAGGTTTGCGAGCGCAGCCGCGATCTCGTGAGGAACCCGCGGCTGAACCGGCGCGACAGGAGTTGCGGTGGGTGCACTGACCGGCGCGACCTGCGCATCTCGCGCCGCGGCTTCACGTGCCGCCTCGTGCAGCCGGCCCGTGCTCGACGACGACCCGGTGGTCGCGGCCTGGCGACGGTTCTCCTCGATCGCCTGACGCTCCGCCACCTGACGCTCGGCGACCCGTTGCGCGATGCGCTCTTCAACGCGCGCGCGCTCGGTCGCGGCTGTCGTGGCGGTCGTCGTGCTCGTCGTGCTCGTCGTGCTCGCCACATCGGCTTCGCGTGCGCGCTCGGCCGTCGCGGCTGCCGATCGTGCGGCCACGTGCCCGCGCACGGCTTCTTGATCACCGCGCACCGTCTGCGCCTCGGTTCGAGCGAGCGTGCGCTGGACGTGCTCGCGCTCGGCGACGACACGCGCGGCGCGCTGGAGCTCGACGATCTGCGTGCGTTGCGCGCTGACGTCCTCGACGACGTGATTTGCCTGGGCGGTCGCCGCCGACGCGGGTGCAGCGTCGAGGCTCGGCACGTCGCGACGCGGCGAGGGCGGCGTCACGAGCTCGGGTGCATTCGCCGCGCTCCGGGTCTCGGGCGACGAGTCGGCGCCCGCTCGTGCCTGCGCGAGGCTATTCACGCTGCGCTCGAGCATCGTCGAGAGCACGCCGCGCAAACCGGGCGTCATCATCTTCGACGCGCCACCATCGCTGGTGCCGATCAAGGGCGCGACGGCACGCTGCATCAGCTGCGCGGCATTGACCGCGGCGAATGGAACGAGCGGCGAATACGTATCGTGGATCCGCGGCTGGTGGAGATCGCCGCGCATCGGCGGCGCGATCGACAGCGACGGCGCGACGTGCTCGTAGAGTGCGGCCGGCAACGCGACTTGGTGACGCTGCGCGGGCGCGACGTACGTGCCGCGCGTGGTCAGCATCGTCGGTGCGGCGTGACGTTGCATCGCGGACTGCGCCGCGACTTCGCGCGACGCCGCGATCCAGTCGAGCTCGTCTTGGAACCAGGGGCGGGGGAACACCCACGACACGTGGTTCGCGTTCTCGCGCTCCGCCATGCCATCGCTCTTGTATTGCTGGAACAAGCGCATCGACGCCGAGCGCTGCGCGACCTCGAGCCACGGCGCGACGAGCCGATCGACAAAGCCGAGACTGCGGAGCGAGCGCACGCGATTCGCGCCCGTCTCCGGTGCCCACCGTTCGACGTGCCGCGTGGCTGCATGCATCGCAGGACCGCTGTTCTTCGGCTCGAACACGGGACCCGAGAGCGCAGCCGACAGCGCCCGAGATTCGGGGGCTGAGCCGGGCGCCGGCGCGGAGGATTTGGGCGTCTCGGCCATTCGTTACATCGCCTTGAAGGTGAGGCCGTCGTGGGCAATCTCGAGGGTCTCGATCGCGAGCTCGCTCTTGCTCGCATCGAACTCCGACACGTCCCATTTGCACGGCCAGCCACGCACGAACGTCCACTGCGCCTTCGGCTGCAACGCCGTATCGAGCTGTGTGATGGTGCCGCCGATGCGGTTCATCTTTCCCTGCATCCACTCCTGGCGCCACTGGATCAGCTGCGACGACTTGGTGAAGCCTTGCTTGAACACGAGGTTCGTCCACTTCGTCGCGCCGACGAGGTTGTAGGTCGTGTCGTTGACGCCGCCTGCGCGGACCGGAATCGTCTCGGTCTCGTAGCGCAGACCAGCGACGCCCTTGAAGTACGCCTGCCCGCCCATGCCGAGGTCGACCCAGAACGAAAATACGGGAAGTGGATCGTTACGTAGATTTTCCGGCATCGGGTTCTCTTTTCGTCGGCTTTATCGGCACTAGGTCGTCGGAGTTGCCTGCATCGTCTGCACGAGGCTGATCATGATGAACTCTGCAGGAACGACGGGGGCGACTCCGATTTCACACAGCAACATGCCGCTATCGACCTGATCGAGAGGATTGGTCTCAGCATCGCATTTTACGAAGAACGCCTCCTCGGGATTCCCTCCGACCAACATCCCTTTGTTGTGGAGATCAGTCAGGAAGGTGGTCGTTCGCTGGGTCACCAGCTCCCAGGTCCGATGGTTGTTCGGCTCGAACGTGATCCAGGCGAACCCGGCCTCGAGCGAACGGCGTAACATGATGAAAAGACGACGAACTGAGATGTAGCGCCACTCCGGATCCGATGACGCGGTGCGTGCGCCCCATGGCCGCACCCCGCGCTGGAGCCGGAAGGTATTTACCGATTCGGCGTTCAGGATGCCGATGTGGTCCTCGGTGATCCGAAGTGCGACATCCTGCACACCCTCGATTTCGAGGTTCGCGGGGGCGTGGTGAACGCCATCGAGATCGCGGCGGGCGTAGCAGCCGGCCAAAAATCCGGACGGCGGTACCGCGCTGACCTTGTCGTCGAGCCCGACCGCGCGGAGCCACGGCCAGTAGTACGCGCAGAACGAGCTATCGGTACGGCGACGCCAGCGGCGGACCCACTCGATGTCTTTGGTCTGCGGGATATCGAGGATCGCGAACCGATCCTTCTGGTTCTCGCAGATCGAGATCATCTGATCCTGGACGCGTTGCGCTTTGAGCTCGCCGGCCGGACCAGGCTCGCGGTCGTAGAACCGCATCGCATCGGGCGCGACGAGGATCGCGACTTCTTCATTCGCGGCGAGCGCGAGTAAGCCCCAGCGTTCGCCGGGACCATTGTCGTGGCCGATGAAGTCCTCGGGCGTGACCAGGTCGGCGCCATCACGACCCGCAGTGAGCCGGGTCATCGCGAGTTGCTCGGGCAAGTTGTGCGGTACCGGCGACTTGGTCTCGAGATCCTCGAGCCGCACCAAGCGCGAACGCTGCGCGACCACCTTGGGCGCGTAATTCTTCGACGTGGGATGCATCTGCAAGCCCTTGAAGACCTCGCGTCGATCGCGCATCGCGACGTGGATCTCGAACGTCATGACTTCGAGGTGGGTCGGTGCCGCGGCGCGATGCCGACGGTTGACCGGCGTCTCGACGCCCCACTTGATCAGCTTGTCGCTGACCTCGGAGATCACGATGTAGTCGCTGTTCTCGCGATCGTAGATCTTGACGAGCGATCCGACCTCGAAGCCGCGCGTCGAGGACACCTGCGCCTCGCCCGAGCCGATGTCGAGGTCGCGCGTCAGCAGCGCTTGCGCGCCGGGCGCGTGCACGCAACGGAACCAGACGGTGTTGCCCCACGTGCCCTCGTTGAGCGCACGGATCCGCAACGAGGGCTTGTTCCAATCGTCTTGTTGCACGTGATCGGCGCACGCGGCGTGATCGACGCCGGGGAGCTCGCCGAGCGGTGCGTTGTGCGCGACGCGCACCACCCAGCAATCGGTGCCGCCGTTCTTGAAAAATCCGTAGACCGACTTCGCCGTGTACGAGGCGACCGACGAATCGGCGGTCGCTTGGGTCTCGCCGAAAAGCTCGACGAACTCGTCCCAGTTGGTGAGCCGCGTCGGTTCGTTCATCGGGCCCTTTTGAGTGAGCCCGACAAAGCCTGTGATTCGCGTGTTCGCGATCGATAGCGGTGGGGGTGCTACCGAATCGAAGCTCTGGTAGATGCCAGGAGCTCGGGGGTCAGCGGACGGTCGCATGCGCATGCCAGCCATCGGTGATTACGGTTCCTCAACGCCTGCGGGCATCGTTGATCTCACGATTGATTCGCGCGATTTCTCGGAGCCAGACATGACGTTCTTCGTGTTCCATATCGAGGATGTCGTCGACGGACCAATGGAAGTGATAAGCGATGTAGCTCACTTCTTGATACAGCTGTTCACGTGGGTATGTAGCGACCGCCGCCCAGGTTACCCCGGGCCAGACTGGCCACTACCTCCATCCTCGGTGATCAAGGCACCGGTGACCATGTCGACATCCATCTCGTGCTGACACTTGGGGCACGTGACGTGATGTTTCGGCGCGCCGCCCTCTTCATTGATCTTGCGATAGAACTCCTGGAGGTACGCGAGGTCGGTCGAGAACAGGTTCTCGATCATGTCCACGGTGACCTGCGCATGATCACCTAGCTTGACGA
Organism: Kofleriaceae bacterium; assembly: GCA_043780895.1. Classification (GTDB taxonomy): domain Bacteria; phylum Myxococcota_A; class Polyangia; order Haliangiales; family Haliangiaceae; genus JABFXX01. The sequence goes on along the minus strand of JAYWCI010000038.1, from coordinate 43,159 downwards.
TCACGCGTGAGAGCAGCACGATCACGAGGTACGCGCGGTTGGACTGCACGCGATAGTCCTGCAGCGGCAGGATCTCGTCGCGCGCGGTTGCGAGGCGCATGACGCCATCGCGATGAAGCTTGCCTTCTTCATCCACGTATCCGCGGGGCAAGCGGAACGGGTACTGAGTCTTGAACGCCATAAAGCCCGAAGCCTTCCCCGAAAATATGGAAAACGAAAACGACCTGCACCAGTCCCACTGGTACAGGTCGAATCCTAACCCGAAGGCGGTTTACGAGTCGTAGCTGTTGAGCTTGAACTTCATCTTCTCGACGTAAAGCTCGACCGCGAAGCGCTTGATCTTCTCGGAGTTCGCTTCGTTGTCCTCGTCGCTGAACTTCTTGAAGCCGACGTTCTGGAGCTCGACTTCACCGAGCTCGTCCGACATGTTCGGGTCGAGGAACACGATGCGGCCGTGCATTTCGTCCGACTCGAGGTGGTGACCGTCGATGAACCACTTCTTCGCGGCCTGCGCCCACGCGTCGTGATCGGCCGACGAGATGGTCAGCTTGATCTCGGGGACGGTGACCTTGGCCGGGTGCTTGGTCGGCTCGCGGAAGATACCGATCTGGTCGGCCGAGACCGAGCACTTCCAGGTGAACGAATCCACCGTGGCGACGCGGCTGCAGGGCAGACCGCCGATCTCCACGCGGAAGTTCGAGCACAGCCACGCCTTCTGTTTCGGGCCGATCTTGCCGCGGATGTCTTCTCCGCCGCCCTTCGACCAGCGGACCTGCTCGGCCTCGAACTCGACGTCGAAGTACGCCGCGTCTTTCGACGCGCCGTCGAGCTTCGGCACCGTGACGCTCGTGATGAGCGCGTTCATGAAGTCGAGGCGCGACATCGCCTTGTAGTTGAAGTCTGCCGACGTGAAGGCGCCGTTCTTGGTCAGGTAGCCCTTATCGAAGGCAGCCTGAATCCAGTCGTACATGCCCTTGCCCATGCCGATTCCGACGGTGGCCTTGCCGGGCGTCCACTTGATGTTCGAGACGTGCTTCTTCTGCACGTTGTCGGGGCCGAGGTCGTTCGCGACGATATCGGCTTCCATGGCCATACCGCTGAACTTCTTGAGGAAGCCAACGTTGTAGCCATCGACATCGAGCGAGAAGCGGCCAGCGGTATGTGAGCGTTGATCAGCCATTTATCTTGTTCCTTGGTCTCTTATGTTCGTACCGACCCGGCACGGAGAGCGTCGGCGGCCACAACGCCGGTTCCCCTACCCCAACCTCGCCCGTCCCTTGTAGCCACCGAAGATCACCCTACTGTTTGTCTGGCTTGTCAGCCGGACTGGTCGTCGGGTCGACCCAGAGCGTCAGTGCTTCTGGGTCCCCACTTTCGACTCCCTTTTACGAGGGTGTCAGGCAGATTCTTCCCAGGCTCTACTCTTCGACGCCGCCGCCGGACGCCATCTGTCCAATGCGGAAGATGACGAATTCGGCGGGCTTCACCGGCGCGAGGCCGATTTCGACGACCAACTGGCCGGCGTCGATGACCTCCGGCGGGTTGGTCTCGTCATCGCACTTGACGTAGAAGGCTTGCTCCGGGCTGGTGCCCATGAGCGCGCCGTTACGCCACAACAGCGTGAGGAACGAGGAGATCGTCCGCTGCACGCGCTTCCAGAGGCGATGGTCGTTGGGTTCGAACACCACCCACTGGGTGGCGCGCTCGATCGACGACTCGACCATGATGAACAGGCGGCGGACGTTGATGTAGCGCCAGCTCGGATCCGTCGAGAGCGTGCGAGCGCCCCAGATGCGGATCGCGCCGTTCATGAAGCGGATCGCGTTGATGCCCTTCGGGTTGAGCAGATCCTGCTCGCCCTTCGAGACGTTGTACTTCATGCCGAGTGCGCCGCGGATGATCTCGTTGGCAGGCGCCTTGTGGACGCCACGCTCGGAGTCGGTACGCGAGTACACGCCGGCGATGTGACCCGAGGGCGGCACGAAGATGTTGCCCTTATCCGGATCGTAGACCTGGATCCACGGGAAGTAGTACGCGCCGTACTTCGAGTCGCGCGGCTTCGGCAGCTTGTCGACGCCGCCCGTGATCGTTTCCGGAGAATCGAGGATCGCGAAGCGGTCTTTGCGCGTCTCGCAGTGCGAGAGCAGCGCGTCCTGGACCGCCGGCGAAACCTGGCCCGGCGCGAGGAGGATCGCGATCTCGTCGACTTCATCCATGCACTTGAGGCCGGTGCGAGCACCGGGGCCGCCATCGCGACCGATGAAGAGACCATCGCGACCACCGCCGCCAACCGCGACAGGAGCCTTCTCGTCCTTCTTGTCGGCGTTCGTCGCCTTCGGCGCCACGGCGACGCCTTCAGGCGCACCGACGTTGACGACGAAGCAGCGCGAGCCGCCGTTGTTGAAGAAGCCGTAGACCGCGTGAGCGAGGTGCTCGCTGCAGTCCTTGAAATCGCCGAACGTCTTCACGAACTGCGACCAGTTGGTGATGAGGACGGACTCGTTGAGCGGTCCCTTGGCCGACTCGCCGAGGAAACCGACGGTGTTGGTACCGACGGCTTCGATGGGCTTGGATCCGCGATCGACTTCTTCGACGTAGACGCCTGGTGACAGGTAGCTGGTGGCCATGTTTCCTTGTTCCCCTTATAAAAAACCGATGGCGGTGGTCTTCGTCCGCCTATCGGTGATTGCTGTGTGGTTCGGAGCGTCCGTGACGGCTCCTACTTATTTCTTGGGTGGTCCCCCAAGATCCAATCTGCGCGAGCCCAGGAACGGGTTCCCGTTGGGACCCTGTTCGACGGGTGTGCGCGGTTCGGTCATCGACTTGTACTCGAGCTGACGCGTCTCGACGCGACGGAACTCCTCGAGCTTCTCGGGCAGGATCGGGACCGCTGTCCAGGCTTGCACCGCCGGACGCACCGGCTGATTGAGCGAGCCCCAGAACCGAGCGAGCGTGCCTTCGTCGAGGCGCGCGCTCATCAGCAAGTTGATCTTGAAGTCATCCTCGAATGACTGGCCCTTCAACTTGTCGCGCGTGATCTCGGCGTTCTCCATCACGGTGCGGATCATGAGGCCGAGTAGCAGCTGCTCGTCTTCGGGGGTCTGTGCCCACGCCGACATCAAGTAGTCGAGGCGGACCCAGAGGCGGCGACGACGAAAGAACTCTTTGATCGTGCCGTCTTCTTGCGGAACCTCGACGAGCTCCGAGTGCGGCGTCGAGTCGTAGCCTTCGGGGTCGATCGACAGCTGATAGAGATAGACGGAGACCGCAGGCAGCTTGCCTTCGATCGCATCCGGCTTCGGCGCTTGCTCGACGATGTGCACGCGCTTGTAGCCGTTGCGCTTGAACTCGTCTTGCAACAGACGAGACAAGGACTCCGACGTCTCCTTGATGATGTGATGTTGTGGCGTCGTCACGGGAGGAACCACCCCTGGTTCCCGGCGGAGGATGTTGACTGACGATCGAGACGCGCAGCAACTGGTCGCGTACGATTTCGGGCGTGCTTCATCTGTTCGTGTGCACGAATGAAACTGCGAGCGGAAAGCCCGCATGCGGCAGGCGCGGCGGGCAGCAGGTCGTGACGGCGATCCAGAACGAGCTGATCGCGCGCCGTGTCATGGCGCGAATCACGCCATGTGGGTGTTTGGGGCCGTGCTTCGATGGCCCGAACGCCGTGGTCTATTCCAACACCGGCACGGAAGGCGTCTGGTACGGCGGATTGACCGCCGAAGACGCGTCCGCGCTCGCCGAGCACCTCGAGCACGGGACGATCTACGCGGCCAAGCGCGTCGAACCTCCCGGGGACTAAGCGATCGGGATATAGGATATACAGGCGTTGCTACGCGATCGCGACGGCCAGCCGAGCGGTGTCGCTGGCCGACCACGCATCCGCAGCCGCGGTGACGGTCGCTTCGACATCGTTCGAGATCTCCTCCGCGGCAACCCACGGAAAGTTCTCGCTCAGCATGTCGCGAATCTCCAGCGACGGCGATGCGAGCAGCGCGACATTGATATGTAAGTGCGAACGCGCGAGAAGATCGATCGCCTCGAGCGGCGTCGTCGGTGCGAGCGGCGTCATGCCACGTGCGGTGAGGCTCGCGATCAGCGACGTGCGCCGATCGCCCTGTTTGTCGACGACGAGTACCGGGCGTCGCTCGGCCGCGCGAATCGCGCCTTCGATCGCGGCCTCGATCGCAGCCAGGAGCTCGGGCTCGACTCGATCGAACTCGACCGCGATCCGCGTGTGCGCGGTAGTTCGCTCGACGCGCACGGTGCGCACCGAGAGTGATCCACTCTCGAGCCCGAGCTTCAGCTCGAGATCGAAATCATGTGGATCGAACGAACCGCTCGCGAGCAACAGGGCTCCGCTCGCAGAGAGGTTTTCGATCGTCGCGTGAGTTCCCAAGAACACCGCAACTCCACGAATCGGCACTCGCATCGCTCGTCGACGATCCATCCGGTCCTCCCACTCAATTCGACCCGGGATCACCATAGATCGGTTGCACCGCCTGCGATCACGAAATGTTTGGGTAACACGTCGACGCGGCGCGCCAAGTAAGCGTCAGTACGTCAAGAGTGCGTCGAGATGACTACGCTCCCAGCGCTTCGCTTCGGCGAACTGCGCGAACTGCGCCTCGTCGGCCATGAACTCTTTCGAGTGGAACTCGCGGCGACCGTTTTTGACCCGGATGTCGTGGACCTGATGGAGCATCTCGTGGAACACGATCCACGCGACGAAGAACCGAGGCACGAACTCGCGATCGAGCGACCGATGAATCCGGATGAGACGGTCCTCGACGGCGTAGCTGCCCATCTTGATCGAGTTACGACGCCGCGGGCGACCGTTCTTCTGCCCCCACGTGATCACGGCGTCGATCTTGTTCGCGAAGTACGTCGCGTTGAGCTCGTCGTAGATCCGGCGAAGATCGTGGAACTCGCCCGCGGTGAAGATCACCTGCGCGGGCTGGCGACGCGCGCGACCGCGAACGTGGCCGGAGTTGCCGTCGATGAAATCGCCGAGGATGCCGGAGGCTTCGGCATCGTTCTCCGCGATGTAGTGCGCGAGCGCGCGCGTGATCACCGGATCGGCATCGGCGAACATGTGGTGGAGACGAACTTCGTAGCGACGCTCTTTGGGAACGCGGCGGACCGAGATCATCGTGTAGCGATTGTCGGTGAGCGTGACGGTGACGCGTCCTTTCGCCATGTGCGCGCGGATTCGCCGTTCGAGCGAATCCTGAGCATCGGCGACTTCAGGAGCGACACTGGTGCTCGGTCCGGATCGCTTGCGCCGGAGGGCGTCGCTGAGCGCCACAGCGTCGCTCGCGCTGTCGTCATCCCCGCGGGGCCCGCGGGGGACGGCAGAACACGGATTGGCGACCGCTGGATGGGCGTTCATATCGGACGCGTGCCCTCTATCGGGGAGCGCTTCGTTCAACAGGGTTACTCCTCTTATTTAAGCAGGAAATGGAGGCTAGGCGTAGGACAGACGAATAGCGTTCGGGCGACAGCCCGCCGCGGATGGCGGCGAGTGCCCGTTGCTGGTTTCCCCTCTCCCCTCGACCACAAAAATGATAGGGCGCGCCTTGGTGCTGGATCAAATTCCTTACCCTCAAGATCGACCGCGAGAGATCGGATCTGATCGCAACTCCTTGGGAAAATTGGATGTAGGAGGGGATCTCACGGGGATCCTATTCCACGCTAAGGTCGCCGTCCCTCGGAGGATTTGAGATGAGCACGTTCCTGGCCCAACACACCCGCACTCACAGCTGTGGCGAGCTTCGCGCCTCCGATGTCGGTAAAACCGTCGTCTTGACCGGCTGGGTCCAGAGCTCGCGCGATCACGGCGGCTCGGTGTTCATCGACCTTCGCGATCGCGGCGGGATCGCGCAGCTGCGCTTCGATCAAGCGTTCAACGCGAAGGTGCTCGAGCAAGCGAGCGATCTCCGCAACGAGTGGTGCATCGGCGTCGTCGGCGAGGTGCGCTCGCGCGGCACCGCGCTCGATAAAGCAGGCAAAGAGCGCAGCCTCGCGAACCCGAACTTGAAGACCGGCGAGGTCGAGGTCTGGGTCACCGAGCTCGAGGTGTTCTCGAAGAGCGAAACCCCGCCGTTCGCGATCGAAGACGGCATCGACACCAACGACTCGCTGCGCCTGAAGTATCGCTACCTCGATCTCCGTCGCCCGGAGATGCAGCGGAACCTCGCGATGCGCTCGCAGATCACGAGCACCACACGCGACTACCTCGCGACCAACCGCTTCCTCGAGATCGAGACGCCGTTCATGGTGAAGTACACGCCGGGCGGCGCGCGTAACTTCCTCGTGCCCTCGCGGCTCAACCCCGGCCAGTTCTACGCGCTCGCCGAGTCGCCGCAGATCTTCAAGCAGCTGCTGATGGTCGCGGGCTACGAGCGCTACTTCCAGATCGTGCGCTGCTTCCGCGACGAGGATCTGCGCAACGAGCGCCAGCCCGAGTTCACGCAGATCGATATCGAGATGTCGTTCGTCAACGAGCAGATCCTCCAGGACACGATGGAGGGCTTGATCGGCCGGCTGTGGAAGGACGTGCTCGGCATCGAGCTCACGCTGCCGCTGCGCCGGATGACCTACGCCGAAGCGATGGACAAGTACGGCGTCGACAAGCCGGACCTCCGCTGCGACCTCGTGCTCAACGATGTCACCGCGCCGGCGAAGACCTCGGGCTTCAAGATCTTCGAGGGTGCGATCGAGGCCGGCGGCATCGTGAAGTGCCTCCGTGTTCCCGGCCCGGCCGACAAGATGCCGCGATCGCTGCTCGACACCCTGCCCGACTTTGCGAAGTCGTTCGGCGTCAAGGGTGTCGCGTGGGTGCGCGTCCAGGACGCCGGCGCATGGACCGGCGGCTTGAAGGGCTTCAGCGAAACCGCGCGCGCCGAGATCAATCAGATCACGGGCGCACAGGCCGGCGACACCCTGCTGTTCGTCGCGGACAAGTACAAGGTTGCGAACACGTGCCTCGGCGCGATTCGCCTGCACATCGGCGAGAAGCTCGGCCTAGTCCGCAAAGGCGAGTGGCAGTTCATGTGGCTCACCGATCCGCCGCTGTTCGAGGTCAACGACGGCGAGATCGCGGCCTCGCACCACCCGTTCACCTCCCCGCGCGCCGAGGATGCGCACCTCCTCGAGACCGCGCCCGAGCAGGTGCTCGCGCGCGCGTACGACCTCGTGCTCAACGGCGTCGAAGTCGGCGGTGGTTCGATTCGTATCCATCAATCCGAGCTCCAGGACCGCGCGTTTCAGGCGTTGCGGATCTCCGAGGAGGATCGTCGCGCGAAGTTCGGGTTCTTGCTCGACGCCTTCAAGTACGGCCCGCCGCCGCACGGTGGCATCGCGTTCGGGCTCGACCGGCTCGCGATGTTGATGACCGGCGCCGAGTTCATGCGCGACGTGATCGCGTTCCCGAAGACCCAGAAGGGCTCGGACCTCATGACCGAGTGCCCGACGCCTGTGTCGAGAAAGCAGCTCGACGAGCTGTTCATTCAAGTCAAAGCGGACTTGCCGACGAAGTAACGGCCGGTTGTACCGGCAACGTGTCGTGCATCGGTGCCAGATCGAGGATCCGTTGGCCGGTCTCTGGATCGAGCCGGAACATGTCGACGTAGCTGCGATCGAACTGGAGATCGTTCCAGTTGTAGACGTAACGAGAGTGCACGTTCGTCGCGAGCTGATCGTCGATGCCGGTGACGGTGACGATGATGTTTACGTTTTGCGCTTTCACCGTCTCGGCAGTGCTGCCGAACAGCCCGCTGGTCTCGTCGATGAGATGGGTCGCGAGGAAGGACAGCGCGAACACCGGTGAGGTCGCGCGGCGCAGTGGCAGGTCATAGACCCGGCGCATCACATCGCCATTGGCGAGCACGTCGTCGCGCATGAGGTAGCAGTGCACGGTCGCTTCGACGATCGCGGTCGTGCGCTCGTTCGCCATCCGGAATTGCAACGCGCGTTTGCCGTCGTGCTCGGAGATCAGCGCGGTCTTGGCGAACAGCACGCGCGCCGAAGGCGTCGAGAACCGCGAGAAGAACAAGCCGGTGACCAGAGCAGTCAGGAGGATGCTGTAGAAGGTCTCGATCGTGACGACCGTATTCGTGAGGATGCCCTCGGGCGCGAGGTAGCCGTAGCCGATCGTGCCCATGCTCTGGACGCTGAACCAAAAGTAATCCAGGAAGCCGTGCGCGTTCGTGATCTCGCCGTGACCGAAGTACAGGATCGACGCGAAGACCACGTTCGACAGCAGGAACACCGCCGCAAACAGCCCGAGCACGCGCCGCCACGTGGTGGTGCGCAGCAAGTGATACGCATCGTCGGCGAGCGTGCTTTTGCGCTGGTTGCGCCGCTCGATGTTCGGGCGACCGCGGGCGTCGAGCAGCGGCTGGACCGGCCTTGGCGGAGTCACGCGCGCCTACTATGGCGCCCAGCGAGGCGTGATGTCGAGCCGCAGACCCAGCTCCGGCGCGTCCGCCATTACGACCGGCTGCCGATCGTGATCGTCAGCTCCTGGGTCTGACCTGCGCGGAGGATCGTGACCGCGACCTGCTTCTCGGCACGCGCCGCGAGCGCATCGCGGAGCGACTCGGGGCCGGTGATCGGATCGCCATCGAGCGCGAGCAAGATATCGCCGAGCAGCAGGCCGCCTCTGGTTGCGGCGCCGTCCTCTTCGAGGCTCGCGAGCAGAGCACCGCGAGCGCGGCCGAGGGTCTGCGCGAGGGCGGCCGGCAACGAGACCGGGTAGGCAGCGACGCCGAGGTAGCCGCGGCCCATCGAGGTCGCGGAAGACGGCGGGAGTCAGGCCCCCTCCTTTGACCCGCAGGACCGCGATATCGGTCCCCGGATCGCGGCCGATGACCTCGGCCTCGCGCTCGTCGAGGGTTCCATCCGGGAGCGGCAAGCCCACGGTGGTGTGGTCGGGCGTATGGAAGCTCGACGTCACTACGAGATCGTCCGACCAGACGATGCCGGTGCCCGCCACCTCCTCCAGCGTGACGGTGGTTGCGACGCACCACGTGGACGGTCGAGGGGGCTGCTGCAGCAACAGCCGCGGCGAGGGCTGAATCGAGGGCGCGGAAGACATCGGATGTGGTCATGGGAAACTCCTTCTCTGGGTTTCAGCGTGCGCTTCTCCAAACAGCTCGGATATCCGCCGTCAAGCCGGTTCCGAGCCGTTTTCTGGGCAGGTTTGTCGTCGAGAATCGCGGGTTTCGGGATCCGTCCTGCCCGTCCAGGGAGGGTTGACCCGTACGTCCAGCGTGGCCATGTTGTGGCTACTGGAGATCTGATGACCCGCAATCCACTACTCCCGCTGCGCTCGCTGAACGAGCCGATCCAGGTCGCGTTGCTGACCGATGATCCGTTGCTTCGTGCTGGGCTCTCCAGTCTGCTCGCAGAGGTTGGTTCGATCGACGTGGTCGAACGTGAAGCGGCTGAAGTCGCACTATGGGACGCGGGGCTCGATGGCGCGAAAGCGCTCGCGCGCCTCGCCGAAATCCGCACCCTCGACCTCCCCGTCGTCGCCGTGGTTGACGATCACGCTCACGTAGCCCCCGCCCTCGCTGCCGGTGCCCGCGGCGTCATCCTGCGTGACCAGGTCGGCCCTGGTATCCAAGCCGCACTCGCCGCAGTTCGCAGCGGCCTCACGGTCGTCGATACCGCGCTTGCCCACAGGCTCGTGCCGCCCACGCCGGTCAAGACCAGCAATGGCAAAGGCCGTGGCGAGCTCACCGATCGCGAACGCCAGGTCGTGCAGCTACTCTCCGAAGGCTTGTCGAACAAGCTGATCGCGGACCGTCTCGGGATCAGCGATCACACGGCGAAGTTTCACGTCAACGGCGTGATGATCAAGCTCGGCGCTTCGACCCGGACCGAAGCGGTCGTCGAGGCGATGCGTCGCGGCCTGATTCATCTGTAGCCGCTGGCGTGATCCCAGGGCCCCGCTTCGGCAGGGCCTTCCGATTTCTTGGCGCTCGGGTCCCGGGCAGCCAGCCGTAGACGTCGAGCTTGATGAGCCCGGTGTCGGCGATCATCACGCCCTCATCGGCGAGGAGCTGGCGCTGCACCGCGGCGCCGATCGGATCGTGGATCGCGATCCGACCGCGCATCCCGCTCGCTTTGCCGATCACCCGTTGCCACGGGAGCTTCGCGCCCGTCTTGAGCGAAGCGGCCGCCACCCGTGCCCCGCCCGGTAGGCCTGCGAGCTCGGCGACCTGGCCATAGGTCGCGACCGACCCACGCGGGATCGAACGAATGACCGCATGCATCCGCACGAATAGCTGATCGAGGTAACTCCGGTCGCTGGTCCTAGACGCCATCGCGCGACGCACGCTACCACTCGGGGGTGCAGATTCGAGTCCTCTACTTCGCGGTGTTCCGCGAGCGGCTCGGCCGCGACGAAGAGGTCCTCGAGCTGCCGGCTGGCGCCACCGTCGCCACGGCGGTCGCGATGCTCGCCGAGCAGCACCCGGTGATCGCGCAGCTGCACGGCAAGTACAGGATCGCCGTGAACCAAAATTTCATCGCGAGCGAGACCCAGCTGCTCGCCGAGCGCGACGAGCTCGTCTTGATCCCGCCTGTCGCCGGAGGGTCCGGTGGCGCCCATCGTCACGTGTTGCTGATCAGCGAAGCGCTCTCCCTCGACCGGTGTATCGCCGCCGTGCAGTCCCGCGAGATGGGCGGCATCGTCACGTTCACGGGCACCGTCCGGATCGAGAACCACGGCGCCACGATCGATCACTTGAGCTACGAAGCGTACGGCCCGATGGCGGTCCGCGAGATGACCCGGATCTGCACCGAGGTCGAAGCAGAGGTGCTTGGCGCGCGCGTCGCGGTCGAGCATCGGGTCGGCACGCTCGCGATCGGAGAGCTCGCCGTCGTGATCGCGGCCGCCGCACCGCATCGCGCCGAGGCGTTCACCGCGTGTCGCGCGGTGATCGATCGCTTGAAGCAGAGCGTCCCGATCTGGAAGAAAGAATTCGGCACCGCCGGTGAAGAGTGGATCGGACTCGGGCCATGAGCTTCCGCGAGTTCGTCGGCATGGCCCTGGACGAATCGGGCGTCGCGAAGCGCGTCGTGACCGAGGACTGCACCGCGCTCGAGCGGCCGGCGGTCGCGGGCGAAGGGCTCGCGTGGTTCTATTGTCGCGATCAATCGGATCTCAACGAGATCGCGAACCAGCTCCGGCCCGGCAGCGTTGTCAGCTTCTACTTCGATGACCGGATCGAGGCGCTCGTCGATTCCGACACCACGCGTTCGATCATCGCGACGACCTGCTCGGACCACGAGGTCGCGGTCGGCGCGCTCGGGATCGATGGCTTGCGGATCGACATGAGCTTCGCAGGCAACGCCGAGGAGGTCGCGTCCGCGTTGCCGCCGCTCGACGATGCGGCCCAGCTGATCTTCTTCGGTGCATTCCCAGGCCGCGACAACGACGGTACGTGGGCGATCACGCTGACCCTTCCCGATCAGGATGGGGTCGTGCGCGAGCCTGCCTAGGCACGGGTGGCAATGTCGGTCCCAGGTTTTGCTGTTGTAACGGTCGGCAGCGTCGTGCGCGTCGGCTTGCGGCTCTCGCTCTCGCCGGAGCGCTGCCACGCGGGAACAGAAGTTCCGCGGATCACCGCAGGGTTCGATCAAACGACGATGGTAGATGGGAGCGACAACGCCGAGCTGATCCGCGTCGGCTCCACGATTCCGCTGCAAGCAGCGGTCCCGTCGAGCCCGATCTTCGTGTCGTCGCAGAACGAGGACACTAGCGCGACGGTTCGTGCGGCGGCTCGCTGGAGCCCGGCCCCGGACCGCCCGGCGGCAGATTTCCCGCGTTCGCCGAGCTGCCTTCCGGCGGCGGCATCGGGCCACGATCGCTCGGTGCCGACGGCGGCTCTCTATCTTTGGTCTCTTTGACCTCGGCCTGGGGGGGCGGATTCGCCTGCGGCGGCGGCGGCGGCGGCGGCGTCGGGGGCGGCGGGATCGACGGCGTGATCGACGGGCGCGTCATGAGGCCGCTACCGTGCCCCGGCGAGAAGTCTTCGCCGTTGCCGATCTTGGAGCTGGGCGAATTGGGACCGCAATCCATGTTGAGGCGCTTCATGTCCTTGAAGCGATCCGTGAGCTTGATGTGGAACAAGCCATCGGACCGGAGCTCGGCGCCGGTCGTCGAGATCGCGGCGTAGGTCTTCTTGCCCTCCTCCTTCTTGAGCAGGCTCTCGTCGCCCTTGAACCGCAAGCAACCCGCGACGACCGATTCGTCGATCGTGGTCGCCATCGTCATCGTGTAGTCGATGTGGACCTCACCATCGGGCGACTTGAGATCGAACTTCGTGATGTCGAACTTGCCCGGCTTGTAGCCCGACGAGTGCGCATCTGGATCGCCAACCGCAGCCGTGAACACGGCATGCGCCGACAGCGACGCGATGTGGATCTCGCCGAAATCGATGCCGTCGCCGACCATCACCTGCTGCGACTTGTTCTTGAGCAGCGGCTTGAGCTTGGTGTGACCATCGCCGAGCGTGCAGTTCGTGCACGACAGATCGAGCGAGCCGTCCGCCTTCGTCCAGTCGGTGCTCGAGCGGCCCATCTTGTTCTTCGCGGTCGGCAGATCGAGATCGATCGCGAAGTTGAGCTTGCCCACGATCGGCAAGCCCACCTGGCTCTTGAACGGCAGGCTCTCGCCCGGCAGGTCCTCGCCCACGAGATCGAGCTTGAGGCCACCCTTGCCGAACTTCGGCAGCGTGACGTTGCCGGTGATGTGGCCGTAGCCCTTCGGCGATCCGATCGTGAGATCGAGGTCGAACGACAGGCGCATCTTGAGCAGTGGCAACAACCCCGCCTGGACGTCGGCTTCCTTGATCACGATCACGGTGACTGGCTCTTCTGCCTTGGTCGGACGCGAGCGCAGCGTGATGCCGTTGAGCGTGAGATTGCCGGGGATGATGCCGCGATCGACGGAGCTGATCGTGACGTCCCAGTTCGCAGACATTTGTTCGATCGCGTAGTCGCGCAACCGATCGACCGGGAACGTGGCCTGGAACGCGAACAAGAAGGCGAGCAGCGTGAACACCACGATGCCGATCCACTTGACGACGCGCGTGCCGCGCCGACCCAGCCGCGAGCTGACCGGGCCAAGGATTCGCGAGGCAGCATCGCCAGCGGATTGCGCGGCCCCTGCAAAGGGCATCTCAAATGCCACGCTAGCTGCCCTTCTTGCTGTCGGACCCGGCGCTGTCGCCGGACCCCTTCGAAGCCGCAGGGGGTTCCTTCGAGTAGTTCGAGACCTCGATCGTGGCCGACAGCTTGTCCTTGTCACGGAAGTCGCGACGCAGCTCGAGGTGTGTGATCTGGACCGCCTTCGAATCGGTCTCGACCGCGGTCAAGAAGTCCTTCATCTCGTTGATCGACAGCTTGTCGAGCGACAGCGAGGACGACGTGGTGACGAACCCGTTCTTGGTGATCGGCGTGTGCGGCGTGATCGTGCTCTTGAGCTCGAACTTCGCCTTCTTCGCGGCATTGGTCAGATAGGTGTCGAGCGACAGCGGCTCGGTGCCCATCGTCGCGACGACATCGTCGACAGTCGCGTGGGTCTGGCCCTGCGCGCGCATGTCTTCGACGACCGCGAGTGCCTTGCGGGTCTTGTTGTTGCGGGCTTCCATCGCATCGAGGCCGTCATGGATCGCGAGGCCGAGCCACAGCGCGAGCGTGATCGGCCCGACGATGGCGCCGATCACGACTAGCCGGCGTTCGCGCGGCGAGATGCGGTCCCAGAAATCACGTGCTGTATCGCGGATTGTCGACATGGCTACCTCACATGCACTGCGCGTTGATCGTGAGCTTGAACTTCTTGACGCCGTTGTCGCCGGTCTCGGTCGCGCCGCGATTGACCTCTTTGTTGAAACACTCGACCTTCTTGAGCTCGCTCACTAGCAGATCGATCTCTTCGGGCGACTTCGCCGTGCCCGAGATCTCGACCTTCTGCGAATCGATATCGAGCTTGTCGACATCGATCGTGATCTTGTCCTTCGGCGGGATGTGCGCGTTGATCTCGAGCAGCACGTCGTACGCCGACATCTTGCCCATCGGCGAGCCGTTGCCGCCCAGGCCGCCACCTGGCCCGTTGATCGCGAGGATGTCGTCGGCGGACTTGGCCGAACCGAACTGCTCCTGGGTCTCGCTGGCGAGCCGCGTCGACAGCGTCTTCTCGGCCTTCTTCAAGCGATCGAGATCCGCGTACGCGCTGATCGATGCGAACGCGCAGATCGCGAGCAGCGCCGCGCCGAGAGGGACGGCCTTCGCGCGCAGGAACGAGAGGTCGACCTTGACCGCGAGATCGCCGGAGCGCAGATCGAACTGCGGCCGGCCACCGGCGGCGTCGTACGCCATGCCGATTGTCATCGCCGCGGCATCGATCGGCAGCTCGTGCGCGACCGGACCGAGCCGTAGCCCACACAGTGCGCTCGCATCATCGGGCGTCATCCGCCACGCGGCAATCCCGAGTTGCTCGGCCATGAACGAACCGAGACCGCGGAGGCGCGCGCCGCCACCGACGAGCAGCGCCGCGATCGGCGTGAACCCGGTGCGCGCGCGGCAGGCCGCGAGGGTCTGGCGCACGTCGCGCGCGAACGGCGACAGCTCCTGGACCACGACGTTGTGGATCCGGCTCCACTGCTCGTTCGTCGGCGGCTCGGCCGTCGAACCGATGAAGCCATCCGCGTGCTTCGCGGCCTCGGCCTTGTCGAAATCGAGGCGCCAGAAGTTCGCGATCGCCTGGGTCACCGCTTTGCCCGCGCGCGCGATGCTGCGGCTGAACACGGCCTTGCCATCCTGGACGACGACGACATCGGTACGGTCGTGCCCGATATCGATCACCGCGACCGCGCCATCGGTGCGCGCGCGAGCGAGCGAGGGCACGTGCGCGACGAGCTTGGTCGCCGCGCCACCAACCGGGAGGAGGCCGCGCGGCTCGAAGCCGACGGACTTCCCGAGCGCGATCAGGCTGTATGCCTTCTCGCGGTTCATCGCGTACGACAGCACGCGCATGCCGTCGGCAGGTGCGGCGACTCGACCGCGCTGGGTACCCGCGGCCGGGATCTCCACGCCGAGGTCGGGCGCGGGCGGCACCGGAATCTGCTCGAACGAGTAGACCATGTCCTCGAGATCGATCGGCACCACGCCCTCGAGCTCGCCGCCGACGGCCTTCTCGAGATCCGCGCGGCGCAGGCTCTTGAATCCGAACTCGAGGATCTGGGTGAACACCGCATCGCCGACGACACCGATGTAGCCACTGTCGTCCTTGAGCCGGAGCTCTTCGAGCATCGCGAGCAGCACGCGCCGCGAACGCTCGTCGGACGACTCGTCACCCGGCGGCACGAGACGCTCGACGACGTTCAGCAGCTGAGCGCCACGAATGCCGGGGCTCGCAACCGCGAGCTTGACACTCCAGGCACCTAGATCGACCGCAAATACTCGCGAGGCCATGACTTTAGTCTTCCTTCAGATAGACCCACGCGCCGTTCGGCACGGGAGGCTTCCTGACGTTTTGCGGCACCACTTTGGTGTCCCAGACGCCGGTGATCGTGGTGCGGATCGGCGGGAACACCGACGATCCGTCTTTGTTCTTCTGCTTGCGCTCGATCTCGCCGTACGCATGCACCCGATACGTGCGACGCGCGCCGACGCGAGCGATGGTGCCGAGCTTGGCCGGGTCGAGCTCGAGCCCGATCTTCTCGTGCAGACCGGGCAAGCCGGCCGTGAGCGCCGCGGACGCCGCACTGCCCTGCAGCGTGCCAGCACCCGAGCCAGCGGTCTGCACGACCGATGCGCTCGGATCCTTCACGAACGTGATGAAGTCGCTGATCGACGTGAAGTTCTCTCCGAACTCCGGAGCCTTCGCGACGTACCCGGCGAGCAAGAACAGCCGGCGCGGATCGAGGATCACCGGATCCGCCGGGTTCTTCGCGGAGAGATAGAGGACCGCCGCGATCAGCTGGACGTTCGTGACCGATTTCAAGTTGAGCTGGCAGCCGCCGTACGCGGTGAACACGTCGCCGAACAGCGTCCAGAACCGATCGTCGACGCCGCGTACGAGCTTGAGCTCCTCGACGGTGTCGATGTAGTTGTTCTTCGCGTAGTAGCGATCCTTGAGGCTCTCGTAGCCGTAGTCCTCGGTGGTGCCGCGGTTACTGCCCATCATCGAGTCCTTGTCGATGTAGTCAATGATCGCGGAGTTCTGCTGCGCGCGATCGCGCTTCCACCCATCGGCATCGCTGTCTTCGAACACGGAGTCGTAGGCCGGGAAGAAGGTCAAGGCGTCGAGCACGCTGCGGATCGCCGCAGCCTTCGCGGTGACGTTCGCACAGTTGATATCGAGCTTGCCGTCGTCGGTGCCGATCGGGCCATCGAAGCCACACGTACCGATATCGGCGCCGAGTCCTTTGACCGCGGAGGCCGAGAACCCGACGGCCGCCATCACTTCATCCGAGCCGCCGCAAAACGGAGTGATCAGCGTATCGGCATAATCGGTCAGCTGGATGCCGGCGAGCTGGGGGACCGACTTGCCGAGGTTGTCGAACCGCTGCTGGAGCCGGATGATCAGCTCGCCGAACGCTTGCGCCGAGCGCGCGAGGAAGCGCGAGCGGACCTGGTCGCGATAGTTGCCGGCCGCGATCATGTCGACGTTCGCGGTGGTTCCGAACTGGCTCGTCATCACGAGCGTGATAGCGATCGCGATCAACACCGTGACGAGCGCGATGCCGCGCTGGCCCTGGCGGGACCGGAGTTTCTGGTTGATCACGGGCTGCTTCATGACGGCGACAGCGTGAGCTGCTCCTGCATCTGAAACCGCGCCTCGGTCGAGAGCTTCACTTCGCGACCCTCGCTGTTCTTCGTGGTGATCGTGATCCGCGCACGGCTCGGCAAGTAGCCGCGCTGGCCGTCGCTCTGCGTGGTGTCCCAGGTCTCGACCCACTCGAGGTTCTTCCAGTTCCAGAACTCGATCTTCACGTTGACGATGTCGTGCGCCACGATGTCGTAGTCACTCGGCTCTTCTTCAGGCGGTTGGTTCGATTCGCGGCGCTGCTCGCGCCGGATCCAATCGGTCTTGTCTTTTTCCTCCGGATCGCTGCGGTACATGTACTCGATCACGGTCTGATCGGACTCGTTCGCATCGGACCACAGCGGCCGATGTCCCAAGGTCGAGAACCGCACGCTCGGCACCGGCGTCTTCGGCTTCGCGATGAACATCGTGCGCGTGTGGCTCTGGGTGTTATCTTCGTTCGCCGAGAGGTACGCGGACTCGAAGTCACGCACGACGCGATCGAGCGCCATCCGCAGCTCGTGGTTGCGCTCCTCGTACTTCTCGAAGTTCTTCTTCGTGTCGGACGTGTTCGAGATCGTCTTCCACGCGAGCGACATCATGATCACCATGATCGCACTCGCGATCATGACCTCGATCAGCGTCAGGCCAGCCTGAGGATTGCGCCGATTGCGCCGATTGCGCCGATTGCGAGCCATCATTTAATGGTTGTCCCCGAGCCCGTGCCCGTGCGGGTGCTCCCCGAGCCGGTCGACTTCGCCGACCCCGAGCCACTCCCGCTTCCGGAATCCGCGGCACCAGCGCCATTGAGCACATGATCCATCGCGACCGGGTCGGTGTAGAACGCGACGAACGTGAGGTCGCGGTCGCTACCGAGGACCTGCCACTTGACCTTCAGCGTCACCTTGCGGACCGAGTCCTTCAGGATCTCCTGGAACTGTTGGTACTGCGATTGGATGAGCGCGCCTGCGGCGCCGCCGGCGACATCTTTGCCGCCGGAGAGGCCACCCATCATCGACATCATGCCGCCGAGTGCGCTGTTCTGGAACGTCGAGAGCGGATCGACGGTGCCGTTCGCGAGCGAGAACGCCGAGCCGGAGCCGAACGCGCTGCCGAACGCCGAGCCGCCGGAGCCGGTGTAGTAGCCCGAACCGGAGCCAGAGCCAGAGCCAGAGCGAGCTGCCGAGCCCGAGGCCATTGCGGTCAGCTGATCGAACGTCGGCATCTCGACCGCCTCGACCTTGTAGCTGTACTTGACGTTCGGCCAGCCCTGCTCGTCGAAGCCCTTCCAGCTGTCTTGCGACTGGCTCGTATCCGAGAAGCCGTCCTTCAACAGGATCTCCTCGATCTCGTACATCTGCGCGCGACCGAGGTCGGTCGCGACGCCGAGCATGTGAGCTTGCTCGGCGTTGAAGATGCTGCCAGCTGCGCTCTTGATCAAGACGACGAGCCCGAGGCCCATCAGCGCGAGCGCGAACATCACCTCGATCAACGTGAACCCCCTGCGGGGCAACGTGAAGCCGTTTTTGGCCCTCACTTGTCGTCCTCGCGCTTGGCATTCTTGTCACCCATCGCATTGCGCATCATGTGATCGTTTACGTCCTTCAGGACGCCGTCCTTGAGCTCGACGCGACCGGTGAGGCCGTAGACGAGCGTGCTGAACACCTCGCTGCCGTCGGTCATCTCGATCACGGCCTTTTCGGAGCTACCGGTCGGGAAGAAGTAGATCGCGACCTGGCCCTTGGTGACGCTCTCGTCGCGATGCTGGACCCAGACCTCCTTGAACTTGATGCCCTTGTCGGCTTTCAAGTTGCGAGCCCAGCCCTTGAGCTTGCCGTCCTGGGCTTCCTTGCTGTCGAGGATGCCCGTGATCGTGTCGTTCGCGGGAACGCACGTCCGATCCGAGATGTGGTGGCCCGCGACCGCGAGGGCATGACGCTCGGCCTCTTCGGGATCGGCGGACTGCGCTTGATCGGTGGCTTGCGCCGGCATGTTCGAGAATGCGTTCTTCGCTTTTTCGAGCGCCCGCTTCTTCTCTTCGTCGTTGGCGCGCAGCTTCTCGTTGCGCTGGATCGCGAGCGATCCGCGACAGACCTCGACCACGTAGAGCTGCTTGTCGAGATCGAGCGTGACCCGATGGAGCTCGCCGTGCTCGACGGCGAGCGTGCTCGCGCGCCGCAGCACCGCGGATAGTTCGGTCGCGTCTTCGACGAGGTCAGCCTTCGTGATCAGGCGAAACCCCGAGCGAACCAGCACGGACGCGGCGGCGATGATGGCGAGAACGACCATCAACTCCAGCACGGTCATCCCTGATGGGCCTCTATGTGGACGCGACCGGGTCATGAGCTACCAAGACTTGATGTCGTCGGCCGTGCCTTCTTTGCCGTCCTCACCGTTCGACATCACGGCGAGACCCTTCGCACCGTTCGGCAGGTTCTGGCCGCAGTACATCTTGTAGTCGTTGCCCCACGGGTCCTTGACGTCCTTGTTGTTCATGTACTCGTTGAGGTCCGTGAGCTGCGCCGGGCAGCTCTTGTCGGAGTGCGACTGCGACCACGACGGGTACGCTTCGTTCGCATACTTCGTGACGGTCATCTGCGCGATGTGGACCTTCGATTCGCCGAACATCTTCATGACGCGCGGACCGACGACGAGCCCCATGACGAGCGCCAAGATCGCGAGCACGATCATGATCTCGAGCAGGGTCATGCCTCGCTGCTTGGTGCGGGTTGCACGACGACGGCCGTCGCGGCTAGCGATGAGATCGAGAATGGCGATGAGCTTGTTCAACATATCTGTCTCCTTACTTAGGTCCCGAGAGCTGACCGAGGTCCATGATGGGTTGCAGAATCGAAAACACGATAAAGGTGACGGCTCCGCCCATGACGACGAGCATCATCGGCTCGAGGAGTGCCGTGAATCGAGAGAGCTTGGTGTCGACCTCGCTCTCGTACGTCGTCGCGACGCGATCGAGCATCTGCTCGAGCTGGCCGGCGCGCTCGCCGACCGCGGTCATGTGGATCATCGTCGGCGGGAACTGGCCCGACTTCTTGAGCGTGGCGGCGAGCGATTCACCTTCGGTGACCGCCTTCTTCGCTTCTTCGATCGCGGCCTGGATGTGGACGTTGCCAACGATCTGCTTCGCGGTATCGAGCGAGCGCAGCATCGGTACTCCGGACTGCAGCATCGTACCGAGTGTGCGTGCAAACCGACCGACGTTGATCGTGCGCACGAGCTCTCCGAGCACCGGTAGGTTCAGGACGAACCGGTGCCAGATCGGCTTGCCCTCCTTGGAGCCCTTCCACTTATTGAACAGGAAGCCGAGTGCGATGATGCCGGCCAGGAGCCACAGGAAGTACCTGCCGAGGAACTGCGACAGACCGATCAAGAACCGCGTGTTGAGCGGGAGGGTCTTGCCCTGCGAGCTGAACATCTGCGTGATCTCGGGAATCACCTTGATCATCAGCACCGTCAGGATGCCGGTGCCGACGACGACCATCACGGCGGGATAGATCATCGCGCCCTGGATCTTCGACTTGAGCTTCTGCGCGCCTTCGAGAAACTCGGAGAGCCGGGTGAGCACTTCGTCGAGGTTGCCGGCGACTTCACCGGCGCGGACCATCGCGACGAACAGCTCGTTGAACATCTTCGGGTGCTTCCCGAGTGCGTCGGCGAGCGCCATGCCTTCGTTGACGTTCGCGCGGACTTCCGCGACCGCGGTCTTCAACCGCATGTTCGGAATCTGCTCGACCAGTGCACCGAGCGCTTCGGCGAGCGGAATGCCAGCGCGGATCAACGTCGCCATCTGGCGCGTGAACGAAGCGATTTCGGTCTGCTTGACGCCGCCGAACACACCGCCGAAATCGACGCTCTTGTTGAGGCCGCCCTTCTTGGCGTTGTGATCCTTGGCGTGCTTGCCGCCCTTGGTCAGCTCGAAGCTCGTGACGATCACGCCATCCTTGCGCAGGACCTGACGCAGCAGCTTCGGCGTCTCGGCCTCGCGGTTGCCCGCGACGTTCTTGCCGCTCGAGCCGAGACCTTTATAGGCGTACATCGGCATTAATCAGAGCTCTCCGCGGTCACCAGCAAGACCTCTTCAGGGGTGGTCATACCGAGCACGACCTTGCGTGCGCCATCGGCGCGGAGCGCGACCATGCCGTCCTCGATCGCGGCGTTGCGGATCGCACCCGCGTCCGATTTCGCGAGCGCGAGCCGACGAACCTTGTCGTTGATCATCAGGAGCTCGTAGATACCGGTCCGGCCGCGATAGCCGAGCTCGTTGCATTCCGGACAGCCGACCGGCTCGAACACCGTGCCCGGAGGACACGGGCGCATGCCTTTGACGTCCGGGAAGCGATAGCCGCCCGCGTAGAAGATCGCCGGGTCGAGGCCGAGCTCCGCAAGGATCTCTTCCGACGGCCGCACCGCGCGCGTGCACTTGTAGCAAGGGCGACGCACGAGGCGCTGTGCGAGCAAGCCGACGAGCGACGACGCCACGAGGAACGGCTCGATCCCCATATCGACGAGACGCGTGATGCCACCGGCGGCATCGTTCGTGTGCACGGTCGAGAACACGAGGTGGCCGGTGAGCGACGCCGTGATCGCAACCTCCGCAGTCTCGCGGTCGCGAATCTCGCCGACCATGATGACGTCGGGATCTTGGCGCAAGAACGAGCGCAGGCCCGAGGCGAACGTCAGATCGATCTTCGAATTGACCTGGGTCTGCGAGATGCCTTCGAGCTGGTACTCGACCGGATCCTCGATGGTGAGGATGTTGATATCCGGTGCGTTGATCTCGGAGAGACACGCGTACAGCGTGGTCGTCTTGCCCGAGCCAGTAGGGCCGGTGACGAGCAAGATGCCGTGCGGGCGCTTGATGATGTCGCGGATCGTCTTCAACTGATCGTTCGCGAAGCCGATGTCGGCGAGGCCGAGGAGCACCGAGCTGCGATCGAGTAGCCGGATCGTGACGCTCTCGCCGGCGGCGGTCGGCGCGCACTCGACGCGCATGTCGACATCCTTGCCGGCCATCTTGCGCCGGATACGACCGCTCTGCGGCAACCGCTTCTCGGCGATGTTGAGGCCCGACATGATCTTCACGCGCGCGATGATCGATGCATGGAACTTGCGCGGTGCGCGCTTCGCCTCGCGAAGCACACCATCGACGCGGTTGCGGACGATGATGTCCTTCTCGCCCGGGCGGATGTGGATGTCCGACGCGCCGTCCTTCGCGGCCTGGAACATCAGCGAGTTGACCCAGCGAATGATCGGCGCCTCGTCGTTGGCGTCGAGCATGTCGACGAGCTCTTCGTTGCCGTACTCCGAGTCCTCGGACGACTCTGCCTTCTTGTGGCTCTCCTCGAGCTCGGCCCCACCGCGGAGCCGCGAGTACGTCTTGTTGATGCACTCGATGATCCGGTGCGTCGCCGCGACGATCGGTTCGACGGGCTCGCCGATCAAGACGGCGACCGCATCGATCACCTCGACCGCATGCGGATCCGCGACCGCGATCACGACGCGACCATTCTCGCGTCGCAGCGGCATCACCACGCGTTGCCGCGCGAAGTTGATGGGGATCTGATCGATGAGGTCGACCGGGATATCATCGGCGCGCGGGAGGTCGCGGACGTAGGTGAGGTCGAACTGGGTCGCGAGCGCGAGCGCGAGCTGATCCTCGTCGCACAGCTTCATCCGGATCAGGACTTCGCCGAGCAGGCCGCCTTCATCGCGCTGCTTGCTCAGCGCTCGATCGATCGCTTCGGGCGCGAGCTTGCACTTCGCGACGAGAATCTCGCCGATCAGTGGAGCGGCCCCCGGCAGGGATAGAAACGGCGTCGCCATGGTTACTTCTTGGTTCCAGCTGCAGGAGCCATTCCACCGCCGTTGGTGGTCCCACCGGTGCCGTGGCTATCGGATTCGGGGGCATCGATGCCAGAGGGGCCATATTCGACCGCGCCTTCGGAGACATGCTGGCGCTTACCCGCTCCGTTGAGAAGCGCGGCATCTTCTTCGACACCCTGCAACGTGCGGTTGATCTCCTCGACCAGGCCGCGCTTGCGGCGGTAGTCGATCTTTGGTTCATACTTCGCATCATTGAGGTTGGCAAACGACGCGGTGAACTCGCGGTATTCGCGGGTCTTACGCTCGCGGATATTCTGGAGATCGAGCTGGTCCTTGATGATGTAGGGGGTCAGGAGGATCAGGAGGTTGGTCTTCTTCTTCGCCTTGGTCGTGTACTTGAACAGGTAGCCGAGCAAGGGGATGTCGCCGAGCAGCGGTACCTTCGTGACGTTGAAGGCCTCGCGCTCCTGGATCAGGCCGCCGATCACGACGCTCTCTTGATCGTGAACGACCACCTGAGTCTTGAGCTTGCGCTCCGTCCAGGTCGGACCGAGCTGTGGATCCTTGCCGCCGAGGTCCTTGGTGTTCTGTTCGATCTCGAGACGCACCGCATCGTTCGAGGAGATGTGCGGCGTGACATTGAGATCGAGCGTGAGCTTCTCGCGCTGGATGTTCTGACCGATCGAGCCCAGCGGCGACGCCGCGCCGGTCGTGCCGCTCGTCGGCAGACCGCCGAACGAGAGCCCCGCTTGGTACGGGATGTTGTTACCGACCGAGAACTCGGCCTTCTCGTTGTCGATCGCGATGATGTGCGGCGCCGAGAGGATGTTCGTGTTGTCCTGGGTCGCGAGCGCCTGGAACAGCACCGCGTAGGACGGGATGCTCGTGCCGAGGAAGGTCTGCGAGCTGGTCAGCGGCGAACCGACGAGACCACCGATGAGGCCGGTGAGCGACGCGAGCGACGCGACCTGCAACGACTTGAGGGTCGAGGTCTGGACGCCACCCAAAACGAGGGCATCACCGTTCGCGACCGGCAGACCACCGTGCGAGCTGGTCCCGATATCGAGTTCTTTGCTGAGCGTGACCTCGAGGATCAGCGCCTCGATGAAGATCTGGCGACGCGGCTGGTCGAGGCGACGAATCACGTCCTTGATCGCGAGGTAATCGCGACCGCTCGACATCACGATCAAGGAGTTCGTCGGATCGTCATTGACGACCCGCACCGGACCTTCGAGCGCGGCACCAAGGTCGCCGGCTGGAACGGGCGTCGGGGCTTGCGGCGCGGCGCCCGGCTGACCGGGGCGACCACCGGCGGTCGTCGCACCCGGGCGCTGCTGGCCCTGCGAGAGTGCGTTGTTGAGCGTGGTCGCGAGATCCTTCGCGAGTGCGTTCTCGAGTGGGAACACGCGGATCGCCGAGCCACCCTCGGTATCGAGCAGGATATCGAGGCGCTCGACGAGCGACTTCACGCGGAGATAGCCCGCTTCGTTCGACACGACGATCAACGTGTTCGTGCGATCGTCGACGAGGATCTTCGAGGGCAGCGCGCCCGAGATGTCGTCGCCACCCGACGATACCGGAGCGCCACCTTGCGGAGGCGCACCGCGTTGGGGCACCGGGTTCGCCTTCGCGCCACCCGCAGCGCTGTTCGCCGCGATGCCGAGGATCTCGTTGAGCTTCTGCGCGAGCGCGGTCGCGTCCGAGTGGAGCACCGGAATCGTGTAGACGCCTTCGTTGTTACCCGGGACGTCGATCGACTTCGCGAGCGACATCATGTCGCGAACCTGCGACGCGTAGTCGGTGATGATGATCATGTTGCCCGCGGCCTGGACGTTACCGGCCTGCGAGCGCACCGAATCGAGCGCGGCGCGAAGCGTCTCGACCTGGGCGTAGGACGGACGTAGCACGTAGCGCACCATCTGATCTTCGTCGGCGGGGATGCCCTTCTTGTAGATCGGCACGGTCTCGCTCTTCGCGGTCGCCGATTCGACGATCCGCAACACGTTGCCCTTCGGCACGACCGTGAGCCCCATCGTCGAGAGCGCGACGAGGAACACGCGATACGCCTCCTGCTGGCTCATCTTGAGCGGCGCGATCACGGTGACCTTCTTGCCGGTCGAGACGATGCGCGGATCGAGGATGAAGTTCTTGCAGGTGAAGCCCATCACCCACGCGACGAGATCCTTGAGCTCGGTCTCCGGCTTGAACGTGACGGCGACCGGGCCAATCTTCTTGCCGCAGTGATAGAGCGTGTCGTCTTCACCGGTGGCCGGTTTGTCTTTATCTGCAGGCACAGCACCCGAGGGCTGCGCGAGCACGGGCGACGTGATTCCTAGGAGCGCTACAACGACGAGTAGTTTCTTCATCATGATTACCGAATCGAGTACGAAAGCTTCTCTGCTTTACCGCGACGCGTGATCGACACTTCCAGAGAAGTCGCCTCGCGTAGTTTAGTGAATGCCTCGAGTGCGTTTTGCGCCGACGTCAGATCGAACCCGTTGATCGACTGCAGCGTGTCGCCGTTCTGCAACCCGAGCTTCGAGAACACCGAGCTCGGGCGAATCGCGTAGAGCTTGAAGCCATCGGGCTTGCCGTCCTTGACGGCCGGCACGACTCGCGCGCCCTTCGCGACACCCATCGGGTTCGCGCTGACGCTATCGACCAGCTTCCGATCGATCTCGTAGTGGTTGTCGTCGATCTTCTTTACGCCCGCGTCGATCATCGCCTGCATCTCGTCGCCCGAGCCATCACCCGGCGGTGGCTCGACCTTCGCGACCATCGGAGGCGGCGTCGCGCCGAGCAGCACGAGGCGCTCGGTGTGGCCCGCGTTCTCGAAGTCGATGAACTTGTAGTGGATCTCTTTGAGCTTGCCGCTCGCACCCGGAATCTGGTCACCGATCGAGTACGAGCCCTGGCGCGAGCTCTCGGTGTTGACGATCGTCGCGGTCGATTGCTCGTCGTCGAGCGAGACGCTGGTCGCGACGAGCGACAGCGGCAGGGACGTCGTGACGATCGAGCTCGGATCGGTGGCGACAGCCGCGGTCTCGACCGATGGTGTGCACTCCGCGCAGAAGATGTTGCGCGACGCGAGCAGCGTGCCGTCCTTCGAATGCGAGACCTTCGCCGGGCCGACCGGCGTCGCACCGAACACCGGCGGTCGCGCGGTCGCGTGATCCGAATCCGGGAGATATTTCGCCGCGACGAAGTAGCCGGTCGCTTTGGCCGCGAACACGGCGCACGCCAACACCACGATCGCGCCGAGCACCCAGAAGTACCGCTTGATCAGATCCTGCATGCGCTAGTCCTCTACTCCAACATCATCGATCCCGCGCCCGGGAGCGAGTCCCGAGCGCTCCTCCTCGGTGGAGTCCTCACCGTCGGGAGTCTGCTCCAAACGGCGGTAGATCGTACGCGTCGCGATGCCCAGGAGCTTCGCGGTGAGCCGCTTATCTCCGCGGGTGTGGCGAAGCGTCTCGTGGATGACGCGCATCTCGATCTCGGCGAGTGGCATCCCGAGCGGAAACGTGAGCGAGGTCGCCGAGGCGGTACCGGGGGTGGCATCGCGGATCTCGCGGGGCAACGCATCCTCGTCGATCATGGTCTGACCTGCGCGGGTCAGGACGACCGCGCGCTCGATCGAGTTCTCGAGCTCGCGCACGTTGCCCGGCCAGGCGTACTCGGTGAGCCGCTCGATCGCGGCGACCGAACAACCGGCGATCGCCTTGCCGTTCTTCTCGGCGTAGACCTGCACGAAGTGCTGCGCGAGCAGCGAGATGTCGTCGCGGCGATCGCGCAGCGGCGGCACGTTCACCGGGATGACATTGAGCCGGTAGAAGAGGTCCTCGCGGAACCGGCCGGCCTTCACTTCGCCGGCGAGGTCGACGTTCGTCGCGGCGACGATGCGGACATCGATCCGACGCGTCTTGCCGCCGCCGCCGAGGCGCTCGATCTCGCCCTCCTGGAGCACGCGGAGCAGCTTGACCTGGACATGACGGCTGATCTCGCCGATCTCGTCGAGGAACAACGTGCCGCCGTTCGCCGCTTCGAACCGACCATCGCGCGCGGTCGTCGCGCCGGTAAACGCGCCCTTCTCGTAGCCGAACAACTCACCCTCGAGGATCGACTCCGGGATCGCAGCGCAGTTGACC
Source organism: Kofleriaceae bacterium (assembly GCA_043780895.1). GTDB lineage: Bacteria > Myxococcota_A > Polyangia > Haliangiales > Haliangiaceae > JABFXX01. The sequence continues at coordinate 16,339 of JAYWCI010000038.1, read as the reverse complement.
GCGACGAACGCGCCCTTCGCGCGCGCCGAGTTCTCGTGCACCGCGCGTGCGAGCAACTCCTTGCCGGTACCGCTCTCGCCGAGCAGCAAGACGGTCGCTTCGCTCGGCGAGGCCTGCATCATGATGTCCATCGTGCGGCGCCACGCGAGCGACGTCCCGATGATCGCGCGACGGCGCTTCTCCGAGATCTGCGCCTTCAGGCTGCGGACCTCGACGAGCAACGACTGCTTCTCGAGGGCGTTGCGCACGATCCGCACGACGTGTGCGCGCTTGAGCGGCTTGGTGACGAAGTCGTATGCGCCCTCGCGCATCGCATCGACGGCGGTCTCGACCGTGCCGTACGCGGTCATCAACACGACCTCGGTCTCGGGCGCGATCGTCTTGGCGGCGCGGAGCAGGTCCATGCCACTGGTCTGCGGCATCATGAGGTCGGTCAGCAGCACGCCGACCCGGTGCTTGCGCAGGATGTCGAGCGCGGCGGTGCCATCGGTCGCGAACAGCACGTGCATGCCCTCGCGCTTGAAGATCTTGGTCAGCGATTCGACGATTGCCGGTTCGTCATCGACCACCAGGACGATGCCCCCCTCGGCCGGGGCCTCCTTGAGGGAGGTCGGCTCGTCATTCACCGAATGGCCGCTCCCGCCTTCCACCTGGGCAGACGCGAAGCGACGGAACGGGCTCTGAGCTGGCTGGTTCCACATACCGGGTTAGCTCTTAACAAGTGCAGTGCCAGTTTGCATTTCCGCTAACCATATAATATTGCTTATAAGTTATAAGCCCGTGCACGCTGAACAATGCCATCGTGTCAGGTCGCAACAATGGCGCTGACAAAGTGGCAAGCCGCCCATCGAAGACCGTTCTGCCCGTATCCTCGTTGGATGCGCCGCGCTCCGATGGGCTGGATCGCGCTCGTGCTCGCAGTCTCGGGTGCAGGAGCGACACGCGCCCGTGCCGATTCGTCGGTGGTGGTCACGTTGACACCGGCCGGTGAACAATTGGCGAGCTACCTCGGGCTCTCGGTCCCCGCGCTGATCCAGAACGCCCAGGACAACTTCAACAGCTTGTTCCAGACCGCGAACCTGCCGTCGTTGCTCACGGCGTTCGCCTCGACGACGGCGATCTCGGATCGCAGTATCGGGGTCGACTACGCGGTGACCGGCCACAACCTGATGGTCGGCGCGGTCGCGAACGGCGCGGTGCCCACCGATCCATCGCTCGATAGCGCGAACGTGATCGGCGGCTTCATCTTCAACTTCGGCGTGATGGTGGGCGCGAACCTCGGGCGGTGGGGTGCACCGCGGTGGACCGTGTTCTTGAACGGCTTCTACGAAGCCGCGGGCTACAAAGATCTCGAGGGCCATCTCACGACCGGCGGCGCGCACGTGCAGTACCGCGTGCTCGAAGGCATGCACCGCGGACCGGCGCGCTGGATCGGGCTCGATGTCACGACCGGGCTCGAGCTCGCGAACTGGCAGATCAGCACGAAGCGCGATTCGCTCTCGATCAACTTCAAGGTCGAGAACCCCGACACCGGGATGGGCGAGCACCTCGTATTCCAGTCGATGGGCGTGATGAACGTCGAGGCAAACGCACTCACCGTACCGATCGAGGTGACGAGCGGCATCTCGCTCGGCGATGTGGTCACGCTGTACGCAGGTGGTGGCCTCGATCTCACGTCGTCGACCGCGACGATCGACGTCAACCTCGACGGCGAACTCTACATCCGCACGAACATGGAGGACATCGGCCACGCGACGATCAAGGCGAGTGGTCAGGCCTCGCCGAGCTCGATCACGGCGCACGCGCTCGCCGGTCTGCAGCTCAAGATCCCGCACGCGAACATCTACACGCAGGGCATCGTCAGCCCGGACAACGAAGGCGTCGCTTTCGGGTTCAGGATCACGTTCTGATTCGGAGCACGACAACGCCACGACCGAACGTGCGACGTGTTCGACCGACGCAGGTCGTGCGCGCGGGCGCGCCGTCGAGCTGGGCGGGCGAAAACCCGCAACTACCGAGGACCAAAGCCATGGCAGCGATGTCGCGCGCCCCTCGCATTCGAGACGCATCTTAAAGGAAGATCCAGGAAGCGCGGACGTAAGATGCCGGTATGAAGCGCGAGGATCCCGAGCTCCAAACCGAACCCGCGATCGCAGAGCCAGAGATCGCTACCGAGCAGACCGCCGAGGCTGACGGCGCGGGCACGAGCGAGACGTACCTCGCCGAAGGTGATGTTCCCGCCGTCGTCGAGACACCTGCGATCGAAGCCGCGGCGGCCGAGCCGACGGCCTCCGAGCAGGCGTTCTCGCCCGAAGAGACTCCCGCAGAAGCCGATCAAAAAGCGATCAAGGCGGCGACGGAGTACAACGCGAATCGCCCGCACAACGTCGCCGAGTTCAACCAGCTCACCGACTCGTCGTGCATGAAGAACGGCGCGCTCGACCTCGAGAAGGTGCGTGACTTCCAGAAGGCCGCGCACCTCGATGCCGACGGCCGCATCGGTCCGTGGACGCTCGCCGCCGCGAAGCGGAGCTCCGAGGTTCGCGAGAAGACCAAGGCCTACGAGGCCGAGCAAGAATCCAGCCTGAAGCCGAAGAAGATCGAACAAGTGCCAGCACAAGAAGCGGTCGTCGGGGCCCCGATCATCGCGGCCCCGGTCGCCGAAAAGGTCGACGCTCCCGAGGCGACCGTCTCGGGCGAGCCCGAGCTCGCGAAGACCGATGCGAAGAACCAGGCTGCGATCGAGTTCAACGAGCGTCACGCCGCGCTGGTCGCCGAGTTCAACCAGGTCACCGACTTCGCGTGCACCGAGGCTGGCAACATCTCGATCGAGAAGGTGATGGAGTTCCAGCTCGCCCACGGCTGCAAGGCCGATGGTCGGATCGACGCGATGACGCTCTCTGTAGCGAAGCAGACCTCCGAGCCGCTCACGCACGCACAGCTCGAAGCCGCGCCGGCGGTCGAAGAAGTGGTTCAGGAACGCGCGTAGCCACTGCGCGTCGTTGTCTCGTTGTCTCGTTGTCTCGGTTCGAGTTAGCGCGCGCAGTACGTCGGGAATGTCGAGGGAAGGCCACTCGCCGCGTAGGGCGAGGGCCACGCCCCGAACGGGTTCGCCGCGAAGAACGCGGCGACGCTCGGAGCGGCATCGAGGGGGATCGCGTGACCCTGGCCGTGATTACAGAGCTCGGCGTAGTGGCCGCTCGCGGTCAGCGTTGCCGCGTACGCTTCGCTCGCCGCCTTGAAGTCGACGCTGAACACGTCGTCGCTCGTTCCACCATCGAAGATCAGCGCCGCGAACTTGTTGTCTGGGTTCTCGATCGCCGGCATGAAGCCCGGCGGCATACCACCCGAGTAGGTCGCCACACTCGCGACGTAGTCCGAGCGCAGGAAGCTGAACGCGGTGGTCTGCAACGCGCCCGCGCTCATGCCCATCGAATGGATCTGGTGGGTGTCGATGCGGTGGGCGGCGGCCAAGCAACCCACGATCTCGTCGGCGAGCAAGAAGTCGTCGAGCTTCGGGCTCATGTTGACGATGAACCACTCGAACTGCCCCGCGGTCGAGTCAGCGTACGGCGCCGCGACGACGCCGCCCGCTGCGGTGATCTGGCCCTGCGTCGCGCCGAGCGAGTACGCCGCCTCGAGCGGAGCGCTGCCGGTCGCGAACCAGTAGATGATCAACGGACCCGACCCCGTCGCCGCCGTGGCGTCGAACGTCAGCTTGACCTTGCGCGGCGCCATGCCAGCCGGAGCGAAGTTCACATCGCCGTTCGCGATCGTCGGGCACACCCCAGTCGGAGCCGGAATCTTCGGCGTGGCGCCGTCGGGAGTCGTGTTGCTCCCGGCGGCGTCGGTGGACGTTGCCGGAGAGCTGTTGCCGCAAGCGGCAAGGAGTGCAACGAGCGCGAAAGACTGAATCCTCATCGCCGCATACATCATACCGGGCGGCTCGGCGAGGACATGACCGTGTTCGGCCAAGTACATGACCGCGGCGGCCAGCGATGTCCAGATCGGACACCAGCCGACGAAGACGCAGCACGTCACGACTACTCGCCGCTCGGCGCTTTGCCAGTCCAGCGCTTGTAGGCACGACTGAATGCGCTGGGCTCGGAGAAGCCGAGGGCGAAGGCGACTTCCTTCACGGAGGTTCCAGCACCGAGGAGCTCGTCGGCGCGAGCGCGGCGGAGCTCGTCGACGACGGCGCGTAGAGACGTCCCGTCTTGCTCGAGATGCCGACGCAGGGTGCGCGCGCTGATGCCGAGCTCCTTCGCGATCTCGTCGGGCGAGGGCTCGCCATGCGGGTGGCTAGCGACACTCTTGCGCACGCGATCGACGAACGGCGTCGGAGGAGCTGCGGCACTGGCCGTGAGCTGCGCGACCGTCGAATCGAGGACCTCGACCGTGATCGGATCGGCGCTCGTGAGGGGTAGAGCGAGGTTCGAGTGGTCGGCCTCGAATTCGTCGAACGCGGCGTTGAACGAGATGGGCGCGCGAAACACCTCCTCGTACGCGGCTGAGGGCTCGCCGGGGTGGGCGAAGCGCATCGCACGCAAATGAAACGCGTACTTCGTCGTCTCGCGCGCACGGATCGCGAGCGAGGCGAACGGGAACTCGCTGAGGATGCGACCACGGCGCGCACCCGCAGTTACCGGCGTGGAGCGCAGGACGCTGTAGCCCTCGTGCTCCACCAGCGCGAGCTGCGTGCGTTGCGTGACGAGCTGGTAGCGCTTGGCCGCTCGCTCGATCGCATCGCGCACGGTGCCGCTGAGCCAGACCATGTGGCCGAACAGGCCGAGGGGGCGGATCGCGGCAGTCAACGCGAGCGTGAGCGAGAACGATGGATCGCCGCGGCGGAGCGCGAGCGCATCGAGCGCGGCATCGACCGCGGCACCGGCGACATAGGAGTTCGGCGCGCTGGCTTCGGAGATGCCGAGGCCGGCAAGGAAGCCAGCCTCGTCCTCGTCGAGGCGACTGAGGAGCTCGGCGATCGGACGCAGGAGCGCGACCGAGATCCCCGACGATGCATCACCGGGCGCCGGCATCACGAGGCGGTCGCGCGCGGTTTCGGCACGTCGGTCGGCGACCGCTTGCGAAGCTCGGCGGTGACCGCGATCAGGCGAGGCAGGCGCACGGTGAACGTGGTGCCCTCGCCGAGCTTGGTGTCGCACTCGATCACGCCGCCGTGGCGCTCGACAAGCTCGTGCACGATCGAGAGCCCGAGGCCGGTGCCTTCGCCGACATCCTTCGTGGTGAAGAACGGATCCCAGATCCGGGGCAGGACATCGCTCGGGATCCCGGAGCCGTTGTCGCCGATCTTGACCTCGACGAACTCGCCCTCGCCGCGGGTCTCGATCGTGATCTTCGCGTGCTCGCGCCCCGAGAGCGCCTGCGCGGCGTTCGTGAGGAGGTTCATGAACACCTGATTGATCTGACCGGCGTGACCGCGGACGCGACCCGGGTTGTTGTACTGCTTGACGACGTCGATGTTGCCCTTGAGCAGGTGACGGAGCAGCTCGAGCGAATCATCGATCGAACGATCGATATCGAAATCGACGACGGACTCCTCGTCGGTGCGCGAGTAGTTATGGAGGGCGCTGACGATCGCCTTGGTGCGCTGCGCGCCGCGCTGGACCACGCGCACCATCTCGCGCACGTCCTTCGCCGCTGCCATACGCGCGGCCGGATCGGGGTCATCGATCTGCATCGCGGCTTCTTCGAGTGGACCGACCGTGTTGACGATCGCATTGACCGGGTTGTTGATCTCGTGCGCGATGCCGGCGACGAGCTGACCGATCGAGGCCAGCTTCTCGGAGCGCACCAGTTGTTGCTGGGCGCGGGTCAACTTGTCGAGCGTCTCCGCGAGCTCGCGATTCTTGCGCGCGAGATCGGCGGTGCGCATCTGCACGGCGCGTTCGAGATCGAGGTTGACCTCCTCGGTGGAGCGCAACTTATCGCGGAGCTTGCGCCGCATCTCTTCGAGCGCGAGCGTGAGGCGACCGATCTCGTCACCCTCGCCGGCCGAGGCGACGGGATCGGCGAGCTCGCCGCGCGCCATGCCGTCGGCGCGTTGCTCGAGGCGGCGAATCGGCGCCATGAATTGCGCGACCGTGAACACGACGATGCCGCCGCACGCCGCGAATAGCACGAGGAAGAACACGAGCAGCTCCTTGAGCGGTTCCGCGATCGATTCGCCGCGGCCGCGATAGCTCGGATAGAACATCGCGACCGAGCCGAGCTGGAATCGCTCGCCGCGCCAGTTGACGGTGAGCCGCGCGGACGAACCGGTGAGGAAGGCGCCGTGCAAGTTGATCAGCGAGCCGCTCGCTTGCTCGATCAACTTGCGCACGTACCACGGTGCCTTCGGCGCGCCCATCGGGCCGCCACCGAGCGCGAGCATCTCGCCGTGACCATCGATGTAGTAGACGACCGCGTTCGCTTCGGGGGACGTGCCGACGATGCGGCGCAGCGATGCACGAACCTCTTCTTCATCGGGCCGCGAGGTCAACTGGCCGAGCTCGGTGCCGACCTCGGAGCGCAGCCAGTGCAGGCCGATATCGGCCTGGCGCGCCGCCGACTCCGTCGCGAGGTTTTTGTACTGGACGAAGCCCCACAGGAGCGCCATGCCGCACGCGAGCAACACGACGCCACCGAACGACAGCAGCAGCTTCGAGCGCATCGACAGCGACGGCGCGATCTGGCGCACCGGCACGCGATAGCGCTGCGTGAGGTGCGCGAGCAACGGGCGCAACACGTCGCGATGCCACAGCTGTTCGTAGATCGAGCCCGCGATCGCGAGCACGAGGGTCGCCGTGCCGAGGATGATCGTGTCGTCGACATCGAAGCCGAGGTGGAAGCGCATGACGAGGCCGCCCGCGATCGCGATCAGGAACCACACGCTCATCGTGAGCAGCGCGAGCCGATACGGCAGCGCCTGCGCGCGACGATAGATCACCGCGGCTGGCGGGGCATCGAGGGTAGCCTTGCCGGCGGCGGTCTCGCCGCGCGACACCGCGAGGTAGTTGCGGAGATCGCCGGTCATCCACCGCGCGAGGATGACCCAGAGGATCAAGCCGGTTGCGGTCGCGACCGAGAAGTACGTCTCGAGCTGGAGGTACTGGATACGCGTGATGTGGACGAAGTAGTTCGCAAACGCGGCTTGCGCCGCGAGCACGCCGCCGGCCACGACCATCGTCACCAGCATGAAGCGACGAAAGTGGCTCTCGTCGAACTTCTTGAGCGGCGAGCCGCCTGCGAACAGCCGCTTGCGCACCTGATCGAAGATCTGCTCGAGCCACAGCGCGCGCACGCATGACACGACGTACGCGTGGACCGCGGCCAGGGCGATCATCGCGGCGATCCGATCGAGAGGCCACGCGTCGTAGACGTAGAGGAACAAGCCCGTCAGTGATGCCGCGGTCGTCCACACCATCGTCCGCAGTAGCAGCACGCGCACCGGGCCCTTGATCGTGATCCGATACGCGCGCGCCGCGAGCTGCTTGGGAACGCGCTGACCGACGCGCCGCAAGGCGACGGCTTGATAGAGCGGCGCGAACCACACCCCCATCGCGATCACCCACACCGCGATCGCACCAATGCCGACCGGCAACAGCGTGCGCACGAGCGTGTCGGCGCCGAGGTCGCCGAGGTCGAACGTGCGCCACAGCGGGAAGCCAACGCCCAGGAGCTCGAGGATGCCGAGCGTGATGCCCGGCATGACGAACCTGCGCTTGAACTGGACGATCGGGTTCGAGATCGAGCTGGGGGTCGCGCCCGAGGTGACAGAGACCGATGGCGTCTCCACCGTCTCGGTCTGCTTACCTTCGTCGCTCATTGAGGTGAGCTTACTCCGTATACCGAGGTGATAAAGAGGGTGGTCTTCGCCGTCTGGCTCGCCGCCATGCCACGGCTTGCCAGCGCCGACCCTCCCGGGCCGACGATCCGTCCCGGCCAGAGCTGGGCGATCGCGTTGACCGCCGCCGCCCGGACCGCGCGGAGGTCACGGAGACGATCGACGAGGCTGCGGGCTACGACAAGCTACGGCTTCTCGATCGGCTTCTGGCACTGACTAGACCGATGAAGAGGAACATCAGCGGCGCGAGCAATGTCGTACTCGGGCCGCCGGTGTCGCAGCAGCCACCGGAATGCTGCGTGACGTCGTTTGTCGACTCACCGCCGATGGGGCCCGCGTCGACCGAGGCGCCCGTGTCGGCATCGGTGCACGCGCTGTTGCCCGCGCGATCCGTCGCGCACACCTGGTAGTGAGCGAGATAGACATCCGGCGGCCGCTTCGCGATCCAAAGGTACTCGCCGTACCAGTGCATCGGCACCGTGATCGAGTCGTACTTCAAGACGACGTTCTTGAAGTCGGACGGCCGTCCCGGGCTCTGATGATCGTGGATCCGCGCGCGCACGATCGAGCTCGTCGCGCTGACCGTCTCGACCGCGATCACCGGAGGCTGCGTGTCGATCGCGACGGCATTGACCGCTGATGGCGACGCGAGCTGGACCTTCTCGGGAAACGCGACCTCGCCCTGCGACTGCACGACATCGAGCCGGCCATCCCCATCGAGATCACCGACGGCGATGCCGAGCGAGCCCGGCGTGTCATCGGGCGTCGCGCTGCCGGTCGCGAGCGTGAAGTGGCCACGACCATCGTTGATCAACAAGCGTTCGGGCCCACTCAACGAAGCGACCAGCATGTCGGCGTCGCCATCGTTGTCGACATCGAGGAACACGACCGCGTTGTCATCGACACCGTGCGGGTTCGCGGTCGCGGTCATCCGCGCCGTGGTCTCGTCGGCGAAGGTCCCGTCGTGCTTGTTCATGAACAGATGGTTCTCGCCGTCGGTGCCATCATTGATCGTGGCGAGATCGAGATAGCCATCGCCGTCGACATCCATCGGCTCGAGCGCGTAGTTATTCGTGAAGTGCGGCAGCGCATTCGGCTGGTTCGTGAAGTGACCCGTGCCGTCGTTCGTGAACAGGTAGCTCTGCGTGCACTCCTTGCACGACACGAGCACGTCGAGGTCCCAGTCGTTGTCGACATCGGCAAGCGTGATGTCCCACGACCACTTGATCAGCTGATCCGGCATCGTGCCGACCGTGAAGTGGCCGCTGCCGTCATTCAGGTAGAGCCGAGTCGGTCCGCCGGGGTAACCCTGCGTCCCGGGATTTTGCGCACCCCAATCGACGATGACGATGTCGAGATCGCCATCACCGTCGACATCGCCGAACTCCGCATCGCCGATGCTCGTCAGCTGCTGCGGCAGCTGCGCGCTCGCATCGGTCCAGGTGCCATCGCTGTTGTTGAGGAACAGCTTGGCCTGCGTCTGATACGCACCGCCGGTGAACAGATCGAGATCACCGTCGCCGTCGACATCCGCGGCCTTGATCATCCGCGACTGGCCCATGTAGCTCATCACGGTTGCGGCCGAGACCTCCATGCAATGCGGCGCCGCGCCGGCCCAGTTGCCGAGGTTCCTCCACACGCGCGTCGGCTCGACGGGACCCGGGCTCGAGTAGCCACTGCCGTTCGCGACGAGGATATCGAGCTGGCCATCGCCATCGAGATCGGCGAGCTCGATCTTGTTGCTCCACTCGCCGGTCGTGCCCAGACACTCCGCCGTGCGGTCCTGCCACAGCTGCGCGCTGGCCGTGCGCGCGATCACGAACAGCACCGCCACCATCAACAAGGTCCGCATCGCGGGACGATGCCACGTAGACGTCTCGCTTAGAAAGCGGCGTTGAGGACCTCTACCCCGATTTTCCCGCCGCTCGCTCAGCGTTCGCGCGATGGTAAGATCCATGCGGAGGCGAACGTTCCTGGGAGCTCTCGGCGGTGCGGCTGGTCTCGTGACGATCCTGCGATCGCGCCGCGCGGATGCCGCGTTCGGCGAGTTTCCCGAGGGCACCTCCGCGGTCCAGCTCCCGGTCGGCCTGCGCGCGAAGAGGGTGCTCGAGATCTTCCTGTACGGCGGGGTCTCGCCGTGGGAGACGCTCTACTACGTGCCGACGTATGGCACGCCGACCGATCCGACGTATCCGAACCAGCAGTACTTCGCGTTCAAGACCGCGAATGATGCACAGCTCGCGACCTGCGGCGTGACCGCGATGACGCGTTCGCTCGGCACGGACGCGAACGGCGTCGCGGTCGAGCTCGGCCCCTTCGCCGGCAAGCTGTGGGATCGCCAGGACATCATCCAGAAGATGCGCGTCGTCGTGCAGAAGCACGACCTCGAGCCGCACGAGGCCGCGGTTCCGCAAGCGTTGACCGGTCGGCCGGTCGGCCAGCCGACCGCGGCGGGCCTCGGTGCGCACATCCAACGCGCCCGTCTCGACGCCGACGCCGCCGCGAACGTCATGCGGGCCGCGCCGTACTCGTACGTGTTCGCGACCGGTGGCATCTCGAGCGACAACGTCGCCGCGGCGGCCGCCGCCGGTGCGCATCCCGGTGCCGCGCGACCGCTCTTGATCAAGACCGATAGCGCGGCGGGCTTCACCTCGCTACTCGGGCGCTCGACGCTCGTGAATCGCGCGCATCACGACCTGCTCGTGAAGTCGTACGTCGATCAATACGAAGGCCGGCTGACCTGGCCGAACCAGGGCCGCGTGCGCAGCCCACGCACCGATGATCTGGTGGTCGCCGCGACGGCGACGACGAACGTCGATGCGATCGCGGCGCTGCTGAAGACCGACAGCGGCGGCGATCTGTTCGCGAATGCACCGGCGATCTCGTGCGATGTCTCGCAAGGCGCCGACATCCCGCTGACCGGCTTGCGCGCCGCGTTTCACTTACTCACGCATCCGACCGAGCCCGCCGCGTACGTCTGTGTCAGCGACACCGGCATTCGCGAAGCCTCCGGCGGTGGTGGCTACGACACGCACTCCGCGAACGCGCACGACACCGCGATGAACTTCAACAACATGATCCAGGCGCTGGTTGCCGGGATCAACGCACCCGGCGAGACCGACCCGACGAAGATCTCGCTCGACGACACGCTGATCATCCTCAACACCGAGTTCGGCCGCACGCCGACCCCGCAAGATGGCAGCGACGGTCGCAATCATCATCCGTACGGTTACGCGACCGCGTTCATCGGAGGTCCCGTGGTGGCGGGCATCGCGGGTGCGATCGGTCCGAACGGCACCGCGACCGCGTTCGCGAACCCCGCACAGAACCGGATCGCGGCCCTGCTCGCGCTCGGCATCTGGCCGTTCTCGCAAGAAGCGTTCGCGGTCTCCGACGTCCCCGCGACGACCACCGAGCTCGAGGCCGCGACCGCGACGATGCAGCTCGTCCTCGGAAGGACGGCGTCGTGAAGTCGCTCGTCATCGCCTTGGCACTCGCGGGTTTCGGCACACTTGGCGGCTGCGGCGGCTGCGGCAGTGACGCCGTCAACTACGATGCCGGCGTCAGTGGGGATGCACCCGTGGCCTTCACCGCGTGTGGCGGAGCCCCCGATGCTTTCGTGCGCCAAACCTTCCTCGCCCTCGATGGGCGCCGGCCGCGCAGCCAGGCGGAGGTCAACGTCTACACCGATCTCTACGCCGCAGCCGTGACCAAGGGCCTCGATCCGAAAGCCACGGTCGCGCGCGCGATCATGGCGGAGCCGGAGTTCAGCGAGCGCTGGGTCCAGCAGACGATGGACGCGATGCAGGTCCAGCGCTTCGCCTATCAGACCGAGGCCGAGTGCTGGGATCGCGGCACGCGCTCGACGGCCACCGCTGCACTCGCGGCCGCCGTCCGCGATCAAGCGGCGACCGGCACCGGCGATGGGGCGCAGTGGAACATGGCCGACCTCGCGGTCTCCGCGATCGCGCTCGACGATCTCACGCCGCTCTATCGCGCGCAGCTGTTCTCGATGATGCAGCATCCGATTCCTGCGGCGAACGTCGCCGATGTCGAAGCCGAGCTCGCCCGCCGCGCCGATTTCGGCGCGACGTTCGACTCCGGATATCTCCACCGCGACGCGGTGTGCCTCGATTGTCACAACAGCAGCTTCTCGGTCACCGACCGCAATGACCCGGCGACCGATCGATTCTGGCCCGTGCCCGGGCTCGCCGAGATGCCGGTCTACGGCACGTTCACCCACGTGACGATCGCCGCGGCACACGCACCGTTTCGGGTCGACAGCTTCGTCGGCACCGGGGCGAGCCGACCGTGGGGCTGGGCGAGCTCGTGCGGTCGGTTCGCGACGAGCGTGCCTCCGGATCCCGCAGGCGTGACCGCGAAGCTCGCGAGCATCGGCGGGCAGCAATCAACGGTGTACACGCTCGAGGCGGCGCTCAAGCACGGCTTCGATCAGCTGCGCGGTCAGCTGCCCGCGATCGGTAGCGATGGCATGATCGCGGATCCCGATCAGGCCCTCGCGTGGCTCGTCACGCTGAAGATGACCGAGGACGTGTGGACCAAGGTCACCGGCACGCGGCTCACGATCGCGAACTACTATCCACGCAACAAGGCCGCGAGCGACCTCTTGTACACGCTCGCGCAGCGCTCCACGCAGAGCGGCTACTCGCTCCAGGCGTTGCTCGTCGCGATCGTCGGAAGCGACTACTTCAATCGCAAGCCGGCGGAAGCGGCGTGCGGCGCGGGTCCGTACACGTATCCGAGCGTGTTCGATCCGTGGGTGATCGCGGATCCGGATCCCGCGAAACGGCTGAATGGTCCTGGCGATGCGGTGCAAGCGGTCGATGCGCGCACGCTCGTCTCGGCGCTCGCGGGTGCACTTGACTGGTCGCCGCCGCCGCTCGCGTCGCGGTTCCCCGACTACGGCTGCTCGGAGTCGTCGTCGTGTCAGGCGATCCAGCAAGCGTGTCAGCAAGAAGCGGCGTGCTGCACCGCGTACCAGGCATCGTGTCAGATGAGTGGCGTGTCGCCCACGACCGAGGTGCCGTTCCAGCGCGGCGTCGGCATGTTCTTGCGCAACAGCGAGCGCGGCTTCCGCGGCCTCGATTTCCAGGCGCGGCTGGTCTGGGAGAATCACGAAAACGTGTGCGCGCGGCCCGCGTGGGTCGCGCGCGACTTCATCGATACGCTCGCGGCCGAGAGTGCCGCGGATCCGACCGCGACGACGCGCGATGTGGTCGCGGCCCTCAAGGACCGCTTGATGGGCGAGCCCGCGATCAGCGTCGCCAGCGAGATCGACGCGCTCACCGCGATCACCGGTTCGCTCGACGGGCCCGCGAGCGGCGTCACCGCCGCGACGCTGCGCGAGCTGTGTGGTGCGTTCGTCAACACGCCGCAGTTCCTGCTCGCCGGTATCGCGGGGCGTGGTGGCGAGGTCCCGAAGCTGACACCCGCGAAGGCGGGCTACGCCGCGATCTGCATCGACGTGGCGTCACATGTCCCCGGTGCTGTGTGTCCTTCCAATGGTGGCGCGCTCGCCCTGCCCTAGCACCTGCGATATGGTTCCGCGGCCATGCAGCTCCTTCGTTATCTGTGTCCTCTCCTTCTGATTACTGGTTGCGAGCACAAGAGCCAGCGCGACGATCAAGGAGCGGCGCCGGCCGATCCGATCGGTCAGCCAAGCCCCGATCCGTCGCCGGCCTCGCGAGCCCTCGCAAACAAGGCCGCCGCCGGTAGCGCAGTTGCACCGAACGCTGGCAGCGGCAGCGGTAGCGCCATCGTCGAGGCCGGCTCTGGTTCGAGCAGCGCCGCGGCGTCCGCGGGCGGTGACATGACGGTGCGTGCACCGGTCGCGAGTGACCTCGCGGAGTACGTCAAGAAGCTCCCCGGCAAGGGCACCAAGCTCGCCGCCACGATCGAGACCTCGATGGGTACGATCCACTGCGAGCTGTTCGGCGACAAGGCACCGCTCGCGGTCGCGAACTTCGTCGGTCTCGCGACCGCGCAGAAGGCGTTCAACGATGCGGGCGGGACCCCCGTGAAGAAGAAGTTTTTCGACGGCCTCACGTTCCACCGCGTGATCCCGACGTTCATGATCCAGGGCGGCGATCCGGAAGGTAGCGGGCGCGGCGGACCTGGCTATCAGTTCAAGAACGAGGTCGCGGGCCTCAAGATGGGGCCCGGCGCGCTCGCGATGGCGAACGCGGGGCCGGATACGAACGGCAGCCAGTTCTTCATCATGGAAGGCGAGCACTCGGATCTCGAGAGCGGCTACACCAACTTCGGCCAGTGCAAAGAGGTCGATGTCGTCACGAAGATCACGCACACGCCGACCTCGCCCGGCGACAAGCCGGTCACGCCGGTGATGATGAAGTCGGTCAAGATCGAGCTCCAGTAGTGCGCGCCGCTCTCGCGATCGCACTCGTGCTGGCCGGCGGCTGCGGCAAGAAGAAGGATGCGGGACCGACGGAGGGCTCCGGTGCAGCACCGACCCGCGGCACCAGCGGCACCAGCGGCACCAAGGGCAGCGCGACGTCTGGATCCGGCGCGGGCGCCGAGAGTCCGCCTGCAGGACCGGGAATCTCGATCACGAGCTCGATCAACCCCGAGATCGCAGGGACGTACGACAAGGCGTTCGCGAAGCTCGGCAATGCCGACGAGGCCACGACCATCGTATTCGTGCGCGGCTGCCCTGCGCTCGTGTGCACCGACAACGTGTTCGAGCTCGAATCGATCGCAGTGAAGTGCCCGAAGGCGTACCTCGCGACTGCGGCGCTCGCGGCCAAGAGCCCGAAGCCCGGCGATCACATGGCGGACGTCGTCGTCGCCGGTCCCGCCGAGAAGTCGTCGACGATCACGCTCGCCCAGGTCGACCTGACGCTCACCGCGATCGGCCAGGACGGCGTCGCCGGCAGTGCTGCGCAATCGACGACAGAGTCGAAGGTCAGCGGCTCGTTCAACGCCGAGATCTGCGGCCGGATGTAAGTGTGCGCTGGCGCCACTGTGCGATGTGGCGTGCCGCACCTGCTCTCGCGTTCTCACCAGAGACTTACGCGCGATTCGCGACAGCCGGCTTATGATGGTTGCTATGCAGCGTTTTCTTATAGCTGTGGTGGCACTCACCGGTTGTGGCATCGCTGACTTCGATGTCGATCAAGCTGTCCCCGAACAGATGGTGCGGGGCTCGAGCATTCCATCCCCACTCGCCGCGCTGTTCCCGCTGCCGCTGAGCCTCGATCTCAATCAGAAGATCAAAGCGCAGAACACGGGACCGATCGGGACGATCACGCTGTCGTCGCTGTCGCTGACGATCACGAAGACCGACGAGCCCGCCGGCGACACCGATGATTGGAGCTTCGTGACCTCGGTCGACGTCTTCGTCGAGAGTACGAAGAGCGGCACCACGCTGCCGAAGGTCAAGATCGCGAGCGTCGCATCGCCGGGCGCGGTCCAGGTCATGAACTTCGACGTCCGGGGCGGTGTCGACATCAAGCCGTACATCGACGAAGGTAGTCAGGTCGATACCAGCGGTACCGGCACCGTTCCCCCCGACGACGTCTCGTACGACGGTACGAGCACCTTCACCGTTCATCCTCTCTGAGCCACTCAGTGCGAGCAGGTAGCGACGACGTGCTCGCTGCCATCCACCATCGAGACGCACTGGTCTTTCGTGGCGGTGAAGCTGTATGGATCCGGATTTGTGGTCAGCAAGAACGAACCATCGACGACGTCGAGCTCGCTCGCGGTCAGCGAGATCCAACCGTCGAGCACCAGGCGCGTGACGTCGTAGGTCGATGCCTGATCGCCGAGCACGGTGTGGTTCGTGGTCATCAGCAGCTCGACCTGCGACACGATCTTCAGCGCGGTCTCCGCCTCGCCCGGGAGATCGCCATCGAGCGTCACCGAGAAGCTGCGGCCCGCATGCGGGTTGAGGTCGATCGTCTTGCCGAGGATGCCGCCGACCGAGATGGTCGTCGTGCGCGTGCCGAGCGACACGTGATCGAATGCGAGGCCACCGTCAGAGCTGACCTCGAACGTCGCGCCGGGCAGATCGAGATCCTGGTTCGTGCTCGCCGTGTGGATCGTGGTCGCGCCGAGTGCGAGCGAGGCCTTCAACACCTCGGCGAGCTCGAGCGTCGCGACCGTGGCGGCCGCCGACACGAGCTTCGAGCCTGCGAGCGCCATGCGGATCGGGCGATCGAACGAGAGCGTCGCGCGAACATCCGCGGCGGCGAGCACGTTCAGATCCGCGGTGATCGCACCGGCGATGGCGGCACCATCGGTGCTCACGCCGAACGCCGGCGCGAGCGCGACGAGTGCGAGGTTCGCACCATCGAGATCCGCGGTGACCGCGAGCTCGGTGCGACGCAGCGTGAGCTCGATCGGTTCGGCGTGGGCCGCCCCGATCTGGATCCAGAACCGCAAGCCGTCGTCGTCGACGACGCGGATCCGGACCTGCGCGGCGTCCCAGCTCGTCACGCACGCCGGATCGTC
>JAYWCI010000037.1:0-26475 GCA_043780895.1 Kofleriaceae bacterium | reverse complement strand
GCTTTGGCTTTGGCTTTGGCTTTGGCTTTGGCTTTGGCTTTGGCTTTGGCTTTGGCTTTGGCTTTGGCTTTGGCTTTGGCTTTGGCTTTGGCTTCGGCTCCCGCTTCGGGGCCGGCTTCGCCCTGGGGCTAGCAGAGACTTTGTTCTTCTTCTTCGAAGCCGCCACGCGCCATCCTACTTCTTGAACATCCCTGCGTGGTACTCGACGATTTCACCACGCACCGCCGAGGCGGCGACCGTGAGCGGCGATGCGAGGAACAACTTCCCGGGGCCCGAGCGTCCTTTGTAGTTGCGGTTAATCGCCGACACGGTGACCTGGGTGCCTTGGTCCGAAACGCCGGGACCGCAACCGATACACGCACCGCATCCGGGCTTGATCACCTCGACGCCGGTGCGCGCGAACAGCGCGGTGTAGCCGCGTTCCTTCGCATAGGCCTCGACGTCGGTCGAGCCGAACTGGATGAAGAACTTCACGCCATCGGGAATCTTGGTGCCCGCGGCTTCGGCCTCGGCGATCACGCGCGCGTACATGTCGATGTCGTCGCGCTTACCCGCGGTGCACGAGCCACCGTAGGCGATGTCGATCTTGACCTGCCCGATCTCGGAGACCAGGGCGCCGTTCTTCGGATCGCTCGCGATACCGCGGTCCGGATCGCCGGGAGTTGCGACCATCGGCTTGATCGTCGCGAGATCGATGCGGTGGATCCCGCCTGCGTGCTCCGCACCGGGATCCGGCGTGACGGCCTTCTTGCGGAGGTCCGCGAGCTCGACGCCAGGGCGACGATCCGCGATCCACTGCAGCATCGTGTCGTCGACTTCCATCACGGCGCCGCGTGCCGAGCACTCGGTCGCCATGTTCGCGAGCGTCGCGCGCTCGTCGGGCGATAGCGCGAACAGGCCGCTGCCACCGAACTCCATCACGCGGTTGAGCGTGTCCTCGCGCTTCGCGAACGTGGCGAGGATGTGGAGCATCACATCTTTCGCCGTGGCGCCCGAGGGCAACGTGCCGGTCAGCTCGAACCGGATCGATTCCGGAACGGCGAGCGTGGTGAACCCCCAGTAGAGGAGGGCGGCGTACTCGGTCGCACCGACGCCCCACGCGAGCGCGCCGGAGGCGCCACCCATGCAGGTGTGCGAATCGGTCGCCTGGACGAAGTCGCCCGGATCGATGAAGTGCTCGCGCGCGACTTGATGACAGATACCGGGCGAGACGCCGTCGACGGCGCTGAAGTTGCGAACGCCGGTGCGCGCAGCGAACTCTTTTTGCTTCGCGCGGAGCAGCTCGATCTTCGCGGCGAACTTCGCCATCGCCGGCACGCCGGTCGCGTAGATCAGGTGATCCTCGAACACGGCGAACTTCGCCGGATTCTTGAGGCGATAGTCGCCGTACTCCTCGGTGAGGAACAGATCGACCTGCGCGGTCGTGAACTCGTGCGAGTAGCCCGCGTCGACGCGCACCAGCACGGCATCGTTCGGCTTGACGTACTCGCCCTGGCCGGGGAGCAGCTTCGACGTTAGGATCTTCTCGGTCAGGTTCATCGGCCGCTTCGCGGTGCCGGGCGCCGGGACCGTGATCTCCTGCTTGTCGAGGCGCGCGCAGAACGGCAAAAGACCACCGCTCTCGATCATCAGCTTCGTGATCGCGTCGTGGCCGGCGGTGAACTCCGACAGCTCGATGCGCTCGCCCGCTTCGAGCCGGCGCAGCATCGCGTGGTCGCCCATGAGCTGACCGATGTTGATGTTGTTGCGCGCGTGGATCGGCGCGAACGAGCTCGCGATCGCGAGCCTGGATCCCGAGAACACTTCGCACTGCGCGGCTTGCTCGCGACTCGAACCGACACCCTTTTGCGAGCCGGCGACGATCACTTCGAAGTTGCCGGCGGCGAGCGCATCGGGCGCGAACTGGCGCTCGCCATTCACGATCAGCCCGGCGTACGCATTCTTCGCGATGTCCTTCGGGTCGAAGTCGAAGCACACCCACGCCGGGGTCATCGCGTCGGTGTTGACGTCGTCGAGTAGATCATCCGCGGAGACATCGTTCGACGTCAGCGTCAGCGTGCCTGCGAGCTGCCCGCGAAGCTTGTCCGGATCCTTCGTGAGGTAGAGGACACGCTTGCCGGGCGTTAGCGAAAAACTGCGGTCCGCCATCGAGGGTGAACGTACCACCGCAGCTAGCGCAGGGAAACGCGCCCAGAACGCGCCTGGACCGGCGTCGATCCGCTGCCGCCTTCGTTTCTCCGGCATGACTGGATGCGTCGTAGTCACGGGCGGCTTCTCTGGCAGCTCCAGCTCGACCGTCGCGTCCACCGGCCTCTTGATCGCCGCGTGATGCGGCGGCGGCGGCACTGGTGGCCTGGGCGTCGGCGGTGGCGGATCGGGAGGCGTCACGACGGCCGGGATCGCGGCGTCGGTCGCCTCGCGCTCGGCGACAGCGTTGCGCTGGCGAGCAGGCACCGGTGTGGGCGTCGCGGGCACGACGATGCCGAGATTCGTCCGGGTCATCGGCACGATCGCCACGCCGGTCGTTGGCGTGCTCGTATTCATCCGGATCACTTGCAGCGCTTGGCGATTGTCCGCCGCTGTCTGAAAACGGTCGTCGGGGTTCCTCTGCAGCATCTTGTCGATGACCTGCGCGATCGACGGCGGCACGCCGCACATCGGTGGTGCGGTCTCGGTACCCTGCATGGCGATCAGCTCGTTCACGGAGTCCCTGATGAAGGGCAGCTTGCCCGAGCCGAGCAGGTAGAGGATCTCGCCGAGCGAGTAGAGACAGCGAGTGCGCACCTTCGAGTGCATCGCAGTTTTGCGTGCCGATCCGGACCAAGCGGCTCGGCTTGAAGATGTGCTCGTCCTCGATCGCCTCGTCGAGCGTGCGACCGCTGGACGAGCTCTATCACGAGATAGAACAAGCCATCTTCGGTCTGAATGAAGTCGAGCACCGCGACCGTGTTCGGATGGGTGAACCGGCTCGCGAGCTTTGCTTCGCGCAAGAACCGCTTCACGACATCGGGCTCGCTGACGAGATGCGAGCTGACCCCCTTGATTGCGACCTCGCGGCCGAGCCCGAGCTGGCGGCCGCGGTCCACCGCGCCCATGCCGTATTTGTCCCAGACCGAGATGCGAAACGCCCTGACGATCGTCGCCGATGCGCTGCGCCTGCTGGGCGGTTCGCGCTAGCATCCTCGACGATGCGTGTCGTCGGACTCGTGGGTATCGTCGAGCTCTGGGCTCTGGCTGCCTGCAGCTCCGTGCCCGTGGCCACGACCGAGTTCTTCGGCCCGACCGTCGAGCCGCCGCGCGGGTTGATGTGGATCCAGCCCGGCATGAGCACCGCCGAGGCGATGCGGCTCGTGCCGAACCTTCACGAACCGGCGAAGAAGGGCGTGCGCGACGAGCTCGTCCTCGACACGAACGTCAGCGACGTCAAGCTCACGGTCCGGCTCGATGGCGGCACGGTCTCGAGCATCGTCGCGATCGTACAAGGCCACGGCGCGCGCGACCTGCTGACCCGCGCGTGGGGGCCGCCGCAGATCGCCCACGATTCGCTCGGTCAGCCCGAGGTCACGTGGGCGAGTGAATCGACGGGCTGGAAGGTCAAGCTCGATTGCCTCGAGCGCAACTGCCTCGTCGAGTACACGCCGTATCACGTGCTCACGTCGGAGTTCTTCGGCAGTCACGTCATTCCGCCGGGTGACCTCGCGAAGCTGCGCGTCGGCATGAAGCTCGCCGATGCACGCGCGCTCGCACCGGGCATCATCGCGAGCCGCACGGGCATTCCAACGAGCGTCGACGGCGTTCGCGAGTTCGTCGCGATCGACGACAAGGCGGGCGTCGTGCGCTCGATCTATCTCAACCTGCCGCCGCACGCGGAGGACCTCGTTGCCGAGGCCTGGAGCGAGGGGTGGAAGGCGAGCCAGCTCGGTCACCCCGTGCTGGTGTGGCCAGATCCGACGACGGGCTGGCGCGCAACGCTGCGCGACGCGCTCGGCTACAGCCACGATCTCGCGTACGACAACTTCGTTCCAGTGGCGCATTTTCTCGGCGATCAACCGGATTCGATCGATGCGCTACCGCAACCGATCCTCGGCAAGACGGTCGACGAAGTGAAGAAGGCGTACAAAGACGAGCTCGCGCCGGGCAAGGAGCTCGCGCTGATCCTGCTGCCCACGGAGTGGGAGCGCGTCGGCACGCGTGTCGTACTCGCGACGAGCGGTGGCCGGATCAAGGAGCTGTCGTTCTCGTTGCCGTACAAGCCACACCCCGAGGCGCGCGACGTGTTCCTCGAAGCGTTCAAGGCCAAGTGGGGCGAGCCCAAGGAAGAGGACGACAAGGCCCTGCTGTTTCACGAAGACGAGCCGCGGATCGAGATCCACGACGACACCGAGCACGGCGCTTGGGTCGTCGAGATGCGCTGAGGAATCGAGCATCTGTAAATCAGGCTCTTGCGCGTTCGCAATAACGATATATCGTTAACCTGTCACGACAAGTCGCGACGTATTGGAGCTATGATAAATGTTTGGAAGATGGAATAACGATGGAATGGCAGGACGTGGCACTGGTGGTCGATCACGCGGCGAGGGTCGTGTCGGACGTGGTGCGGGTCGCGGTGATGGACCTGGTCCGGATCGCGGTGGCGGTCGCTTCGGTGGCGGGTTTGGATTTGGCCCCGGCTTCGGCCCGGGCCCCGGCTTCGATCACATACGGGACCACCTGCGCGAGCAGATGTTCGGCCGAGGTCGCGCGCGGCGCGGCAATGTCCGGGCCGCGATCCTGAGCCTGCTCGGCGAGCAGCCGATGAACGGTTACCAGATCATGCAGGCAATCGAGCAGCGGAGCGGCGGCAACTGGAAGCCGAGCTCGGGCTCGATCTACCCGACGCTGCAGCAACTCGAGGACGAGGATCTCGTTGGCGCGGAAGAAGCAAAGCCGGGACAGAGCGGCTCGAAGACGTACAAGCTGTCCGCCAAGGGCAAGAAGCACGTCGACGACAACAAAGCCGACCTCGACGCCGAGTGGGATGCCACCGCGCGCAGTGCCGAGGCGGATCCGCGCCGCGATTTGATGATGATCGTCCGCCAGGTCGGCGCGGCTGCGATCCAGGTGGCGACGACGGGCACCCCGAAGCAGCGTGATGAAGCGAAGGTCCTGCTCAACGACGTGCGCAGGAACTTGTACAAGATCCTCGCCGAAACTCCGGACGATGAAGACAAGTAGCCATGACGACCCACGTCTCGATCATCGGGGCGGGCCTCGGCGGCCTCGCGCTTGCTCGCGTGCTGCACGTTCACGGCATTCGCCTCGACGATCTACGAGGGTGATGCGTCACCGACCGCACGGACCCAAGGTGGGATGCTCGACATCCACGGCAACAACGGTCAGCTACCATCGGGTGAAGGCGCGAACCTCGCGCTGTTCGATGGGGCCGAGCTCGCGAAGGCGATCGTCGCGCATCCTGGAGACCTCGAAGCTGCGCTCGTGCAGCACGAGCGCGCGATGTTCATGCGCAGCCACGCCGAAGCCGCGGAGGCCGTGAAGATTCACGACGTCATGTTCGGCGAGCGATCGCCGACCGCGCTGCTCGAATTCTTCGGAGCTATCTAGAGCTCGGTGTGCTTGTTCGCGGGTAGGTGCGCGATCGAATTGAAGCCGACGAGCGAGATCTTGTCGGGGGCCCACGCGAAGTCTCTCGTTCGCAGCTGGAGCTCGGTGATCGAAGCGTTCTTGATCACCGTACTCGTTCGCACCATGTGATGCGGTGTCGCGCCGAACACGAGCCCGACAGCGACGCCGATCGGGCCGGCCGAGGTCACGATGGCGACGCGACCACCACTCGCTAACGAGCGGATGATGGTCTCGAGCGCAGCGGTGACGCGCGCGGTGAACGCGTGGACGTGCTCGACCGCGTCGTCGCGCCACTCGTCGCGCGCCCACCCGGTGAGGATCGTTTGAAAACCGCGCTCACCGAGTGCGGTTGGCTCGCTCAGCGCGAGCTCCGGTTCGAGCCTCGGCAAGAACGCCTTCGCCATCTCGAAGCCGGGATACTCGGCGAACCCGGGGTGCACGGTCGCGGGCGGAATCGCGGATGCGGTCTCGCGCAGTGCGGCGGCGGTCTCGACCTGGCGGCGCAGCGGGCCACAGAACAGGGCGTCGATCTGCTGGGTCGCGAGCAGCGTGCCGACGAGCCGCGCCTGCTCGAATCCGAGCGGCGAGAGCTTGTCGTAATCGGCATGGCCGTACGAAGCCTGGCCGTGTCGGACGAGGAGCAGGGTCGCCATCAGAAGTACATGCGGCAGCTAGCGCAGTAGAACCGGAGATGTTCTTCGACCCACGCCATCGGCGCTTCGCACTGGGGACATGCGGGCGTCGGCCCCGAGGCGGTGGACTTCTTCGGCGGCGGGAGCGATGGCGGTGCCGTCGAGATCGGAATGTCGGAGGCCTTGGTGGCCGTCGGTCGAGGCTGCACCGTCGTCGAGGCCGAGCGGTTCGGCGTCGCGCGCGCGGCCGGCTTTTGCGAGGCGTGTACCGTCGCGGCTTCGTCACTGGGCGTCGAGATTTCGGGACGTGATACGCGCGGCAGCGGAACGGCCGCTGCGGCTGTCGTGTCTGCCGACGGTTGCGTCGCGGCTTCGGCGAGCGCGGCCGCGCGGTGCTCCGCCGTCGCCGGTGCGGTCGGCGCTTCGAACGAGGTCTGCTCGACTCGACGCGTGAGGGCTTCGTCTTCACCTGGCCCTGGCCCTGGCCCTGGCTTGGGGCTCGGGCGCGACGGCTTGGCGGCGAACGGCGACGGGATCGTGGCGAACGGGCTCGGCGTGCTCGCGGTGCTCGCGGTGCTCGACGATTTCGCGGTCGATGACAGATCGAGATTCGACGGCATCGCCGACGCGGACGGACGCTCGGGAGCTTCGGAGGCCGGGGCCTGTTTGCTCGCGGGCGAGATCTTGGGCAGCGAGAGCCCGGCGAACCTCGAGGTCGAGGCGGGCGGCGGCACACTCGCCTTGCCGGTGCGTGGCGAGGGCAACCCGCGGCTCGCCGTGACCGGTCCGCTCCGGGCGGCGAGCGGCGCGAGCGGCGCGAGCGGCGCGAGCGGACCCGTACGCAGTGATGGGCCCTGCATGATCGGCGCGACATGCGCGGCACTCGGCGCGACCGGGAAGGGCGCCGCGGGTGCACTCGGATCGGGTGCGTGGTTTGTCTCGCTCGCGGGCGGTGGTGCATCGCGCTTCGGCGTCGCGAACGCGCTCGCACTCATCGCGCTCGGCGCCGCGGCGAACGGCGACGCTTCTTTGATCGAAGGTGAGGTTGGATCGCCGCGCTCGATCCGCTCGATACTGCTCATCAGTGCTTCGGGTGGCTCGGGCTTGATTCGCTCGATGCCGATGGTCGGCGCGGACTCGCGCGGGGAGAACGGCGCAGCGACCGGCGCAGAGGCGGGCGGCAACGAGGTCGGCTTCGGCGGCGGGCCAGGACGCGACGGCGGAGGTACGGAGTAGCTCGCCTTGGCACGTGGCGACGATTTCGGAGTGGGCGACGGTGGCGGCGTCGCTGGCGGCTCGGTGCGTCCGAATGGTTTGGTCGCCACGCGGGCGTGCTGGATCGGTGGCGGTGGATCGATCGGCGGTTGTTCGCTCGACGGCAGATCCGCGAGCTGTTGTTGCGTGAGCAGAGGTGCGAGCTCGGTGTGCGCGAACCCGATCGCGTGACGATCCTCGTCGCGCTTCTCCGGCGCACTCATCGTCTCGTTCGTCGAATCGTCGAGCCGCTCGGGCGCGCTCGAGGTCTCGTTCGTGGCGTCGCTCGGTTCTCTGAGCGGACCGCCCGCGAAAATCCCGGTCGCTTCGTCGCCGCCGCCGCCGCGCGTGCTCTGATCGGTCGTCGCTTGCTTGCGCGCGAGAGGTGCCGAGATCAAGCTCTCGCTCTTGTCGAACAGGCTGTCCGATCGACGATAGCTCGTCTTCGCGTCGGTCGCCGAGTCGCGTCGCGCTTGATAGAGCGCCTTGGCCTCGGCATCGAATTCGACGGCGGTCGAGGCCTCGGGCGGATTGTTGTGAACAGGTGGAGGAGGGACCGCTGCCGCGATCGTCGGGTGCTTCGTGTCGCGCGAGCCACGTTCGGGTGCAGGCACGCGCGCTCTCGGCGAGCCGGTCTGGCGCTGCTGGCGAGCGGGCGACGCATTGCCACGCATCGGTGTGGTCGGCGCTTCTGCGGCGGTGAGCACCATGGGTGGCGGCATCGCCGGTTGCGATGCGAGCTCGTGCTCGAGATCCTCGGTCTGGTCGATCGCGCGCGGCGGGCTGTACGCGAAGCGCTCGCCGGGCGCGCCGAACCGACCACCGCCGCCGACGGGTGCGAACGGATCCGCGCCGACAAACGCGGCAACGGGAACGTGCGCGGACGCGGAATCACCGGGCGTGATCTCGTCGTGGACGCGCAATGTGGGCTGCTCGAGTTGCGGTGGCGTGTGACTGGGTGCGAGCCCGGGCGCCGCGCCGGCATTCTGCATGTCGTAGAGCGGACGCAACGCGGGCGCACTCTCGAACAACGGCGTGTGCGTTTGCACCTGGCCGGGCCGGGGATTGCCGGCTGGAGCTTGCGGCGTGCCGCCTTGGCCTTCGCGCAACAGCTCGCGCACGTCGAACGCCGGTTGCTGCGCCTGCCGAGTCTGCTGCTGCTGGATCACCGATTGCGACGGCTTCAAGCGCAACGGTTCGCGCCGCACTCGGAACGCCGCGATCGTCGCGAGCAGCGCCGATCCGACCCCCGCAGCGACCGCCACGAGGCCGATGCCGACAGGCATCAACACCTGGATCGAGATCCGGAGATCCGGACCGTGGATGAAGATCGTCGCGGCGCCCGCGCTGATCAAAAGCATCTCGAACAGCAACAGCTTCGCGAACAGCTTCCGACGATCACCGATCCGCGCCGCGGAGATCGCGAGCAAGAGTGCGGTGAACGCGCCCAGGCCGAGCGCCGCCATCTCGGCGATGCCGACGACATCCAACGAATGGTTGGTGTCGAGCTCCTCGCACTTGATCTCGCCGCCGAGGTTGCAGCCATACGCGTCGAGCAAGCCGACATGGATCGCCTTGAGCTCGAGCTCGCGACCTTGGACCACGGGATGGCCGTCCCACCATCCGGGCACGACCTTCGGGACGAGCCCGCCCGCGAGTGCAGTCGCGAACAGCAGGGCCGCCGCGAGCGCGAACAGCGCGCCCAGGGCGCGAGAGGCCATAGGTGAACGATATCACGCAGACAGCGCAGCGATCGCATTCACGGCGGCCACCGCAGACGTGGCAGTGCGGAACAGTGCGCGATTTTCGGGCTTGAGCACGCCGGTGCGAACGGCGTGGTCCAGAAACTGGTTCATCGAGGCCCAGAACCCGTCGAGATCGAGGAACACGATCGGCTTGTCGTGGTAGCCGAGCTGGATGCCCGTGAGCACTTCGAACGCTTCCTCGAGCGTCCCGAGGCCACCCGGCCCGACGACGAAGGCGTCAGCCTTCGCGAACATCATCGCCTTGCGTTGATGCATCGTCTCGACGACGTGGAGCTCGCTGAGCCCCGCGTGCGCCACTTCTATATCCACGAGCGACTGCGGAATCACGCCGATCGCTCGGCCACCCGCGGCGAGCTGCGCATCGGCGAGCACGCCCATCAAGCCGCGCCGCGCACCGCCGTACACGAGGGTGAGGTCGCGACGCGCGAATTCACCGGCGAGCGCGCGGATCTCGTCCGCGAAGGCGGGAACTCCGTCCGACGACGACAGGTACACGGCCACCGAGCGCACCATCGCGAGCGTAGTATCACGGCGCGGTGCGCCGTGAAGGCAACGACGGGTCGCGGAGCTCGAGGAATCCCGGTCAAGCCCGAGTGCCGCGCTCCGAACGACCACCGGTAAGCCGTGTGCGGGAAATCCGCGGCACGGTTTGACCGGGGGGAACTCACACCTGTCGCAAGACGGAACAAGGTTAGATCTACCAATGAAGCTGTCCCTCTGGCGAGAGCACGCGTTCGACGAGCTGTCCGTCGCCGAGCTCTACAAGATCGTCGCGCTACGCGAGCGCGTGTTCGTCGTCGAGCAAGCGTGCGCGTATCAAGATGCCGATGGCTACGATCCGGCGTCGCGGCACCTGTGGGCCGAGCTCGATGGCGCGATCCACGCGTACCTCCGGATCGTCCCTGCCGGCGCAAAGTTTGCGGAGCTCAGTCTCGGACGGATCGTCACGGCGCCCGAAGCGCGCGGCACCGGGCTCGGCAAAGAGCTCGTGCGCCGCGGCATCGCAGCGGCCGGCGGCGTGACGATCCGGATCGGCGCGCAGGCCCACCTCGAACGGTTCTATGGTGGCTTCGGGTTCATGCGTGCCTCCGACCTCTACGACGAGGACGGCATCCCGCACGTCGAGATGCTCAGGCCCGCTGGGTCCTGAACGCCGAGCCGATCACCAACCACAGGCTCGCGAGCACGAGCACGAGGGCATCGCGCTGGGGGGTCGCGCCGCTACCTGCGGCGAGGCCGGGGACCGAGAGCACCTTCCAGACATCTCGCAACAGGTACGTCCCGACACCGCCGATGACGACGCCGCCTGCGAGGCCGGCAAAGCCAACGATCCGGAAGTACGGCAGAAGCGCGGATAGCACCGCCACCGCGAAGAAGATCACGATCCACTCGGCGGGCGCATAGATGTGCAGTCCGAGCCAGAGTGCGAACACCACAGCTAACGCGTGCGAACCCACGCCAAACCACCTCGGAACCACCGCCATGAATTCCCAATATAGCGAACCTCCCCACCAATTGCGCGTCGCGGGCGCGCATGGTTGGATGCGCAAATGCGCATGATCCTCGTCGGCCCGCCGGGAGCAGGCAAAGGCACCCAGGCAGCACGCCTCGTCGATACGTTTCGGATTCCTCACATCTCCAGCGGCGACATGCTTCGCGCTGCAAAGAAAGAAGGAACACCGCTCGGGATCGAGGCCGCTACGTACATGGACCAGGGCCTGCTCGTTCCAGACGAGCTGACGATCGGGCTGATCCTCGATCGGATCACGAAGCCAGATTGCGCGCAGGGCTTCATGCTCGACGGCTTTCCGCGGACGCGACCGCAAGCCGAAGCGCTCGACGTCGCGCTCGCGAGTGCGAACGTGAAGCTCGACGCAGTGGTCTTGATCGAAGTGCCCGATGCGAAGCTCGAGGAGCGCGCGATCGGTCGCCGCAACGATCCGGTGACTGGCACGATCTATCACCTCAAGTACAACCCGCCACCGGCCGACATCGTCGAGCGCCTCGTCCATCGCTCCGACGACACCGTCGAAGCGGTCGCGAAGCGTACCGCGAAGTATCACTCCGATACCGCGCCGATCGTTCCGTACTATCAGGACAAGGGCATCTTGAAGCACGTCGACGGTGTCGGTGATCCAGATGTCATCACGCAGCGGATCACCGCGGTCTTGGCTCGCTGATGGCCGGCTTCGATCACAAAGCCATCGATCCGAAGTGGCAAGCGTTCTGGGACAAGGAGCAGACGTTCCTCACGCCCACCGATCGCAGCAAGCCGAAGTACTACGTCCTCGACATGTTCCCGTACCCGTCGGGCGACGGGCTCCATGTCGGCCATCCGAAGGGCTACACCGCGACCGACGTCGTCGCGCGCGCCAAGCGGATGATGGGCTTCAACGTGCTGCGCGTGATGGGCTGGGACAGCTTCGGTCTCCCCGCCGAGCGGCGCGCCGAGAAGACCGGCGAACAGCCGAGCGTGATCACCGCGCGCAACATCGCCACGTTCAAGTCGCAGTTGAAGAAGCTCGGCCTGTCCTACGACTGGACGCGCGAGCTCGCGACCAGCGATCCGAACTACTACAAGTGGACTCAGTGGATCTTCGAGCTGCTGTTCGAGCGCGGCCTCGCGTATCGCGCGGAGGTCGCGGTCAACTTCTGCCCGGCGCTCGGCACGGTGCTCGCGAACGAAGAAGTCAAAGACGGCAAGTACGTCGAGACGGGTGACGAGGTCGAGAAGCGGCTGCTCAAGCAGTGGATGTTGAAGATCACCGAGTACGCCGATCGGCTGAGCGAGGATCTCGAAGGGCTCGACTGGCCCGCGGGCACGCACATCGCGCAGAAGGATTGGATCGGGAAATCGATCGGCGCGAACATCAAGTTCGCGATCCAGCATCCGCCCGCTGGCATCGATCCTGCGATCACGGTGTTCACCACGCGGCCTGATACGCTGTTCGGCGGCACGTACGTCGTGCTGGCGCCCGAGCTCGCGGTTGTCGACGCGCTGACGACGGAACCCCACAAGGCCGCGGTCGCCGCGTATCGCGCGGATGTCGACAAGCGCAGCGAACGCGATCGCACCGTCGAAGCCGCGGACGCGCCGAAGACCGGCGTGTTCACCGGCTCGTACGCGACCAACCCGGTCAACGGCAGGCTGCTTCCGATCTGGATCGCGGACTACGTGCTCGCGAGCTACGGCACGGGCTCGGTGTTCGCGTGTCCCGCGCACGACGAGCGCGATCACGCGTTCGCGAAGAAGTTCGAGCTGCCGATCATCGAAGTGGTGAAGGGCGGTGCGGACGTGCAAGCCGCGCCGTACCTCGGCGATGGCGCGCACGTGAACAGCGAATTTCTCGATCGCCTCAAGATCGAAGAGGCGAAGGCCAAGATCGTCGCGTGGCTCGTCGAGCATCAGGCAGGCGAGGGGACGATCCGCTACAAGCTGCGCGATTGGCTGTTCTCTCGTCAGCGCTACTGGGGCGAGCCGTTCCCGCTGATCGAGCTCGCGGACGGCGCGATCAAGCTGGTGCCGAAGTCGCAACTGCCGGTCGTGTTGCCTCCGATCGACGAGTACAAGCCGACGCGCGATGGTCGACCGCCGCTAGCACGCGCGACGGAGTGGTTGAAGACCACGGATCCGGACACCGGTGCGCCCGCGACCCGCGAGACCAACACGATGCCGCAGTGGGCAGGCTCGTGCTGGTACTACCTGCGCTTCTTGTCGCCGCAGAACCAGGAAGCGGCGTGGGATCCGGCCGAAGAGAAGTACTGGATGCCGGTCGATCTCTACGTCGGCGGCAACGAGCACGCGGTGCTCCACCTGCTGTACGCGCGGTTCTGGCACAAGGTGCTGTTCGACGCGGGCCTCGTCTCGACGAAGGAGCCGTTCCAGCGCCTGTTCCACCAGGGCATGATCCACAAGACGTCGTTCCGCGACGCCGCCGGCAAGTATTACTACGATCACGAGGTCGTAGAGCGCGACGGCAGGTGGGTGACCAAGGATGGCCTTCCGGTCGAGACCAAGCTCGATAAGATGTCGAAGTCTCGCTACAACGTCGTCAATCCCGACGACATGGGCAACGAGTACGGCGCCGATGCGATGCGTATGTACGAGCTGTTCATGGGGCCGCTCGAGGATGGCGTCGAGTGGGAGACCGCGGGTGTCTCCGGTACGCGGCGGTTCCTCGATCGCGTGTGGCGCTTGCTCGTCGTGCCTTCGGATCCGCAAGATCCGTCGACGGTTGACGTGCTCGGCACGAAGGTTCGCGACGACGCGCCGACGACGAACAAGGATCTCGAGCGCGCGCTGCACGCCGCGATCAAGAAGGTCACGGCGGCGGTCACGGATCTCAAGTTCAACACCGCGATCTCCGAGATGATGGTGTTCGTCAACGAAGCGACGCGTGCGGACGCGATTCCGCGCCCGTGGTTCGAGATGTTCGTGAAGATCCTCTCGCCATTCGCGCCGCACCTCGCCGAGGAGGTCTGGCAGCGCCTCGGTCACACCACCACGATCACGTACGAGCCGTGGCCGGTGCACGACGAAGCGAAGCTGCTGCGCGACACGATCAAGATCGGCGTGCAGGTCATGGGCAAGCTGCGAAGCGAGATCGAAGTGCCGGCCGATGCGACCCAAGAGGCGGTCATCGCGATGGCGAAGGTCGACGAGAAGGTCCAGCCGTTCCTCGCCGGCAAAGAGATCAAGCGCGAGGTCTACGTCAAAGGCCGGCTCGTGAACCTCGTCGTCGGCTAGAACACGAAGATTCTTACGCGGTCTGACTCGCGATCTCCGTGCGCTCCGCGGTCAGGTAGCGCTCCGCGTTGCCGAGCGTCTCGGCGACGCCCTCGTCGAGCCGCTGGCCGAGCTTGCGCGCGAACCGGAACAGCGAGGCCGCGGACTTCTCCGCGAACTCGATCCCGTGATCGAGCACGAGCTTGAGCTCGACCCGCGCATCCTGGAGGACGGCGATGGCGGTGGACCGACCTTCGGGCTTCTTGATGGCAGTTTCCTTCATGATTGCGACTGTGAGACGCAGTGCGTTATATTTCAATCGCGGCTTACTAACAGCTGATAACGCGGTGCGTTATGTATTCGTAAGAGCTACAGTCTCTGGATGGACCGGGAGTTCATCAGCGTCAACGTCGCGGTGCTGACCGTCTCCGATAGCCGGACGCCGGAGACCGACACGTCCGGCAGGTACATCGCCGATCAGATGCGTGCTCAGGGGCACGCGATCGCCGCGCACGTCATCGTGATCGATTCGGAGATCAAGATCCGCGCGCAGCTCGCGCAGTGGATCGCGGACCCCGGCATCGACGTCGTGATCGCGACGGGCGGCACCGGCGTCACGCCGCGCGATGTCACGCCCGAAGCCCTCGCGCCGCTGATCACGAAACACATCCCTGGCTTCGGCGACCTGTTTCGCCAGCTGTCGTATGCCGACATCGGCGCCTCGACGATCCAGAGCCGCGCCGATGCCGCGCTGTGTGGCGAGACTTACGTGTTCTTACTTCCCGGTTCGACGGGTGGCGTGAAGCTCGGCGTCGACAAGATCCTCGTCTCGCAGCTCGATAACCGCACGAAGCCCTGCAACTTCGTGATGCTGCTCCCGCGGATCAAGAACGAGCGCACCGGGCGCGCGTGATACCGTAATCGCGATGGCGAACGCGCTCGAGTCCGCTCTGCAGAAGGCCTTGTCGGTTCGGTTGAACCTCCAGATCAGCCTCTCGCAGTTGCCGATCATCGAAGAGTGGATGGACATCCATCTCGATCGTTGGCTCGAGCACAACCCGACGCCGCCCGACATGCCGGATGGCGAAGGCGTCACGTTCCTCGCGATGCTCGGCAGCGATCTGCGCCGGGTGTGGTGGGGCGCGTGGGGTGATCCTCGTGGCTTCGTGCCGAAGATGGCGGACTACTTCAAGCTCTGCAACATTGCGAAGGGCGACGCCCAGCTCCTCGATCAGATCGGCGAACAGCTCGAGCCCGAGCTCGTCGGCAGCTGGATCGGGGTGTGGGGCAAGAAGGTGATCACCGGCTGGCACTTCTGGGATCCGCACCCGTGGGAAAAGGTCGAGCCGATGTTCGGCACCCACGAGGCGAAGTACGCGATCAAGAAGTGGGTCGACGATCATCACATCGTGCAGATCGAGCGGTTCACGCAATCGATCGGCGAGGAGCCATTCAGCGAGATCGAGTTTGCGATGCCCGGCAAGACCGTCGACGAGCAGCTCGCCACGATGTCGGCCGCGTTCGATCGCTTCACCGGCTCTCCGATCGACCCGAACATCGTCGCGCGGTTCCGCGAAGCTTCCGTCCCGCAGTTCGGCCTGTCGCTGCGGATCCGCGGCGGTCAGATCGTGCGCGTCGGTGGGCTCGCACCGGGCCTCGCGCTCGCCACGATCAAGGGCGTCTGCGAAGACGCGAAGATCGGCGTCGATGGCAAGCTCGACAAGATGATCGGTGCGCTCGGCGAGGGCATCGTGCGCGTCGAGTACGGCCGCGCGGGCGAACGCGCTGGGGTCGACGTGTATCTCGAGCCGAGCGAGCCCGCGCCAAAGCATCCGGCACCACCGCCGACTGTCGCGAACTAGTGCGCCGGATCGACTACCTGCTCGCGAGTGACGATCAACTGATCGCGCAGAGCGAGGTCGATCGCTATCGCGCCTCGGGCCCGGGTGGCCAGCATCGCAACAAGACCGATAGCGCGGTGCGGTTGCGGCACAAGCTGAGCGGCGTGACCGCGATCGGCGAGGACAGCCGCTCACAGAGCGAGAACAAGCACCACGCGGTGCGCCGGCTGCGCG
Organism: Kofleriaceae bacterium; assembly: GCA_043780895.1. Lineage (GTDB taxonomy): Bacteria > Myxococcota_A > Polyangia > Haliangiales > Haliangiaceae > JABFXX01. Next base: position 10,400 of record JAYWCI010000037.1, on the reverse strand, counting down.
CGGCGATCGCGCTCGACGTGCGCGAGCCGGTGAGCCTCGAGAACTACGTGCCGTCGCCGCGGCTCGCCGCGATGGTTGCCGCAGGGACGGCGCCGCTCGGTGCGAAGACCAAGCTGACCGGCGCGTACTGGGCCGCCATGGCCGAGCTCCTGGATCTGCTCGTCGAGGGCAAGCTCGAGATCGCCGCGACCGCGCAACGGCTCGGCATCACGACCGGCGCGATGTCGAAGCTGCTCCTGCACGACGAAGCCGTCGCGCGCGTGGTCAACGATCTGCGCCGCGCGGCGCAGATGCGCCCGCTACGCTAGCGCGCGCAGCACCGCGGGCGGCAAGGCGGCGCGGAGGCTCATGCCCCCGGGAGTCGCCGAGCCTTCGAGCCACACGACGCCACCCTTCTTCATCGCGAGGCCTTCGCCGTGACGACCATCGCCGAATGCGAGCCACGAGATCAATTCGCCGAGCCAGGGCTCGTGCCCGACGAGCGCGACCGCATGGTTCGGCTCGACGCCACCGGCGTACTCGGTGATCTGTGCGAGCAGCTCGGCGCGCGGAGATCTCGCGAGCAGGTCAGTCTCGATCGGCGTGCCGCCACCGAGCGGTGCGAGCAGCTCGGCCGTCCGTGCAGCGCGCAACCACGGGCTCGTGAACACGCGATCGAGCTGCCAGTCGAGCCTGTCGAGGCCGCGCACGACGGCCTTGAACTTCTTCACGCCTTCGGGCGTCAGCCGGCGCGTCGAATCATCTTCGAGTAGCTTCTTGTCCTCGGCCGCCGCGTGCCGAATCACGAGCAAGTGCATCGCCCTACCATACGTTGACAGCGAGAGAGTCACGTGCGAAAGCCTGACCATGATTCGCGCCTTGATGTTGATTTCGATCCTCGTCGCCGCATGCGGTGGCTCCAAGTCCGAACCCGTCGCGACGCCTCCGGCGACCACCGACAAGGGCGACAAGGGCGACAAGGGTCACGACGAGAGCAACATGCCGGCCGACGTGAAGGCGTTCCACGACTCGTTCGCGCCGCACTATCACGCCGCGAAGAATCCGGATCGCATGAAGGGCACGTGCGCTGCGATCCCCGACTTCACCTCGGGTGCGGCCGCGATCGCGAAGGCGCCGACGCCGGCGGGTGTCGATGCCGCGCGGTGGACGGATGTGACCGGCAAGCTCGCCGCGTCGATCGAAGGTCTCGATAGCGCGTGCAAGGCGAACGACGCCGCGGCGTTCGATCCGGCATTCGAGACGATGCACAAGAACTTTCATGGCGTGATGGAGGCCGCGGGCGGTCACCACGAGGGTGGCGAGGAGCATCACGACATGAAGCCCGAAGGCGCCGGCTACTAGGCCAGCCTCGAGAGCAGCGCTGGGTCAGCGAGGTTTCGCCGGCGCAGCGTGGTAGACCGATTGCATGACGAAGGAGCTGTGGCACCTCGGCGATCAATATGCAGGCCAGACGATCGATCCGGCAACGTGTGATCCGGATCCGTTCGTCGAAGTGCGCCGCTGGTTAGCTTCGGCGGTCGCACATCCGGTGCCGCAAGCGAATGCGATGACCGTCGCTACGATCGACGAGCGTGATCGGCCCGCAGCGCGTGTGGTGCTGTTGAAAGAGATCGATGCGCACGGGTTCGTGTTCTATACGAACTACGATTCGCGCAAGGGTCACGACCTCGCGGCGCATCCGTCGGCGGCGCTCGTGTTGTGGTGGGAGCCGCTGCATCGTCAGGTCCGGATCGAGGGCACGATCGAGAAGGTCGAGGCCGAGATGTCGGATGCGTACTTCGCATCGCGGCCGCGCGGCAGCCAGATCGGTGCGATCGCCTCGCCGCAATCGCAGGTGATCGAGAGCCGCACCGCGCTCGAAGCGATGGTCGCGAAGGTCGAGCGCACGCACGGGGATGCCGCGCCACCACGGCCTTCTTACTGGGGCGGCTATCGCGTCGTGCCCGATGCGATCGAGCTCTGGCAGGGCCAGCAATCGCGCCTGCACGACCGCGTCATGTATCGCCGCGCGACGATCGATTCGGCCTGGACTCGCGAGCGAATCGCGCCGTAACCCCGCGCAGCGGCGGGCGAAACTAGCCGCGTCTTGACTTAGTGTCTATCCGACACCATATTGGTGTCAGATGAACACGAACTCGAAGCTGCGCACGACGACAGCGTCGGTGATCGGCGCTCGCCATCAACGGGCAAGGCGTAACGGCCAGGATGCGGCGGCGGCGTGGGCGGAGCAGAGCGTCGCGGTCGTGGTCGTGTGCGATGGCTGCTCGAGCGGCGCGAGCTCGGAGGTCGGTGCGCGGCTCGGGGCACGGCTGTTCGCGCAGCGGCTCGGTGCGCGGTTGGTCGAGGGCGCGTGTGTTCGCGAGCGCGCGGTGTGGGAGGCCGTCCGTGCCGAGGTCGGTGCGTTGCTGGCGGCAGCGCTCGGCGATCCGGTCCTCGATGCGGACGCGGTGCACGATCACCTGCTGTTCACGATCGTGGCGGCCGCGATCACCGATGAGGGTGCCGCGGTGTGGGCGCTCGGTGATGGTGCGTATCGGTTCGAAGATCAGACTCGCGTACTCGGCCCATTCGCGAACAACGAGCCTCCGTACCTCGCGTACGACCTGCTCGGTATTCCGGTCGAGGCGACGTTCGAGGTGTTGCCGGAGGGGACGGGGCGGATCGCGGTCGCGACCGATGGCATCGAGGATCTCGGTGGCGATTTTTCGCGCTTCGCCGGACCGATCACGCAGCCCGATGCACTGCGCCGCACGCTGTTCCAGCTCGCGCGTGCCGACGAGCGGATCGCTTGGCTCGAGCAGCGCGTGGTGCGCACGCCCGCGCAGCTGCAAGACGATCTCGCGATCGCGATCGTGGAGCGCACGTGAACCGGAGCGTCTACATCGATGGCCGCCAGCTCACGCTAGCGCCCGCTGCCTTGCTCGGGCAGGGCGGCGAAGCGGAGGTCTACGACCTCGGCGATGGCCGGGTGGTGAAGTGGTGGAAGCCCGCTGAGCATTCCGACTTCGAGGGCCTGCCGGCTGCGCAGGCCGCGGCGACGGCGCGGATCGCGCAAGCGCCGGCAAAGTTGCGGGCGCTGCCGACCAGCTTGCCTCGCGAGATCGTGGTGCCGATCGCGCTCGCGCTCGCCAGGCGAGCGGGCCAGGTCGTCGGCTATGTCATGCCGCGCGTGACGGGCACGCCGCTGCATTCGTACGGCGAGCCGAAGTGGCGGCGAACGAATCAGGTGGCCAGTGACGATGTCGTCGCCGCGCTGCTGTCGCTACACACCGCGATCGCGGGGCTGCACCGCGCCGACATCGTCATCGGGGATTGCAACGATCTGAACGTGCTCGTCGAAGGGCGCGGGGTTCACTTGATCGATGTCGACAGCTACCAGTACCAGCGCTGGACGTGCTCGATGTTCAGCGAGCGCTTCCTCGATCCGCGCCTGTGCGATGCGAGCCTGCGGCCGGTTCGCCAGCACGACCGTGACAGCGATTGGTTCGCGTTCGCGGTGATGGCATTTCGCTCGTTGCTCGGCGTCAGCCCGTGGGGTGGTGTGCATCAACCGGCGGCAGGATCACAGCGGATCGCGGCAGCGCTGCGCCCGGCGCACCGGTTGAGCGTGCTCGGCCCGAACATCGTGTACCCGCGTGTGGCACGTGCCATCGCGACCCTCCCCGCCGCGCTACTCGCCGTGTTTCGCGGGTCCTTCGAGGACGACCAGCGCGGCGAGTTCCCTCGCCACGAGCTCGAGCGGCTGCGGTTTCGCGCGTGCAGCACGTGCGGGGAAGAGCACGCGGTAGTGCGCTGTCCGAGCTGCCAGACCCGCGCGTATCAACCGCCGCTCGTGATCACAGGCCGCTTGAAGTGGCAGGAGCTCGCGGTGCGCCCCGAAATCGCGACGCGCGAAGTGACGACGACCGGCGAGATCTATCTCGCGGGCGATGCGCTGCTGCGCACCACGCGGCTCGGCTCCGAACGGATCGGCTCGGTGCTCGCGCGCCAGACCCGCGTGTGGATCGGCGCGCAGCTCGGCGTCGGCTTCTATCGCGCCGGTGGGTTGGCTGTGGGCTTCGTCTTTCGCACCGAGCGCGGCTCCCTCGACGACCGCGTCCAGCTTCCCAGGCTGCGCGGCCAGCTCGTCGATGCCCACGCCGTGATCGGCGATGACCGCGCGTGGTTGTTCCTCACGCTCGCGGAGGCCGGCAAGCTCGTGACCACGTGCATCGTGATCGGCAGCGATGCGCGCGTGATCGCGAGCGAAGCGCTCGCCGATCACCTGTGGCTCGCGGGTGCGCACGGTGCCTGCGCTGCCGGTCCGCATCTGTTCGTGCCCACCGACGAAGGCATCGCGCGCATCGAAGTAGTGCAGGGCGCGATCACGCACACCCGAACGTTCGCCGAAGCCGCGCCACTCGTCGGCGCGGGTGATCGGCTGGCTCTAGCTACCGGCGGCATCGCTGTCGCACGCGCACGTGATGCCGTGCTGCTCCAACTCTCGTGAAAGGACTTATGGCCAAGCAAGCGCTCCCCCTCCCGCAGTTCTTCGATCCCAGGCGTGCCTCCTCGTGGGACTACCGTCCCGATGCGGCGACGCTCGCAACATCTGCCATCGCGCTGCGCAAGCAACACGCGATCAAGCCCTCCGCGGCCGACGCGACCCGCGTCCATCTGCTCCTGATCGACGTCCAGAAAGACTTCTGCTTGCCCGAGGGCACGCTCTACGTCGCCGGGCGCAGCGGCACCGGTGCGATCGATGACTCGCGCCGGATCGCGGAGATGATCTATCGCAACCTCGACAAGATCACCGACATCACGACGACCCTCGACACGCACCTCGCGTATCAGATCTTCTTCGCGAGCTTCTGGCTCGACAAGACCGACCAGCCGCTCACACCCTTTCGCACGATCACCGCCGACGAGGTCGCCGGGGGCGACGTGCGCCCGAACCCTGCGATGGCCAAGTGGTTGTGCGGTGGCAACTACACGTGGCTGTGCAAGCAGGTCGAGTACTACTGTCGCGAGCTCGAGCTCGCGGGGAAGTACCAGCTCTACCTCTGGCCGCCGCACTGCCTCCTCGGCTCGGATGGTCACGCGCTCGCCGGCGTGATCCACGAGGCGCGTATGATCCACGCGTACGCGCGGACGTCGCAATCGAACGTCGAGGTCAAGGGTGGTAACCCGTTGACCGAGAACTACAGCGTGCTCCGTCCCGAGGTGACGCAGCGGTTCGATGGCCTGCCGCTCGGCCAGCGCAATACGCAGTTCTTGCAGACCCTGCTCACCGCCGATGCGGTCGTGATCGCGGGTCAGGCAGCGAGTCACTGCGTGAAGAGTACGATCGATGACCTGCTCGCCGAGATCGTGACGCACGACGCGAACCTCGCGAAGAAGATCTATCTCGTCACCGATTGCATGTCGGCGGTGACCGTCCCCGACGGCAACGGCGGCTTCGCGGCCGACTTCACGAGCGATGCCGACAAGGCACTCCAGCGCTTCTCCGCGGCCGGCATGAATCTCGTCACCTCCACCACGCCGATCGCCAGCTGGCCCGGCCTTCGCCTCTGAGGAATCGATATGAACAACGACGACGACAAGAAGGTCAAGAAGCTGCTCGAGGACGCGCGTCAACAAGGTGCGCTGTCGGCGAAATCCCTGCACGCGCTCGACGTGGTCGATGTCGGCGCCCAGATCCAGGCCGGGCTCGGCGTGACGATCGACGACATCGCGGCGAGCGAGGTCGTGCTCCTCACGATGATGCCCGACGACTCGGCCTCGATCGCCTCGGCCGGTAACACCGATGCGGTGCGCGATGGTCACAACTTCGTGATCGACGCGCTCCGGCGCTCGAAGCAATCCGGCGAGGTGCTCGCCCACACGCGGTATCTCAATGGCCACGTCCTGTGCCCGTACACCGCCCTCGAGCACGCGGTCGTGATGACCGCCGCGAACTACAACCCGATCCACGGCACGCCGTTGTTCGATCAAGCGTGCGTGGTACTCGGGACCGTGATCGCAAAGGCGCAAGAGCTCGCGCAAGCGGGCATCGCGGTGCGCACGGTGACGCTGATCATCACCGACGGCGGCGACTACGGCTCGGTGCGCTGCAAGGCGGGAGATGTGCAGGCGCTCGTCTCCGACATGCTCGCGCAGGAGAACCACATCGTCGCGGCGATGGGGATCTCCGATGGCAGCACCGACTTCAAGGCGGTGTTCCAGGCGATGGGGATTCCCGATCGCTGGATCCTCACCCCGGGGAATAGCGCGAGCGAGATCCGGCGCGCGTTCCAGGTGTTCTCGCAGTCCGCGGTACGCGCTTCGCAAGGCGCGCAGCAGCTCGGCGGCTTCTCGAACTAGCCGAGCGCGGTCCGGAATCGCATCTATCTTCGGGTGACGACGCGCGCGGACGGCAGCTTGGTCGGCGATGCCTCCAGGATGATCTGGCGCGACAGCTCGATGCACTCGGGACAGATGCCGACGTCGTCGGAGATGAAGCTCGCCCGCTTCGCTTCGCAGAACGTACAGTCCACACCTTCGTCGGTGTCGACCGCATGTGCTCCCGCCACGACGCAGCGGGCACAGATCTGCGCGCGGGATTCCGCGGTCACGAGCAGGTTCTCGGCGCTCCGCGGCGAACCGCAGAACGAACAGGTCTTCCCGTCGCTCATGGTTCGGGTGTGGCCCGCACGAGGCCGACGGCGGCCGCGACCTCGTCGCGATACGCGAGCCACTTTGCGAGCACGGTGTCCATCGCGGCGATCACGCCGGCGTAGTCGGCGGGCGCGACGTGATCGAAGCAGCGCCACGCAGCGTGACGATGCGAGCCTTCGACCGCGCGATGCGCCTTCGTGAGCGCGAGTGCCTCGAGCGGCAGGCCGTAGTGCACGACGAGCGGGTGGTCCTCGAGTGGCGGCGCCTCGCGCTTGGGTGATTTCGGATCGAGCTCGCCGCGCTCCTTGTCGGTGCCCTCGAGAAAGATCGTGCTGACCGCAGCGGCGGCAGCCCAGCCGTGGCGTTGCGTGTATTCGTCGAGCGCGTCGCGAAAGGCACGCGCGGCGGGTGCGAGCTCGATGTGCTCGAACCGCGACAGATCCATACCGAGGCCGCGCGGATACTCCAGGAACAGCTGCGGGTGCGGCCTGCCCGCGATCAAGCCACCGGTCTCTTCCTCGTAGATGTTCTGGGCGAGGTCGCGGCGGACCTCGGCGATCGGGCATTGCACGTACGCCCAGCCGACGAGCACGGGGAAGTCTCGAACGTAGGTCTCGTACTCCTGCTCGAAGTGGAAGTTCAGGGTCGCCTTCGGCACGGTGCCGTCGCCGAACTTGGGCCAGGCCCAGTGGACCTTACGTTCCATGATCTGGAGCAACGCCTCGCGAAATTCAGCGCGGTTCACCCACCAAGCTTAGCGCATGAGCGTGGCGTCGAGGTCGAGGTGGAGCGTCGTGGCACCAGGCGCGAGGCTGGGCACGACCCCGTGGATGGCAAGCGTGCCGGGCAGATCGCCAACCCCGACCGAGCGGTCGACAAAGATCGACTTCAAGATCGCGGTGAATGCGTTGGTCAGCGCGCCATCGAACTGGGCACCGCGATCGGCGAGCGCGCCTACGAGATCTGCGTAGCACGGCACGAGCGTGGTCGGCGCGCGCTCGCAGGCAAGCTCGAGCGCACCGATCTTGGTGGTCGTGGACTCGGCCTGCGTGCCTCCGAACCGGAGCTCCAAGCTGCCGAACACGCGCCCGACCGTCGTGGTGCCACCATCGGAGAGGTTCACGCGGGCATCCGCGGCGAGCTCGAGGTGATCGCCCGCTGGCGAGATCACGGGCGGCAGCGCGAGCCGCAAGGGCGATAGCCGCACGGTCAGAAATTCGGTCACGGTCGGATCGGAGTTGAAGCGCCGATCGAGCCCGACCTCGGCGAGTCGCTGGTCGAGCCAGCCGGTGCGCCAGAGCTCGAACAAGAGCGCATTCAACGCATCGACATCGAGCTCGATCGCGAGCGCTTTTGGCGCCACGGGCGCCATACGCGGTGCCGCGACGTGCGGCGGCAGGATCCCGAGCGGGGCGGTGCCGAGCTGGACCGCGAACGGGAGCGCGCCGTACGCGCGGTTCGAGATCTCGACCGGGTCTCTGCAGAACGTGAACGTCAGCGTTTGATCTTTGTCGAGCTCGAATGGCGGCGGTGGTGCGAGCGCGGTGACGAGCATCGCGTCGATCTCGTGATTCGCGATCCGCGTCGCGAGCTTGCTCGTGGCATCGACGTGACGGTTCAGCCACTGCAACGCTCGGTTGCCGACCTCGACCGCGGCGTGCGCTTCCACCCGGAAGTGCAGCTGGTGATCGGTCGCTTCGGGAATCGCGACGAGCGTGAGCGGCACGATCACCCGATCGAACACTATCCGCGCGGTCGCCCGCACGTAGCCATGTGGTGCACCGGCCCCGAGCAGGCCCGCGTCGAGCGGATGAAATGCGAACTGTGCCCACTCGAGCTCGAACGCTTCGATCTTCTGATACGCGCCAATGCCGAACACTTCCTCGCCCCGCATCTGCTGATCGATCATGGCGCGCATCGCGATCGAGATTTGATCCAGCATCGCCTGCCCGACCACCACGCGCCCGCTGCACGCCTGGGTCTGGAACGGGCCCACGAGCTGGCTCGCGCCAACCTCGCGCGCATAGCCGCCACGATACGCGATGCGCCAGCGCTCGCGCCGCAAGCCCGGCCCACGCCCATCGACCGTGTCGAGCACACGCGCACGGATCGCCGCAGGCACCGTGCCGTGCAACGTCAATTCCGGTGACGCGAGCGGCGAGACTACCTCGACCACGAGCTCGTGCCCCGCGCTGTGCTGCGACGCCGCGACAAAGCCGATCGCATGAACCGCGACGATCGCGATGCCTGCCGCGACGCCGGCCGGCGCCGCTCTCATAGCCGGAACACCACCACGACGGTGACGAGCTCCCACGCGACCACCCACAGCGTGCACGCCACGACGCTCGCGGTCATCCCGCGCGTCACCGCATCGGCTTCGGGCTTGACCGCGCCGCCCTTCGCGACGACATCGCTCGCGATGCCCCAGCCGTAGATCCAGACGAGGAACAGCGCACGCACCGCATAGCGAAGCCGCTCGGGACGCGGATCGAACAGATCTCCGGTCAGCATCTCCCACGCGTGCGGGACGTGGTACGCGCGGCACACCAAGAGGCCACCGGCGATCATGCCGAGCGCGAACAGCGCTGCGACGAGCAGATAGCTGATGGCCGCGGCCAACCACGCAGGTGCCCACAGGTACGCGCGGCGATCGACACCGAGCGCATCGAGCGCGAGCGTCTGCTTGGTCAGGCCCATCGACCCGAGCCACGCATTCGTCGCACTGCCCGACGCTGCGACATACAGGAGCGCGGACAGCGCCGGAGCGAGCGCGACCACGTGTGCGCCACCGATCTGGCGGAGCAGCGCATCCGGCCGCACGCCCGCGCCACCGACCTTGCTGATCACGAACAGCACCGTGTAGCCGATCAGCGTCGAGACGATCGCGTAGAAGAGCAGCGGCCGCACGAACGTCTGCAAGAACACGCGCTGCGCGACGATCGCAAAATCGCGCGGATACTTGACGAGCTGCTGCGGCGCCTTCCACGCGCTCAGGGCCGCGACCCGAAACGGCGCGAGCACGGGAGCCGCGATCCTCGCGAGCCCCGTCCACCACGGTCGCGCCGGGATCGCAGCTTGCGGCGGCGGACGATCACCGAACGCCTGCAGGTGATCGACCATCGCGGTCTCGAGCTCGACCAACCAGCGCCCGCGCTCTTCGGGCGTGTGCCCCGGATCTTCGAGCGCGCCCGGCCAGCGATCGGCGAACAGCTGATCGAGCTTGCGATCCTCGAGCGACAGCAAGAACAAACGATCCGCCACACCCGCCGCGAGCGCGACATCGTGCGTGACCACGATCGCCGAGACGCCGAGTGCCTTGACCTGTTCGCGGATCAAGCGCGCGAGCACGCGTACGCGATGCGGATCCAAGCCGACCGAAGGTTCGTCGAGGAACAGCAGCTTGCGCCGGCTCGCGAGCACGCGCGCGACGGCCACGCGCTGCGCCTGGCCACCCGAGAGCTGCGTGACCCTCGTGCCCGGCTCGGCGAGCGAGGCCTCGAGCCCGACGCGCTCGAGCCACTGCGGTGCCTCCGCGACATCACCACCACCGTGGCGCAGCGCGAGCTCGAGGTTGCCGCGAACATCGAGATGATCGAACAGCGCACCGCGCTGGGGCACCAGGCCGAGCTGATCGAGATCGAGATCGAGCTGGGTGGCGACGACCTCGAAGCCTGCGTGCTCGAGCTCGTCACGTTCGAACAGGACGCGCGCGAACGTCGATTTGCCGGCGCCCGAGCCACCGAGCAAGACCACGACTTCGCCTT
>JAYWCI010000036.1:0-7368 GCA_043780895.1 Kofleriaceae bacterium | reverse complement strand
CCGGAAGGCACCGACTTGACCGCGAGCGTGGTCACGCCGAACGCATCGGCCTCGAACCCGACCTGCGCGAGCAGGGGTGCGAGCTGGGTCGCGAGCGTGACAAGCTCCGGGCGAACCTCGATCGTGACCGGGAACAACATCCGCTGGGTTGCGACCGCGCGCGTATCGGTGCCGGTCTTCAAGCGCGCGAGCTCGACGCGCTCGTGCGCGATGTGCTGATCGATCAGCACGAGCTCGCCATCGGCCTCGCAGACGAGGTACGTGAGATCGAGCTGGCCGAGATATCGCAGCGCGCTGAAGAAGCCGGGCGTCACGACCGGCGCGCCGTGCTGCGCGAGATCCGGGGTCGCGTCGTCGTGGGCTTCTGCGGCGAGCGTGCGCCGAGCCTCGACGGCAACCGCGCCGACGCCGACGCCGTCAGGCATCGTGCGCTGCAGATCGGACTCCGCGCGCTCGGCCGCGCGGCTCGTGCGCACGCGATCTTTGACCTGCGAGACCCACGCTCGGGGGCCATCGAGATCGAGGCCGAGCCGCGATTGCGCGCTCTCGCGCATCCACTCGCGCTCGCGCGCATCTTTCAACTGCGCCGCATAGGTCTGCGAGCTCGCCGAGGCGACTTGATCGAACGGCAAGCGCGGCGGCGCGATGCTCGCGATCGCGGTCATCACCACGGGCCCCACGCTCCCGAGCTCGTCGCGCCACGGCGCGCGCGCGACGCCAGCCTGGATCACGTGGCGCACCGCCGCGTAGACCGCGTTCGGATCGGAGAACCGGACTTCGGATTTCTGTGGGTGCACGTTCACGTCGACCGCGCCGTTCGGCAGATCGACGAGCACGACCGCAACGGGATAGCGACCGCGCGGCACGAGCTCGCCGTAGCCCATCGCGAGCGCGTGGAGCATGCCGCGATCGCGGATCGGCCGGCGACCGACGAACAGCTGGACGCCGCGAGCCGTGGTCTGCGCGAGCTCGGGTGCGCCGAGGAAGCATTGCACGCGGATGCCGGCTTCTTCGCCGGACGAGGCCACCATGCGCGCGGCGATCCGCGCGCCGAGCAACGCCTGGGCCCGGGCGAAGCCATCGCGATCGGGCGGCGCCTCGAGCGCGGTCCGGCCGTTATGGCGCAGCCGCAGATGGATCTCGGGATACGCCATCGCGATCCGCGCGACGAGCTCGGTCACGTGCGACGCCTCGGTCGCCTCGGACTTCTGGAACTTGAGCCGCGCCGGCACGTTCCACAGGAGGTCCGCGACCTCGACCGTGGTCCCGACCGGGGCGCCGACCTCCTGGACCTCCCCGAACCGGCCGCCTTCGATCGTGATCCGGGTGGCCGCCAGCGCGTCGGCCCGCCGGGTCGTGAGCGTGAAGCGCGAGACGCTCGCAATGGCCGGCAGCGCTTCGCCACGGAAGCCCATCGTGGTCAGCGCCCAGAGGTCATCGAATGCACGCAGCTTGGAGGTCGCGTGCCGCTCGAGTGCACGCACTGCGTCACTCGGCGACATCCCGCGCCCGTCATCGACGACGCGGACCAGGTTCCGGCCACCACCGGTGGTCTCGACCGAGATCACCGACGCGCCGGCGTCGATCGCGTTATCGACCAGCTCCTTGACCACGGAGGCTGGCCGCTCGATCACCTCGCCCGCGGCGATCTGATCGATGACCTCGGGTGGCAAGACGCGGATCACGTCCATCTGTGACGCAATAGCATGCCCGTCTGACCCCAGCGGTTCGTGGCCGAAGTGCGCTATAAGTCAGGCGATGCCAGGTGCCACTACGCCATCCGTTGGAGGTCGCGTCGTCGCGGTCACCGGCGCGTGCACGTACTTGGGCGGCGAGCTGCTGCGCGCGCTCGAAGAAGACCCGCGCTACACCCGCGTGCTCGCCCTCGATGTTCGTCCGCCCGCGCAGACCGGCGGCAGTCGGAGCGGACGGAGCTCGAAAATAGAGTTCGTCAAGCTCGACCTCACCCAGCCGACCGTCGACGGCGAGCTCGCGACGCTGCTCGCGCATGCGAAGGTCGATACGTTCGTCCACGGCGCGTTCCTGTCGCATCCCACGCACGCCGCCGAATGGGCGCACGAGCTCGAAGATGTCGGCACGATGCACGTGTTGAACGCGTGCGCCGGTGTCGAGCCGCGCCGGTTCGTGATGGTGAGCTCGACGCTGGTCTACGGCGCGCATCCGAAGAACCCGAACTTTCTGACCGAAGATGCCGAGCTCCGCGGGCATCGCGATTCGCGCTTCGTCAACGACAAGGTCCGCGCCGAGCGCCAGGTCCAGCGCTTCGCGAAGGAGCACCCGAACGTCGAGGTGTGCGTGCTGCGGTTCGCGCCGATCCTCGGCCCGACGGTCTCGAACATGTACACCCGGTTCCTCCGGCGCGTCGCTGCGCCCGTGATGATGGGCCACGATCCGCTGATGCAGTTCCTGCACGAGCAGGATGCGGCGTACGCGCTCGTGCAAGCGGTCGGCAGCCACGCGACGGGCCCGCTGAACATCGTCGGTAAGGGCGTGCTGCCGTACACCACCGTGCTCGCGATGCTCGGCCGCGTGCCGCTGCCGATGCCACACTTCATCGCGCGTCAGCTCACGAACATGCTGTGGGCGACCCAGATCGTCGGCTCGCCGCCCTCGTTCCTCGACTTCTTGCTCTACCTCTGCGTCGCCGACGGCAGCCGCGCACGCCAGGTGCTCGGCTTCTCGCCACGACTCTCGATCAAACGCACGATCCATGACTTCCTCGGCATCGCGCCCGAGGACGGCGCGACCGACATCGCGAGAGCGAGCCTCTGATGCCCGACGACGAAGACCCCATCATCGGCGACGGCGAAGAAGACTGGTTCGGCGACGCCGACCCGCGCGTGCCAGATTCCAGCGGCGCCGGCGGCCGAGGCTGGGCAGGCAACGACCTGCGGTTCGTCGATCCGGATCGCGATCCGGATCGCGATCTGCCCGGCAGCTACGTCCGGAGCGAGCTCGGCGAGACCGATGCCGCGCTGGGCGAGCTCGAGCGCCGGCTCGAGAACAACCGCACGCCTGCATTCCCGATCGACCTCCGGAAGCGCCTCCCGCTCGAAGCGGTGTGGCGCCGCTGGCGCGCGCTCGCGATGCTCGGGCGCAGTGATGTGGTCGACGATTTCGGTCGCGATCCGCGGGCGACCGCACGCTGGGAGTGGCTGTTCGAGTTCCTGTACTCGCACTGGTTCCGCGTCGAAGCGACGGGCCTCGAGAACATTCCGCAACGCGGCCGCGCGCTGCTCGTCGCGAACCACGCGGGCACCCTGCCCTACGACAGCGCGATGGTGATGCACGCCGTGCGGCGCGATCATCCAGCGCGTCGCGATGTCCGGCCGCTCGTCGAGGACACCGTGTTTCATCTCCCGTGGCTCGGTCCGATCATGAATCGGATCGGCGGCGTGCGTGCCGACCCGGCGAACGCCGAACGCCTACTCGAGAAAGACGAGCTCGTCGCCGTGTTTCCCGAAGGCGAAAAAGGCATGGGCAAGCTGTGGAAGGATCGCTATCGCCTGCAGCGCTTCGGCCGCGGCGGCTTCGTCAAGCTCGCGCTCCGCACGCACTCGCCGATCATTCCGGTCGCCGTCGTCGGTGCCGAAGAAGCGGCGCCGATGCTCGGCAAGGTGACGTGGTTCGCGAAGAACATCGGCATCCCGTGGATCCCGGTGACGCCGACGTTCCCGTGGCTCGGCCCCGCCGGCCTCTTGCCGCTCCCGAGCAAGTGGTACGTCCAGTTCGGCGAGCCGATCGATGTCGCGGCCGTGGCGGGGCGCCGCGCGAGCGGGGCCGCCGCGGCCTATGACGATCGTCTGCTCGTCAATCAGCTCGCGGATCAGATCCGTAACCAGATCCAGCAGATGATCGCGGGCCTGCTCGAGAAGCGCCGCTCGCGCTTCCTTCCCGCATTTCTGGGTTAGGGAAGTTTTACATACGAAGTTCCGTATGCCCGAGGTTTCTTGAAGCCACGGATCTGCATGTTAGTGTGAGCGCATGCGCGAGCAGAGTTACGCCACAGAGGTCGAGCGCCTGCTCGATCAAGTGCGCGACTACCTCGGCGATGGCGATGACGCGAAGCTGGTCGAAGCGAACCTGATCGTGAATCGAGCGCTCCAGCTCCGGCCCGAGTCGGTCGAGGGCTGGTTGTTGAAGTGCCAGATCGCATCCGCGATCGGCGATGACCTCGCGGCGCTCGCCGCGGTGGAGATGGCGTTGGGCAGCCAACAACGGACGTCCTCCCGCGGGCCGATGGCTTCGTTCGGCGGCCCGATCTCGGAGCTCATCGGTCCTCCCGAGGCGCTGTACTGGCGCGCCGCGGTGCTCGGCGATCTGGGACGGCATCGCGAGGCGTTGAGCTCGATCGAGGCGGCGCTCCGCTCGCTCGGCGACGAACCGCACTGGCTGCTCGAAGAGTTGTTTTACGAGAAGGTGTCGCTGCTCGACACGCTCGGGCTGCACGACTTGGCGAGCGCCACCCACGCGGCTGGGTTGGAGCGCTGCCCCGGCTCGGCCCTCCTGCGCGCGGCGGTAGCACCGACCTACGCCGCACCGCGGCCGCGCCTCAAAGTCCTTCGCGGCGGCGCCTAGGTGTATCGCGCACGGATCGCGCTGGTCGCCAGCGCAGGAATCGCGGTCGTCTGCGGGCTCGGATGGGCCATCGCGGGCAGTGCGCCCACACCCGGGCCTGCCGAGCCGGTGCATCCCGTCGCGGCCGCGGTCGCCGCCGGCAAGCACACGCGAATCGAGGGTCCGCACGGTGCGATCCACGTCTGGGTGCCGCCGAGCTATCACGCCGAAACCGGCGCGACGATCATCTACCTCCACGGCTACTACGACGACGCCGACTCCGCGTACATCGGCCATCACCTGCCCGAGCAGTTCGCGATGAGCGCGCTCAACGCGGTGTTCATCGTCCCCGAGACGCCGAGCGCGCAGAAGACCCCGATCAACTATCCCGATCTCGGCCAGCTGTTGCAGCTCGTCGAGGACAAGGCCGGCGTGTCGCGCGGCATGGCGCTCACCGCGGTCGTCGGCCACTCCGGTGCGTTTCGAACGATCGATGCGTGGCTCGACGAGCCGCTCGTTGACACGCTCGTGATGGTCGATTCGATGTACGCGAACGAAGAGATGATCGAAACCTGGTACAAGGCCTCGCCCCGCCATCGCTTGATCACCGTCGGTGAAGACACGCTGCAGTACAACGAGCAGCTGCTCCGCACGCTCCCCGAGATGATGGTGATGGATCGCGTGCCGCCCACCTACGATACGTGGCCGCCCGAAGCTCGCCTCGCACGGGCGCTCTACATCCGCGCGCAGTTCATGCACATGCCGCTCGTCACCGATGCGATCGTGCTGCCGTCGCTGCTCCGATTGTTGCCAGTCGAGCTGCTCGCCGACGAGCCGTGGAAGCAACCGCTCGCGGGCTTGCCCGCGCCGCCGGATGCCGCGATCACGTTCGGCGACGCGGCCACGGACTGAGCGCTTGCGGTTCGATCGCTTCGAGCCGCGCGACGACCTCGGGCCAGCCATCGGGACAGTGGTAGAGGAGAACGATCGCGCCGCGCTCCGCGTCGTGGAGGTAGTAGCCGCGATCGAGTGCGGCGTACGTGCGGTCGTAGGCGCCCCACACGGGATCGTGCATGCCGGTCACAGGTGGGTTCGTCGACCACGTGATGTCGGTGCCAGGGGTGACATGAATACCCGCCTGGCTCGCCACGCTCTGCGTGAGCCCACCACAGGTACCACCGACGGAGATCGGGCCCGTCGGAGCCGGATCGGCGGCGCACCCTGCGACCGCGCCGACTACAAGTGAGACAGCTAGCTTCACGCGGCGACCATAGCGCGCCCACCGCGCTCGGGGAATAATGCCGGCGTGGCGCCTCCCGCTCGCGGCCCGGTCCTGCGACCGATCATCGTCGCAGCGCTGCTGATCGCGTTCGCGTGGCTCGCACCGCTCGCGCGCCATCGCTGGATCCAGCACGTGCTCCACGACGATGCACCGCCGAGCGATCCGCTCCGGTTGACGGCGACCAGCCATGCGGCCTTCCCGCGCGCGGATCGCGTGCGCGTCGTCTTGATCGACGGGCTCGCGGCGTCGGTCGCGGCCAAGCAAGTGCACCTTCATGCCGCGTGCTCGCGCGGGTTGGACCTCGTGGTCGACGTCGGCTTTCCCACCGTGTCGTTGCCGGTCGAGAGCGCGCTGTGGAGCGGGCTCACGCAACAGCAGAGCGGCTACATGTTTCGCTCCGAGACGCCGCTCGTGCCACCACTCGTCGGGATTCCGTCGCAGGTCCCGGGCAGCATCGCGATCGCGGAGGACCACGGATGGATCGTGCGCTCGCTCGGCTTCGCACACACCGAGCCCGCCGCAGATCCGTTCGACGTCACGAAGGACGCCGCGCCCGAGGCATGGCGCGGCCAGTGGTTGCGCCATGCGCGCGCCGCGGTCGCGAGCGATGCGAAGCTCGTGTTCGTGCACATCCTGCGCGTCGATACCGCGGGACACCGGACCGGTCGCGACTCGCCGCTGTACTGGATCGCAGCAGGGATGGTGGATTCGATGCTCGATGGCCTCCTCGAGCAAGCGCCGGATGCGCGCTGGTTCTTGCTCTCCGATCACGGCCATCTGGCCGGCGGTGGCCATGGCGGCGCCGAGGACGAACTGCGGCACGTCGAGGGCTGTGTCCTCGGGCCGGGCATCACCACGAAGACGGGTGGGCCGGTCCACCTCGTCGACCTCGCTCGCGGGCTCGCCGACTCGCTCGGCGTGACGCTCGCGGCCGCGGCGCACGGGCGACCGCTCGACGAGGCGATGATGTTCCCGCTGCACGGCAATCAAGCCGTGCCCGCGGTGCCGCTCGGCCATGGCGCGTTCGCCTGGTTGATGCTCGCGATCGGCGTGCTGCTGGCGTACGTCGCGCAACGCGCCTGGCTCGCGCCGTGGTGGTTCATCGTGGCGTGCGTCTCGTTGCTGGCGATCCAGAGTGAGCCAACGCTGTCGTCACCCGAGATGTGGGCACCGAGTGGCCGCGCGATGTACCTGACGTGGATCCCCGCCCTCGCGGGGCTCGGCGCGGTGACGTGGGTCGGGCTTGAAAGAGTCTCGCTCGCACGCGTCGTCGTCGCGCAGCTCGGGCTACCGTTTGCCGCGGTCGCCGCCGCGATCAGCGCCTCGGGTGCGTGGCCGCTGCTCCTCGGGCGCGCGATCGCGCCGGTCGTGCCTCACTTCACGGCGTGGTTGTCGCCGCTGATCCTGATGGCGGCGCACGGTGCTGCGGTGGTTGCGCTTGTTGTTCTCGGACGGTCCGCCCGTTCGGCGTTCGGTCGACGTTCACCACCGGAAACTCCGAGTAGCGC
>JAYWCI010000035.1:0-9247 GCA_043780895.1 Kofleriaceae bacterium | reverse complement strand
CCTCGAGGTTCCAGTCGGTCGCCACGAGATCCTCGAGCTTGGAGGGCAGCGGCACCTCGCGACGAAGCTCGACGAGCTTGCGCGACATCGTCACGCGCTCGAGCTGTTCCGGATCGCTGAATGGTTGCTTGACCTTGATCCGCGGCACGACCGGGTTCGCGTCGATCAGCGCCTGCAACGAGCCGTACTTCTCGAGCAGGCCCGCGGCGGTCTTATCACCCACGCCGTAGATGCCCGGGATGTTGTCGGAGGTATCGCCGACGAGCGCGAGGAAGTCCGGAATCTGCTCCGGCGGCACGCCCATCTTCTTGATCACTTCGTCGCGCGTGTACGTCTTCTGATGGAGCGCATCGATCATCGACACGTGGTCGCCGATGAGCTGCATGATGTCCTTGTCGGCACTGTAGATGACGACTTCCCAGTCCTTCTTGCGCGCCTCGGTCACGAGCGTGGCGATCACGTCGTCGGCCTCGACGCCCGCGACCGTGAGGACCGGCCAACCGAGCCCGCGTACGATCTTCGCGAAATAGTCCATCTGGACTTCGAGCTCTTCGGGTGGCGCTTTGCGGGTCGCCTTGTACGCGGGATACATGTCCGCGCGGAACGTCTTGCCGCCACTCTTGTCGTCGAACACGACCGCCATCCGCACCGGATGGTTGTCTTCTTCGAGCCGCATCAGCATGCGCGCGAACACGTAGAGCGCGCCGGTCGGCATGCCTTCAGACGTCGAGAGCCGGACCTCCTTGCGCTCACCACGAGAGGCGTTCATGAGTCCGTAGTGGGCGCGGAAAATGTATCCATGCCCGTCGACGATATAGAGGCGCTCCGGCACTGCGGGCGGGACCATAGCACCGCGGGTTGCGATGGGGATCGTGTGCCGTTGGCTTCGATAGTGTGCGCGCCCATCGCGACGCAGCACTGCAGCGATGCGGTAGGATGATCCCGCGTGCATCGGATCGTTGTAGACGCCATGGGCGGAGACCACGCGCCGGACGAGATCGTCCAGGGCGCAGCGGAAGCGTCGCTCGCGCTGACCTCCGCCGAGATCATCCTCGTCGGCGATGCATCGGTGCTCGGCCGGTTGCTCCCGCGCATGCGCCACGATGGTGCGCGCGTGCGGGTGCATCACGCGGGGTCTCACGTCGAGATGGACGAGAAGCCGAGCGAAGCCCTCGCGGCCAAGCCCGATGCTTCGATCCTGGTGGCCGCTCAGCTCGTCGCGAATGGCGAGGGTGACGCGCTGGTCTCGGCCGGCAATACCGGCGCGGCGGTCCTCGCCTGCGCGCGCTCGTGGCCGCTGCTCGATGGCGTGCGGCGTGCGGCGCTCGCCGCCGTGTATCCGACCGAGCTGCGGCGCGGCGAAAAGGACGACCCGTTCTCGCTGATCCTCGATGTCGGCGCGACGATCGAAGCGACCGCAGAGGATCTCGTGACGTTTGCCGTGATGGGCTCGGCCTACGCGAAGCTGATGTCGGTGAATCGCCGGCCGCGCGTCGCCCTGCTCTCGAACGGGAGCGAGGCGAACAAGGGCACGCGCGAGGTCATCGCCGCGCACGCCGCGCTCGTCGAGACCACCGAGCTCAACTTCATCGGCAACGTCGAGGGCCTCGATATTCCGCGCGGCGTCGCCGACGTCATCGTCACGTCTGGCTTCGTCGGTAACGTGGTGCTGAAGATGCTCGAAGGCGTCTCCGAAACCGTCGTGCGGCTCGCGCGCTACGCGCACAAGGAGCGGCTCGCGTGGCGGCTGGGCCTGCTCGCGTTGTCGTCGGCGATCGATCAGCTCAAGCAGATCACCGATTGGCAGCAATATGGCGGCGCCCCCCTGCTCGGCTTCGCGCATCCGTTCATCAAGGCGCACGGCCGCTCGAACGCGCGCGCCGTGACGAATGCGGTCAAGGTCGCGCACAAGGCGCTCGCCGGAAATCTCACCGGCAACATCGCTCGCACCATGGCCGAGCTCGACGAGCGGACGAAGCGCTCCCAGCGAAGCGACAAGTAGATGTTTGGCCGCTGGGGAAAGCTTCCGGTCCGCATCGGCGAGCGCATCGGCCTGCTCGAGCCCGAGATTCCGGCCCTGCCACCAGGTGCCAAGCTCCCGCGCCACACGTTTCGCTGGGACCTCGACAAGACGTATCTGCGCACGGAGTTCGATTCGTTCGCGGATCTCGCGCGGAGCGCGTTCGAGAACGCCGCGGACAAGGCCGCGTTCCCGGGCGCCACGGCGCTGCTCCGCGCGCTGCATCAGAAAGATCATCGGATCTGCATCGTCTCTGGCAGCCCGACCCAGATGCGAAACGTGCTCGCCGCGAAGCTCGCGCTCGATGGCGTCGAGTACGACGAGTTCGTCCTCAAGAACAACTTGAAGAACATCTTGCGGGGGCGGTTCCGCGCGTTGCGCGCGCAGATTCCCTACAAGCTGCCCGCGATGTTGCGCTCGCGGGTCGCCGCGGCCGCCGATAGAGAGACGCTGTTCGGCGACGACGCCGAAGCCGACGCGATCATCTATTGCCTCTACGCCGACCTCGTCGCTGGCCGCGTCTCGATCGCGGATCTCGAGCGCGTGCTGATCGCGTCGCGCGCGTACGACGACGATGCGCAGAAGTGCATCGATCTCGCGCACCAGGTGCCGAAGGGTCCGGCGGTGCGCCGGATGTTCATCCACCTCGATCGCCGCTCACCGCCGGTCGGGTTTCGGCGGTTCGGACCGCGGCTCGTGCCGGTGTTCAATTATTTTCAGGCGGCGCTCGTGCTCTACGAAGACAAGGTGCTGTCCGCGCGCCAGGTGATCTTCGTCGCGCTCGAGATGATCGATTCGAAGCAATACGAGCTCGGCCATCTCGCCACGAGCGTGCAAGACATCGTACGGCGCGGTCGGATCACGCGCGAGACCGCCCTCCAGCTCACCGCCGATGCGAGTGAAGCCGCGAAGTCGGGGGCGCTCTCTGGGCGAAGCGACCTGCCACCGTTCGAGCAGATCGCCGAGGCCTTTCGCGCGCGCGTCCGGGAGCTCGGCAACCACGTGCCGCCCGTCTTGCCCGAAGAGCCGATCGATTACGTGCGTCTCGTCGACGAGGAACACGAGCATCGGCGCGACCGGCGCAAACACGGCCACTAGGCGCGACGTAGGTCGCTGATACGCCTGGTCATCTGGCGACTCGGTGGTGCGACGTCGGGCTCGCAGCAGGGTTCACCGTCTGTGAGTTGGAGCCGCCACCCGCAGGACGTAGGGTGAGCCCGTCGTGCAAAGCCGTTTCTGGGTGGTCGGGATCACGAGCCTTCTGGCTTGTGGTGGTGGCGGAACCGAGGCAACGCCCGACGCGGGGGTGCGCGATGCGAGGGTCGACACGCAGGTGAGCTATCCCGCGTGTCACGAGTTCGCATCGCTCGGCATCAGCATGCCGGTGCACCACGCCGGCACGCTCGACGGTGCCGATGTCGAGAGCCCGAGCTCGTGCTTGGTGAAAGATGCGCCGTACGGCATCGAGTCCTCGGGGCCCGACAGCGTGGTCCAGGTCTCGGGACTCACGCCCGGCTCGCCGTACGTCGTGCATGTCAAGAGCGATGCCGACCTCGCGTTCTACGTCGTGACTGGCTGCTCGACGCCGACCGGGCCGAGCAGCGCGCAGTGCTTGCTGTTCGAAGATGCGAGTACCGGCACCGATGAAGTCGGTCGGTTCATCGCACCCGCGGCGAGCGTATACGTGGTCGTCGACTACTACGCATCGCGTCCGCCGAGCGACGAGAGCTTCGAGCTCGATGTCTATCCCGAGACCTGCTCGACACAGGCGCAATGTTCGAGCGGCACGCCGGTGTGCTCCGATGGCGAGTGCGTCGCGTGCGCCTCGAGCTTCGATTGCAAGAGCGCCGCACAGCCTCGCTGTGATGTCTCGCAGCACGCGTGCACGACCGGCATCGATCAATGTACGAGCGACGACCCGAGCGAACCGAACGACGACGGCCCCGCCGGCGCGACGCTGTTTGCACCGGATGGTGACGGGACCGCCCAGCGCAGCGGCCTGATCTGCTCGCGACCTGCGACCGAGCGCGACTACTACGCGTTCGATGTCACCACGCTCGGCGAGACGTGGAACATCCAGCTCGCCTGGACCGGGACTCGTGATCTCGACCTCGAGATCCTCGATGCAACCGGCAAGAGTGTCGGGTTGTCGTACTGGGAGCAACCCGAGCGGGTCCGCCTGACCTACCTCCCGCTCGGCCGCTACTACGTGCGCATCAGCGAGTTCTCCGCCAGCCCCGATCCCACCGCCGTCGCGTACACCGTCACCACGCAACGCGCGCTCGGTGCCGGCTGCACGGCGGCGAGCGACTGTGCGAGCGAGTATCGCAACCAGTTGTTTCGCGGCGATTGCGTCGAGGGTGCCTGCATCGACATCGCCGGCCACGGTGCGGTCCCGGTCGGCGGCGCTTGTGACAGTGAATCCGATTGTGGCGCGGGCCTCGATTGCCCGAGCTTCTTCTTCGTCGCGAATGCGGCAACGCGCGATGTCTGCGCCCCGGAGTGCGCGAACGATGGCGAATGTACGGCACTCGGCTCCGGCTACACCTGCACCACCTATCTCCACGCCAACTTCTGCGTCCAGAAGTGTACCAACGACGCCCAGTGCCCGACCGTCTACCAGTCACAGCCGACCAGCGGACCCTGGGATCAATACAGTTGCGACCAAGCGACCGGCCACTGCTTGCCCTGACCGCGCCACCCCGCTAAAAGAGTTGTTCGTGCCTGAACCGACCGACGCCGTCTCGATTCTCGTCGTCGAGGATGATGCCGCGATGCGTGACCTGCTCACCGAGGAGCTCGGCGACGCGGGCTACACCGTCCAGGGCGCCTCGGGCGCGTCGATCGCGCTCGAGCTGGCCCGCGCGGGCAGCTTCGATCTGGTGATCACGGACCTGCGCATGCCCGAGATGGATGGCTTCGACCTCATCCGCGGCGTGTGCTCGCTGCCGTCGCCGCCCCACGTCGTGATGATCACGGCATTCGGCTCGATCGAGACCGCGATTCGCGCGGTCAAGCTCGGCGCCCACGACTACATCACCAAGCCGTTCGAGATCGAGGAGCTGCTGCTCGTCGCCGACAAGGCGCTCGCCGATCGCGCGAAGACGATGAAGATCGCGCACCTCCAGCGCGAGGTCGACGAGCGCTTCGGCCTCGGTAACATCGTCGCGAAGAGCCAGGCGATGCGCGATGTCGTGTCGCTCGTCCAGCGCATCGCGGGGTCGACCGCCTCGGTCCTCATCACCGGCGAGAGTGGCACCGGCAAGGAGCTGATCGCGCGCGGCATCCACTACAACTCGACGCGCTCGCAGGGCAACTTCGTCGGCGTCAACCTCGCGGCCGTGCCCGAGGGCCTGATCGAGAGCGAGCTGTTCGGGCACAAGCGCGGCGCGTTCACCGACGCACGCGCCGACAAGAACGGCCTGTTCGTCGAAGCCGATGGCGGCACGATCTTTCTCGACGAGATCGGCGAGCTCGCGCTGCCGCTCCAGGCCAAGCTGCTCCGCGTGCTGCAAGAGCACGAGGTCCGGCCGCTCGGCGCGACGAAGAATCAGCATGTCGATGTGCGCGTGCTCGCGGCGACGAACAAGAACCTCGAGGCGATGCTCGCCGATGGTTCGTTCCGCGAGGATCTCTACTACCGGCTCAACGTGATCCATCTCGATCTGCCGCCCCTGCGCTCGCGCCCCGAGGACATCGTGCCGCTCGCGGAGCACGTGCTCGCGCAGCTCGGGGCCAAGCAGCAACCCGCGCGCCGCATGCGGCTCTCGCCCGAAGCGCAGCACCTGCTGCTCGCGTATCACTGGCCCGGCAACGTGCGCGAGCTGATGAACGTCCTCGAGCGCGGCGTCGCACTGTGCCAGGGCGAGCTGATCGCCGATGACGATCTGCCGCAGCACGTGCGCGAGCGCCAGCCCGCGGACTTTCTGGGTGCCGCAGTCGCACGCCGGATGTCGCTCGAAGAGCTCGAGCGCGAGTTCATCGAAGCCGTGCTCGCCGACGAAGCGGGCAACAAGACCCGCGCCGCCCAGCGCCTCGGCCTCGATCGCAAGACGCTGTATCGCAAGCTCGACGAGTACGCGAAGGCGGATGGCAAACCGTCCGATAAAGATCCGCCGGTGCGCCCGTCGTCACCGACCGGCGACGAGTAGACACGTCTCGAAGTCGAGTCCCGGCTCCGATAGGCGAGCGCGAGCGGCCACGAGCTCAGGCAGGTTGATCGAGATAGTCGCGTAGCCGGCGCAGGCCGACCTCGGTCTTGAGATCGCTGATCTCGCCGGCGATGCACGCCGCGATCGCGGCATCGAGCTCGAGCCACCGCGTCGTGGCGCCCTCCTCCATCGCGGAACCATCGCCCTCGAGCGCGACCTGGGTCGACGGATCGACCTCGACCGCCGCGAAGTATTCTTTTTCGGGCAGCGCACCCGGCGATGCGAATGCGCCTGCGCCGAGGACGATCACGGAGGCCGGATCGACGACGAAGCCCGCTTCTTCGAGCGTCTCGGCGGCCGCACGATGGGCGAGCCCCGCCGCACCGCGATCGCTGACCTCGAGGATACCGGCGACGAGCTCGGTGACGACCAGGCCCGGTGGCGGTTCGGGAAGTGGCGCGAGCGACGCATCGCGCGCGAGCGCGACCGACGGTCGCAACCCGGCGCGTACGAGCACGTGGATCGCATCGGCGACGCGCGCGAAGATCGCGACGACGACGGCATCTTGGCCGTACGGCCGAACGATCGCATCGTTCGTATATGGCTGCGAGAGCGAGCCATCCTCGCGGCGATTGCGAAGGCGCAGCCGACGAATCGCGAGGAACCCGCCCGTGCCAACGAGCTCGTCGGCATCGACGACGAGCTCGGTGATCTTCACTGCGCGGGAGCCGGAGCCGGAGCGGCCGGAGCCATCGCGGCCGAACCCGAACCCGAAGCCGAAGCCGGCGGCTGACCTGCCGGCGGCGGGACCGAGCCCGGGAGGCTCTTCACTTCGTACTGCGCGAGCGCGGTGTGGATTTCGAGCGCGAGCTCGTCGACCTTGCCCGACGCCCAGCCGGGAAGGCTCGGATCGTGCTCGGCGAGGGGCTGCGGCTTCGGGCTGCCTGCAATGTAACGGATCATCAGCGGCTTGACGTTGACGACGTACTCGTCGCCATCCGGCTGCATCGTCACGACGAGGGCGATCTGGATCGACTTGTCCGGAACGTCGCGCATGTCGTCGTTACGCTCGCCGGCTGCGAGGCCTTCGGGCGTGAACCAGCGACCGATCGTCTGCATGCCGAGCGCGTTCTCGTCGGATTTCGCGATGTGATACTTCTCCGCGACCGTCGCCTTGATCGCGCCGAACATCACGAGCTTGTCGCCCTTGTAGTGCGCCGTCTTCGCGCCAGAGAGCTCTTTCGAGGACGGACCGCACGCCGCGATCGCGATCGCGGCGACAACCGTCGCCAGACGCAGGAGAAAGTTCGGGTTCCGCATGGTCGCGAGTCGTATCACCGTGACCCCGACGAGCGCCACCGTTAGGGGCTATTTGGCCCTAGCGCGAGAAGTTCTTCGCGCGGTCGTAGATCGCGACCTGGAGCGAGTCCGCCCGTCCCAGAACCCACGGCGGCAGGTTCGGATCGGCGGGCTCGAGCGGCCGCATCTGCGGGCTGCCCGCGATGTACTGGTACGTGTGCGGCGTGACGCGCACCGCGAACTGCCGCTCGGAGATCTCCTGGAGCTCGACGACGAATGACACCTTCACGCTGTGGTTGTCCACGCGCGTGAAGTCGCTCGCGCCGGGTGATTGGAGGTCACCTTCCGACGAATAGAACTTCGGATCGGTCTCGAACATGAGATGGCCGTCATCGACGGCACCGAGCTTGTAGTGTTCGTCACCCGCCGCCTGCTGCGCCAACGAGAGGAGTTGCCCGCCATCGACCGTGTACACGGTGGTCTTGGCAGTGCGCAGCTCCGCGCTCGAAGGTCCGCATGCCGCGAATGCCAGGAGGAGAAGAGGCACTGTGCGCATGGGGCCTTTCTACCACGTGTTAGCGTAGTGGCATGGCCGAGCTCACGGGGCTGCGTGCACTCGTTACAGGCGGCTCGAGCGGCATCGGTGCCGCGATCGCCAGAGAGCTCGCCGCGCGGGGCGCCGACCTCGTCCTGACCGCGCGGCGCAAGGATGCGCTCGCCCAGGTCGCGGCGAGCTGCGCGGC
Source organism: Kofleriaceae bacterium (assembly GCA_043780895.1). Taxonomy (GTDB): domain Bacteria; phylum Myxococcota_A; class Polyangia; order Haliangiales; family Haliangiaceae; genus JABFXX01. The sequence goes on along the minus strand of JAYWCI010000035.1, from coordinate 1,034 downwards.
TGTCCGCGTCGATCTCGTGGTCGCGGATCTCGGTGTCGACGAAGGTGCCGAGGCGGTGTGGGCCGCGGCGACCGCCGGCGGACCGATCGATCTCTTGATCAACAATGCCGGGTTCGGCGCATTCCGTGCGTTCGCGCTCACCGAGCCCGCGCGCGATGCCGAGATGTGTCAGCTCAACATGTCCTCGCTCGTCGAGCTGACGAAGCGCTTCCTCGCGCAGGACCGGCCGCGCGGGTACATCGTGAACATCGCCTCGATCGGCGCGTATCAGAGCGTTCCCAACATGGCGCTCTACGCGGCGAGCAAGGCCTTCGTGCGCAACTTCACGGAAGGGCTGCACGACGAGCTCCGCGGATCGAACATCTCCGCGACGTGCATCTGTCCCGGCGGCACGAAGACCGAATTTCACGCGGCGGCCGGAGCAGGCGACTACAGCTGGCTCGCGAACGCATCGATGATGAGCGCCCAGTCCGTCGCATCGATCGCGGTCCGCGCGATGCTCGCGAAGAAGCGCAACGTGATTCCGGGCCTCATCAACAAGCTGTCATGCTTGGGCGTGCGACTCGTGCCGCGCTGGTTCGCTTCGTGGTTTAGCGCACGCGTACTCGGCAAACCCAAGCTCGTGTTGCCCGCGAGAAAGGTCGCCGCGTGACGACGGAAGCCGCGAACCTTCGGCGCGGCATCGACGACCCGCGCGGCACGTACGAGGTCTGGTACCTCACGTTCAATCACGCGCCGACCGGCCAAGGGTTCTGGTTGCGGTTCGTGATCGAACAACCCGATCACGGCCCCGGGCGTGGCGAATTGTGGTTCGCGCGCTTCGATCCGAAAGATTCGGGGCGCACGTTCGGCGTACATCGACGGTTCTCGAGTTACGGCTCGAGTGACGCGCCGTTCTGGATCTCGATCGGCACGAGCGAGCTCGCGCACGATCGTTCGCGCGGCGACTTCGAGGGCGACGGTCACACGATCGAGTGGAACCTGCGCTGGCAACCGGCCGCACGCAGCCTCCCGTTCATGCCCGACCTCGCATA
>JAYWCI010000034.1:0-6958 GCA_043780895.1 Kofleriaceae bacterium | reverse complement strand
ACGACCTGCCAGGACCGCGAAAAGATCGTGGCGAGCTCGCGCGAGAGGAATTCACGGTCCGTGAACGTCGAGGCGGGTAGGCCTTCGGCCAGGCGGATGTCGTCATCGACGTGCCAGGTGTCCATGGCGTGCAACCTACTACGCGAACCCGCGCAGCCGTGCTACTTCACGTCACCGTCGTGGCCGCCTCAGTTTTACGCCCGGGCCTGCGCCTGAGCGAGCGGGTGAAGTTCCCGGAGAACCTGCCGATCACGGCCTCCGTGATCGACATCGCGAACGCGATCGATGGCCACCAGGTCATCATCATCGCGGGCGAGACGGGTTCGGGTAAGACCACGCAGCTGCCGAAGATCTGTCTCGCGATGGGCCGCGCGGAGCACGCATACATCGGCTGCACGCAGCCGCGCCGGATCGCGGCGACCAGTGTCGCGGCGCGCGTGGCGGAGGAGCTCGGAACCCAAGTCGGAGACGTCGTCGGCTACAAGGTCCGGTTCAACGACAAGGTCAGCCAGAATTCCTACGTCAAGTTCATGACCGATGGCATCTTGCTCGCCGAGATCCAGGGCGATCCGATGCTGCGCGCGTACGACACGATCATCGTCGACGAAGCGCACGAGCGCAGCCTCAACATCGATTTCCTGCTCGGGTTCCTGAAGCAACTGCTGCCGCGCCGGCCCGAGCTCCGCGTGATCGTGAGCTCGGCGACCCTCGAGCTCGAGCGGTTCTCGAAGTTCTTCGGCGATGCGCCGGTGATCGAGGTCTCGGGCCGCACGTATCCCGTCGACGTGTTCTATCGCCCGCCCACCGAGGAAGAGCGCGATCTTTCGGAGGTCGTCGCGAACACGGTCAACGAGATCACCGAGATGGATCCGCGCGGCGACATCCTCGTGTTCTTGCCCGGCGAGCGCGAGATTCGCGAGGCGGTGCAAGAGATCGAGCAGCGCGCACTCCCCCACACGGTGGTGTTGCCGCTCTACGCGCGTCTGTCGCCGCAGGATCAGCAGCGCGTGTTTCACACCCTGCCGCAGCGCCGCGTGGTGCTCGCGACGAACGTCGCCGAGACCTCGCTGACGATTCCCGGCATCGTGTACGTCGTCGATGCCGGCGTCGCGCGCGTCAATCGCTATAACGTGCGCACCGGCGTCACGCAGCTGTTGATCGAGCCGGTGTCGCGCGCGAGTGCGGATCAGCGCAAGGGCCGCTGCGGGCGAACGCAGCACGGCGTGTGCTTCCGGCTCTACGAGGAGCAGGACTACATCACGCGGCCCTCGCACACCGATCCAGAGATCCAGCGCGTCGGCCTCGCGGGCGTGATCCTTCGCATGAAGTCGCTGCGGCTCACCGATATCGAGAGCTTCCCGTTCCTCGATCCGCCGCAGAAGCGGGCGATCGACGAGGGCTATCGCGTACTCGAAGAGATCGGTGCGATGTCGAGCGATGGCGAGCTCACCGAGCTCGGTCATCACATCGGGCGGTTGCCGCTCGATCCGCGGCTGTCGCGGATGATCCTCGGCGGGCGCGACGAGAATGCGCTGCGCGAGGTCGTCGTGATCGCGGCCGCACTCGGCCTCCAGGATCCTCGCGATCGCCCGCACGCGGCCCAGCAGAAGGCCGACGAGGCGCATCGCCAGTTCAGAGATGAAGGCTCGGACTTCATCGCGTATCTGAAGATCTGGGAGACCTGGCAGGCCGCGAAGGCGCGCAGCACGAAGAACCAGCTCTACAAGTTCGCGCGCGAGAACTTCCTGAACTTCAACCGCATGCGCGAATGGGAAGACATCCACGCGCAGATCGTGCGGACGATGAAGGAGCTGGATTTTCGCCCGAACGAGAAGACCGCGACCGGCGAGCAGATCCATCGCGCGCTCCTACCCGGCTTACTCTCGAAGATCGGCATGTGGAATGTCGAGAGCCGGATCTACATCGGCGCGCGCCAGACCAAGTGGATGATCCACCCCTCGTCGGCGCTCGCGAAGAAGCCACCGCAGTGGGTGATGGCGGCCGAGCTCGTCGAGACCTCGCAGCTGTTCGCGCGCGGGGTCGCGAAGATCGATCCGCTATGGATCGAAGGTGCGGCGGGCTCCCTCTGCAAGCGCAGCTACGGCGATCCGCACTGGGATCCGAAGACCGCGCAGGTCTCCGCGAAGGAGCAGGTCACGCTGTACGGCCTGCCGATCGTGAAGGAGCGCCGGGTCAACTACGCTCAGTTCGATCCGAAGCTGTGTCGCGATCTGTTCATCACGCACGCGCTCGTGCGCGGCGAGTACGCGACGAAGGGTGCCTTCGCCGATCACAACCGGCGCTTGTTCCTGGAGGTCGAGCAGCTGCGCGACAAGGCGCGGCGTAGCGACATGCTCGCCGACGAGACCTCGCTGTGGGAGTTCTTCGATTCGCGGCTGCCCGACGAGATCGTGAGCGGCAAGACCTTCGAGGACTGGCGCCGCACGGCCGAGGCGAAGGATCCGCACATCCTCGAATTGTCGCGCGCGGATCTCCTCCTCGACGAAGCCGCCGAGCTCTCGCCCGAGCGCTATCCCGATCACATCACGAAGGCGCGGTTGCGCCTCACCTACAAGTTCGAGCCGGGTGAAGAGGACGACGGCATCACGGCCACGATCCCGCTCGCGCAACTGCCGCAGCTCGATCCAGACCTGCTCGAGTGGACGATCGGGGGCTACCTCCAGGCCAAGGTGTTCGCGCTGTTCGAGGCGCTGACCAAAAATCTGAGGAGGGCGCTCGCGGCGACGCTGCCGCTCGAACAGCTCGCGACGAAGATCGTCGCGGACTTACAGCCGTTCGAGGGCGCGTTCTTGCCCGCGCTCGAGCGTGCGGTGCTCGAGCGCACCGGCGAGCGCGTCGCGCGCGATGCGTGGGACCTCCGCGCGGTGCCGGGGTACACGCGGACGACGTTCCGCATCGTCGACGATCACGAAAAAGTGATCGCGCAGGGCAAGGAGCTGTTCGATCTGCAACGCACGCTCGCACGCCGCGCGAACGAGCTGTGGGAGAAGGCACCGCGCGCCGCGCACGAGCGCAAGGATCTGCGGCAGTGGGATTTCGAAGCGCTGCCCGCGACCGTTACACTCGAGATCGGCAACCGCGCGACGCTCGCATATCCGGCGCTCGTCGCGGTCGAGCACGGCGTCGATCTGAAGCTGCTCGAATCGGCGGCGGCCGCGAACGCCGCGACACGCGAAGGCCTGCGCAAGCTGATCCTGTACGCGCTCGGCACCACGCTCGTGCAACTCGATGCGAAGTTGCCCGCGACGCTGTCGTCACCGCTCGGGAACTACAAGCGCCAGCTCGTGCTGCGCGCGCTCGACGAAGCGTTCCAGCTCACGAATCCTGACGACATTCCGCGCACGAAGGCCGCGTTCGCCGAGCGCGTATCGGCGGGTCGCCTGGTGCTGCAGAGCATCACGCAGCAGCTCGAGCGCTTGGCCTCGCCGCTTGTAGCGGAGCTCGAGAAGGTCCGCGCCTTGATGAAGCCGCTCGCCTCGCGGCCGGGACCCACGCGCGCCGCACTCGACGACATCCAGCTCCAGATCTCCCGCCTGGTGCCGCACGACCTCATGCGCGAGACGCCGGCCGGTCGGCTGCTCCACATCACACGCTATCTCAAGGCGCTCACGGTTCGGCTGCAGCGACTCGCGCACGATCCGAACAAGGATCAGGCAAAAGCCGCCTCGATCGGGGTGCTGGTCCAAGGCTTCGGCAAGAAGCGCGACGAGCTACTCGCGAAGAACATCGTGATCCCCGAGATCGAAGAGTTCGGCTGGCTACTCGAAGAGCTGCGCGTGCAGACCTTCGCGCCAGAGATCAAGACCGCGGTTTCGATCTCGCTGCCGCGGCTGCAAGACCAATGGGCGAAGCTCCGTTGAGTCCTGAAACAGGGACGGTAACGCTTTCCTCACTTTTCGAATTGCAACTGACTGAAACTACATTTCCGAAGAGGGACGGTCACTCCACTGGCCACGCCGTCCCTATTTTAGGGGCAACACGATCTCGAACCGCGCACCCTCACCGGGACGGCTGAAGACCTGGATGGTGCCGCGGTGCGCGAGCGCGATGCCTTTGGCGATCGCGAGACCGAGGCCAGCGCCGCCCTTGCGCGTGCGGCCGGTCCAGTAGCGATCGAAGACGTGCGGCATCTCGGATTGCTGGATGCCGGGACCGCGGTCGGAGACCGCGAGGATCGCGTGGCCGTCGCGCTTTTCGATCGTGAGCTCGATCGGGGTGCCGCGCGCGTGCTTGAGGGCGTTGCCGACGAGGTTCGCGACGGCCTGGAGCAGGCGATCGCGATCGGCTTCGACGTAGACGGGGTCGGGAGGCAGGACGGCGACGATCGTCGCCTTGGTCTCCTTGACCGAGAGCTCGTGATCTTGGGCGGCTTGCTTCGCGACGTTGGAGAGATTGATGCGCGCGGGGTTGAGCGAGAGCTTGCCGTTCTCGATCGCGCTCGCATCGAGAAGATCGGAGATCAGGCGCTCAGCGCGGGCACCGGCGCGATCGATCGCGCCGAGGTAGCGCTTCGCATCGTCGCCCGCATCTTCGCGCAGGGCTTCGCTCGCGAGCGAGATGGCGTGGAGAGGACCGCGCAGATCGTGGGAGACGATCGCGAGGATCTCGTCGCGCGCGCGGGCGGCGGCGGTCGCGGATTCGATCGACTTGACGTTGTCGATCTCGGTCGCCTGGAGCCGGATCGCGAACTTGATGCGAAACGCGAGGCGACGCGGCGAGATGTCGGTTTTTGGAAAGAAGTCGGTGACGCCGCAATCGATCGCCTGCTGCAACAGGTCTTCGTCTTCAAGACTGGTGACGAGCAGGATCGGGACGGGATTGCGATCGCCACGCAGCTGCGTGACGACGACAAGCGCCCCTTTCTGCGGGAGGTCTTGATCGACCAGCACGCAATCGGTGGGTGCGGCCGCGAGCGCCATGAAGGCCTCTTCGGGAGTCGCCACGTCGACGACCTCTGCGTGGAGGCTATGCTCCAACGCCTTCCGAACGCTCGCTCGATGAGGAGCGTCGTGGTCGACGACGACGAGCCGCAAGCGAACGGACATGGACCGATCGGGAGACTACTCGAACTCGGCCGGATTGGCGGGCGGCGGCGACGAAGATGGCATGGAATGGCCATTCGTCGGGATCGAGCCGCTCTGGCTCTCGGCGCGAGGCGCCTCGCTAGCCCTCGGCTCCTCGAGCCGGCGGTACAGCGACCGGCGGTCGATGCCGAGGATGCGCGCGGCGTGGGTCTTGTTGCCACCGACAGCGGTGAGCACCTGACGCACGTAGCGACGCTCCATCTCGTGAAGCGTGATCAGCTCACCCGGAGACTCCGTGGTGATGACGATCTTGGAGCTCTGGTGCTCCTGGATCTTCGCCGGCAGATCGTCGACGGTGATCTCGTCGAGCCGGCAGAGAGCGACAGCGCGCTCCATGCAGTTCTCGAGCTCGCGCACGTTGCCCGGCCAGTCGTAATCCATCAGCAAGCGTGCGGCGGGACCCGAGATGCCTTGGACCGGCTTCGAGGTGCGACCGGCGATGCGCTTGAGGAAGAACTGCGCGAGGAGCAGGATGTCACCAGCGCGGGCGCGGAGCGGGGGTACCGGAATCGCGACGACGTTGATGCGATAAAAGAGGTCCTCGCGGAACCGCTTCTCTTCTACCTCGGTCTCGAGATCGCGGTTGGTCGCCGTGATGACGCGCGCTTCGAACGGCACTTCTTCATCACCACCGACCGGGCGGACGCGGCGCTCCTGGAGAACGCGAAGCAACTTGACCTGCATCTCGATCGGCATCTCGCCGATCTCGTCGAGGAAGATCGTGCCTGCTCCGGCCTGCACGAACAGGCCTGCGCGCGAGCGCTTGGCATCCGTGAAGGCGCCGCGGACGTGACCGAACAGCTCGCTCTCGAGGAGCGGTGCTGGCATCGCGGCGCAGTTGACGGCGACGAACGGCTGATCGCGACGCGGCGACAGGTTGTGCAGTGCGCGAGCGACGAGCTCCTTACCAGTACCGGACTCGCCGGTGACCAGCACGGTGGCGTCGCTGTCGGAGACGCGACGCACGAGCTCGATCGTCTCGCGAATCGCGGGCGAGGAACCCGCGATACCGTCGATCGCGCTATCGCGATTCTCGGTGCGCAGGCGCTTGACTTCCCGCTTGAGAGAGAGGTGTTCGACCGCACGCGAAACGGAGATCGCGAGCGCGTCGATCTTTACCGGCTTGGTGATGAAGTCGTACGCGCCGGCGCGAATCGCGGCGATCGCGGTTTCGAGCCCACCTTGACCGGTGAGCACGATCGGCAAGAGGTCGGGATGACGCGACCGCAGCTCCTGCGTTAGTTCGATGCCCGTCATGCCCGCCATCTGCACGTCGGTGACGACGACGTCCGCGGCGGACGTACGCAGGTATTCGAGAGCCGCTTGACCGGAGGTCACGGCATCGACGTCGAACCCGCGCTTTCGAAGGCTGTCTCGCAACAGCAGCGCGGTATCTTCTTCATCGTCGACAATCAGGATCGTTCCGGTCACCTCGGGCATCTTACCTTTCTGTCGCCGAATTCGCTGTCATACAGCTGGGCGGCGCCCCATCGCGAAACTGATGATCGCCATCACGAGGGCGACCAAGAAAATGATCTTGGCGATTCCAACGGCGCTCGCCGCGATCCCGAAAAACCCGAAGACGCCCGCGATCAGCGCAATGATGAAGAATGTGATTGCCCAGGAAAACATAGTGGCCTCCTGGAGTCAGGCTCATTGCTCGATCGATGCCAACGGGCGGAACCCGCAGATTCGCGCCAGCCGCAAGGTGACCGGCCGTGAGCCGGTTCTTGCCCGCACGCCGCTCGGTGCGGTCGTAGCTGTTTAGCGCTCGGGACATCGCTGATCTGTCCTCTACAAGCACAGTGCCAACGCCAAGTATGCGTAAAGGTCACGCCGCACGCGTCCGCGCT
>JAYWCI010000033.1:0-4246 GCA_043780895.1 Kofleriaceae bacterium | reverse complement strand
CCGATCGCGACACAAACAATCGCGGCGTACCCGATCACGAGCGCGAGACTGAACGGGTCGTCACTGTGGATTTCTGACTCGATGTCAGTCTTGGTGACGTACATGATCACGAAGACCGCGCCCAGCACGAATCCCGCGCCGACGAGCCGGAGCCCGTTCTTGCGTTGGCCCCGCGTACCCATCTCGGCGAAGCGCGAGGCACATGGCTCGCAGCGGTAGGCGTAGTCCGCGATCAACTCGCCCGGAGCGAGCTCGCGCTCGGCCCCGACACACGTGCCGCTGGCGTCGAAGTGACACGTCGCATCCGCGGGCTTGGGCGTGCAGATGCCGGTGCATACAGTCTCGGCAGAGAACACATCGGTGCACCGCCCACCGCCGCACCAGGGCTCGATCCTCGCAGCGTGCCAGGCTTCAAGTTCGCGTGCAAAATGTTGCACCGCACGAGTAGACGCAGCCGCACTCTTTCGCGACGACCGGCAAGCACCTGCGTTGTCGGGTTGCTCGGTCGGTTGCACAGGTGGAGGCCGCGCTAATTACAGCCGCAGCGTACGAGCGTCGCGGTTACCAGGCGCGTGGTCGTAGCGTCAGCTCGTGGGTCGAAGGGGTCGCGTAACGTGTGACGCCGTGCGAGAGAGCGCCGCACGTGAACTAACTCGCGGGGCTCGAATCGTTTGACGTCTATGAGCGACGACGAAGACGTTCCGATTCGGGTCAACTTTCGCGATGCCGCGACCGCGCGAGCGTGGATCGAGGAGACGCGTGTCAAGCGTCCGGCTCGTCCGCGCTTCTTCGCAGCGTTCTGCGAAGCCTTGGTAGCGAGCCCGAAGCCCCGGATCCTCGAGCTGGGTTCCGGGCCTGGCCATCTAACCGATCGGCGCCGCTCGGGCGACGGTGAAGCGCTTGCCGGGCACCAGGCTCGCGGATGGGTGCAAGCAACCCCAAATTTCAGCGAGATGGACCCACCGTCGATCGGGGCGCAGTTCCTAGTGTAGACGCCAGAACGAAGCGGTCATCTCGCCGCATGTAGCGCCTTCGAGTGGATCGCTAGCCATATATGGTGTGTTTAAAGATCGGCGAAATCAATTGTGCTGCGGTCGGACCGGTGTTACGTTTCGAAGGTGCCGCGGCCACGTAAACGCCACATCCAGCTCGAGTTACCGAAGCTCGACAAGAACGGCCAGCGGCGCGGCGGCAAGCGCAAAGGCGCGGGGCGTCCGAAGCAGGGTGTTCTCGCGAGCGAGAAGCACAAGACTCGCAAGGCGATCAAGGCGACCGAGCCGGTGCATGTGATCATGCGCGTGCGCAAAGAGGTCGGGTCGCTGCGCCGCCATGCGCTGTTCCTCGCGATCCGCGAAGCGACGCTCGTCGTTGCGACGGAGGATCGGTTCCCGAACTTCCGGATCGTTCACCTCAGCATCCAGAAGACGCACATCCACTTGATCGTCGAGGCGGCGAATCGAAAGCAGCTGTGGAGAGGCATGCAGGCGTTCTCGATCTCGGCAGCGCGCCAGATCAATGCGGTGACAGGGCGTCTATACGGGCCGGTGTTCGCGGACCGATATCACGCGCGCGTGCTCGGCTCGCCGCGGCAGGTTCGCAACTGCGTCGCCTACGTACTCAACAACTGGCGGCATCACGGCGCCGATCGCGACAGGTTGAAGAACGCGTGGAAGGTCGATCCGTACTCGAGCTCGCTCTCGTTCGACGGATGGAAGCAGCGCGAAGTGGCCGGCGTGTACTACCAAGCGCCGGCCGGGTATCCACCACCGTTCGTGTACATCCCGAAAACGTGGTTGCTCAGCGAAGGCTGGCGCCGATACGGGCTCATCGATCAGAACGAAATACCGGGGCTCGGAGACGAGTAATGCTCGCCGGGCGAGACCGCGAGCGTCGGCGAGAGGACGGGTTAGATATATCGATCATCGGATCTGCTTAGATCGTTGGCTGCAGCCGGAATAGACCTTTCTGGATCGGCCACGCGTCGATGCTCGCGCTCTAGCGGATAGGTCGTTCCCTCGCTCCGCGTCTAGCATCGCCTCCATGAGCTCTTTGACGACGATCGGTCACCCCAGCACCTCCTGCTCGGCGAAGCGATCTACGGCGCGATCGGCTCGAGCTGTATCAAGTCGACATGGCGAAGATCACATCGAAGTTCATCGCCGAGACCGAGAAGCAGCTCGGCGAGCTCTTTGATGTGGCCGAAGCCAGCCATGCGATCTTGTTGTTCGACGAAGCGGACTCGTCGTTCCCTCGAGCCTAACTACGTCTTGCAGCGGCTCGAGAGCTTCACGGGCATCTGCCTGCTCACGTCGAACCATGAATCGAATATCGACCCGGCATTTCAGCGCCGGCTTTCGCTTCACCTTCGCTTCCAGGTTCCCGACGAAGACGAGCGCGAGAAGCTGTGGTGCGCGATGCTTCCGGCTTCAGCGCCTTTGGCTCCAAATCTCGACATGGCGGGCTCGCGCGGCGCTTCGAGATGTCGGGCGGCTACATTCGCAATGCCGCATTGCACGCAGCGTTCCTTGCCGCCGAGGAGGGTACCGCCACTATGAATGTGCACCTCGAGCATGCATTGCAGCGCGGCTCGAGTACGGCGGCATGGCAAGATCGTCGCGCAGCACGTGCAATGGCCACCACAGCAGGTGTCATCGCTCTGAGCGATCGTGCGACCGCTGGTCTCGACCGCGCGGTCCGCGCGAGCGAAGGAGGGCGGACGTAGTCGGATCGTTCACGATCGAGGTATGGTGGGGCGTGACTCTGGCCGGCTCGCTGACCGCCTGGCTCGATCGGATGTTGTTCGCGCGTCCGTTCGAGGGCCGCTCGGCCCGGCGATATGCCACGGCGGCACGTCCGGCGTTCGGCGACCTCGACGAGCGGTTACTCGATGCCTGGACCGACCGGCTCGCGAGCGCCTCGACGCTGCTCGATGTCGGGAGCGGCCCCGCGACCTTCTCGCGCAGAGCGGCCGAGCGGTTCCCCCATCTGCGCGTGATCGCGCTCGATCCGAGCCGCGACTTCGCACGTCCGTGCGCCGCGCTCCAAGTTGTCCGCGCGCGTGGCGAAGCCCTTCCGCTCGAGACCGGTACGGTCGACCTCGCGATCTGTCTGTCGTCGATCCGCTACGTCCGCGATCAGGCAGCGACCCTGCGCGAGCTGCGCCGCGTGGTCCGGCCCGGCGGTCGGCTCGCGATCGTCGAGCTCGATCCAGTCGCGTCGCGCACACGGATCGCGGCGCATGCCGACGTCCTCGGCTCGCCCTGGTTGCGGCGCGCGTTCGGGCCGCTACTCTTGCGAACCGCGCCGCGGGTCGAGAGGATCGAGGCCATCGCACGCGCCTCGGGCTGGCAGCGCGCGGCTCTGCACGACGATCCGGTCCAGCCGGTCTACGTGTTGGAGCTCGACTGATCGAAGCGCGATGCGCGAGGACGAGCTGTCGGTGGCAGCAAGTGGATGGCCGCAGCAGGTGGTGTCATCGCACTGAGAGTGCGCCAGCGACGTCCGCGACCACCTGCTTGATCGTTCGGCCGCTGGTCTCGACCGTGCGATCCGCGCGCTCGTCAAAACAGCGCTTTCTTTCACCTATGCGCGGACTACTTCGCGCAGGCCCGATCCAAGATCGTTCGTTCGTGGGCCCGTGCTGCTAATCGACCGTGCAGCTCTTCGCGATCTGCATCGAACCGCCCTCGTAGACCGGGTTGCAGGTCAGCGAGACCGCCGCCCCCGCGGCCTTGCCGGCGAGCTTGGCCTTATCCGCCGCGGCCAGGTCGAACGATGAGTAGGTCTTCTTACCGTCCGAGAGCTGGATCGAGCAGCCGCTATCCTCACACTTCGGCGCCTCCTTGAGTACGCCAGACATCCGGAACGGCTTACCGGCCGGATAGACCTTGTCGAGCTCGGGCGCCGTCGACTTATCGGTGATGAACTGCTTCAGGTCGACATCCGCGGCAGCGCCGGCAGCGACAGCGGCAGGCTTGCCGGGCTCAGCCATCTTGGGCTCGGCGGCTTTGACCTCGTCCGTCTTCGCCGCGGCCTTGGGGTTGTCGTTGACCTTTGCGTCGTCCGATTTCTTGCAGCACACGAGTGTGGCGCTGAGGGCGAGGAGAAAAAGGCTGATTCGAGCAAGCTTCATGCGGCGCTGGTACCATGGGACCTCAGTTCGCTGCAAGTTCGGTCCTTCGCGTCCGGGTGGGACGACCGGTGCCAAGGCGGCCCTTGCCGGAGCGACCGACCCGCCGACCGTCGC
>JAYWCI010000032.1:0-5245 GCA_043780895.1 Kofleriaceae bacterium | reverse complement strand
GTGCGTACGAACATGCAGACGGCAGCGATGCGATCGCGCTCGTTCCAGGTGCGCGGATCGCGGCGGGCGAGCTGTGGTTTCTCGAAGGGGCGCTGCCGCTCGGCTACGGCCTGCAAGCGCATGCGCTCGCGCTCGGCAACGTCACGGTGACGGGTGGCGTGCTGCCCAGCGATCAGCGGTTGGTCGCGCTCGCGCTGCGGATCTCCGCGGCAACGTCGCCCGAGCTCGGCAGCGTCATGACCACGGTCGCCGCCCTCGCCACTCCGCGCGTCGCCGACCCCGAGTTATTCTTACCGCACACGACCTCCGCCGAGCTCGTCGCCGATTGGCGGTGGCGCGGCGACAACTCGTGGGTTCAGGCCGAGGCTGGCGTCGCCGGGTGGTGGCAACCCGCGACCCACGTGGAGACCGTGTTGCGCGCGAGCATCGCGGGTGGCGTGCATGTCGAGCGTCGCCTCGATCTGACCGCGAGCTTCGTGACGCGCTCGTTCGTGTTCGTGAGCGGTGCGCCGGAGGGCTTCGTCCACACCTTGATCCTCGGGCTCGTCACGCACATCGCGCGCGGCGAGATCGCATTTCGGCTCGAGGTGCCCGTCGACAACAGCGCACGCGATCACGATCGCTTCATCGCGGGCTTCGAGCTCCGCGGTCGCTAGCAAGCCGGGACGTGCTCCTACTTATTCGGCGGATACTTTTGGAGCTTGCGCTGCAGGCTGCGGCGATGGATGCCGAGCCGGCGTGCGGCCTCGGAGATGTTGCCACCCGCATCGGAGAGTACGCGGTTGATGTGCTCCCACTCGGCGCGCGCGAGGGATGGCGCGCGATATTCGTGATCGGCCGGCGGCTCGAGCGGCGGCGCTTCACCGCGCGCGAACGCGGCGACGATGTCATCGGCATCGGCCGGCTTGGACAGGTAGTAGGTCGCGCCGAGGCGCACGGCATCGATCGCGGTCGCGATGCTGCCGTAACCGGTGAGGACGACCGTCTTGGTCGTCGGATCCATCTCCTTCATCGACTTCACGAGCTCGAGGCCGCTCTTGCCCGGCATCTTGAGATCGATCACCGCGAACTCGGGAGATTCGGCCTGCACCGCCGCGAGCCCCGAATCGTGATCACTCGCAGTGCGCACGTCATAGCCGCGATCGACGAACGCGCGCGCCAGCCGGTTGCGATAGACCTCGTCGTCATCGCAGATCAGGATCGAGGGCTTGTCGGAGCCTGATTTGTCGATGGCGTGGTTCATGCTGACTTGGATACCATTCGAGGTGGTGAGGATTCACGCCGCGTGGCACGTGCGACGATCTGTCCAGCGGGCTTAGGGTCGGCGACGTCGGTGGGAAGGACTACGCGGACTTCGGTGCCTCCGCCCTCGCCGGGCAGGAGCTCGAGCTGCCCGCCGACCCCTTCGATCACGGCACGCGCGAGGTACAGGCCCAGCCCCATGCCACGGCCCGGCGCCTTGGTCGTGAAGAACGGCTCGCCGATCCGCTCCATGACCTCGGGGGCGATGCCCTTGCCACGATCGCGAATGATGATCGTCAAGAGGTCGCCTTCGCGACGCACGCTGAGCAGCACCGCCGCGGTCGCGGGCGATGCGTCTTGTGCGTTCGTGACGAGCGAACGCAGCGCCTGACTCACCGCATGGGGAGGCATGCGCAGCGCGAAACTCGCGACCTCATCCGGCAGCTCGCGTACGACCCGCGGCGCCTCGCGAATGCCGACGAAGGTTTCATCGAGCAGCTCGGTGACCGTGCACGCGGTGAGGCCCTCGCCGACCGTGCCGGCCCCCTGCTGCATCTGCTCGAGGATCGCGCGGCAGCGACCGACCTGCTCGCGGATCAAGCGCGCATCCGCGGCGAGGTCGCCGTGATCCGCAGCGAGGGCACGTTCGAGCTCCTTCGCGGCGAGCGCGACGGTGCCGAGCGGGGTCGAGAGCTCGTGCGCGGCACCTGCGGCCATCGTCGCGAGGGACGCGAGCCGCTCCTGGCGGGCCGCGAGCCCACGCGCCTCGGTCAGCTCGGCCTCGCGCTGCGCGAGCGCACCGGTGATGCGCAGCAAGAAGTGCACGACGAACGCCGAGGCGACGCCCAGCGCGACCCACGCACCGATCACGCGGCTGTCCTCCGGAATCTCGAGCGGATGAGCCGCGACGATCAAGATGCCGAAGCCCACGAACGAGAGCCCGACGAGCGTCCACGTCCACAGCGCGCGCACGAGCACCGCGGCAAGTGCGATCTGGACGAGGTATAGAAATGCGAACGGATTGTGCGGACCGCCGGTCAGATACAACAGGCCCGTAAGGCTCGCGATGTCGATCATCATCACGAGCACGATGTGCCACTCCTCGACGGGATGGACCGGCTCCTCGACCTGGAGCCGCAAGCCACGGCGACCGCCGAAGAAGTAGGTCTCGATCACGAGGTTCGAGACCAAGCCGATGCTGATCACGCCGAGCAGCGCCGCGATCGGCAGCCGACCGCCGAGCAAGAACTGGCCGAACAGCACGGTCAACGCCTGTCCCGCGATCTCGGCCCAGCGCAGCCGCGCCAGCCACTGGATGTTGACCCAGTTGCGCTCGGGAATCGGCGCGCGCGTTGCCACGAACTCGTTGTACCCCGAAAATGCGAGTAGCCCCAGAGGGGCTGCTTGCGTCAGCTCGCTAGCTGTCTACTGCTTGGGAGCGTCGAGGGTCTTGAGACCCTTGTTGACGACCCACTCCTGGTAGTAGTTCGCGGCCGGCGTACCCGCCGCGACCTTGTCCTTCGCCTTCTTGAGCTCCTCGTCGACGAGGACGGTGAAGTTGTCGATCGGCATCGCGCCCGAGACGAAGCGGCCGTTGATGAAGAACGAAGGCGTGGCGCCGACGCCGAAGGCCTGCAGGTCGCGCATGTCCTTCTGGGTCTGCTGCTGGCAGCCCTTCATGTCGGTCTTGAACTGGGTCTCGTTGAGCTGGAGCTCCTTGGCGAAGGAGAGCACGACCGGGCACCCGGCATCCGTGTCCCAGCACTTCTGCGGCGCAGCGCCGCCCTCGGCGGTCGCGTCCTTGTCGTAGTTCTTCGCCTTGAAGCCCTTGTCCCAGAGGAGCGCATCCATCTGCGTGGCCTTGCCCTGCTTGGCAGCGGCGCAGAACGCGAGCGCGCCCGCGGTCGCGACCTGCGGGTGAACGACGAACTGCTTGAACACCACGCGGACATCCTGCGGGTACTTCTGGCGGAGCTGGTCCATCGTCTCGCGGACGTTCAGGCAGTAAGGGCAGGCGTAGTCGTACGCCTTCACGATCGTGACGAGCGCATCGGCCGGGCCATCGAACGGATCGCCATCGACGGGCACCGCGTAGGTCTTCGCCTTGTCCGGCTCGGGGCGCGACGGGCGCGGAGCGGCCGCGCCACGTCCACCACCACCACCGGCAAGGAGCGAATCGACCTTACGATTGAGATCGTCGATCTTCTTCTCGAGGTTCTTGGAATCGGATTGGCACGCGGCAAAGGCGAGCACGGCGGTCATCAGGACAAGCTTCTTCACGTTCGCTCCTACTTATTGCGGTTCGAGTTGCTTGCTG
This sequence comes from Kofleriaceae bacterium, assembly GCA_043780895.1. Classification (GTDB taxonomy): domain Bacteria; phylum Myxococcota_A; class Polyangia; order Haliangiales; family Haliangiaceae; genus JABFXX01. The sequence goes on along the minus strand of JAYWCI010000032.1, from coordinate 1,686 downwards.
CAGCTCGCGACCGGCCGAGAGTTAGCCTCAGCCGAGTCGCAATTGCAACACAGGGGTTCTTCGAGAAAGCTCTCGAGCTCGGCCTCGCTGGCCGGGTCGAGATGAGACTTATTTTCCGCCTCTTTTCGGCGGAGCTCGGCCTGGAGGCCACATGCCTCGTCGCGCGAAAGCTGACCGTCACCATCGAGGTCGGCCGCGGGGTACGAGAGGTACAGGCTCATCGCGAGCTGCGGGGTGTACTTGCACGCGGCCCGCTCGGGATGTGCCGACGCGGTCCGAGCACCACCGAGCGCGAGCACGATCCAGCCGGCGAGCGCGGCGCGTTGCCAGCGCGACGTGCGTGCGTAGGAAGACGGACCGAGCACGGCGGCGACTCGCGCGTTCAGCGCGGCGGGTGCGGCGAGCGACGGGGCCGCGGCCGCGCGCAGCTCGGCCATGCGAACGAGCAAGCGCGCGTAGGTCGGGCGAGCGAGCTCGCCGGCTTCGAGCGCCCATGCATCACAGGCGGTCTCGCGCGCGGCATCGAGGCGGCGACCGACCAGCCGGACGATCGGCCAGAACCAGAGCAGTGCATTCGCGGCGACCTGGATCGTGCGACCGAGGACGTCACGCCGACGCACGTGAGCGAGCTCGTGGAGGAGCGTGGCACGCAGCAGCGTGGGCTCGGAGATCAGGGCGGGTGGTACGACGATCGTCGCGCGGACGAGGCCGATGACGTGCGGACCGATCGCGGGTGCGCCGAGCCGGAGGGTCGGCGTGCGCACGCCGAGCTGCGCGGCGAGTTGCGCGACGAGCGTGCGCGCCGCGGTCGGTGCGAGCTGGGCCGCGTGGGCAGCAGCGACGGTTCGGCGATGCGCGACGGTCGCGCGGATCACGACCGCGATCGCACCTGCCGCCCAGATCGACGCGAGCGCGATCCAGAACGCGGCAGGACCCACGTGCGATGCCGGCGGCAGCGGCTGCAACGCGGGCGGTAGATTCGAGGTGACATCCGCCACGGGCGCCGACGAGAACAACGAGACGACCAGATCCGAAAGCGAGAACCGCAGGCCCGGGCCCCACGGCAGCGCGAACTTCACGATCACGACGAGCCACAGCGCCGCGTGCCACGCCGGGCGCAACCGACCGCTCGCGCGCGTGAGGGCGAGTGCGACGAGCGCGAGCAACGTGCCCTGCACCGCCATCATGGCGAGCGTGCTCAGCCAGATCTTTGCTGCGGCACCGATCGTGAAGATCATTTGGCGCGGCTCCGCTTGGTTTCGGCTTCGTCGATCTTCTTCTCGATCGCGCGGAGCTCTTCGCGGCTCAGCGATTCATCTTCGACGAGTCCGAGCACGAGCGAATCGGCACGGCCATCGAACACTTCTTTGACGAAGTCGCGCAAGCGATCGCGGAGCACCGATTCGCGGCGATGCGCCGGCTTGTAGACGAACGGTTCGCGCGCCTTATCGACCAGCACCGCACTCTTGGCAGCGAGCCGACCGAGCAATGTCATCACCGTCGTGTACGCGAGCTCGTGGCCGCGGCCGGAAAGCTCGCTCCGGACCTCGGATACCGATCCACGGCCGAGCTCCCACAGCGCCTTCATGACGCGAAGCTCGGCAGGAGTCATCTCTGGGGAGCGGGTGGCCATACTGGTTACGACGGTCCTCGTAGCATTACTACATTCGTAGTTACGAGAGCAAG
>JAYWCI010000031.1:0-4355 GCA_043780895.1 Kofleriaceae bacterium | reverse complement strand
CTTCGAGCAGGTGGCGCGCGGCCTTCATCTCACGCTTGCCGTGGAACCCTCCGATCGCGCCGAGGTCGATCTGAAATGCGCAGTGCTTGCGGAGCTCGCCAGCGAGCCGGTCGTTATCCCAAAGTGCTTGATAGCGCTCGGGATGGGCCAGCACCGGGACCTTGCCGGCCATCCGAAACTTGAACAGCTGGTCGACCATCCCGGGCGGCATCAGCGGGGGCGGGATCTCGACGAGGAACGCCTGGGTGCCTCGATAGTGTGGGATCGTACCGTCGATGACGCGCTTGTAGAATACATCGTCCCACATGTTCTCGGCGCCGAGCCGGAGCGTGGGGTGGGTCGGTTTTCGGACCGTTTCGAGGCTCGCCAAGGTGGTCTCGATCCGATCCCAATCAGGCAAGTACTGACTCGCTTTCTGGTGCGGCGTCACGCACTGCTCGGTAACTCCCAGCGCGGCCAGCGCATCGAGCATCGCAACTGCAATGGATACGTCCGGAGCACCATCGTCGAGCCCGTACAGGACGTGACTATGGAGATCGACGAAGCCCACGAACGACTCGGGTGTACCGCACTTCCCAAACGCCGCCCAAGTGTTTGAAGTGATTGCTCGTGAAGATCGTGCGTGTTAGAGATCATGGGGTATGGCTCAGTCCGAAAAGCGCGAAAATTCGGTCCTCTTTTCGCTCCGCGAGCTCCGTCAAATCGAGGAGAGCCGCGTACAAGAGGAAGAGCACGCCGTTCGCTCTGCGGAAGAGGAGCGCGCGAAAGCCCGCGACGATGCGGAGCGTCTCGTTCGCGACGCCGAAGAGGCGAAGATTCGCGAAGAGCGCGATCATCAGCGCTCGATCGAGGAGTCACGCGCGAACGCCGAGCGCGAAGCGCGCATGCGGGTCGAAGCCGGTGAAGCCGCAGAGCGCCAGCGCAACCAGGCCGCGCTCGAGCAGCAACGCCTCGCGCAGGAGATGGAGCTTCGTCGCGCGGAAGTCGCGAAGAAGCGTCCGACCTGGATGCTTGTCGTGACCGGCATTGCCGTCGTCGGCATCGTGGTCGGCGTGTTCGTCGCGGTGAAGAGCTCGGCGAAGTCGGACGAAGACAATATCAAGCGCGTCGCGGCCGAGAAGATGGCACAAGACGCGGCAAACTCGGCGAAGGAAGCCCAGGAGAAGGTCGAGAAGCTCTCGAACGACCTGCTCGATCTCGGCAAGCGCGTCGACAAGGCAACGGATGCTCTCGCGTCCGCGCAGAACGATGCCGATCGCCAGTCCGCTCGCGGCAAGCTCGAGCAGCTCCGCAAGGAGCGCGCCGAGATGGAGCAGCACATCGCCGATGCGAAGGCTGCCGCCGCGAAGGCCGAGCGTAACAAGGGCGTGCACGTGAGCAAGGAATGCCTCGACAACCCGCTCGCCAAGGGCTGCTCGTAGCGCTGAAACGGCCACCAGCGAGGCCAAGCGCGCGAACGAAGTCGCCGCGCAGGCCGCCGCGGACGCGAAGGTTCGAGAGGAGCGCGAGGCGCGGCTCTCGATCGAGACCGCCCGCGGTGTCGCGGAGCGCGAGGCGCGGCTGCGCATCGAAGCGGGCGAGGCCGCGGAGCGAGCGCGCGATCAGGTCGCGCTCGACGCGGAGCGCCAGCGCCACGAGCTCGAGATCCGGCGCGAGGAAGCGCAGCGACGCCGACCGCGCTGGATGATCGTGGTCACCGCCCTGGCGGTGTGTGGTGGGCTCGGGCTCGCGTACATCGCCGTCGGCGCCGCGCACGATGCCGATGCAGCACAGAGCGAACGCTCGCCGCCGAGCTGCGCGTTCGCGAAGCCAAGGAGTCGGCGCGGCGATCCGAAGCCCAGCTCACCGCGATGACGACGGATCTCGAAGGCGTCCACACCAAGCTCGAAGCGGCGAAGCGTGCGCTACAGATCGCGACCGATGCGGACGGCCGCAAGCGCGCACAACAGGCGATCGACGATGCGAACCGCGCGGCGATCGACAAGCAGCGCAAGCTCGACGCGTGGCAGGTGCAAAAGGACTGGCTCGAACGCCACCACGGCATGCACCAGGAGAATTGCGTCGGCACCGCGGTCGGCTGCGAGAAGTAGTACCGTTCGCCCGTAGGCACGCGCAGCCGATTCCTCGCAGGAAGGGCAGGACTGCGAGCGGTCGCGTGAGGCCGAGACGGTAGATTACCGAACGCTACGCCACGTACGAGATGTCGAGCGTGTGGCGAGCTTGCCGTCGATACCGACCAGCGCGCAGGTCAGCGATGCTTGAGGATCGCTTCAGCGATCTTGCGGGCGTCCTCGATCGGCAATTCGACCTGCATGTGATCGTTGCGCAGCGTCACCGTCTTGTCGCCCACCTCGACCCGCCACTGCGGCTTCGGCGCCGGGGCGGCAACGCGCCCCACCGCGACGCGCTCGATCATCTGCGAGTGCTCGTCGTTGGTCGTGGCGCGACGAACCGAGTAGCGATGCGTCGACAGATTGCTGACCGGCTCGAGCTCCATGGTCGGGCGGCCCTCGGTCACGGTCGGCATCGGCTTCGTCGTGATCGCTGCAATCGTGGCCTTATCCAGGTCGATGGTCGGACGGTTGTCAGTCACGGCTAGCAGCGTAACGAGTTCGAGAGGGAACTTCGGGTATGCACCGGATACGAGAGTTGATAGGGTGATCGCGTGAGGCGGATTCTCTTCGCGACCTTGGTCGTATGTGCGTCGTGTAACGACTCGACGCCTCCCTTGGCCACTGCCGAACCAGGTGTGGTGCTGACGTACCCCGCCGATGCGCAGGTCGATGTACCGACGGGGGCCCACATCGTCGTCACGTTCTCCGAGGCGGTCGACGCGAGTGCGCTCGGTGGGTGTTCGGGCTCGGGCTCGACGGTCAGCGGCGGGTACTGTCTCGTCGGCCCGAACGGTGTCGTCGATGCAACGCCGACGCTCGTCGGCGACAAGACCGTCGAGTACGCGACGAACCTCGACCCAGGCACCGCATACCAGGTCTACGTCGGCGCGGCGCTCGCGCCGTTCGCGACGAACTTGCCGGCCGCCGGTACGCCGCTCGTTCACTTCACGACGCGCTCGATCCAGCCGAAATCGGCGCTGCCCACGCTGATCGCGCTCAACGGTGGCGATCCGACGTTGCCCGATTCGTATCGACCGATGCTCGAGGCGACCACGATCGAGCTGCTGTTCTCCGAGCCGCTCGATAGCCGGACCGTGACGATCGGCACGGGGGCGATCGAGCTCGTCGATGCGGCGAATGCGGCGGTGCCCGTCACGCTGCTCACGGATGGCATCCACGTCGCGCTCGATCCGAAATCGGATCTGATCGCGGGCAGTACGTACACGTTGAAGCTCGGCAACCGGCTGCTCGATCGCAGCGGCCAGGCGCTCGCGCCGCTCCAGATCACGCTCACGCCAAGAGACAGCCACAACGGCAATGCGCCGATCCAGCAGGTGCTGAAGACCCGGGTCACCGGCGATCCAGGCACGACGGCCTCGCGCACCGGCTACACCACGAACGCACTCTCGATCTCGAAGCCGCTGATCGGGACGAACGCGGCGAACGTGCTCCTCAGCGAGCTGCCGAGCGAGCTCGGCGATCCCTTGGCGCTCGGAGGTCCGATCGCGTTCACGATCCGCAAAGGCGCGCGGCTGCACAACAGCGGCCTCATCGTGAAGCTCGGTGGCGCGATCGATTCCGGGCTGACGACCGGCGAGATCGAGATCGAGCTGCTCACCGATGGCGGTGGCCGGCTCTATCGCAACCCGCATCAAGCGGCCGATCAGCGCCCCGAGAACGAGCGCGCGCCGCTCTACGTCGATCTGGCGATGGACGTCGCGATCTACGCGGTCGATCCGAAGGGCAACGCGGTGTTGTCGCAGACCATCCTCGGGCTGCAGGGTGTCGGCGTGGTCAGCGCGACCGATGGTGTGCTCGACATCGAGACCATCACATCGCTCGACCTGGGCCTGCTCGGCGTGACCTCGGCACCGACGAACCTCGTGCTCGAGCTGATCACCGAGACCGGAACCTCGTCGCTCGCGTCCGACACGACACCGCCGATCTTGATCACCTCGTTGCCGACGCAGAACGAGCACGATGTCGCGGTCGATCAGGGCGTCGATCTGATCTTTAGCGAGCCGATCGATCTCGATCGTGCGCGCGCGGGCGGCATCGAGCTCCAGACCGGGGCCGGGGTCGCGGTGCCGTACGTGATCGAGAGTCACGGTGCCGCGGTCACGGTGCGCCCGGTCAATCGGCTCGCGAAGGCCTCGCCGTACAAGGTGCTGCTGACCGATGTCGCGGATGTCGCGGGCAACCCGCTCGCGACCAGCCCCGCGGTCGCGTTCACGACCTCGT
>JAYWCI010000030.1:0-15773 GCA_043780895.1 Kofleriaceae bacterium | reverse complement strand
GCGCGGCACACACGAGCACGGCGGCCTTGCGAAGCGCCGCGAGATCGACTGCGAGCTTCGGCGGCGGCGCGACCTTCGGCGGCGACGCGACCTTCGCCGACGCCGCGACCTTCGCCGACGGCGCGACCTTCGCCGGCGTCTCGAGCTTCGCCGCAGGCGGTGGTGCGGGCGCGGCACCGACCGGCACCGCGGTCGGCTTGGACTTGTCCGCGCTCGCGACATCCGAGTGGCGCTTCGTGCCGTCGGAGCGCCAGTCCGCGAGTAACTCGAGCTCGTTGCCATTGAACGCGGCCTTACACGCACGGCGCTGCAGCTTGCCGCTCGAGGTCTTGTGGATGCTCCCAGCGCGAACGAGCACGATCGCGTGAGGCTCGAGCTCGTGGCGCGCCGCGATCGCATCGCGCAGATCCCAGAACAAGCGATCGACGTCGAGCGGCTCGTCCCCAGCGCGTTGCGGCGCGGCAGGATCCGGATCGCGTCGCGACGGTTCGCCACTGCGCCGATCGGTATTGCGATCGCTGCGCCGGCGATCGCGATCGTGATAGCGCCGATCGACCTCGGCGACGACGACGACACGCTCCTCGCCCACCGTCTCGACTGCGAACGCGGCCACGCACCCCGGTCGGATCGCCGCGTGCGTGCGCTCGACGGTGAGCTCGATGTCCTGCGGGTAGTGATTCGCGCCGCGCACGATGATCAGATCCTTCGCGCGACCACACACGTAGAGCTGGTCGCCGAACATGAAGCCGAGGTCGCCGGTCCGCACGAACGTGTGAACCGGATCGTCGGCGAGCTTGTTCACGAACGTCGCGGCGGTCTCCTCGGAGCGCATCCAGTAGCCGTGGCCGACGCTGGCGCCGGCGACCCAGATCTCGCCCACTCGATCTGGTGGGCAACGCACGCCGGTGTCCGGATCGACGATCGCGATCGTCTGTCCAGGCGAGGGCTTGCCCGAGGCGACGAGCAGCTGGCCCTCACCGAGCTTCGCGGTGCCGGCTTCGAGGGCGGTCTTGTCGAACGTGTGCGCGACCGGCGCGGCCGCCCGCTCGGTACCCGAGACGATCAGCGTCGCCTCGGCGAGGCCGTAGCACGGGAACATCGCATTGCGCGAAAACTTCGAGACTGCGAACGCCTCGGCGAACCGATCGATCGTCTCGAGCCGGATCGATTCGGCGCCGTTGTACGCGAGCTTCCAGCACGACAGATCGAGCGCGGCACGCTGCTCGGGCGTCGTCTTGCGAACGACGAGGTCGTACGCGAAGTTCGGGCCGCCACACACGCTGATCCGGTAGTTGTGGACCGCGGCGACCCAGCGATACGGCTTCTCGAGGAACGCGATCGGCGAGAGCCCGACGACCGGGCAGCCGCTGTACAGAGGCTGGAGCACACCCGACATGAAGCCCATGTCGTGGAACATCGGCAGCCACGACAAGATCCGATCGCCGGGCTGGAACTCGAACGAGGCGAACACGCACTCGGCATTCGCGAGCAAGTTCGCGTGCGACAGCATCACGCCCTTCGGCGTGCCCGTCGAACCCGAGGTGTACTGCAGCATCGCGTAGGTGTTGTCGTCGATCGGGGGGCGTGCCCAGTGGTCGCCGACGTTGCTCTCGACACCATCGGTCGCGAGCCATTCGAGCGTGCGTAGATCCGGGGCTTGCGCGAACACGAAATCGGCGAGCGCGAGCAGCGGGCGCGTCGTCATCGCGAACCGCGGCTTGGCATCGGCGACGATCGCCTGGAGGCGCGGCAGCGTCCGAGCGAGGCGCTGGGGCTCGGGCGGATAGGCGGGGACCGGCGTCGCGCCCGCGTAGAGACAACCGAAGTAGCCTTCGATGAAATCGATGCCCGGTGGGTAGAGCATCAGCACGTTCGTGCCGGTCGCGCCCATCCCGCGCAACGCGGTGCCGATCGCGCGGGCTCGGCGATCCATCTCGATCCACGTGCGAACGTCCTCGGCGGACTCGCCATCGCGCAGATAGCGATACGCGACGACATCGCCGCGTTCTTCGGCACGAGCCCGGAGTAGATCGACGATCGTGGTCGGCATCAGATCGCGCGGCGCCCGAACTTGTTCTCCATCGCCCCCACGCTTTGTTCGGCCGCCTCGGCCACCTTCACCACCTGCGCCGGCGTCAGCTCCGCATGACACGAGAGCCGAGCCACGCCCGTTCCTTCGTCGACCCCCGGCGCGACGAAGATCGAGGTCAGCACGCCACGATCGCGCATGCCGCCGAAGAACGTGCAGGCATCGGTCTCGAGTGCGAACGCGATCGGCACGATCTGCGATTGGCTGGGCTTGGTATCGATGCCGCGTGCCGCGAGCTCGGTGCGCAGCAGCGCCGCCATCGCGAGGCAGTGCTTCGCGCGATCCTGTTCGACGATCGCGATCCGCAGCGCGGCGAGATGGCCGGCCGAAACATCGGGCAGCACCGCGGAGCTGAACACGCTCGACCGCGAGCGGTGCGTGAGGAACCACGCGACCTGCTTCTCGGCCGCGACCCACCCGCCGTGACCACCGAGCGCCTTCGAGAAGCTGCCGGTCCGGAAGTGCACGCGATCGGCGACGCCCTCCTGGACGGCGAGGCCACCACCGCGCTCGCCGATCATGCCGAACGCGTGAGCTTCATCGGCGAGCAGCACGCTGTCGTTGCTCTCGACGATCTCGACGATCTCGCGCAGTGGCGAGAAATCGCCGTGCACGCTGTAGCAGGTATCGATGCAGACCAGGCCCGGCCCGTAGCTAGCCATCTCCTCGGCGAGCGAGCTCGGATCGTTGTGACGAAACGCGATCGGTCGTCCGGTCGAGAACTTCGCGCCGTCCCACATCGACGCGTGCGCGCGCTCGTCGAGATAGATCGGCATGCCCGGCTCGACGACCGATTCGATCAGGCCGAGGTTCGCGGTGTAGCCCGACACGGTCAGGAACACGTCGCCGGCGCCCATCACGTCGGACATCAGCGCGCGGAGGTCGTTGTTCTCCTGGCAGGCGCCGCCGTAGATCACCGACGCCATGTTGCCGTTGCCGGAGACGCGCAACGATTCGTACTTCGCGGCGATCACTTCGGGCCGCGCGGACAGGCGCAGGTAGTCGTTGAGGTGCAGCCCGATGTAGTCGGCGTGGTGCTCGGGCAGGTCGAACGGATACGGCTTGAACGAATCCACGCGACTCATGTAGTCCCGCATCCTCCGCTCGAACCACGCCGGATGTAACGCACGAGACATCGCTTGCAATTGTGAGCGTAGGCATGGTCTCGGGTCAATGCGCGGATGCGCGTGCTCGACCACGATCACGCCGGCAAGGCGGGTCTGTCGGACGCGAACACCGGTGCGAGCAGCCGCGTCAAACCCGTGAGGTTCGCCACGCGCGCGGTGTGGGCCCACGTCTGTGCGACTCCGACCTGCTCTGCGCCTGCGGCGCCCCCGATCAGCACACCGATCCGCATCCGGGTGACCATCTCGTAGCCGGCGAGCTCACCGATCTCGAAGCCCGCGCAGGCGTGGGTGAGCAGCTCCAGCTCGCGCTGGTGATTGCCCTCGAGCGCAGCGACCTGCGCACGGAGCAGGTTTGCCATCGCGCCACACCACGGGATCATCGAACGCTTGTCGAGGTGACGAGCGACCTTCTCGACGAGGCTCAGGTAAGAGCCGCGCCTGGTCGTCCGCATCGCGAGCGCGAGCGCGAGGCGCGCTTTGACCTCGCTCATGTAGATCTTCACTTCTTCGACGCGGAGCAGCAACGCCTTCTCGAGCAGCGGCCAGGTCTTCTCGATGCGCGCCCACCCGATCTCGGGTTGGTTCGCATACAGGTCGATGTTGAGCAGCGAGTAATCGGCCCAGTAGTGCTGGACCTGGTACCAGTCGCCGGGCCAGCTCGCGATCGATTCTTCGGCGATGGCGCGCTGCGCGAGTGGATCGTCGGTCACGAGCGTCATCGCGAGCCGCGGACAGCCGAGCGTCATCGCGAGCCGACCGTACAGATCGCCGCGCTCCGCCGCCTCGCGCTCGAGCGCGGGCACTCGGTCGACGAGCGAGGCGATATCGCCGAGCCGGTACTTCGACCACGAACCGAACAACCGCGCGCTCGCGAGCTCCCACGGCACGCCACTGCACTGGGTGCGCAGGAGGTCCTCCGCGGCATCGCAATAGTCGGAGCTGGCCCGGATCTGCCCCATCTCGTAGGCCGAGATGCCCGAGGCGAGCAGGTGCATGCCGGCGGCGTGCGGGTTATCGGTCTGCTGCGAGAGCTGCTTCGCGACCCCGAGCAGGCTCGCGACCCGCGGCGCCTGACCCGCCCCGATCGTCGCGATGAAGCCGGCATCGAGGGAGAGCGAGCGCGAGATTCGATACGGCTCGCCGGCATCGAGCGAGAGGCGCAGGTTCAAGGTCTGGAACGCGTTCGCGCGGATCACGTCGACGAGCGCGAGGCTCGTGCCGATGCCGTAGCACGTGTCGATCAGCTGGAGTTGCTCGCGCGGAATCTCGGCGACCGTCCGCGGCGTGTAGTTCAAGCCGCGGACCTTGAGCCGGAACCGCCGCCACAACAGCGACAGCAGGGCGCGCGTCGGGGTCTTCGCGAGCGAAAGGTTCACCGTGCGCAGCACGTCATCGATGATCCGTAGCCCGTCGTCGAGGTGGCCGGTATAGAGCAGCTGCTCGGCGGCGAGCCGCTGGTTGACGAGGCGGCGCTCGACCGGCGCACCCTCGGCGGCGGCGAGATACGCGGCAGCCGCCTCGGCGCCCCGCCCCGCGTTGCGCAGCGCATCGCCGAGCCGCTCGTCGAGCGAGCGCCGGGTCTCGGGCTCCGGCTGCATCTCGAGCGCCTGGCGATACAAGCTCGCAGCGCGATCGAAGGCGAGCGCGGCCGCGGCGCGATCGCCGGCCTTGGTCGCGTACGTGAACGCGCGCTGTACATCGCCCGCACCCTGGAAGTGGGTGACGAGCGCTTCCGGATCGGGCTGCTCGGGCCCGTTCAACATCACGGTTGCGAGGACGCCGTGATCGCGCGCGAGCTGCTGCGGCGACAGCAGGCTCACGAGGAGCGCGCGGATCCGATCGTGATACGGCTCGGCGAGATCGAGATCACCGACCCCCGAGGTCCGGATCAGCTGCGCGACCCGCAGCTGGTTCATCAGCGTGATCCGCTCTTGCGCGTCGATGCCCACGGCATGGCCGATCAAGATCTGGCTGATCGGTTGACCCGCGACCGCGACGATCTCCATCAGCCGGCGTGCGGACTCGGGCAGCCGCCCGACGCGCTTGCCGATCACCATGTCGAGCGAGAGCGCGATGCCCTCGGCGAGCCCCTCGGCCTTCACGTAACGCGCGAGCTCGTGGATGAAGTACGGATGGCCGCGCGACTCGCGGGCGATCGTCCAGGCCGCATCCGTATCGGCGCCCTCGGTGGCGAGCAGCTGATACGCGAGTGATCGCGATTCGTCCTCGGTCAGCGGGCCGACGTGGACCTCGCGCGCGGCAGCACCGGGCGCGAGCAAGCTGTCCTTCGAGAGCAGCGAGCTGAGCAGCGGGCTGCGCGCCGCGTCCTCGCTGCGATAGCCGAGCAGCAACAACAGCGGCGGCACGTTCGGCGGCCGCATCAGCTGCTCGAGCAACGGAGCGCTATCGCGATCGCCCCACTGCGCATCGTCGATGAACAGCACCAAGGGGCCGGTCGATGCGATCTTCGTGAGCAGCGCACGCAGCGCCGCGAACGCGCGGTGGCGCAGCTCACGGGGCTCGGGAGCCGCCTGCTGGTTGTGATCGAGCCGCGCGAACATCGGCACGCTCTCGAGCACCGGAAACACGCGCGCGAGCGGCAACAGATCGCGCGGTGCGATCGCGGCGGCCGAGTCGTCATCGAGCGACAGCAGATAGCGCGACAGCGCATCGATCGCTGCATCGACGCCCTTGTACGGCACCTGCTCGCGCTCGTAGCAGCGACCGGTGAGGATGACGCCCTTCGCGGTACCGATCTCCTCGAGGAATTGATCGATGAGCGCCGACTTGCCCATGCCGGAGCTGCCGTGGACGAGCACGGTCTGGCCGATGCCGCGCTTGACGTTCGCGAACGCGTCGCGGAGCTCCATCAGGTGACGATCGCGACCCGAGAGCCCGCGTTGCGCTTCCGTATGCGCCGAGTTGCGATGGCGCGCGGTGACGTTGAGCTCGAGCAGCCGGGAGTCACGCGTCGCGCCGAGCCGGCTCAGCACCTGCTCGCCGGACGGACGCTTTTCAGGATCGCGATTCAAGAGCTCGACGCAGAGCTCGACCAGATCGACCGGCAGGTCGTCGCGGATCTCGTCCGGTCGGATCGGATCTTCGTCCTGCTTGGCGAACAGCACCTGCTCCATCGAGCCGACGTACGGCAACGCCCCGGTCAGCACGCGATACAAGACGACCCCGACGGCGTACCAGTCGCTCGCTTTCGTGATCTTGCCGCGCGCCTGCTCGGGGGCCATGTACATCGGCGTACCGACGAGCTCTTGCGTGCCATGCCGCGCTGCACCGAGCTCTGCGATCACACCGAAGTCGAGCAGCACGACGCGGCCATCGGGCTGGACCAGCACGTTCGACGGCTTGATGTCGCGATGCATGTGGCCGCTCGCGTGGAGCGCGTAGACGCCGTGCGCGAGCTGGAGCAGCGCATCGCGAAGGCGCACCCAGTTGATCGGGGTCGCCTCGGCATCGCCCACTTCGTCCGCCTCCGGCAGCACCAGCGGCTCTTGCGCGACGGTGCGCTCGTCGTCTCCGAACCGGCTGGTCAGCACCGCGGTCGCTTCTTCGTGGACGAAGGCGTTCTGCGGCGGGCGCGAGCTCCACGATTTCTGCGAGCTCAAGCTGCGGGTGCCGGCATCGGCAGAGCGACCGCTCGCGTGATCGCTGCCGCTTCGGCCACGTACGAACGAGACGAAGTCGACGCCGTCGAGCAGCTCCATCGTGAAGAAGTAGTTACCCTCGATCGAGACCAGCTCGTAGAGCGCGATCAGGTTCGGGTGCGCGACATCGACGAGGGCGCGGAACTCCTGCTTGAAGCGATAGATCGCGCCCGGGTCGACGCGGAGCAAGGTCTTGAGCGCGACCTTCATGCCGCGCTCGCGATCGATGGCTTCGTAGACCACGCCCATACCGCCACGACCGAGCTGGCGGGTTACCTCGAACCGATCGGTGCCGGCGAACGCGAGCTTCTCGGACTCTTCGAGCTTCGGCTTAGTTTCGGCGCGTGGCGCTTCCTCGAACACGTCGAGCACGTCCTGCGCCGACGCGCGCGTCGCTGGATCGCGGCTGAGCAAGTGCATCGCGAGCGCGTCGACCTCGGCCGGAATGCCGTCGACGAGCTCCGAGGGCGGCGGCGGATCGTGCGAGACGAGCGCCGACATGTTCGCGGCGAATGGCAGCCGGCCGGTGAGCGCCTCGTACAGCATCACGCCGAGCGCGTACCAATCGCTCGCCGGCGTGAGCGTGCCGGCGCCGGCCTGCTCGGGCGAGATGTACGTGCCATTGCTAGAGAGCGGATTGTCGAGTGTGGCGAACAGCGCCGCCTGATCCGTCATCCCGAAATCGGTGAGCACGACGCGCCCCTGCGACGTGACGAGCACGTTGCTCGGCTTGAGATTGTCGTGGCGCAGGCCGGCATCGTGAAGCGCGGTGATGCCGTCGGCGAGCTGGCGCATCACCGGACGCAGCCGATCTAGATCCGCGCGCAACCGACGCGGGGTCGACGGCACGGTGTCGCCGTCGCTCGGTTGTTCGCGCGAGACCCACGCCATCACGTTGACGCCGTCGACAAGCTCCATCGCGTAGAACCACGAATCGGTGGTGAGCGCGAGCTCGTAGAGCGCGACGAGGTTCGGATGGCGCGCGCGCGCCGCGACTTCGAAGCGCTGCTTGATCCGAGGTGCGTCCTTCGGATCGAGATGCTGGAGGGATTTGAGCGCGACGGCGTGCTGCGATTCCGTGACTCGCGCCCGATAGACCGCACCACCCAGCCAGTCGCGAACTTCGTAACGCGCCGTACTCCGGGGTGCGCGGAAGCCGTGTTTCCCGAGCACTAAGGTATATTTGCCCGACTTTGCGGGGGCCAGCAAGCGCGCGGTTCGTCCGCCTCGTGATCCGTCGTCGATGGCTCGTCATCGCGACGATCGCGGTGATCTCGGTGATCGCGGCATTCTCGGCCCGGAACATCGAGATCCGGTTCGCGTTCCGCAACTTCTTCGACTACCCCGCGAACCCCGATGTAGCGACCATCGACCGCTACCACGACTATTTCGAGGACCCCGCCGGGTTCGTGGCGGTCGTCGTGGAGAGCGATGATGTGTTCGATCGTCGTACGCTGGCTTACGTCACCGAGCTCACGAGAGAGCTCGAACCGAACCCCATCTTCTCCCACGTGCGCAGCCTCGCGAATGCGCGCGCGATCCGGTGGGTCAACGACAGCGTCGATGTCGGTCAGCTGCTCCCGCACCTGCCCACGACCCGGGCCGATTCTGATCGGCTGCGGACGATCGCCCGGGAGAGCCGGCTGATCCATCGCCTGCTCGTCTCCGAGGACTCCCGCGCGACCCTGATCGCCGCACAGCTCGCCGTTCCCCCGTCGTCGAGCACCCTCCCCGATCTGCGCCGCGCGATCGACGTCGTCAATCGCACGCTGGCGGCCCACCCACCGCCGCAGGGGATCAAGTTCCGCGTCACCGGCGCGCCGACGCTCGAGGTCGAGGCGAGCGATGCCTTGGTCTACGACCAGATGGTGTTCACGCCGATCGCGATCCTGTTGATCGTGATCGCGCTGTGGCTCGGGTTCCGCTGCATGCACGGGGTGGTCTTACCCATGGTCGCGATCTCGATCGCGGCGATCTGGACCGCTGGAATTTATCCGTGGTTCGGGCGTCCCATCGACATGGTCGCCTCGACGATTCCGGCGACGCTGCTCGTGTATGGCGCGGTCGATCCGATCTTCGTGCTGCGCCGCTACCTCGACAAGCTGCGCGCGGGGCTGACCAAGGAAGACGCGATCATCGCGACGTATCGCGAGCTCACGATGCCGTGCCTGCTCAGCTCACTGACCACGGCCGTCGGGTTCGCCGCGTTCGCGACGCTGGATCTGCCGATCATCGTCAACTTCGGCGCGATCATGGCGATCGGCGTGATGCTCGCGTTTCTCACGACGATGATCGTGTTGCCCGTGCTGCTCGCGATCCTGCCGGTGCCTTCGCAGGTCGCGATCTCGACGCGGATCGCGACCCGGATCGATCGCACGCTCGCGGCGCTCTGGCGATGGTTGAGCGCGCACCGGCGCAGCGTGTTGATCGTCGCGATCGCGCTGATCGCGGCCGGCGCGCTCTACACGAGCACGCGCCAGACCGTCTCGGTCTACTACACGCGGATCTTGCCGCCCGGCTCGACGGAGAAAGATATCCGCTTGCTCGAGAGCAAGTTCGTCGGTGTGATCCGCAGCGCGGTGTTCATGGAAGGTCCCAAGGACATCATGAAGCAGCCGAGGACGCTGCGCGCGATCGAGAAGATCAGCGACACCGCCATCGCGTTCCCGATCGTGACCGCCGCGATCTCGGTCAGCGACATGGTGCGCGAGATGAACCGCGCCTTCATGGAGGGCGATCCGAAAGAGCTCCGCATCCCCGACTCCCTGACGCTCTCGGCGCAGTACCTCCAGATGCTCGATCCCGAGGATCGGCAGCGCCTCCTCACCGAGGACGATGCGCGTTCGCACATCATGATCTTCTCGATGGATCACGGCACCGCCGAGTGGCGGCCGATGCGCGACAAGGTCATGGCGGTCGCCAAGCAGGAGCTCGAGCCGCTGAACATCTCGGTCCACATGACCGAGCAGAGCCCCGCGGGCTTCGACGCGCTCGACCGGCTCGTCTACGACGTGCTGTGGGGCTTCGTGGTCGCCTTCGGCCTCGTGCTCGTCCTGATCGCGGTGATCATGCGCTCGCTGCGCATCGCGCTATTGAGCGCGATCCCGAACCTCGTCCCCGTCGTCGCGTGCTTCGTGCTGCTCAGCGTGTTCGGCATCACGCTGCGCGTCGGCACGGTGCTGTTCTTGAGCGTCTCGGTGGGTGGCTTGTTCAATACGACGATCCAGCTCGTTGCCCGCCTGCGTCAACGCATCGCCGAGGATCCGACGCTCACCCCCGATGCCGCGATCGAGGACGCGATCCGCGATGTAGGTCCACCAGCGCTGTTCACCGCCGTGATCCTGGCACTCGGGTTTGCGATCTTCGGCTTGTCGCGGTTTCCCGACCTGCGCGTGTTCGGGCTGCTAGCCTCGAACACTCTGATCGTCGCGTTCGTTTCCGATATGATGTTGAGTACGACGCTGCTCCGGGTCTTTTTTCGATGGAGACGCTGATGAAACTGCATTGGGTTGTTTTGACGGTAGCGGTGGCGGCGGGGTCGGCAGGGGCCGACGACAAGAAGGACGATAGGAAGCTGGATGCGCGAACGATCGTCGACAAGGTCGTCGATGCGGATCCGTTCGGCATGATGGATTCGACGCTCACAGGGCGAGCGGTCCTGCACGACAAGAACAAGGACGAGCGGATCCTCGAGTTCCACATGGACGCGCTGCGCTACAAGCCCGGCCTGGCGAAGACGATCACTCGCTTCTCGGCACCTGCCGATATCGCGGGCGTCGGCTTTCTCCAGATCATGCGCGACGACTCCGACGACGATCGGTTCTTGTATCTCCCCGATCTCAAGAAGTCGCGGCGAATCTCCGGCGCGCTCCGCAACAACTCGTTCATGGGCACCGACTTCTCGTTTGCGGATCTCGACATGCGCGACCTCCGCGAGAGCAAGGCGACCCAGACCGGGACCGAGAAGATCGGCAAGTTCGAGTACTACAAGCTCGACGTCATCCCGACGCGCGAGGACACCAACTACTCGAAGTTCGAGCTGTGGGTCCGGACTGACAACTTCCTCGTGCTCAAGTGGTTGATGTACGACAAGTCCAAGACGCTGCTCAAGACCTGGCAAGCGTCGGAGATGAAGCGCGTGGATGGTCACTGGTACGCCAGCAAGGGGCGGATCGAGAACCATCGCGAAAAGCACACCACCGATATGTTCCTCGACAACATGAAGGCAACGAAAGTCGCCGAGACCGAGTTCTCGGTGAACAAGCTCGAAAAGCTCTAGCTCATGTCGAACAGGATCGTGCCGTTCCCCGGGACCTTCGACCAGCGCGAGGAGCGCACGGTCATGGTGCCCGTGGCACGGCTCGTTCTGCGCGCGAGCGCCGGGCCCTTGCGTGGTCAGGTGTTCACGTTCGATGGTGACCCGTTCGTGATCGGGCGCGCCGCGACCTGCACGGTCTCGATCCCGAGCCAGGCCGTCTCGCGTGCACATGCGCGGATCGAGTTCGGCAACGGCAGCTACTGGATCATCCCGGAGAAGACCGTCAACGGCACGCGAGTCAACGGCAACCTCGTGCAGGAGCCGACGCAGCTCACCGATCGAGACAAGGTCGCGATCGACGACTCCGCATTCGTAGTGTCGTGCCGCGAGCCAGGTCAGGATCTCGACTTCGAGGATCTCGCTGCGCCCCCACCGCCCGCGCAATCTCCCCTGACCCGCGAGTCGGTGACCGCGATGGCGGGCGCCGCGCCGCGCTACTCCGCGCAGATCGCCGGTCAGATCGATCCGCGCGTCGCGCAACCGAACCTCCCGGCGGTGCAGATCGATCCGCGCTACTCGCAGCCTCAGATGATCCAGATGGCCCAGATGGCCCAGATGGCCCGGCCGGAACCGCATCCGTATCCGTACTATCCGCCGCCGTATCCCTACGCGGCCCCGCCCGCGAAGCGCAACATCGGCCTGTGGGCGCTCGCGGGTGTCGGCCTGCTCGCGCTCGTCGGTGGCGTCGTCGTCGCGACCGTGAAGTTGATGGGCCCGACGACCGTCGTGGCTCCAGCGCCTGTACCTGTCGTCACACGCCCCGCCCCGCCGCCCGTCATCGTCGAGACGCCGCCGCCGGTCGCCGTGGCCAAGCCCCAACCGACGCCTGCGCCCAAGGTCGAACCCGTGCCGGCGCCTGCGCCCGGCGGCAAGGGCGTGCTCGTGATCGCGAGCGCGCCGGTGACCGCAGCGTCGCGCGGCACCGTCGTCGATGTCGTCAAGGTCGGCACCGCGATCAAGCGGGATACCGGCGTCGGTCACGTGCGGATGTACTCCGCGAACTTCGATGCCGCGCAGGCGAAGCTCGCCTCGCTGCAGAAGAAGTACGGCACGTCCGAGGACTACGCCGACTTCATCGCGCAAGCGAAGCAGGAGTATCTCGCGGCTGCGCGCCGCCGCGAGGTCAAGCCGCTCGAATCGACCGTCGAGGGGAACGTGACGAAGGTCAAGGTTCGCCCGGGTGACGAGCTTCGCGCCAAGCAGGTCGTGGCCGAGGTCGCGACCGCGAAGATCACCGCGCCAGCCGAGGCGATCGAAGGCAGCGGGACCACGTGCGTGGTGACGCTCGGCTCGGGCGCGAAGCTCGAGGGCACGCTACTCGCGGTCGGCTCGACCGAACGCACGACCGAACGCACGACCGAACGCACGACCGAACGCACGACCGAACGCACGACCGAACGCACGACCGAACGCACGATCGAGCTCGTTCGCGTTCCTAACGACGTGGCGGCGGGCAATCTCGGCGACGTCGTGATTCACTGCGAATAGATGCCGCGTCTCCCCGCGCTCGTACTGTTCGCGCTCGGCTTCGTGCTGTGCGAACTCGCGTTCGCGGACGGTGACGAGACCAAGCCTGCCGACAAGAAGCCCGCGGTCGCGGTGTTCGATCTTCGCCCCGTCCGCGGCACGCAGACCGAGCTGTCGCTGTTGAAGGAAGCCGCGAAGCTGTCGAGCGAGCTGCGCGACGTGCTCGGCGAGCAGACCGACGCGCGGATCGTGCCGATCTCCGAGGTCAAGCAGCTCCTGGGCCCGGTGTTTCGTGTCACCGTGTTCGATTGCCACGAGAACCCGGCGTGTCTGCAACCGCTGATGCGCAAGCTCGCGAAGGCGGGCATCCAGCGCGTCGTCGTCGGCACGTACGAGCTCTCGAACAACCAGATCCAGCTCACGCTCGACGGCGTCGAGACGCGGACCGGTGCGTTCACCAAGGTCGAGTTGTTCGAGACCGCGCGCGGCGGTGACCTCGATCGTGCCGAGGCCGGCAAGAAGATGGTCTCCGCCGCAGGAGTCCTTGCCAAAGGTGGCGAGGCCGCAACACCGCCCGGGCCCGGGCCGGACCCCGTCGACACCGGCGGCGATACCACCGACGTGCTCGCGCCGATGCCACCGCCGCCACCACCGCAGGTACCCGATCGCATCCAGGTGCTCGGCTGGGCGCGCAGCGAGACCGCGTTCGGCTTCGCCAAGCAAGGCAACGACGTGCTCGCGGCGCCGTACAACAAGGTCGAATCGCGTAACCAGCTCTATCTCGCCGCGCGCTACCAGCGCGGCAAGCAGTACGAAGCCACCGCCTCGGGACTGCTCGAGTTCGACGTGTTCGATCACCGCACCGCGTATCAAGCGACCGTGCGCGAGATGTACATCGGTGGCAGCTGGGACGGCTTCGCGCTGCGCATCGGCAACCAGCGGATCGCGTGGGGTAAGGGCGATGCGATCAGCCCGAACGATGTCGTCAACCCGCGCGATCTTCGCGATCCGCTGCTCACCGATACCGAGCTCCGTCGGCTCCCCACGTTCGTGGTGCGCGCCGATATCGAGAGCGGCCCGCACGCGCTACAGCTCTTGTTCCAGCCGTTCTTCATCCCCGACGGCTACGACATCAGTGGCTCGAACTGGTCGATCATCCAACCGACGACGCCCGAATCGATCCGCGGCCTGTTCCGTGTGATCAACGGGTTCTTCGATCCAACGCTCCACGATCCCGCGCAGAAGCTGTTCGCGCAGACCACGCTGCCGACGACCCCGAGCAGCGGCGCGCGCTACACCTACACGGGCCACAACTTCGACGCGAGCCTCTACTATCACTTCGGTTATAACACCACGCCGACGGTCGTGATCAATCCGCAGTTCGCCGGCGCGATCGCGGCGATCGATTGGCGCACCGCAACCCCGACGACGCTCGCGCCGGTGCTCGGCCTGCTCGACATGGGCATCTCGCCCTACTCGGCCGCGTTCACGCGCCGTCATCACGTCGGCTTCGATGGCGTCACCACGGTCGGTCCGATCGCGGTCAAGATCGACGCGGCCTACGAGAACAAGGCCGTCTACTACCAGCCCGATATCGAATCGTTCGTGACCGGGCAAGCACAAGGCGTGCTCAGTCTCGAGTACCAGACCGGTGAGATCGGCAAGCTGCTCCTGCTCGAGGGCGTCTATACCCACTTGATGCACACGCCACCGGAACTCGGCTTGATCGGCTACAAACGCGACACCTATGGCACGGCGATGACCGCACGCTGGACCTTCTTCGACGTGATCGAAGCCGAGCTCCGCGCGGTGTTCGAGATCGAACCCTCGACGGTCGTGCTCCAGCCGCAGATCGCGTATCGCCGGCGCTCGAACGGCTTCACCGTCGCGGCCGGTGCGCTGTATCTGCACGGCGATCCGATCAGCCTCGGCGACTACTACAGCCGCAACAACAGCGCGTACGTGACGATCAAGTACCCGTTTTGAGCTGCTTGGTCCGGCCGATCGCGTCGGCGAGCTGGCGCGCGTGTGCTGCGATCTCGCGCAGGTTGCCGCTCAGCGCGTTGGTGTAGCCGAGGAAGTACATGTTGGGCGCGCCCTCGTGCTGGCTCGTGCCCGACACCGTCGGGATGCCGTCCTTGTCGAGCACGCCGAGGTGGCCGAGGATGCCGTCGAGGGCGGTGCGATATCCGGTGCACGCGATCACCGCGTCGGGCTCCTTGCGTTGACCGTCGGCGAGCATGACCGCGTTGCCCTCGAACGAGCTGATCGTGGCGACCGGCTTGACCTGGCCGCGCTTGATCGCACCGACGAGCCCGACATCGAGGATCGGCAGCACGTGATCCTCGAGCACGCCGGTGTAGCCGCCACGCGTCGCGCGCGGTAGCCCGTACTTCTGCAAGTTGCCGATGAATAGCCGACCGACGCCCGCCATGATCGGATCGACGATCTTCGGCGATAGCGGCCGCAGCAGGATGCCGAACGCCTGCGTCGCGATGCCGGCGAGCGCCCGCGGCAAGATCACCGGCGGCGTGCGGAACGACCACCACACCTCGGCAGCGCCCTCCTCGACGAGGTCCGTCGCGATCTCGGCACCGGTGTTCCCGGTTCCGACGACCATCACCTTCTTGCCCTTGTACGCCGCGCCGCTGCGGTACTCGCGCGAGTGGACGAGCGTGCCAGTGAAGGTCTCGCGACCGGGCCACGCTGGCAGGTGCGGGAGGTTGTTGTAGCCCGTCGCGACGATGACGTACGTGGCGTCGACGGAACCCTTGTTCGTGGTGAGCCGCCAGCCGGCGCCGGCGCGCTCCACGCGCTCGACGCTGGTACCGGGCTCGAGCTCGATGCCGTGGTGCTTCGCGTACGCCTCCTGGTACGTGACGAAGTCGTCGCGCTTGACCCAGCGGCCGTACGCCGACGGGATGTCCAGGCCCGGCAACGCCGAGCCCGTTCGCGTGGTGTGGAGGTGCAACCGATCGTAGTGGTTGCGCCAGCGCGCACCAACACCCTCGGCCTTCTCGAGCACGCGCACGGTCAAGCCGAGTGGC
This sequence comes from Kofleriaceae bacterium, assembly GCA_043780895.1. Taxonomy (GTDB): domain Bacteria; phylum Myxococcota_A; class Polyangia; order Haliangiales; family Haliangiaceae; genus JABFXX01. The sequence goes on along the minus strand of JAYWCI010000030.1, from coordinate 66 downwards.
TTGAGGGTGGCCGCGGCCGCGAGTCCTGCAGGGCCACCGCCGATGATGGCAACGACATCACTCATC
>JAYWCI010000029.1:0-2241 GCA_043780895.1 Kofleriaceae bacterium | reverse complement strand
ATCCTCAGCATCGATGCCGAGCGTCATCGCCTCTCGCTCACGCTCTCGACCGAGCGCGCGAACGATGCGACGCCCGCCGAGATGGCGCAGGAGTCCTCGCGCGCACCCGACAAGTTCGGGACGTTCGGCGACCTCCTCGCGAAGATCCAAAAGAAGTAGTGACGTTCACGATCCGCGAGCTGGATCGCGTCGCCGACAAGCGCGGCGTCGAAGCGCTCGATACGACGTTCGAGACCTCCTCGGTCTTCGATCTCGTGACTGGTGCGCGCTCGATCGAGCTCGTCGAGCGTCCGCTCGCGCAACCGCTCTCGAAGACCTACGCGATCGACGAAGTGTTCGCGCACTGGGCGAGCTGGGAGCACGGCTGGGTCGCCGACGATGGCGGTGTCCGCGGCTTTGCGTGCGTCGAGAACGAGCCATGGAACCAGCGCTTGAACCTGTGGTTCCTGTACATCTCGCCGGAATGGCGGCGCCGTGGCGTCGGGCGCGCGTTGCTCGAGCGCGTCGAGGCGCATGGTAAAAAAGTCGGCGCGAGTCACGTCTGGCTCGAGACCAGCAACGTCAACGTCCCCGGCGTCAACGCGTACAACCGGCTCGGCTATCACCTGTGTGGCGCCGACACGCTGATCTACGGCGAGTACGCGCCCGGCGAGACCGCGATCTATCTCGCGAAGATGCTCTAGCTGAGTTTTGCTCGCCACGCCGCGAGCTGCTCGTCCGGCGTGGTCTCGGCGCGTGCGAGGTACCGGCGGAGAAGCGGCGGATCGTTCACCCAGGTGGTGAGCGCGTGCAGACAGCAGATCTTCGCGTACTCGTCATCGAGCTCCCACGATCGCGCGATCAGGTCGCGAATCGCCGGATAGCCGAGCGATGCGAGGCTGTAGAGCGCCAGCCGCTTGGTGTACTCGTGCGGAAACTCGTAGAGCCCCAAGAGCAGCTCCGTGACTTCTGCGCGCTGGATGCAGGGGCAGCACCTTCGCGAGCTGGTAGCGCGCATCGTCGAGGGCCGGATCTGGATCCTTCAGCGCCGCGCGTGCGAGGAACAGGATCTCGTCCGCGCCGAACATGCCGAGCGCCGGCGGGTTACTGAACCAGCGAACGATCGTGCCGAGATCCCAGCTCCGCGAGATCAAGAACAGCGCGGCGCGAACCTCGGCGTCGTCGAGCGAGGTGAGGGCGCCATCGGCGACGCAGGTCGCGAACGCTTGCTCGACGACGCTCCAGCCGGGATAGCCCGCTTCGTCATACGTGTGCGTTTGCAGCTGCTCCTCGGTCGCGAACGTGCGAACCCAGGCCTCGTAGCGCCGCTGCTGTTCGCCGAACACCGGATCACGATACCAGCTGCACCCGGCGTATCTAGCTCTTACGCGCGAGTCGACGCCGCGGGTCCTCGAGGAACGAGGTCAAGCGTTGGCGGCGATCGATCACGAGGCGCTTGAACGCTTGGGCCAAACGATCATCTGTGCGTGCGATCGAGATCCGACGTCGCACGTTGAGAGTCTGAACCGGAGTGAGCTGACCGAACAGCTCGTAAAGCTCGCGCTCGCGTCGATCATTGCCGTCGCGGTGGCCTTCACCCGGAACGATCGGTCGCGTCAGAGCGAGAACGATCGAGGCCTCGATTTCGCCGGGCAGTGAATCGGGTGATCTAACGTCGGCACGGAGCTGGTCTGTGGTTGGCGTGGAGGCGGTCGGATCGGACGGTCCCCAAAGCGGCTGAACCGCGGCTTGGCTCGGAACGAGCGTCAACCGGTTCGAGGGTAAAGGCGCGGTTTCGCTCATCGTTTGAGCGCGTTCGGCGAGTGTTGATTGCTTCATGCAGCGGGTATCGGCACCGCTTCTCCGCGGTTGCGTAGATTCTTCGCAACCGCGAGAACGGCGTGCCGAGAACATCGCCATGGGAGAACACGCATCGAAGGAACAGCAGCAAGACGTCGAACAGCCGCAGGCACATGCAAAGAAAGGGAAGCAACGGACGCACGCCCAACCTTCTGCCGAGCAGGTCGACAAGCTGACGACAAAGTCAGCGGGCGTCGTGATCGGAGATCAATGCGTCTTCGGCGATAACCTCGTGGGCACGACGAGCTTCTGTAACATCCCGATCACGTCGTCGCATGAGGTCGACGAAGCTGATATCCGGGTGAGTTACGCCGGACCGCGAGAGATGCTGATCGTTTCCGCACCCACGAAATTGCGTCCCGATGTCGAGGGCGCGGGCGGGTGGACACCGTTGCGGCTCGC